>NZ_JAJNAG010000023.1 GCF_021010575.1 Limnobaculum eriocheiris | reverse complement strand
TTAAGGACGGCGATTATCTGGTGCTCTGTGAATCGGATTTTACGCATGGTGATCTCCTCAGGGGACATAATCAGTATGTCAGAAGATCTCTAAAAGTGAATGGGTCGTTTTGATGGGATACTTACAACCCCAACGCCTCCAGCCACTTCCCGCTGATAATCAGCTTCGGGCTGGGTTGAGTTTTACCACCATTGGGGACATATCCCACGCGGTAATGACGGGGCTGTGGTGGTTTTGCTTTAACGGCAGGTTGTGACTTACAATCGCGGTTAGCCATGATTAACTAGCTCCTCTAGTTGGTTGTGGTTAGCGGTTAGGGCAGGTTGCCGCCTGTTTTAGCCGCGTTCAGTAATCTGTTTAGCCTGGTACTTCAAAATCATTCTATCCAGCAGCGCTTTAATAATTCTGCGCTCCTCTTCGGGCATCCCGCTGACCGCTTCGAACTGCAAAGCCAAATCATCAGACGGGCCGCGTTCATGCTCATCAAACACCAAACCATCCAGAGAAACGTGTAATACCTTAGCCAGCTGAATCACAGGACCGTAAACTGAAGCGTCAGGGACCCGACAGCCTTGCCTGCCTGTGCCCGTTCCACCGGGAGAAAACCCCATCCTGTGTTATCATCCCGTCAAAAAACTGCATCACTGCTTCGGCTGTAATGCAGGCGAGTCGGTACTGCCCTTACTTATCTATTTTTTAAAGGGCAGATTTATCCTTCTCTGTGCGCCCTCTCAATCTCTTCCGCCAAAACAATAATTCCCTTTTCTATTAACTCCGGCTCCGGCACATAGTTCATTCGCATACACTGTTGGGTATGAGGCCATTCCTGCTCCAGACCGGGGAAGAAGTAATGTCCCGGTACCATCAGTACGCCACGGGCTTTCAGCCGTTGGTACAGGGTTTGGCTGCTGATGGGTAAATCCTTGAACCACAACCACAGAAAGATGGCGCCTTCGGGCTTGTGAATCAGACAGCGTTCTGCCGGAATATAACGGCGGATAATCGCCAGCGTTTGCTCTACGCGTTGCTGATAGAAAGGGCGGATCACCTGCTCTGAAAGGCGAAGTAAATCACCGCGTTCAATCATCTCTAAAGCCAGTGCCGGGCCAATACTGCCCGGTGCCAGGCTGATAATGCCATTCATATTACTCATGGCCTGAATGATTTCTTCATTAGCGATAATAATACCGCAGCGGGCGCCAGGCAGGCCCAGTTTAGACAGGCTCATGCACAGAATAGTATTCAAATTCCATAAGGGTGTAGCCTGACTAAAGATAATGCCGGGGAAGGGAACGCCATAGGCGTTATCAATAATCAGCGGGATCCCTTTCTGATGGGCAATCGCATCCAGACGCATCACCTCTTCATCGGTTAATACATTACCCGTTGGATTGGTTGGACGGGAGACACAGATAGCGCCAATATCATCGCCAATATGCAGATGGTCAAAGTCGACGTGATATTTAAACATGCCTTCCGGCAGCAGCTCGATAGTTGGCTTATAGGACACCAGAAGATCCTCTTCCAGCCCCACATCCGCGTAGCCGATATATTCTGGTGCCAGCGGAAACAGAACCTTCTTCACCTGCCCATCCGACTGGTGACCGGCGAACAGATTAAACAGATAGAAAAATGCACTTTGGCTGCCGTTGGTCAGCGCGATATTTTTTGCTTCAATCGGCCAACCCAGCTCTTCGCTTAACATCTCTGCCAGCGCGGTCAGGAAGGTATTTTTCCCCTGTGGTCCATCATAGTTACAGATTGATTCGGTCAGCTTTCCTTCTGCCAGCAGATCGGCGCAAAGCTGAGTAAAGTAGTCTTGCATCTCCGGGATTTTTGCAGGATTACCGCCTCCAAGCATAATTGCCCCGGGAGTGCGTAAACCTTCGTTCAAATCACTCATTAACTGGGTGATACCGGAAAAACGGGTAAATTTTTTACCAAAAGATGAAAATGTCATGTTAATACATTGATGTTATGGGCTGAGGGGATAACCATTAACCATACCGACAGACTTTAGTTGGTGCAACGGGTGAATAGATGGCTGATTTTTATCTGAAGTTCTGTGGTAATTACCACACATGGTGAGATGTGTTGTTCTGGCCGCTGTTGAATATGGTATTCAACAGGTTTATTTGGCTAATCCAACGGTATTATGCTGATAAATAAACTGCATTTTTACCGTGGCTACATCAAAAAAACAGTGATTTGATGTAGCCACGGTAAGATGAAGGTCAGATTTGTGTGTCAGCGAATAACCAAGGGGTTAACGCAGTTGCCTTCAATACTGTCCGTCATGGCGGCAATTAAATTATCGACGGCGCTGGCAGCCATGGCGTAGCGTGCTTCAAACGTCGCTGAACCAATATGTGGAATGGCTACCACATTCGACATTGACAGCAGTGGAGAGTCTGTCGGCAGCGGCTCTTTTTCAAACACATCCAGACCGGCACCGGCAATGGTTCCTTGCTGTAACGCTTCGATTAATGCTGCTTCGTCTACTACCGGGCCGCGTCCGGCATTAATAAAGAAGGCCGATGGCTTCATCAGCGCGAATCGCTCTGCATTAATCAAATGGCGGGTTTGTGGGTTTAACGGCAATATCAGGCAGACATAATCGGCGACGGATAGCAGTTTATCCAGTTCCATATGGATGGCATCGAAGCGGTTTTCAGCCTCCGGATTTCGGTTACGCGTGTTATAAACAATTTTCATACCAAAACCAAAATGCGCCCGCTGGGCCAGCGCCGTACCAATGCGGCCCATACCAATAATCCCCATTGTTTTATGGTGAACATCGGTGCCAAACCAGTTTTCGCCAACGCTGCCTTCCCACTCTCCGGCTTTTACCCGTTCGGCCACTTCCACAATGCGTCGACCGCTGGCAAGTACCAGCGCCATAATGGTATCTGCCACTGTCTCCGTCAGAGCCCCGGGCGTATGCATCAACGGAATTTTTCTTTCAGTCAGAGCATCAACATCAAAGTTATCAAAGCCTGCAGAGATGGTGGAAACCGCTCTGAGTACCGGTGCCTGCTCTAACAGTTTACGGTCAATATTCTCATTGGCACCGATAATCCCTTCAGCTTTACCAAGGGCTTTAATAAAATCGGCGCGGTTTTCATTAGTAATGGAATCAAAAGCGGTAACGGAAAAACGTTGTTCCAGTTTGTCCTGTAAATCTGCGGGCAGTTTCTTATAGGAGACGATCGATGGCTTCATGTCCTGTCCTCTGCGATAGGATGGATTATCAGTGACCAAACATTACCATAACTGATAAATAAACCATGACCGGTTTTTGGTTTATTTATTGGCTGATTGTTCTGCCTTTATTTTGAATTGTTTCCGGTAGGATGAAGGCGAAATGTTCAACGCTTTAGTAAAGTGCTGGCGCAGAGAGGCCACCGTATTAAAGCCGGATTCTGCTGCGACTTTCTCCATAGAATGGTTACCGGATTCCAACATCCGCTGCGCTTTAGCAATACGTTGATTCAACAGCCATTGCATCACCGTTGTGCCGGTGGTTTGTCGTACATGTCGGGTAAAGGTGCGACGGCTTAACGCTCCCTTCTGTGCCAGTGAGTCGATAGAGTGTGGGAGCTCAGGGTGTTGGGCTGCCCAGTTAAGCACCTGAGATATACGGTCATCCTGTCGCGATACCGGCAGTGGAATTTCGATAAACTGAGCCTGTCCTCCCTGACGATGGGGTGCCACCACCATTTGGCGGGCAACCTGATTGGCGATTTCTGCCCCGCAAATTTGCCGTAACATATGTAAGCAGCAGTCAATGGCGGCGGCCATACCGGCAGAAGTCAGAATATTTCCTTCATCAATGTAGAGTTCAGCCGCCCGTAGCTCTACTTCCGGATAACGCAGACTAAAAGCATTGGCCCATTTCCAGTGAGTGGTAGCAGCCTTACCGTTTAATAGCCCTGCTTTAGCCAGTACAAAAGCACCCAGACATAAACCAACAATTTTTACACCGTGCCGGTTAGCCTGCTTTAACACATCAATAAATTCCTCCGGAGGGGCGACATCAATGCGGTGCCAGGAGGGAACAATGATGATATCGGCCTGTTGGAAACCTTCAATGCCGTATTGGGTTGTGATGCTAAATCCCATTGAGCTTTCTATCTGGTTCTCTTCCAACGCGCAGGTCATTACGCGAAAGCGGGGCGTACCATCCTGATTAAGCACATTGCTGAATACCGTATGGGGAATAGAGAGATGAAACGGGTTAATGCCCTGATAAGCGGCAACGGCGATGGTGATTGGGGTGGTCAGCGGTTCCATGCGAATTCCCTGGGCTTCAGGCAAAGATAATTGGCCTGATTCTATCGATATCTGTCATTCAGGTCACTATCCGATAAGTGAGGAAGCCTGCAAAATAGCAGAAGTATTAACCGGCTATGAGGAAACTATTGATGAACAACCCGGTAAGAGCATTGGTGGTTATTGATGTGCAAAACGAGTATTTCACGGGGGAATTACCCATTGAGTATCCACCGGTGGCGATCTCATTAAGCAATATTATCCAAACTATGGAGGTAGCCAAAAAAGAGGGAATACCAATCGTGGTAGTGCAAAATAGTGCGGCGGAAACCTCACCGGTATTTGCCAAAGGCAGCAAAGGGTGGGAATTACACCCGGAAATTCAGCGTCAGCATCACGATTTATTGATTGAAAAACGTTTACCCGACGCGTTTGCCGGAACCGCGCTGATGGCGTGGTTAAAAGACCGACAGGTGAATACCTTAACCATCGTTGGTTATATGAGCCATAACTGCGATGCCTCCACTATTTATCATGCCAGCCACGCAGGATTTAGCGTTGAGTTTCTGTCCGACGCCACAGGAAGCCTCCCTTACGAAAATCAGGCCGGAAAGGCAACTGCTGAAGAAATCCATCGGGTATTCAGCGTAGTCTTCCATTCACGGTTTGCCGCAGTCGTATCAACAGCAGAGTGGCTAAAAGTAGTGGAGAATAAACAGGGGATAGCCGGGGGAAATATTCTGGCATCTAACCGCAAAGCTCGGGAAATGTAAGAAAAGATAAGAAATATAGAGATGATGACATTGACATTATATTTGATAACAAAGCTTAAAAAAGCTAATCGGAGGGAGAGGGTGCCGTGGGGGTCGACTTGGCGTCAGCCAACGACAAACAGGCAAAGCCTGTTTGAACAGCGCTAGCGCTGGCCCGAAGGGCAAAACACCGAAGGTGTTTTGTAACAGCCCGTAGGCAGCCTAGGCCCGACGCACTCAAAACTTAAGTATATGGCCCTTTCGGCCGAGCACTAAGGCGATATACGCAATATCATTTTTACGGCCGAAATATCCTCAGTTGCCGATTTAATCACTCAAAATAGTTTACCAGCCATAAAAAAACCGGCGCACAGCGCCGGTTTCTCACAAAACATCAAACCCCAATCACAATGGACTCAACGTGATCGTCACACGACGGTTCTGCGCTTTACCATCTTCTGTACTGTTAGAGGCAATTGGCTGATCCGGACCAACACCCTGGGTGCGAATACGGTTAGCGGCAACGCCCTGAGTAATTAACGAGCTGGCTACGCTGTCAGCTCGTTGTTGAGACAGGGTCATGTTTAACTGACGCGAACCCGTGCTGTCGGTATGACCAAGAATATTCACGGCGGTCTTGTTGTACTCTTTTAATACCATGGCAACACCGGTCAGGGTGTTAGCACCCGCAGGTTTCAGCGTACTGCTATTGGTATCAAAAGTAACATTATTTGGCATATTCAGAATAATCTGATCGCCAGAGCGGGTTACGCTCACGCCAGTACCTGCCATTTTTTCACGCAGTTTAGCTTCCTGAACGTCCATATAGTAACCAACACTACCACCAAGCGCCGCACCGGCAGCGGCACCAATCAGGACACCTTTACCACGGTCTTTCTTGGATGATGACAGCGCGCCTATCCCGGCGCCAACTGCAGCACCAATACCGGCACCAATGCCAGAGTCGCCAACTTGTGATTCACCGGTATAAGGGTTAGTCGTACAACCCGAAACGACTAATGTTCCGCTAAGCGCAATAACCGTGGCAATCATAAACTTTTTCATACATATACCTTAAACAGAATTACTGACCTGAGCTGTTGCCCAGAATAGCTCCGGAAGCAGCACCAACCGCAGCACCTGCGGCAGCACCAATCAGGGCTCCCTTAGTATTATCTTTGTGTGACGAAGATAATGCACCAATACCGGCGCCAACAACGGCCCCAACCCCTGCACCAACACCTACGTTTGCCGCCTGGTTATTATTGGGATTACTTCCACCATATGGATTTGCACAACCTGCCAATGACAGCATTGATGTAACTACGACAACTGCAGCAATAAACTTTTTCATAATCTGTACCTTGTTAAACCGACATCCTGATACAGCAGATTAAAGCTTAATTTTTGCGGAAAGAAAGTTTCTTTACGTAAATTTTTCAATTACAGGACACTTCTTTAACAACCGTAAGAAGGCCGTTATACGGCGTAATAACATAATTTTTGCCACTGGTATCAGGCTTGTACCTTTACAATTATAGCAGGCTGATAAGGGGGAAAAGAGTAATTAAGTGCGTGGCTAAACGGGTTTTACCACGGCACTTAATTACCTTTGCAAGGCTAAAGAGTGTCGTCAGGCAGCGATTAATGGGGCTTGCCATTGCATAATGAGGGTTATCTGTTCGGTTTCCGGATGGGGTTGTTCACTGACAATATGAAAACCCATTGCCAGATAAAATTGAAGCGCATGAGTATTTTCCCGGTAGACTTCAAGTAACAATCTGGGGTAATGCATTTTTACTTGATCAATTAGTGCCTTACCAATGCCTTTTCCCTGCTGGCTAAAATCCACAAACAGCGCTCCGATAAACTGCTGCTCCATCACGCTGATAAAACCGATAATCTTATCGTTTTCACAACAGACCCAACTGGTTGCGTCAGGAATATAGACATCGCGAACCAAAGGTTCACTTTCATACCAGTATGATTGCTCAATAAAGGGATGCGCGTTAATGGTGGTGGTTAACCACAACGCCATTAGCGCATCCAGATCCTGTGCCTGATAGCGACGAATCACGCCTGATTGTCCGGATGGCAGAAACATTCAATCATATGGTCATTAACCAACCCCATTGATTGCATAAAAGCATAGCAGGTGGTGGCGCCGAAAAATTTAAAACCACGCTTTTTTAGCGCTTTTGCCATTGCTTCAGAAATCGGGGTGGAAGCAGGAAATTCTTCGGGCTTTTTCATCGAAAGATGATTGAGAATTGGCTGGTTGTTCACAAACGACCAGATAAATGTGGTGAAGTCTTCACCCGCAGCCTGCATGGTCAGATAAGCTTTAGCATTATGCACAATGGCTTCCAGCTTACCGCGATGTCGAATTAGTCCCGGGTTCTCCATGAGTTTATCAATGTCCTTTTCCGTCATGGCGGCGACCTTTACCGGATCAAAGTGGTGAAAACATTGGCGGTAAACTTCGCGTTTTTTCAGTACGGTAATCCATGACAGTCCGGCTTGTTGCCCTTCCAGACAAATTTTCTCAAACAGTTTTTGACTATCGCGAACGGGTTTACCCCATTCGTTATCATGGTACTCAATGTAAAGTGGATCCTGATTAACCCAACGGCAACGTTGCATATATTTCCCCTGATTCTTAACAAAATCCTGTGTCCGGTATGGATTAGAGCTGCACATCTGGTCGTCTATAGGTATACTTATTGGCTACATTAATTAAACTCTATCGCGCGCGGATCCAACATGCAGAAGTTCGATAATAAAACCTTTCAGGGATTAATCCTAACATTACAGGATTATTGGTCGCGTCAGGGCTGCACCATTGTCCAACCATTGGATATGGAAGTCGGTGCTGGTACGTCGCATCCAATAACCTGCCTGCGGGCTTTAGGGCCTGAGCCAATAGCCGCTGCTTATGTGCAGCCTTCACGCCGTCCGACAGATGGTCGCTATGGTGAAAACCCTAACCGCTTACAGCACTACTACCAGTTTCAGGTCATTATCAAACCCTCTCCGGACAATATCCAGGAGCTGTATCTTGGCTCACTGAAAGAGCTGGGCATGGATCCGACCATACACGATATTCGTTTTGTTGAAGATAACTGGGAAAACCCAACGTTGGGTGCCTGGGGTCTTGGCTGGGAAGTATGGTTAAACGGAATGGAAGTGACCCAGTTTACCTATTTCCAACAGGTTGGCGGTCTGGAGTGTAAACCAGTAACGGGTGAAATCACTTACGGGCTTGAACGTCTGGCGATGTATATTCAGGGCGTGGACAGCGTTTATGATTTAGTCTGGAGCGATGGTCCTTTCGGTAAGACGACTTATGGTGATATCTATCATCAAAACGAAGTAGAACAGTCTACCTATAACTTTGAATATGCCGACACAGATTTTCTGTTCAGCTGCTTTGAGCAGTATGAAAAAGAGGCGCAGAAGCTACTGGCATTAGAAACGCCGCTGCCGTTACCGGCCTATGAGCGAATTCTGAAAGCGGCCCATAGCTTTAACCTGCTGGATGCCCGTAAAGCGATCTCTGTAACCGAACGCCAACGCTATATTCTGCGTATTCGTACACTGACCAAAGCGGTTGCTGAGGCTTACTATGCTTCTCGTGAGGCGTTAGGTTTCCCTATGTGTGATAAGAAAAAGGTTTAAGAGAACGCCATGACTCAACAAACTTTCCTTGTGGAAATCGGCACGGAAGAGTTGCCACCGAAGGCGCTTCGCTCTCTTGCCGAATCTTTTGCTGCAAATGTTAAAGCGGAACTGGACAGCGCTAACTTGTCCTACAGTGCGGTTGAGTGGTTTGCTGCGCCGCGTCGTCTGGCTCTGAAAGTCACGGAATTACAGAGTTCACAGCCCGATCGTGAAGTTGAAAAACGCGGTCCGGCCATTTCTCAGGCGTTTGATGCTGAAGGTAAGCCAGGCAAAGCCGCAGAAGGCTGGGCTCGTGGTTGCGGTATTACCGTTGAGCAGGCTGAACGTCTGGTAACGGATAAAGGCGAATGGTTGATGTACCGTGCTCAGGTTAAAGGCCAGCCGGTACAGGCACTGTTGGCGGATCTGGTGGCTCAGTCACTGGCTAAATTGCCAATCCCTAAACCAATGCGTTGGGGTGATAAAGAGACTCAGTTTATCCGTCCGGTTCATACTGTCACTATGCTGTACGGTAGTGAGCTGATCGAAGGAACTATTCTGGGCATCCAATCCGATCGCATTATTCGCGGCCACCGCTTTATGGGTGAGCCGGAGTTTACTATTGGCAGCGCCGATCAGTATCCAAAAATTCTGATCGAACGCGGCAAAGTGATCGCCGATTATGATACCCGTAAGCTACTGATTAAGCGTGATGCTGAAGCCGCTGCCGATAAACTTGGCGGCGTTGCTGATATTAGCGAAAGCCTGCTGGAAGAGGTGACTTCACTGGTGGAATGGCCGGTGGTGTTAACCGCTAAATTTGAAGAGAAGTTTCTGGCGGTTCCGTCGGAAGCATTAGTACACACCATGAAGGGCGATCAAAAGTACTTCCCGGTGTACGACCATCAGGGTCGCTTAATGCCGAACTTTATCTTCGTGACCAATATTGAATCTAAAGATCCACAGCAGATTATCTCCGGTAATGAGAAGGTGGTTCGTCCACGTCTGGCGGATGCCGAATTCTTCTTTAATACTGACCGTAAGCACCGTCTGGAAGATCGCCTGCCGCGTCTGGAAACCGTTCTGTTCCAACAGCAACTGGGTACCGTGCGTGACAAAACCGATCGTATTCAGGCGCTGGCGGGGTGGATTGCCAGCCAGATTGGCGCCGACGTGAATAAAGCGACTCGTGCAGGTTTACTGTCTAAATGTGACCTGATGACCAACATGGTGTTTGAATTTACCGACACGCAGGGCGTGATGGGAATGCACTATGCCCGTTTTGATGGTGAAGACGAAGAAGTGGCGGTCGCTTTGAATGAGCAGTATATGCCACGTTTCGCCGGTGACGATCTGCCTAATTCTCTGGTTGCCTGTGCGGTAGCGATTGCCGATAAGATGGATACCTTAGCGGGTATTTTTGGTATTGGTCAAAACCCGAAAGGGGATAAAGACCCCTTTGCACTGCGTCGTGCGGCGTTGGGTGTATTGCGTATTATCGTTGAGAAGAATTTGCCGTTAGATCTGGTGACATTAACGGAAGAAGCCGTGCGTTTATACCGCGATAAGCTAACTAATACCAATGTTACTGATGATGTGGTTGAGTTTATGCTGGGTCGTTTCCGTACCTGGTATCTGGACGTTGGCTACAGCATTGATGTGATTTTGGCAGTATTAGCTCGTCGTCCGACCAAACCGGCTGATTTTGATGCACGGGTTAAGGCAGTATCACACTTTCGTTCGCTGGATGCTGCGGCTTCACTGGCTGAGGCTAATAAACGGGTATCAAATATTCTGTCTAAGGCAACGGACACGTTACATGAAAGAACTAATGTGGCGATACTCAAAGAGCCAGAAGAGATTCATCTGGTAACGCAAATGGCCGTATTACGCGATAAGCTGGAACCACTGTTTGAAGAAGGCCGTTATCAGGAAGCGTTAGTTGAGCTGGCGGATCTGCGTGAATACGTTGATGCTTTCTTTGATAAAGTTATGGTGATGGTTGAGGATGATGCTATCCGGGTTAACCGTCTGACATTACTGAGTAAATTACGCGAACTGTTCCTGAAAGTGGCGGATATTTCTCTGTTACACAGCTAATTTGCCCTACCCATTCCAACAGGTTGTTTTGGCTTATATATTGTCGAAACAGCCTGTTGGAAAATCAACTACCCCTTTGTTGTTAAAATTTTGTAGTCACCTGGCTTTTTTAAACAATATGTCTGTTCTGATTTTATAAAATCAGTATGATAAGTTTTGTTTAAATTATGTGAAATGAAATGATTTTGTATTGCATGATATCAAAGCGTTTTTTTATTAAAACGCCCGGTTCTTCGATCCTAAAATTAACTCATTTGATGGTGTAACAAGGGCGCTGTTTTGCCTGAATTTGTCTCAGTTCTGTTTCTGAGATCCCCACTCTATATGAATCAGTAGATAATATTATGGATAAAATGACTCCGCTAAGACCTGTCCCTTCTCTTATTGCGATTGCGATTGCTCTGATCATCTGGTTTGTTATTCCAGTGCCTCAGGGGGTAACACCGAATGCCTGGCATTTGCTGGCGCTATTTGTAGGAACCATTGCCGCCATTATCGGTAAGGCGATGCCTATTGGTGCCATCTCAATCGTCGCCATTGCGCTGGTTGCACTGACGGGAGTGACCAATCCCGGTAAGCCAGGGGATGCACTAAACGATGCGCTAAGTGGTTTTTCGAATCAACTTATCTGGTTGATTGGTATTTCCATTATGGTTTCGCAAAGTTTGAATAAAACTGGTTTAGGCGCACGTATCGGTTACTACTTTATTTCTCTGTTTGGTAAAAAGACCCTCGGAATTGCCTACGCGCTGGCAATTGCTGAAACTACGCTGGCACCGGTTACGCCGAGTAATACTGCCCGGGGCGGTGGCATTATTCACCCGATTATGCGTTCTATTGCCGACAGCTTTAACTCTAAGCCAGAACCCGGCTCAACGGAGAAGATTGGACGTTATCTTTCTCTGGTGAACTACAATATTAACCCTATTACATCAGCGATGTTTATTACGGCTACGGCACCTAACCCGCTGATTGTTGCGTTAATCATTAAGGGAACGGACCCCAGTATTGAATTCACCTGGGGAATGTGGGCCATCGCTGCGCTGATTCCTGCTATTGTTTCATTACTTGTGGTTCCGCTGGTGATTTACTGGTTATATCCACCAGAGATTAAAAGCACGCCAAATGCTCCTCTGTTTGCTAAAGACAAACTGCGTGAGCTGGGGCCGATATCGTTGTCTGAGAAGATCACTTTGGCAGTCTTTGGGTTACTGTTGGTGATGTGGGCAGGAATTCCGGCTTTCTTTATGGGGGCGGGCTGGGCGGTAAATCCTACTACTGCGGCGTTTATAGGTCTCTCTATTTTACTGATGACCGGTGTTCTGAGCTGGGAAGATTTGCTGAAGAATAAAGGTGCCTGGGATACGGTAGTGTGGTTCTCTGCGCTGGTGATGATGGCGACCTTCCTCGGTAAACTGGGCCTGATTAGCTGGCTTTCACAGACGGTTGGTGGCGCTATTGATCATCTGGGTATTGGCTGGATTGGCGGTACTATTCTGTTGACGCTGGTTTATGTCTATTCCCATTATTTCTTTGCCAGTACCACGGCACACATAACTGCTATGTTTGCCGCCTTCTTTGCCGCAGGTTTAGCGCTTGGTGCACCCCCAGCGCTGTTGGGGCTGATTCTCGCCTTTGCTTCCTCATTAATGATGTCGCTAACCCATTACGGTACGGGTACTGCGCCCATTATCTTTGGTTCCGGCTATGTATCGCTAACCGAATGGTGGAAAACCGGATTTATTTTGAGTGTGGTTAACCTGACCATCTGGATAATCGTCGGTGGAGCGTGGTGGAAGTGGTTAGGATATTGGTGACAGACAGGTTTTCATCAGAAACTAATTGAATACGAAAAGATAAAGATAAAGGCCCGCAGAGATGCGGGCCTTTATGATTTTGAACGTTTAAGTTTAAATGGAAATCTATTACCGCGACTTATTAAATTGTACTTTTAGCTGATCGAGCAATTGATCCTTCTTCTGCCAGACCTCGTGCAACCACTGCTGGAACTGGCGCTTAAACACCTTATCATTCAGATAGTCGCCCCGGATACTGTCATCTACCGGCAGGGTTTCGATACGTATTACAATACGCTTCATTTGGCCGCTCAACAGATCGATAAAGGTCTTATCTTCGTTTTCAGGGTAACAAAGGGTGACGTTAAGGATACGATCAAATTGTGCACCCAGCACGTTGAGTGCCAACGCAATACCCGCTGATTTTGGCGGTAAAAGATGCTGATAAGGCGAGTTCAGCTGTTCTCTTTTCTCTTCGGTAAAACGTGAACCTTCTACAAAGTTAACAATGGTGGTGGGATGGTCACGGAATTTTTCGCAGGAACGGCGAGTGGTTTCAATGTCTTTACCGCGCTTTTCCGGGTGTTTGAGCAGATAAGTACGCGAGTAACGACGCATGAAGGGCATATCCAGCGCCCAGCAGGCGATACCGATAAAGGGAACCCAGGCCAACTGTTGCTTAAGAAAATATTTATTCATTGGAATGCGGTTACGCATAACGACACACAGAGAGACGATATCCGTCCAGCTCTTATGGTTACTAATCAGTAGATACCAGTTTTGCTTACTGAGATCTTCCGCACCTTCAATATCCCATTCAATGCGGTTAGTGATCTTCAAAATAAGCGCCAGAGAAACACACCAGCACCACATCATAAAATTACAGAATGCAGATACACCAAGGCCTACTAGCTTAAAAGGCAGCAAAAGTTTCAAGATACCAGCGATTACCATAGGCACGGAACAGAGCATGGTAAAGACGATGGTTAATATTGTCGTAATGACAAAAATAATTGGGGCAAACAGTTTTGGCATGTCTATTTTTCGTTACGGGTCTACTGGCATTCAATACAATGAATACTCATCATTATTCAAATTTTGTTTAATTCTAACAGAAAGCCAAAACTAAAATAAATTATTGCAATAAGTTAGGGTGAAACAATAACGGGGCGTAAGGCTACCATATTAATAAATTCGCTAATGAACAAAATTTGCGAAGGGGTGGAAAAGTATACCGGAGGGTATTGGTTGTTGCTTTATTCCGACCTTTTGGTCTGAGGATGAAGCGGACATCAGAGATAATTTTAGAAGGAATGTGTTGTTGTGATGGTTTTTATAATGAGATAGTTTGATGTGCCGGGTAGCTTTCAGATGAACTCTCTTTTATCCCATTTTTTACTAAAATTATTCGGTTAATTGTCAGAAAAGGGAACCATAGCTCTTGACAGATATGAATCACTGATAAATCAAATATCCACAGTTGAAGATCGTGCCATCTTTTGCGTGTAAACTTCAATTTTATATATATCTATTTGATTTATTAATGTTTATTTCTGATTCTCAGGGGGCTATCCTGTTGTTGTATAACATATACTTACTTTTACTCACAGAGTTATCCACAGATTTTTCAGCTCAATGCATGGACTTTTTTTCTGTCTGTATCGCTAAAGTTAAATAAGCTATTCGTTTCCTGGTCTCAGCTATGGCATGCTTACCACTATTGATGAATCAAACAGCAAAGAATCATTTTATTATGGCTAAGATTGCAGAAAATCCACTGGTGCTAGTTGACGGCTCCTCTTATCTTTACCGCGCGTTCCACGCATTTCCACCGCTGACTAACCGTGAAGGGGTGCCTACAGGGGCGATGTATGGCGTATTGAATATGTTACGCAGCCTGATAGCTCAATGTCAGCCCAGTCATATTGTGGTGGTATTTGATGCCAAGGGAAAAACTTTCCGTGATGAACTGTTTGCTGAGTATAAATCTCATCGTCCACCAATGCCGGATGACCTGCGTGCCCAGATAGAACCCTTGCATCAAATGGTAAAAGCGATGGGGATCCCGCTATTAGTGATTCCCGGCGTGGAAGCTGACGATGTTATCGGTACTCTGGCGCTGAGTGCTGCGGCAAAAGGGCGTGATGTTTTAATCAGTACCGGTGATAAAGACATGGCACAGCTGGTCACGCCGCAGGTTACGCTGATTAATACCATGAATAACACCATTCTTGGCCCGGAAGAAGTTTGTGAAAAATATGGTGTACCGCCTGAGCTGATTATCGATTTCTTGGCATTAATGGGAGACTCTTCCGATAACATTCCTGGCGTTCCCGGCGTTGGTGAAAAAACGGCTCAGGCATTGTTACAGGGGCTGGGTGGTTTAGACACCTTATACAGCCAGCTGGATAAAATTGCAGATTTGAGTTTTCGCGGAGCGAAAACCATGGCGGCAAAACTGGAGCAGCATAAAGATGCCGCTTACCTTTCTTATAAGTTGGCTACCATTAAAACCGATGTGGGGCTGGAGGTTAACGAGCAGGATCTGGCTCTACGTGAACCTGAAGTGGATGAATTGCGTGAGCTGTTTGCTCGCTATGAGTTTAAACGCTGGCTGGCAGAGCTGGAAAGCACCGGCACGCTGAAAGCTGGTAGTAAGAGCAGCGCCGCCGGTAAACCTGCCCCGGTTGCCTATCAGGCTGCGGCCGCTGCACCGGAAGTTTCCGCCACGTTATCCCAGGAAGGCTATGAAGTTATCCTCGACTGGGATAGCTTTAACCGCTGGTTAAAGCAGCTGGAGCAGGCCGAACTGTTTGCTTTCGATACTGAGACCGATGGTCTGGACTATATGAGTTCCAATCTGGTGGGGGTTTCCTTTGCGATTGAAGCCGGTAAGGCCGCATATGTTCCTTTTGGTCATGACTATATTGGTGCTCCGGATCAACTGAGTGCTGAAGAGGTGTTAAAAGCCCTGAAGCCGCTGTTGGAAAGCGAGAAAACCTTGATAATTGGTCAAAACCTGAAATTTGACCAAAGTATGCTGGTTCGTTATGACATTAATTTACGCGGTATTGAGTTTGACACCATGCTGGAGTCCTATGTGCTGGACAGTGTTGCCGGGCGCCACGATATGGATAGTCTGGCAGGTCGCTATCTGAATCATAAAACCATCAGTTTTGATGAGCTGGCGGGCAAAGGTAAAAACCAACTGACGTTTAACCAGTTAGCCATCGAGCAGGCTGGCCCTTATGCCGCAGAAGATGCAGATGTCACGTTACGATTACATCAGACGATGTGGCCAAAGCTACAGCAAGAGCAGAGTCTGGAGCGGGTTTTCCGTAAGATTGAAATGCCGCTGGTTTCGGTGCTATCACGTATGGAACGCACGGGTGTCCTGATTGATGCACAGATTTTAAATCAGCATTCGACTGAATTGGCTCAACGTTTAAAAGAATTGGAAGAGCAGGCTCATGAGCTGGCGGGAGAGCCGTTTAATCTCTCTTCGACTAAACAATTACAGGCGATTTTCTATGAAAAACAAAAATTGCCGGTACTGAAAAAAACGCCGGGCGGGGCACCTTCTACGAATGAAGAGGTATTGGCAGAACTGGCGCTGGACTATCCACTGCCGAAAGTGATTTTAGAACATCGCGGTTTGGCCAAGCTGAAAACCACCTATACGGATAAACTGCCGCTTATGGTGAATGCGGTTTCCGGGCGGGTGCATACCTCTTACCATCAGGCGGTGACGGCAACCGGGCGCCTCTCATCAAGCGACCCTAACCTGCAAAATATTCCGGTGCGTAACGAAGAAGGTCGCCGTATTCGTCAGGCATTTATTGCTCCTCAGGGTTACCGGATTATGGCGGCTGACTATTCTCAAATTGAATTAAGAATTATGGCCGATCTGTCAGGGGATAAAGGATTGCTGGATGCCTTTGCTCAGGGGAAAGATATCCACCGGGCAACGGCGGCAGAAGTATTTGGTATGCCACTTGAGCAGGTGACCGGGGAGCAACGCCGCAGTGCTAAAGCCATTAACTTTGGTTTGATCTATGGTATGAGCGCATTTGGTCTGGCGCGCCAGTTGGGGATCCAACGCGGCGAAGCCCAGCGTTATATGGACCTCTACTTTGAGCGCTATCCGGGTGTACTGGAGTATATGGAGCGCACCCGCGTGCAGGCATCTGAACAAGGCTATGTTGAGACGCTGTTTGGCCGGCGCTTATATCTGCCGGACATTAAAGCCAGTAACGGTATGCGTCGTAAAGGGGCTGAACGGGCAGCCATTAACGCGCCAATGCAGGGTACTGCGGCAGATATCATTAAAACCGCCATGATAGAAGTGGATAACTGGCTACAAAAGCAAGATAAGCCACTGGTGAAAATGATTATGCAGGTACACGATGAACTGGTGTTTGAGGTCCATGAATCAGTGCTGGAGACGTCAGAGCAAACTATCCGCCAGCTTATGGAGCAGTGTGTAAAACTCGCTGTACCAATGAAAGTTGATGTTGGGGTTGGAATGAACTGGGACGAAGCGCACTAATACACCATTTTTAGCGGCTTTAACGGGCCCCAATGTGATGAACATTGGGGTCTTTTTATTTCCAGATACCTTGATAGATAATCACTTTTTGTGCCTTCAGTATTGATACTTATGTAACTAAACTACATAAACTGCGTTTTTTTGTGATAACAGTCTCGATATACAATCAAAGTGTTTGTAATTTTTTTACAAAAATTGCTTTTCCCTGTGTGAGAAATGGAGTAGAGTGAGCGCTGTAGGGTACAGAGGTAAGATGTTCTATTTTTCAACCCTGTAATAGGATTGGCTTTATATTAGCCGCCCCATTCGTTTGAATGGGGCGTTTTTTTATCTGAAATTCAGGAAAGAAAAAGGCGGGATTTACTCTGCCGGCTGGTCATCAAACACTTCATCACTCTGCTCATAATCCAGATTAAACCATTCATCCAGCTTCAAACGCAGTTTATCAACCCCAAGCTTCTTCAGGGATGAGAACATCTCAACCTGAATATCTCCCTGAAACGGTAAAATCGCTTCGCGTACCATATTGAGCTGAGCTTTACGGGCTCCGGAAGCCAGTTTGTCAGCCTTAGTCAGCAAAATCATGACCGGTAAGTTGACGTCTACGGCCCATTGAATCATCTGCTGATCCAGATCTTTTAGCGGGTGGCGAATATCCATCAACACGACCAGACCTCTGAGGCATTCACGCTTTTGCAGGTATTCACCCAGTGCGCGTTGCCATTTACGTTTCATCTCTTCCGGAACTTCCGCATAGCCATAGCCTGGTAGATCCACTAAATGAAGATTTTCTTCAACCCGAAACAGGTTAATTAACTGGGTTCGCCCCGGTGTTTTACTGGTACGGGCCAGGTTTTTTTGATTGGTCAGCGTATTCAGAGCGCTGGACTTTCCCGCATTAGAACGGCCGGCAAAGGCGATCTCAATACCAAAATCGGCAGGCAGGTGGGTAATGTCCGGGGCGCTGGTGACGAAATGTGTCTTATGATAGTTAAAGTTTTTCAGTGTCAAAACGTTCGTCTCCGCGAATAGCAAATTTGGCTGGCAATTATACTGTCTTCCGTAAGAAAGGGTGAGTTTATTGTCATTTTTCCCTGTTGCTAGCAGGTATTGTTGTAATAACCAGCTAATCCTTGTGAGACATTTGCCATAGAAAAGCAGGGCAATCTCCTCTTTTTGCATTACCCCTATAATTTAATGTGTTTATTATCAGTCTGTTATTTTGTAGGACAGAAAAAACCTAGTATTAATACCAGTTAGTTACTTGTTTAGCCGGAGCAGCATAGTAAAGTACACATCAAGCAAGGGGATGCACCAGGATAGAAATTCACAGGATGTGAATCTCATGGAAACATCAGGATGATGTTTACAGAGTAAGAAGGAAATACCTAACGGAATTAGGTAGCGTGATACAGGATAGTAACACGGATAAGGACGTCAGGATACGCAGAGGCGTAGTTCAGGAAGAGCCAGAGCTAAGGACAGCACTAGGGATGAGCATGTTTCTCCAGGAAGAGAACCAGGGCAATTACCAGGGATTGGATTATAACAAAAGGATAGACCGGGACGTTGTTTGTTCACAGGGATGAGATTAGGAAATATTTTTTCCTTTAATAGTTCGAGATTAAGGCGACAGATAACTCTGTCGCCTTTTTTCTTGGTTTCTGCTAGATTCCGACCCAATATCTCCACTTTAGAGAATTCGCTATGAAGCAGCCGCAAAATACCGTCAAAGGCAACAACAAAGTCGCCAAAGTAAAGCGTAAAAGTCGTGAAGAAGTTGATGCCGAGGCTCGGGCGCGCAAGCGTGCGAAAAAACATCGGGGAAATTCAGCAGGCGCACGTACTAATGTTGATTCCCAGTCCGGGAAAAATCAGAAATCTGTCGGAGCTTTTAAAGACCCGCGCATCGGTAGTAAAACGCCGGTTCCGTTAATAGTTGAAGGCAATCAGTCTGTGGTGGCCAAGCCTAAAGCCCCTAAACCACCAAAAGCTACCAGTGTACCGCCTGAGCAAGAATTGGCCCTGTTAGAAAATGACGATCGCCTGAATGAGTTGCTGGATGCCATTGATGATGGCAAAGAGCTGTCAGCAGCAGAACAACGCTATGTGGACAATACCCTTGACCGTATTGATGAGCTGATGTCTATTTTAGGCATAGATTTAGGCGATGATGAAGACGATCTGTTGGATGAGCCTCAAGAGCCGAAAGAAGATATTGTCAAATTGCTCAAAAGAAACAGTCCACAAGAATAAATAACCAAATAATGCAGTTACTATTCCTGTTACCAGCTGTGATACTGGCATGTTATCTGGTCTGGTTATTAGGTAGACTATTGTGGCTGAACCAACTAAAACACAGTTGGCGTTCAGCCAAAACCCCCGGAATGAGAAAAGGCAGTGCCATAAAAAACGTAAATAAACGTTCGGGGAGACAAAAAAATAAGATGGAGTGAGCAAATGTCGACACAGATGATTGATTGGGATCTGGCCCTTATTCAGAAATATAACTATTCCGGACCCAGGTATACTTCTTATCCTACGGCGCTTGAGTTTAGCGAGCAGTACGGAGAAAGCGATTTTCTGTCAGCGGTAGCCCGATATCCTGATCGCCCGCTCTCCCTCTATATTCATATTCCTTTTTGCCACAAGCTTTGCTATTTCTGCGGTTGTAACAAGATTGTCACCCGTCAGGGACATAAAGTTGAGCAATATCTTGACGTACTGGAGCAAGAGATTCGTGCCCGAGCTCCGCTGTTTAGCAACCGTCAGGTATCACAAATGCACTGGGGTGGCGGTACGCCAACGTATCTGAATCAACAGCAAATCAGCCGACTGATGGGAATGCTGCGCCAGCACTTTAACTTCCAGCCGGATGCTGAAATTTCTATTGAGATTGACCCACGAGAAATCGAACTGAATATTCTGGACCACCTGCGCTCAGAAGGTTTTAACCGTATGAGTATGGGAGTTCAGGACTTCAATAAAGAGGTGCAGCGCCTGGTAAACCGCGAACAGGATGAAGAGTTTATTTTCGCCCTGATCAATCGCGCCAAGGCACTGGGTTTCCGCTCGACCAATATTGACCTGATCTATGGACTACCCAAGCAGACAGCAGAAAGCTTTGCTTTTACGCTACAGCGCGTAGCTGAACTGAGTCCGGATCGCCTGAGCGTATTTAACTATGCCCATTTACCCAGCCGGTTTGCTGCTCAGGTAAAAATTAAAGATCATGATTTACCTTCCGCTAATGAAAAGCTGGAGATCCTACAGGAAACCATCAGTTCATTAACCAATGATGGCTATCAGTTTATTGGCATGGACCACTTTGCCCGTCCGGACGATGAACTGGCTATTGCGCAGCGTGAAGGGCACTTGCACCGTAACTTCCAGGGATATACTACCCACGGCGACAGTGATTTGCTGGGCATGGGGGTCTCTTCCATCAGTATGATTGGTGATACTTACGCTCAAAATCAGAAAGATTTAAAGGCTTATTACGCCAGTGTTGAAGAGAAAGGCAATGCGCTGTGGAAAGGGCTGGCGATGACGGAAGACGATTGCATCCGCCGTGATGTGATTAAAACTCTGATTTGTAATTTCAGCCTGGACTTTGCTCCGATCGAAAAAGCGCACAATATCCGCTTTGCAGAATATTTCGCAGAAGACCTGAAACTGCTGGTTCCACTGGAAAAAGATGGGTTAGTCACCATAGATGACAAACGTATCGACGTAACCGGCAAAGGTCGCTTATTGATCCGCAATATTTGTATGTGTTTTGACGTTTATTTGCGTCAACAAGCACGGCGGCAGCAATTCTCAAGGGTTATTTAAATAGAAATCCAAAGACGTTTGAATTTAGCGCGGAGTATATTTCGTCCACTAACAGTACAGTGTTTTAATTGGCCGTAGGGTAAGTGGCCGGGCAGGGGCGTTAGGCGAACGCCCCTGCCCAGCGCCGACACATCGAACACTGGCAGGCAGATACCTGATAATCTTCCAGAGAAACTTCAAATTTTACGCTGCCACACAGGCATGTTCCGTTGACCTTTCCCATTATTTTTTATCTTTTGTTAGTCCTGTTTACCCGCAAGAGCAAAAAGAGAAAATCAGGAGAATAGAACAAACATAATCACGCACAAGATAGCTGCAAAAGCGGTTTGAGGTGACTGCCCTGTCATCGCACCGACTTCGGTGCTGAAGTTGAATAAATTAGCTAAGCTTTCCAGCATGATCCTGCTCCGTACTGACCTGGAGAAATAATATTGTCGCCATAATACGCAGGTGATGAAATCTGTAAAGTACAAATTTTCACCAGAAGTATCTAAAGTGTAGGTTTGATGATTTGCGCCAAGAATATCAGAATTTGATAGAAAAAATGCGGGCTGTATTACATTAAAAAGTTTTTTAATCCGGCATCCATGCCGGTCAGAACCGGTTATTCAATATCCAGCTCTTTCAATTTACGCGTCAGGGTATTTCTGCCCCAGCCAAGTAACTGGGCGGCTTCTTGTTTGTGTCCATGAGTATGACGCAAAGCAACCGATAGCAACACACGTTCCATATCAGGCAAGGCCTCGGACAATAGATCTTCTTTACCGGAAGAGAGCGCCTGTTCTGCCCATTTCTCCAGCAGTATTGTCCAGTGACCATCAAATGCAGCGGCAGAGGAGTGGGATTCCGGAGCCTGTTCATCGTCAACAAACAACTCTTCCGGTAGATCCTGCGGCAATACCTCTTTTCCTGCGGCCATTACCGTGAGCCAGCGACAGGTATTTTCCAACTGGCGAACGTTACCTGACCAGGTCATCTGGCTTAACGCCAGTTCGGTATCCGGATGTAAAATCTTGGCTTCAACCCCCAGCTCTTGTGCGGTGATCAGCAGGAAATGGCGCGCCAGACGCGGAATATCCTCTCTGCGCTCACGCAGTGGGGGCAGATGAATACGAATAACATTAAGACGATGAAACAGGTCTTCACGGAACTTATGCTCTTTTACCAGCAGCTCCAGATTTTGGTGGGTGGCGGCAATAATGCGCACATCAACTTTAATCGGTTCATAACCGCCTACACGATAAAACTGTCCATCGGCTAACACCCGTAACAAACGCGTCTGAACTTCCAGTGGCATATCGCCAATTTCATCTAAAAACAGGGTGCCGCCATCGGCTTGCTCAAAACGCCCCTGACGAATCTGACCCGCACCGGTAAATGCCCCTTTCTCATGGCCAAACAGCTCTGATTCAATCAGGTCTTTGGGAATTGCCGCCATATTCAGAGCGATAAATTTACCGTTAGCGCGCGGGCTGTGGCGATGTAATGCATGGGCTACCAGCTCTTTACCGGTACCGGATTCACCATTAATCAATACGCTAATCGATGACAAAGAAAGACGGCCAATAATGCGATAGACATCCTGCATGGCCGGGGCTTCGCCGATGATATCGGTGGTTGGGCGACTACTTTGGATTTCCCGTTCCGGCTGGCGAATCTCCCGATAGTGGCTGATTGCCCGCTCGGTTAATGCAACGGCTTCGTCAATATCAAATGGCTTTGGTAAATAGTCGAAGGCACCAAACTGATAGGCGCTGACCGCCGCATCCAAATCGGAATGGGCCGTCATAATAATAACCGGTAGCAAAGGGTGCTTCTGCTTGATGGTTTGCAGCAGAGCCAGTCCATCAATACCGGGCATGCGAATATCGGATATCAACACGTCTGGCGCACGTTTTTCCAGCGCGATTAAAACCTCGTCAGCAGAATCAAAGCTGGTGCACTGCATATTGACGCCGGTCAGTGCCCGTTCTAATACCCAGCGAATGGCGCTGTCATCATCAACAATCCAGGCTGTACCTTGACTCATAGTAACCCTCACTGACGAATAGGCAGGAAGACCGAAAATTCGGTGTGGCCTGGCCAACTGTTAAATTCAATTTTTCCCCGATGCTGGTCAATCAGGCTACGGGCAATGGATAAACCAAGGCCTGTACCACCTTCACGTCCGCTCACCATCGGATAGAAGATGGTGTCCTGTAGTTGCGGCGGGATACCCGGGCCGTTATCTTCAATATCAATTCGGGCGCATAAGCGATAGCGAATACCGTGCAGCGTCATTTGTGAGGCCGTTCGGGTTCTTAACGTAATAGATCCTCCCGATTGCCCCAGCGCCTGCATAGCATTTCTGGCGATATTTAACAGCACCTGCTCAACCTGTTCCGGATCGTGAATTAATTCCGGCATACTGGGGTCATAATCGCGGACGATAGTGACATTATCCGGTTTTTCCAGCACTAATAGCTGATAGACCCGCTCGGATACCTGATGAATATTCTGCACCACCCGCTGGCCCGGATGTTGTGGCCCGAGCAGCCGGTCGACCAGATTACGCAGCCGATCGGCCTGTTCGATAATGACTTTGGTATATTCCACCAAGGCAGGGTCGGGTAACGCTTTAGCCAGCAGTTGAGCGGCTCCGCGCAGTCCTCCTAACGGGTTTTTAATCTCGTGAGCTAATCCACGCACCAGCTCCCTTGCCGCGGTCTGCTGCGAGTGCTGCAACTGTTCCTGACTTAAACGCCGATGGTTATCCAACGCTGATAGCTCCATCAGAATATGTTCATCTGCCAGTAGTTGAGCGCTGAGGGTTAGCACATGGAGATGGCTATCCACCACCATAGTGACTTCGTTATCAGTAAATCCCTGACCTTCGCGCAGGCTTGACCACATCAGATCGACATCTAACGAAAGATAATCAACCAAATTTGGCAGTGGAGTACCAAACAGCTTACGGGAACTTTGCACCAGCAACTGCTGGGCAGCAGGGTTGGCGTATTGAATGGCTAATGAAAAATCCAGAATTAACACACAGGTGATCTGTGAGTTAAGAATTTGCTCGGTATCTGGCAGCGCTGGGTTTTCCATTAGTGGCTCCTTTGCACTAAATTGGGGCATCATCGGATCCGGCGATTAAACCTTCAAAAAAAGCCCCGCAATGTGGTCAGGTGAAAAAAGCCCATCAAATGATGGGCTCAAACCCTAACGTAGATAACAGCAATATAACGCTTCGCTATTACACACTGTAGTACAGTTCAAACTCCAGTGGGTGCGGAGCCATACGCACGCGGTTCATCTCTTCTTGCTTCAGCTCGATATAAGCGTCGATAGCATCGTTAGTGAACACGCCGCCACGGGTTAAGAACTCACGGTCAGCATCCAGAGCATTCAGGGCTTCTTCCAGAGAGCCAGCAACGGTAGGGATATTTTTCGCTTCTTCTGCCGGTAAGTCATACAGGTTTTTATCCATCGCTTCGCCCGGATGGATTTTGTTGGTGATGCCGTCAAGACCGGCCATCAGCAGTGCCGCGAACGTCAGGTATGGGTTAGCCGCAGGATCCGGGAAGCGTACTTCAATGCGGCGTGCTTTCGGGCTGGCAACCACTGGAATACGGATGGATGCAGAACGGTTACGCGCTGAGTAAGCCAGCATAACAGGTGCTTCAAACCCTGGAACCAGACGCTTATAAGAGTTGGTGGTTGGGTTTGCCAGTGCGTTAATCGCTTTAGCATGTTTGATGACGCCACCTATATAGTACAGTGCCATTTCAGACAGGCCGCCGTACTTGTCGCCAGCAAACAGGTTAGTCCCGTTTTTAGCCAGTGACATATGGCAGTGCATACCAGAACCGTTATCGCCTACTAATGGTTTAGGCATAAAGGTTGCGGTTTTACCAAATGCGTGAGCAACGTTATGCACCACGTATTTGTAGATTTGGGTTTCGTCAGCTTTTTTGGTCATGGTATTGAAGCGGGTTGCCACTTCGTTCTGACCTGCGGTTGCCACTTCATGGTGGTGAGCTTCAACTACCAGACCCATCTCTTCCATGGTCAGACACATGGCAGAGCGCAGATCTTGTGATGAATCAACCGGTGGAACCGGGAAGTAACCACCTTTAACCATAGGACGATGGCCTTTGTTGCCACCTTCGTATTTGGTACCGGTGTTCCATGCTGCTTCGATATCATCGATATGATAATAAGCACCCGCAATCGAGTTGCCGAAACGGATATCGTCAAACAGGAAGAACTCTGGCTCTGGCCCGAACAGCACCGTGTCGGCAATACCGGAAGAACGTAGGAAATCTTCAGCACGCTTAGAGATAGAACGCGGGTCACGCTCGTAGCCTTGCATGGTGCCTGGCTCAAGCACGTCACAGCGAATAATCAGTGTCGTATCATCAAAGAATGGGTCGATAAGCGCAGTGCTTGGATCTGGCATTAACACCATGTCAGATTCGTTGATACCTTTCCAGCCGCCAATAGATGAGCCATCGAACATTTTTCCATCTTCGAAAAAGTCTGCATCAACCTGATGAGCTGGGATAGTAATATGTTGCTCTTTACCTTTAGTATCGGTAAAACGCAAATCGACAAACTTCACTTCGTGCTCATTAAGCATCGTCAAAACATGTTCTGTGGACATTGGTGTTCTCCCGCTGGCTGTTATTATCGAGTCATAATTTGGCATCGGTGCCATGGGCTAAAGTTATGCTATAATCGTGCCAGTTTTTATTCCGGTCCATTAAATAGCAGTCTGTAGCGGCTATGACTTCAGAGTATGAACGAAAAACAATTTTTTGCACCAAATAATGCACTAAATTAGTGCATTGACCATGATCTGTGACGTAATTTGGTGCAAATCGCTTTTTATATAGACATTTTCTACCGTGAATGAGATCACAAACTGTCCAGTCGTTGGTTGTTTTTGACAGATCTTTGTGATCTTGTTTAGTAGTTCGTCTAAAGTGTGTACAATAACGCGCTATTTCTAATGCCTGAGGCAAATCTGTGATTGAGAATCTACGTAACATCGCTATTATCGCGCATGTAGACCACGGTAAAACGACCCTGGTTGATAAACTACTACAAATGTCAGGAACTTTAGGGGATCAACGTAACGAAGCGACTGAGCGCGTTATGGATTCCGGTGACCTTGAGAAAGAACGCGGGATCACCATTCTGGCTAAAAACACCGCCATTACCTGGAACGGTTATCGCATAAATATCGTTGATACTCCGGGACACGCCGACTTCGGTGGCGAAGTAGAGCGCGTAATGTCAATGGTTGACTCGGTGTTGCTGGTTGTCGATGCAATGGACGGCCCAATGCCGCAAACACGTTTCGTGACCAAAAAAGCGTTTGCTAACGGTCTGAAACCTATCGTGGTAATTAACAAAGTTGACCGTCCCGGCGCGCGCCCTGACTGGGTTGTCGATCAGGTGTTTGACCTGTTTGTTAACCTTGACGCGACCGACGAACAACTCGATTTCCCAATTATTTATGCGTCTGCATTATTGGGTATCGCGGGTAATGACCATAACGAAATGACTGACAACATGGATCCCCTGTTTGAAGCCATTGTTAAGCACGTTGCTCCACCAGACGTTGATACTGACGGTTCGTTCCAGATGCAAATTTCCCAATTAGACTACAACAACTATGTTGGTGTTATTGGCATCGGCCGTATCAAGCGCGGTAAGGTTAAACCTAACCAGCAAGTCACTGTTATCGACAGCGAAGGTAAAACTCGCAACGGTAAAATCGGTAAAGTACTGGGCCATATGGGTCTGGAGCGTATTGAATCGCAAGTTGCTGAAGCGGGCGACATTATTGCTATTACCGGTCTGGGTGAACTGAATATCTCTGATACCGTTTGTGATGTGCAGAGCGTAGAAGCGCTGCCAGCACTGTCTGTTGATGAACCAACCGTAACCATGTACTTCTGTGTAAACACCTCTCCGTTCTGTGGTAAAGAAGGTAAATACGTGACTTCACGTCAAATCCTCGACCGCTTAAATAAAGAGTTGGTACACAACGTTGCACTGCGCGTTGAAGAAACTGAAGACGCCGATGCATTCCGCGTATCGGGCCGTGGTGAGCTTCACCTGTCAGTGCTGATCGAAAATATGCGTCGTGAAGGTTTCGAAATTGCCGTTTCTCGTCCTAAAGTTATCAACAAGGTCATTGATGGGCGTAAACAAGAGCCGTTCGAAAACGTAACGTTAGATATTGAAGAACAGCATCAGGGCTCAGTCATGCAAGCCATGGGTGAGCGTAAAGGCGATGTGAAGGATATGATCCCGGACGGCAAAGGTCGTATTCGTCTGGATTACCTGATCCCCGCTCGTGGTCTGATTGGCTTCCGTACTGAATTTATGACCATGACTTCGGGTACTGGTTTACTGTATTCAACCTTCAGCCATTATGATGATGTGCGTCCGGGTGAGATTGGTCAGCGTCAGAACGGCGTATTGATCTCTAACGGTCAGGGTAAAGCTGTCGCATTCGCACTGTTCAGCTTACAGGATCGCGGTAAGCTATTCCTGGGCCATGGTGCAGAAGTGTATGAAGGCCAGATTATTGGTATTCATTCACGTTCTAACGACCTGACCGTGAACTGCTTAACCGGTAAAAAGCTGACCAACATGCGTGCATCCGGCACTGATGAAGCAACCATTTTGGTTCCACCGGTGAAGATGTCTCTGGAGCAAGCGCTGGAATTCATCGATGATGATGAACTGGTTGAAGTAACGCCGGTTTCTGTGCGTATTCGTAAACGTCATCTGACTGAAAACGACCGTAAACGTGCTAACCGCGGCCCGAAAGAAGCCTGATTAGTTACCTGATTATCGGTTGTTAAAATAGCGGCAATGAATATTGCCCGAAATAGTCACTCTGAAGGGGCAATGTTTATTGCCCTTTTCTTTTTTCATTTTTCATTTTCCCGCCAGTTCTGTCTTCCTGTACCTGACAGGGTTTACGCAGGATCAATAGTTTTCCTGTAACAATTTCGTTTGATTTTTATATTAGTAACAGCCAGTTGCCCTGATATGATAACTACAATTGATTATTAAATTTATCATTATTAGTTTCTTATTTATTAAACTATCAGGGAGTTTGCTATGTCGGTTTCTACTTTTTTTATTCCATCAGTCAATATGATTGGTTCAGGTTGTCTGAACGACGCCGTTAAGGCTATGCAAAGCTATGGCTATCAGCATGCACTGGTTGTGACGGACAGCGTGCTGAATAAGATTGGTCTGGTAGATCAAGTCCGGACACTCTTGTCTGAAGCAGGTATTCAGAGCACGGTATATCAGGGAACACACCCTAATCCTACGACGACGAATGTGACTGAAGGGCTGGCGATTCTGCACAAGAATAGCTGTGACTGTGTTATTTCTTTAGGTGGAGGTTCTCCTCACGATTGCGCCAAAGGTATTGCGCTGGTAGCGACTAATGGTGGTGATATCAGAGATTACGAAGGCGTGGATCGTTCAGCCAGACCACAGCTACCACTGATTGCTATCAATACAACAGCGGGCACCGCTTCTGAAATGACCCGTTTCTGTATCATTACCGATATTGACCGCCATATTAAAATGGCCATTGTGGATAAACACGTTACCCCAATTCTGTCAGTGAATGATTCACAGTTGATGACCGGAATGCCAAAAAGTCTGACGGCAGCAACCGGAATGGATGCGTTAACTCATGCGGTTGAAGCTTATGTATCAACAGCAGCAAACCCCATTACCGATGCCTGTGCATTAAAAGCAATTACTATGATTTCCCACTCTTTGCTCACTGCCGTTGAGCAGGGGGATAATGTTGAAGCCAGAGAAGCGATGGCTTACGCTCAGTTTTTAGCCGGAATGGCCTTCAATAACGCCTCTCTGGGCTATGTTCATGCAATGGCTCATCAACTGGGGGGATTTTACGATTTGCCCCATGGCGTCTGTAACGCAGTATTGCTACCTCACGTTACCGCTTTTAATGCCAGCGTATGCGCGGGCCGTCTAAAAGATATTGCTCAGGCAATGGGGGTGGATGTGAAGGGAATGTCCGATCGCCAGGGTGCCGACGCCTGTATTGCCAGTATCCGTGCATTATCAAAAGCGGTGGGTATTCCATCCGGATTGGGCGCACTGAACGTGCAAAAGAAAGATTTTGCGATATTAGCGACCAATGCTCTCAAAGATGCATGCGGGCTGACAAACCCCGTTCAGGCAACTCATGATGAGATTATGGAAATTTTTGATGTTGCGATGTAGTTAGTGATGTAAAGAGAAGAATGTCGTTGCGGCGGGTATAAACCGGCGCCGCAACGACGATTTAATTCAGTAGAATTAACCGAATAGTTTGCCTTTCAGCAGGCTCATACCCAGAGACATTAAGTCCGGATTAACTGGCTCTTCGCCTTTTGGAGACAGCTTATCAACGATATCCGGTAATAATTGAGCGATAAGGCCGGAAGTTTCCTGGCTGCCCATACCTAACTTAGAGGATAACTGCTGTAAAGCGACTTTACTGATAATATTCTGAACTTGTTGTCCGGAGATAGGCAGGTTCGCTCCGGTGCCGATCCATGACTGAACGACTTCAGTCAGACCACCCTGACGGAATTTGTCTAACAAACCGGAAATGCCGCCCTGCTGTTCAACCCACTGAAGAATTGCCATGTAGTCAACGGAGCCGCTATTGTTACTGCTGTTACCGCCCAGCATACCGCCTAATTGATCTAACAAACCCATTACCTGTTACTCCTGAATTACATGAAACCGTAGGTATTAACTATACCCTAATCATCCTTAATTTGTCTGTGCAGTGCCCATATTGCACTCAAATTAACCAATCTTGAACCACCGCACAGAACGAATGCGAATTATATCCCAACTGGTCAATATGTATTAGTTTTTATCACTAAATAATTGAGGCTGATGATTTACTCTCTTCTTATTAACCGACTAATATAAGTATGAAGCTTACTGATTTTTATTTAGTTTTTACTGGCTTTATGATGCTCAGTTCAGGATAACTGTGATAGCGTAGTATTGGAACAAACCATCAAATCATGCAGGTGCACATCATGTTGTATATCTTTGATTTAGGGAATGTGATTGTCGATATAGATTTTAAACGCGTACTGGGAGTATGGAGTAACTTAAGTGGTATACCTTTAGCGACGTTAAGCGAGCGTTTTACCATGGGTAAACCGTTTGAGCAGCACGAACGTGGTGAAATTAGCGATGAAGAGTTTGCATCACAACTGTGTGAAGAGATGGGACTCACTCTGAGCTTTGAACAGTTTGAAGCAGGCTGGCAAGCCATCTTTATTGGTCAACGTGATGAAGTGCTGGAGATTATGCGTCTCTTGCGCAAAGAAGGTAATCGCGTGGTGGTTCTATCGAACACAAACGCGTTACATTGCCGTTATTGGCCGGAACAGTACCCGAAGGTGAGTACCTCTGCCGATCGTGTCTATTTATCTCAGGAACTGGGAATGCGTAAACCTGAGGTTGATATTTATCGCTATGTTTTACAGCAGGAAGGTGTTGCGCCTCAGCATGCCGTTTTCTTTGATGATAATTACGATAATATTATTGGTGCTGAAGCGCTGGGAATTAATGCGGTCCATGTAGTTGATAAGAAAGTTATCCCGGATTATTTTGGTGCAAATTAAGTTAATTTTTTGAATGTTAAACGGGCCGGTATCTTTACCTTATGGGTGAAGTAAGCTGGCCTGTATCGTCATTATCCGACTATCTTAAAGGAAGGGGCGATTCGAGAGAAAGCGAGTATTTTATGTCACATCTATCCCATGTCCGGGGGCCAAAAAGAATTAAACCAATCGTTGCTTATGCTCAGCTCCTTTGGGCCAGAGCAAATGAAGATCGCCTGCAAATGATGGCGGGTAATTTAGCTTATGTTTCCCTGCTGTCTCTGGTACCGCTGATTACCGTGGTATTTTCTCTGTTCGCTCTGTTTCCCATGTTTGCGGAAGTGAGCATTCAGCTTAAAGCTTTTGTGTTTAATAACTTTGTTCCTGCCGCCAGTGAGACGATCCAGGCCTATCTGGAAAGGTTTGTGGCTAATTCCAATAAAATGACGGCAATTGGTATTTGTGGGTTAATTGTCACCTCGCTGTTATTGATTGGCTCAGTGGATACGGCACTTAATGCAATTTGGCATAGCGAACGCCAACGCCCCATAATCTACTCTTTTGCCGTGTACTGGATGGTGCTCACCCTTGGACCTTTAATGGCCGGGGCCAGTATGGCAATCAGTTCCTATTTTCTTTCTCTGAGCTGGTTTCATGACGGTGATATGGGCAGCATTGTCGATCGCATATTGCGTATTTTTCCACTGATCCTCTCTTTTGTTTCATTCTGGCTACTGTACTGCATTGTACCGACGGAACGGGTTCCTGCCGGAGATGCCGCCATTGGTGCACTGGTGGCGGCGCTACTGTTTGAGCTGGGGAAGAAAGGGTTTGGTATGTACGTCACCATGTTCCCTGCTTATCAGTTGATCTATGGTGTACTGGCGGTGATTCCGATTTTATTTGTCTGGGTATACCTTAGTTGGTGTATTGTACTTTTTGGTGCAGAAGTGACGGTTACGTTGGGCATGTACCGCAAGCTACGTGAAGAGTATGAAGCCAATAACAACACTAATAATGATTCAGGAACAACAGAGCAATGATGGCATTAATTCAACGGGTAACTCGTGCTGATGTGGTAGTTGGCGGTGAAATGGTTGGCGCAATAAATAAAGGGCTACTGATACTGCTGGGCGTGGAAAAAGATGATACTAATGAAAAAGCGGAGCGTCTGTGTGAGAGGGTATTAGGTTATCGTATTTTCAGCGACGACCAGGGAAAAATGAATCTTAATGTACAGCAGGCTGGCGGTAGTGTGCTGGTGGTTTCCCAGTTTACACTGGTGGCAGATACTCAAAAGGGAATGCGCCCCAGTTTCTCGCGCGGCGCAACCCCACAGGATGCTGAACGTTTATATCAATACTTTTCAGACTGCTGTCGCCGAACCATTACTACCGAAACCGGTATTTTCGCTGCGGATATGCAGGTATCGTTAGTGAATGATGGGCCGGTCACTTTCAGCTTGCAGGTTTAGTACCGGGAATTGTCGATAAAATAAAGCGTTTCATTATAAAACAGATAAAACTAAGAGAGCTTTTATGTACCACCTGCGAGTACCGCTAACAGAACAGGAATTAAATGACTACTATCAGTTTCGCTGGGAGATGCTGCGTAAGCCATTGAATCAACCGGTGGGCTCTGAAAAGGATGGTTACGATATGATAGCCCACCATCAGATGGTGGTAGATACTCAGGGTAAAGTGGTTGCCGTTGGTCGTTTATATATTAATGCCGATAATGAAGGCTCTATTCGCTTTCTGGCCGTGGCAGCTAATGTGCGCGGTAAAGGGCTGGGCACCCTGATTGCCATGACGCTGGAGTCTATTGCGCGTCAGGAGGGGGTAAAACGGATCGTCTGTAGCGCCCGGGAAGAGACGGTGACCTTCTTTGATAAGCTGGGATTTACTAATCAGGGTGAGATAACCACACCGCAAACCACCCCTGTACGCCATTTTCTGATGAGAAAACCTATCGCCACGCTGGATGATATTCTCCATCGCCCCGACTGGTGTGCTCAACTGCAAAATGCCTGGTATCAAAATATTCCCCTGAGCGAAAAGATGGGGGTACGAATCAGTCAGTATACCGGTCAGCGCTTTATTACCACCATGCCGGAGGGGGTGAATACCAACCCTCATCATACGATTTTTGCCGGAAGCCAGTTCTCTTTAGCCACTCTAACCGGCTGGGGATTAATCTGGTTGCTGTTGCAGGAACGCCAGTTGGGAGGCTCTATCGTGCTGGTGGATGCCCATATTCGCTATCAGAAACCAGTTATTGGACGACCCACAGCGGTCGCCAGCCTTGACTCCATGAAAGGGGATTTAGATCGCCTTGCCCGCGGTCGTAAAGCCCGAGTTCAGTTGGAAGTTACCGTGTCCGGCGAGCAGGATGTCGGGTGTGTGTTTGAAGGAACCTATATGGTTTTGCCTGAAGGGCAGGAATAATTCCGCGTCAGTAGCGATTCCGACCGTCAATACATAGTGACTGTACTGCCTTATGTATGCGGCCGGAAAGAGATCAATAATTAGCTCAAATTACCCAAACGGCGACGCTTCCGGCGTATCCTGCTCTGGTATCGGCGCTACCGGAGGATCAATAGTCGGCGCTGGTGTTATAGCCTGAGGTTGTTCAGGAATATCTTTCTGTCCCGCCGGATACTGAGTTAACTGTTGTCCGGTATCACTGGTCATTTTCAGACTGCCTTTCAACTCGGGTTTTCCGCTCTGCTTATCAATCAAATCACCATGTAGCTGTAGGGCGATGGTTCCATTGCCCTGTAGTGGAATAGCTTGCCATCCCCAGCTTTGTAAAATATCAACCGGTACGGAACGTCCATTAAGGGTCAGACTCAACGCTCTTTCCGGCTGTTGGCTTAATGTGGCGTTTGCCTCAATTAACCCCTCTTTAGTGAATGCACTGATTTCGCTGATAGTGATAGTTTCTGGCGTAGCGTTCAGATTAAAAGATGGATGACGCAGGTCAATTTTATTTAACGTAGCATCGGAGGCGTTAAAATTTAACGTACCTCCCCAGAGCCCAACCTGACGGTTTTTCACCAGATATAAATTACTGCCATTGCTGTCAATCGAGGTGAACTGGAACGGGAAGTCAGGGGTAATATCAATCAGAATGTTACGGTTTGCCGCCAGTTTGACAACGTGCAGCTCACGTAACCATTCAGGTTGAACCTGTTTTAACTGGGTCAGCCACTCTTTAGGTAAGGTATAAAGTAATGCGGTAAACGCGACCTCATCCAGCGTCAGGGTTTGAGTGTCCCGCTGCCAGTTACCGGTTGCCCGCACCAGACCATCCTGCCATCGGCTGCTGAACTGCTTGATTTTGACACTGTTATTTTCCAAATCAAGGCTAAGAACTGGATTAACCAGATGATTATCGTTATAGATCATATCGGAAGCATTCATCAGCATACTGCCGGATGTAGCCTGCCAGCGGCCTTTAATAAACTCCAGATCTTTCATTGACAGAGTGAAGTCGCTGAATGCCCATTCCGGACCCTGAATATTGGTATTAATCAGATCTAAACGGTTCAGACTAATATCAGTATTACTGATGCGTTGATTAAGCTGGGCCAGTAATTGGTCCAGCTCCAGTTGGCTCTGATATTTCACTTCGCTAAGGCGCAGGCTCTCTATCTGCCATTTGCCATCGGCAGTACGTTTACCGTTGCCGGTGAGTTGCCCGTTGGCTAAATCAGCCCCGACATTGTTAAACAGAATCTGATGGTCTTTCACTTCACCCTGAACCAGAATTTTATGGGTATCGATACCGTTGACCACCAGTTTATCGGCGCTGAATTCAAAACGATTATCTTTCTCTGGCAAAAAGTTATTGGTTAATGTCCAGGGAATAATGCCGCCGTTAACCTTCTCCCCTTGCAGGGTAAGTTCCGGGCCGTCGACATTTAATGTCATATTTTTTAGCTGGAAGCGGTCGCTGCCGGGGGCCAGCGCAATGGTGTTTTTAGACGATAAATTAAGGGTGCCGTCTTCCAGCTCCAACGCTGAGAAGTACATTGGCGTTTGCCAAAATGACGAAGTCAGCTCCAGAGTGACTTTTTTCGCTTTTAACAGTGGTGACTGCTTTTGTTGGCTGAACTCAACGTCGTTTAGTACTAGCTGATAGGGGGAGGTAATACTGTAATCCAGATGATCCAGTGAGAGTTGGTAAGGGGTATTGTCGGTTACCCACTGGCTAATCCATCTGGCTGCATAAGAAGTCTGGGCAATAAAATAGACAACAATTGCCAGCACCAGAATCAGGGTCAGTAGGGTATACAGTGATTTCCGAATAAATCTCATGGTCTGAATCCGTATGACAAAATTAAGCAAGGTCTCTTTATGCCGTATTTACTCTACAATCTCAATGAAAATAGTCAGAAATATACGTTAAGACATATTATGAATCATGTGGCTAAATAAGCAAAAACCCACCAGAAAGGTGGGCCTGATAACAGATATCCTGTTGGTTATTTCTCGTGAGGAAATACCAGATTCAGCACAATCGCAGTAATACCACCGGCAGCGATACCGGAAGATAACAGCGTTTTGAGCCATTCGGGGGCAAATTGCAGAATCTGCGGCTGTTGAGAAACACCAAGACCAACGGCCAGAGAGAGCGCCATAATCATAATTGCCCGGCGGTTCAGGGTTTCGCGGGAAACAATACGTACCCCGGAAGCGGCAATGGTACCAAACATCACAATGGTGGCACCGCCTAACACCGGCTCCGGAATGCTTAATACAAAGCTGCTGACAATAGGGAACAGGCCTAGCAGTACCAGCATCAGGGAAACCACATAACCCACATAGCGGCTGGCAACCCCGGTCAGTTGAATAACGCCGTTATTCTGACCAAAACAGGAGTTAGGGAAGGTATTGAACACCGCAGACAACATAGAGTTTAAGCCGTTAGCCAGTACGCCACCTTTCAGACGCTTCATATACACAGGGCCAGCTACCGGTTGCTCAGAAACATCCGACGTTGCGGTAATATCGCCAATGGTTTCCAGTGAGGTAATCATAAACACCAGCATCAAAGGAATCAGCAGCGTCCAGTCGATGCCAAGACCATAATACAGTGGCGTTGGCACCATAATCACTTCACTCTCTACACTGGCACGTTCTGGCAGCATACCCATCGCCCATGCCAGCAGATAGCCAATCGCCATCGCAATCACCAGTGAAGAAACGCGCAGATATGGGTTACGCTGGCGGTTAAGCAAGATGATGGTGGCTAAGACTACGCCAGCCAGCAGTAAATTACTGGGGGAACCAAAAGTATTATTGGTTTCTGACATGGCGCTGTAGCCACCGCCAATAGAGATTAAACCAACCTGAATCAGTGACAGGCCAATTATCATCACCACAATACCAGAAACCAGCGGCGTAATGACTCGTTGAGCCAAATGCAGAACGCGCGACAGGAAAATCTCGGTACAGGAGGCCAGCATCAACGTACCAAACAGGGTGGCCATCATGGTTGGCACATCGGCACCGCCGTTCTTCAGTGCGGTTCCACCCATAATCAGTGGCGCAACAAAGTTAAAGCTGGTGCCCTGAATGGATAACAAGCCAGAACCTATCGGTCCCCAGGTGCGAATTTGCAATAACGAAGCTAAACCAGAAGCAAACAGCGACATACTGATAATGTGCTGTGTATCTTTTGCCGGTAGGCCAAGGGCCTGACAAATCAACATAGCGGGAGTGATAACGGCAACGAACATCGCCAGCAGGTGCTGAAGTGCGGCAAACAGCGTTTGCGGCAGCGGTGGACTATCTTCAAGATGATAAATCAGTTCACTATTAGAAGCGCGTGTGGGGGGACTGATTTTTTCGATATTACTGACAGCATCGTGTGCGGGATGTAGGCTGGTCATGATAAAAGTGAAGAACCTCTGAAGCTGCAAAGTGCGCATTTTAATGATTTTCAAATTTATAGCAACCGTTTGCGTTATCGTTTGCTTATGATCATTTAGTCAAACCGTTGCCCTGATTACCGATAACACCTTGAAAGACAGGTATAGTGCAGGCTGTATAGCACCTCCATTGATAGTGAAACAAAAGCGAGTTTCCAATGAAAAAAATAATGATGATTGGTTTTGGTGCCATGGCGCATGAAGTTATGGCTCGTTTACCTCAGGGCGTTACTGTAGGCTGGATTGTGGCTCGTCCGCATCACCATCAGGCCATTTTACAACTGTCTGATGGTCAGTTAATGCCGTTAACACATCCTGATGAATGTCAGGAGACGCCGGATTTGGTGTTGGAGTGTGCCAGCCAGAAAGCGGTAGGTGAGTATGGTGAGTCTGTACTGAATCACGGTTGGAAGCTGGCGCTGATTTCTACCGGGGCGTTGGCTGATGCCGGATTATTTTATCGGCTGCGTCAGGCTGCCCGTCAGGGGAATGGCGAGCTTATTATCTTATCCGGTGCCGTTGCCGGTATGGATGGTTTATCCGCTGCCCGTGAAGGTGGGCTGAATAACGTAACCTATATTTCTCGTAAAAGCCCGGCTAGCTGGCGTGGAAGCCCGGCAGAGCAGCGGGTTGATCTGGATAGCGTTTCTCAGGCAACGGTATTTTTTGAGGGGAGCGCCCGTGAAGCGGCCAGCTCTTTTCCGGCGAATGCTAATGTGGCGGCAACCATTGCGCTGATGGGCATTGGTATGGATAAAACCCGGGTGCAAATGATTGTTGACCCCCATACCCAAAAAAATACCCACAAAATTCATGTCGCCGGGGGCTTTGGTGAATTTGATATTGAGTTGAATGGTCAGCCGTTGGCAACAAATCCAAAAACGTCCACGCTGGCGGCGTTAAGCGCAGTGCAGGTTTGCCGAAGACTGGTTAGTGATGGTCTGGCTGATGAATAATCAGGCGTGAGTGTATCTTGAACTTTCCGGCAGCCAACGCTCAATCAATGCCTGAGCATGCTGTGGGTGTTTTTGATGAATATAACGGGCGGTGCGCTGTACTTCCGGGATCATACTTTGATCCCGCATCAGATCGGCTACTTTAAACTCGGTAATACCGGTCTGGCGAGTGCCTAATAGCTCGCCGGGACCGCGGATCTCCAAATCTTTCTGGGCAATAACAAAACCATCATTGCTGTCGCGTAGTACCTGAAGGCGCTTCTGGGCAGTTTTACTCAGCGGGGCTTTATATAACAGTACACAGTGGGAGGCGACGGCACCACGACCAACGCGCCCACGCAGCTGATGAAGCTGGGCCAGCCCTAAACGCTCAGGATTTTCAATGATCATCAGGCTGGCGTTTGGTACATCAACCCCCACTTCAATGACCGTAGTGGCAACCAGCAGTTGGATTTCTCCTCGTTTGAAAGCATCCATCATATCCTGCTTTTCCTGCGCTTTCATACGGCTGTGAACCAGACCAATATTCAGCTCCGGCAGCGCAATTTTAAGCTCTTCCGTTGTCGCCTCTGCGGCCTGAGCCTCCAGCACTTCCGATTCTTCAATCAGCGTACAAACCCAGTAAGCCTGACGGCCTTCCTGCTTACAGGCATCTCTTACCCGGCTGATAATATCTTCCCGTCGGGAATCAGGAATGGCAACGGTGGTGACCGGTGTACGGCCCGGCGGCAGCTCATCAATAACGGAAGTATCCATATCCGCATAGGCGGTCATTGCCAGCGTGCGGGGAATGGGGGTAGCGGTCATCACCAACTGATGGGGATGAAAACCCTGCTCTTCACCTTTCTCCCACAGTGCCAGCCGCTGGTGTACGCCAAATCGATGTTGTTCATCAATAATTACCAACGCCAGACCGGAGAATTTCACCTGTTCCTGAAAAATGGCGTGAGTACCAACAACCATAGATACTTCACCGGCAGCAATCGTCTCCATTTGTTGCTGGCGCGCCTTACCTTTTTGCTTACCGGCTAACCAGCCTACATTAATACCCAGCGGTTCAAACCACTGGCGGAAATTATTGGCATGTTGTTCAGCCAGCAATTCTGTTGGTGCCATCAGGGCAACCTGCTTACCATTTTCAATGGCAATCAGTGCTGCCAGTGCGGCAACCAGCGTTTTGCCCGAACCGACATCTCCCTGTACCAGACGCATCATCGGGACCGGTTTCGCCAGATCCTGCTCAATATCGGCCACTACCCGGCTCTGTGCTCCGGTAGGTTTAAACGGCAGGGAGACCAGCATTTTTGATTTCAGGGAGCCATTATCCGTTAGCGGCCAGGCGCTATAGCTTTGGGCTCCGGCGCGTGCGGCCAGCATACTCAGATTATGGGCCAGTAGCTCCTCCATAATCAGACGGCGCTGGGCCGGGTGCCGCCCTTGCTCCAGATCGGTAAGCTGAGTGTCCGGTGGCGGGCGATGCAGTACGCTTAACGCCTCCGGCAGGCTCATCAGTTTACCGCTAAGTTCTGAAGGCAGTAGTTCGCTGATAGCGCAGGTTTCCAGCAGCTTTAATGCCTGATCGGTCAGTTTACGCAGCGTTGCCTGACGAACCCCTTCAGTGGTGGAGTAAACAGGTGTTAGCGTCTCTTCCAGTTGGATAGCGCCATAATCGCCCTGAATGCTGTATTCCGGATGGATTATTTCGGCGTTATGGCTGCCGCGTTTTACTTCGCCATAGGCTTTCACCCGTTTGCCTGCCGACAGGCTATTTTTCATTGCGGCATTAAAGTTAAAGAAGCGCAGGGTCAGCACTCCCGTACCATCGGTAATCTGGCAGGTTAGCATCCGGCGGCGACCAAAGGCGATATCGCTACGGATCACTTCTCCTTCCACGGTTACGTGTAAACCGGGCAGTAAGTCTCCGATAGGGTAGAGTTTGGTGCGATCTTCATAGCGAAGAGGAAGATGAAATAGCAGATCCTGAATGGTAAACAGACCAATTTTAGCCAGTTTTGCAGCCTGACTGGCACCAACCCCCGAAAGGGTATTCAGCGGTATGGCATCCAACAGGCGGCCTTTCATCTCAGGCCTCTTGAGTTTTCGGTTTCAGCGCTTGCATTGCGGTCCACCAGGCTTCGTCGGCAACGATTTCGCCGTTGTCATCAATATGCGGACGCGGCAGGTTTTTGCGTTTAGCTACGTTAGCCAATACCGGATAACCACCTTCAAACAAAAAGCGCTGTTGCTCCTGATAACTTAGAGGGCTACCTTCCCGTTGATACATACCGGCGGCCTGACGCTGACGTTGCGCTTCATACAAAATCAGGGCTGAGGCTACGGAAACGTTTAATGATTGAACCATACCAATCATGGGAATAATAATATCGCTATCGGCAAGTGCCAGCGCTTCGGCGGTAATACCGGTTTTTTCCTGACCTAACAGAATACAGGTTGGTAGGGTGTAGTCGATTTCGCGAAAATCCACTGCCTTTTCTGACAGATTAGTGGCCAGAATTTGCATTCCCTGCTGCTTCAGATGGCTAACGGCGGAATGAATATCGCGATGGGTTTTGACCTGCACCCAGCTATTGCTGCCAGCGGCGCTGGCAACCTGAGTTCTCATGCGTTCATGGGGCCACACAGCGTGAACTTCATGTACGCCAACGGCATCCGCAGTGCGGATAATGGCAGAGACATTGTGAGGTTTATGTACCTGCTCCAGACAGACGGTTAAATCAATCTGTCTGGTAGCAAGCATATGGCGGATCCGGGCGTAACGTTCGGGCGACATAGCAATTAATTTCGGTTGCGGGTGACTTTAATCACATCCGGCATAATGCGAATTTTACGCATAATATTAGCCAGATGAACGCGGTTGTGCGTGGTTAAACGAATGTAGGCGATATAAACCCGGCCGTCTTTCTCTTCCGTATTCAGGCTTTGAATATTGGATTTTGCCGAGTTAATTTCAGCGGTCAGATTGGCCAGTACGCCCTGATGGTTAAACATCTCGACTTTGATCTCAGCAATAAACTCTTGCTCAGTATCTTCTGCCCACTCAACGGCCATGAATTTTTCTGGTTCTTTCTGATAACCGCGAATATTGCGGCAGGATTCATGGTGAATAACCAGACCCTTACCCGGACTGACATGGGCAATGATCGGGTCACCAGGAATCGGGCGACAGCATTTGGCAAAGGTTAGCAGGATACCGTCCGCGCCACGAATCGCCAGCTTACGCCCATTCACCGCCGGTTCATCATCGCTGCTGGAACCATCATTAAGCAGATTTTTGGCAATCATGACGCTCATCACGTTGCCTAAACCCACTTCCGCCAGCAAATCGTCAAGGGTTGCCAGCTTCAGGCGTTTCAGCTCGCGGCTCAGGTTCTTCGGATCAATATCGGTGACTTTACGCCCCTGACCTAATGCATGGTTCAGCAGACGACGCCCCAGCCCGATAGAATCATCACGTTTCAGGTTTTTCAGCATCTGACGGATTTTAGTACGAGCTTTGGAGCTGACCACAAAGTTCAGCCAGGCAGCATTTGGGCGAGCGCCCGGCGCAGTAATAATTTCGACGGTTTGGCCGTTATGCAACTCTTGCGACAGTGGATAAGGCTGGCGATCGACGCGAGCCCCTACGCAGGCATGGCCGATATCGGTATGTACCGCATAGGCGAAGTCGACCGGCGTTGCGCCAGCCTGAAGCTCTACAATGCGGCCTTTTGGCGTAAACACGTAGATCTCATCCGGGAACAGATCGGACTTCACACTTTCAATAAACTCAAACGAGCTACCGGCGCTTTGCTGTAGCTCAAGCAGGCTTTGCATCCAACGCTGGGCGCGGATTTGCGCCGCGGTTCCGGACTCACCCTGCTCTTTATATGCCCAGTGGGCCGCGACCCCCATTTCTGCCATCTGGTCCATGTCTTCAGTACGAATTTGTACTTCAACCGGTACACCGTGTGGCCCAATCAGGGAGGTGTGCAGCGACTGGTAGCCGTTAGCTTTTGGAATGGCAATATAGTCCTTCACTCTGCCGGGACGCGGTTTATACAGGCTGTGTGCCTGACCCAGTGCCCGATAGCAGGTATCGACTTCATTGACGATAATACGAAACGCATAGATATCCATAATCGAGTGAAAACGCTGCTCTTTATGGTGCATTTTCCGATAGATGGAATAGAGATGTTTTTCCCGACCGCTAACGCGACAGGGGATACCCGCCTCTTTCAGACGACCATCGATTTCCGACAGGATCTTCTGAATCATCTCTTTACGGTTACCGCGAGCGGCTTTCACCACCTCTTTTAGTACGCGATAACGGTTAGGATAGAGGGCTTCAAAACCAAGCTCTTCCAGCTCGATTTTTAAGTGATGGATACCGAGACGGTGGGCCAGCGGACTATAGATTTCAAGCGTTTCACGGGCGATGCGTCGGCGTTTGTCCGGACGCAAAGAACCGAGAGTACGCATATTGTGGGTACGGTCGGCCAGTTTGATCAAAATGACGCGGATGTCTTGCACCATCGCCATGATCATTTTGCGAAAGTTTTCTGCCTGGGCTTCTTTCTTGTCGCGAAACTTCAGCTTATCCAGTTTGGATACGCCGTCCACCAGTTCGGCAACGCTTCTTCCAAAGCGTTGTTCTACATCCTGATAGGTAACGGATGTGTCTTCAATAACATCGTGCAGCAGCGCGGCTATCAGCGTTTCGTAATCCAGCCGCATGCCTGCCAGAATGCAGGCCACAGCAACGGGATGAGTGATGTAAGGTTCACCACTGGAACGTGATTGCCCTTCATGGGCATCGCGAGCAACAACGTATGCCTGTTTGAGGCACTCAATTTGCTCATCCGGCAAGTATTGTTTAGCCAGTATATTAAGGCTTTCAAACAGGTACAAAATAGGCAGCCTTGATTAACGACGACCTTCAGCAATCGCGGTGACAGCGTGCATTTCTGCGGCATCCTGCTCTTGCTGTTCCTGACGAGCGTGAGAATCCAGAATCTGAGAGTTAATCAGACCTTCTTGAATTTCACGCAGTGCGATAACGGTATACTTGTCGTTCTCTTCAGGAACCAGGGGATCTTTACCCTGAGTCTGAATTTGACGAGCCCGACGTGCCGCGACCAACACCAGGTCAAAGCGGTTACCAATTTTTTCAACAGCGTCTTGTACGGTTACGCGTGCCATAAGTATGTAGCTCCACAGATAAAGAAAAGACTGGGCATAATACTGAAACCTGCTTCAGTCTGCCAATAATTTGCTGATTAATGCTTCATTTCGCATTTTTTGGCGGTCTAAACGCAAACGTTCAGTACGAATGATTGCTTTCAGGTCGTGTAATGCCAAATCAAAGTCATCGTTAATGATCAGATAATCATATTCATCATAGTGAGAAATTTCCTGTACTGCTTTATCCATGCGTTTAGCAATAATTTCATCACTATCTTGCCCACGGCCCTGAAGGCGACGGACTAATTCATCTTTCGACGGTGGTAAGATAAAAATGCTGCGGCTGTGCGGCATTTTTTCCCGAATCTGACGGGCTCCCTGCCAGTCAATGTCGAGAAACACATCAATTCCCTGCGAGAGCACCCGTTCAATTTTTGGCCGGGATGTGCCGTAATAGTTACCAAAAACTTCGGCGTACTCTAAAAACGCATCCTCTGCGATTAAACGCTGAAATTCATCCACAGAGACATAATAGTAGTGCTCACCTTCCGCTTCACCAGGGCGTTTCTCTCTGGTGGTATGAGAGATAGACACTTGCATGTCGTAAGTCGGTTGCGTTTTTAACAGCGCCTGAATAAGGCTGGATTTTCCTGCACCGCTGGGTGCTGAAATAATATAAAGAGTACCTTTAACCATTATGATGTCTGTTTACTGTCGTTGAATTATCAGAAAAGAAGCGTGCAAAATCCCTGTATAGTATACACCGCTGCCGTCTGGCTTACATCCTTGTCACACCATAACGGATCAATTTTATTTATTATTGGGATAATTAAAGGTATTTCGAGCCTTTTCACAAAATAATTATCCGTTGCAGAAAAGGTAAATACTTGGTGCGCGCTGGCTTCCAGGGTACACGTTTGGTGCTGTTTTTGTTTTTCGCTTCCTGCTGAAATAGGTTCTTTTACCTGGAGGGAGAACTTAATGCTTTATCTATCGTTATTAGCGTTGACTGAGCCGTTTAAAGCGGCGGGTATTCAGAGCTTCTGGCTTAAATTATCGTTAATGGGGTGATTAACGTCCTGATACATATAACAGGCGTTCTCGCCATAAGCAGCAAGCTTTTCGCTGAGTTGAGGAGTTTGATCAACGGGCAGATAACCCTGACTGCGCCAGTAGCTGTTTGCCTGAGCCAGAGATACCAGACTGGTATGTTGAAATCCCTGCTCCACCGCATTTTCTTTTGCGGAGTTAAACAGTGTTTTACCAACACCCAATCCCTGTGCAACAGGGGAGATTGCACAGTCGTGCACAAACCAGCTGTCGGCTTCCACAGGCAAGTTATTTAACATGCCATCAAGAGATGGGGGGAAAGTGCGAATCCATGGATAAGAGATCAGATAGCCCAACAAACGCTCTGGCGTAGCGGCAACCCAGCAGGTTTCTGCGGACAGTTCCAGTCGGTTTTCAAAGAACTCGGGGCTTTCCAGAATATCGGAGGGGTAAACCGATGCCTGAATATCAAGAATGGCGTCCAAATCAGACGGATTCATACTGCGAATATGGTAAAACACGAAAAAGCCTATATAAATTAATTTGATGGGTAAACACAGGAACCAGTATACCCGATTATGGCAGAGGTTTGGATCGGGAGTTTATCTTTATGTCGCCATAGAGCGTACTTTGCCGCTAAATATGGGTTCCGACCGTACTCGCAGTAGATTTGAGCTCATTGCTTTTACGGTCGGAATATTCGCATGCTGATTTATCTGGCTCATTAAGAGCGATAAAGCATCTTTTGAATCAGGGTATCTTATACCGTCGCCCCGAGGCTCATTACTTTTCAGTGATTGACTTCCTTCCAGGAAATCTTTTTCGCACCAGAACAAAGAAGACCGGTACAAAGAATATGGCCAGAAAGGTAGCGGTTACCATGCCACCCAATACGCCAGTACCAACGGCGTGCTGGCTGCCGGAACCTGCGCCGTTGCTGATAGCCATTGGCAGAACCCCGAACATAAAGGCCAGCGATGTCATCAGAATAGGGCGTAACCGATAGCGACAGGCTTCAAGGGTCGCGGAAATGAGATCTTTACCGCTACGATTCAGGTCATTAGCAAACTCGACGATCAGAATGGCGTTTTTCGCCGATAGCCCAATGATGGTCAAAATCCCCACCTGAAAGTAAACATCGTTCTCCAGCCCTCTCAGCCAGGTAGCGCAAACGGCACCGAGGACCCCCAGCGGAACCACCAGCATAACGGAGAATGGAATTGACCAGCTTTCATACAGCGCAGCCAGACAGAGGAATACCACTAACAGTGAAATAGCATACAGCGCCGGAGCCTGAGAACCGGATAAACGTTCCTGATAGGACATACCGGTCCACTCAAGACCAAAACCCTCCGGTAGTTGAGTAACTAACTTCTCTATCGTATCCATCGCCGTACCGGTACTGATACCCGGTGATGCCTCACCAACGATTTCTACTGCGGAACTGCCGTTATAGCGTTCTAACCGGGGTGAACCATAGGTCCATGTGGTGGAAGCAAACGCCGAAAAGGGAACCATAGCACCATTGCTGTTATTCACATACCAATGGTTAATATCTCTTGGTTGCATACGATAGGGCGCATCACTCTGAACGTAGACTTTTTTCACCCGCCCACGGTCGATAAAATCGTTAACATAGGTGGAGCCCCAGGCGGTTCTCAGGGTGCTATTGATATCATCAATGTTAACCCCCAGCGCCTGAGCTTTTCGCTGATCGATATTAACCTGTAATTGTGGACTGTCATCCAGACCATTATGGCGAACCCGGGTCAGGCTGGGCTCCTTAGCGGCCAGTTGCAACAGGGTATCGCGGGCCTTCATTAATGCATCGTGGCCCAGACCGGCATGGTCTTCTAACTCCATATCAAAACCGGATGAGCTACCCAATCCGGAGATTGCCGGAGGGCTACTGGCGAAAACCCGCGCTTCGGTAATTTGGCTAAAGGCTTTTGTAGAGCGTTCAATAATGGCGAAAGAACTGTCTTCTGAGGAGGTTCGATCTTCCCAGTCCTGTAAGCGAACAAACATTCGCGCTACGTTTTGTCCGTTGCCACCCGGGCCGGCACCAACAATAGAAAACACCGAGCGAACGTTTTTCTTCTCGTCTTCCAGCAGGTATTTTTCAACTTTCTCTACCACTTTTAACGTTTGTTGCTGAGTGGCACCCACCGGTAGCTGAATTTGAGTCATAAACACGCCGCGGTCTTCCAGCGGCAGAAAGGAGGTAGGAAGCTTCATAAACAACCAGGCCATACCACCAATAATCAGGATATAAACCAGAAGAGTGCGGCTGCTGCGTCGAATAACGTTGGTCACACCTCGCTCGTATTTACTGGCGGTACGGTCAAAGGAGCGGTTAAACCAGCCAAAGAAACCGCGTTTAGCGTGAAGATGGCCCTGAGGAATCGATTTAAGCATGGTGGCGCAAAGGGCCGGGGTCAGAATTAAGGCAACCAGTACGGACAACACCATAGCGGAAACGATAGTGATGGAAAACTGCCGGTAAATCGCTCCGGTAGTGCCTCCCATAAAGGCCATCGGAACGAAAACGGCAGACAGTACCAGTGCGATACCAACCAGTGCGCTCTGAATTTGTCCCATCGATTTTCGGGTCGCTTCTCTGGGGGATAGCCCTTCGATCGCCATTACCCGCTCTACGTTTTCCACCACGACGATGGCATCATCCACCAGCAATCCAATGGCCAGCACCATGGCGAACATAGTCAGGGTATTTACGCTAAAACCAAAGGCATACAGAATGGAAAACGTACCCAGCAATACCACCGGTACGGCGATAGTTGGAATCAGCGTGGCGCGAAAGTTCTGCAAAAACAGATACATCACCAGGAACACCAGTAAAATAGCTTCCAGCAGCGTTTTTACCACGTCTTTTATTGATGCCTGAACAAAGGGTGTTGTCTCATAGGCATATTCGGCTTTTAAACCGTGAGGGAAGTAAGGTGCCAGTTCCTCTATTTTCTGTTTTACCAGCTTATCCGTTTCTAATTCGTTGGCACCGGAAGCCAGCTTAATCCCCATACCAAAAGCGGGCATTCCGTTATAACGGCTTAAATAATCGTACTTTTCTGAGCCTAACTCTACGGTAGCGACATCAGCCAGCGTAACAACAGAACCATCCTGATTAACCCTTAAGGTAATGGCGCGAAACTGTTCCGGAGTTTCTAACTGGGCCTGAGCATTCATAGTGGCATTTAATGCCTGCCCTTTCACTGATGGCGTTCCGCCAACCTGACCAACGGCGATTTGCTGGTTCTGGGATGAGATGGCATCAACCACATTTTTGGTGGTCAGACTGTAGTTGACCAGCTTATTGGGATCGAGCCAGATGCGCATGGCGTACTGCGAACCATAGGCATCCACGCTACCAACCCCGTTAATTCGGCTCAGAGGGTCTTGCAGATTACTGGCGACATAGTCGGAAATATCCTGCCGATCCATGCTGTGATCCGTGGAGACAAATGCCACCGTCATCAGGCTGCTGTCGCCAGATTTTGATACGGTAACCCCTTGTTGCTGTACATCCTGAGGGAGCTTTCGGGTGGCACTTTCTAACTTGTTTTGCACTTGCTGCATGGCTTCATTGGGGTCAGTCCCTGCCATAAAGGTCAAGGTCACTGAGGCACTACCGGTGCTGCTACTTTGTGATGACATATACAGCAGGTTATCCAGCCCGGTCATGCTCTGTTCGATAATTTGAGTGACCGAGTTTTCCAGCGTTTGGGCGGAGGCGCCGGGATAGCTGGCAGAAATTCTTACTGTTGGCGGTGCCAGGTTAGGATATTGCTCCACCGGCAGAGAATTGAGTGCAAGCAGTCCTGACAGGCTGAGAATAATCGCAATAACCCAGGCAAAAATTGGGCGATCGATAAAAAAGTTAGCCATGAACAGCGCCTCTCATACGTCTACTCTCTGTTTTTCTGAATCTGGTGAACCGTGAGGAAAAGAACGGCAATATTAATGTATTTTAACCTGTTAATGAGAGGGAAAGGTGGAGAAAAGATGGAGATACTGTAAAGAAGTGTTGGGTAGCGTGCTTATGATAGAAGGGAGGTGAGAATCAATAATCGGGGATGTTGCTTCGAACTAATGCCTGATTGGTATTGGGTGTGGCCTTTTGATATTGATAAGTCAGCGCGGCGTTTAAGCTAGCTCATTGCATTGAAATGCTTTTCTACTCCTTTGAGGCTACACTTATGATAATAAAACGCCTTAAGGATGAGTGACGTAGCCCGTAGCCCTGAATATATCCATCTCTTACCGATAACGTGAATATGATAGAGCTCATCATTAAAATTGCTAAACGATTCTCTGGCCGAATTGAATACCCGACGTCGTTCAGCTGTCTTGATGATGAAAGGAAGACCCGGCATGTTATTGGCACGCATGCCTGTACTATCATCGGGGCATTGATCTTTATCCCTATTCACCTTTTTATCAGCGATCTGCCTTTGGGGGCACTGTTTAATACGATCTGTATTGCATTGTGCTTGTTGTCGCTGGCCGATCTATGGTTTAGGGGAAACCTGAATCAGACGCTGTGGATTACGGTTTTACTGCCCTCTGCCTTAGTGATTTCGCTGTTCTGGCTGTTTCAGGGGCGGGCACAAATCAGTGCTTTTCTGATCATTCCGCCCGGATTTGCTTTTTTGCTGTTAGGGCGTCGTCAGGGAGCGCTGTTTGGCCTGGGATATAGCTTAACCATCGTTACTATTGTGCTGATTCACCTGAAAAGTTGGTCAGAGTTTTCCTATAGTCCCGCAGCGATGGTCAATATGTTAGGGGCGCTGGTACTGGCCCTGTTTTGGGGGTTTATTGGTGAGCGTATTCGCGGCGAAACCTTCCAGACCATCGAAACCATTGCTGAAACTGACGTACTCACTGATTCCATTAATCGCCGCCATTTCTTTGAAGAGGTGCAGCGGGTACATAAAATTACCCGCTATCAGAATTCATCGTTTGCCATGATGATGATGGATATTGATGCATTCAAAAGCATTAACGATCGGTATGGTCATGATATGGGAGATAAGGTACTGATAGATCTGGTACATATGCTGAAAGGGCAGGTACGATTCGGCGATATTATTGGTCGGTTGGGCGGTGACGAGTTTGGTCTGCTTTTCCCCAATATTAACGTTCAGGAAGCGGTGGGGCGGGCGCAGAATATTTGTCAGCAGGTTGATGGTTATCAGTTTATCAGCGCCGATGGTCAGCATGTTCCGGTGACTATCAGTATTGGTGTCGCGATGTTTTTACCGGGCAATTTATTAACGGCGGAACAACTCTATAAAGCTGCTGATCAGCAGTTATACCGTGCTAAACAGGCGGGCAAGAATCAGGTGGCGGTATCTGACGGAATGTAAAAGTCATTTCTGTGTAATAAAAATCAGCCCGTCGGATTTAAACGATGGGCTGATTCGTATGTAACCCGGATGTTTTCTTACTACCAGTTATAGCGCAGGCCAGCGGTACCAGTTAAATGGGTGTCGGTTCCGGTATCGCCAGTTTTAGAGCCATAGTTAGCCGTGACATAAGCGCCGAAATTCCGTTTAATGGTATATTCCAGCCCTGCACCGACTTTTCCACCGGAGCCATCAATATTATTACTGATGGTATAGTCATTAACATCGATGGTGTTATTGTCTTTAAACTCTTGTTGATAAGCCACTTTTACATAAGGGCGCAGGGTTTGCTCCAGAGCATCGCCCAGTGCAAAACTTTTACCGATATCTACACCTAACTCTCCCTGTAACGATTTGTACTGGTTGTTGCTAACACGAAGGCCGTTATCCAACGAGTAGCTTTTATCAGCGATGTTAAGCATTGAAGCGCGAACGTAAGGCTCAATAAACGCCGTATTCGGTAAAATATAGTGGTATCCCCCTTTCAGCGATGCGCCAAATCCGTGAGTGTCCAGACTGCCATCAGAATGCTCATCATCCAGCGAGACGGTGGTAATTTTGCTGTTGATAATGGAGTAGGAAAACAGCCCGTCAACAAAGAATCCCAACTGATTGCTGTAAGAAGAGTAAGCCTGCATATTGACGTCATGGCTGTTGCCGTAACTGCTGTTTACCATATGGTCAATATTGGAAATACCGCGGCTGACGGCCACGCCCAGTAAATAGGAACCTAAATTTGTGTTAAGGCGTTTATCTACACCGAGGCTAAAGCCATTAACGCTCTGGCTGGCTTTTTCTCCGTTAGAGAGTTGAGTGCTGGTGTGTGCTCCCAGATAGCTGCCCCAGGCGGATCCTTGATCGTTATCTCGGCGGGAGACGGTCATACGCTGGTGAACAGAGTCAGTTTCGGCATTCCAACTGGTTAACGATGCCTGACTTAAACTGGTAACCGTACGGGCCGAAGAGGAAAGATCGTGTTTTCTTTCCTGTAAATACCAGCTATTGCCCTGCTGTACTAAATCGTAGCGGAAGATACCAAGGTCGTAGCCATCGCCATCATCAAAAATGGCTCCTCCGCCATTGGTAGTTATCATTTCTCGCCCATCATATTGACCAACGGAACCAATACTGGCGATAGTGGTATTGTAAGTGCCGGTTGCGCTGTTAGCGGTCAGATGACCATCAACGTTGATACGTATTCTGGCATTGCTGTCGCTAAGTGCCTGTGGTGCTATTTGGCTGCTGGCTTCACCACTTCCGCTACTCAATGACTCAGTGGTGACCTGACCATTACCGATAGCCAGATTACCGTTATTGAGCTGAATACTTTTGGCCGTAACGTCAGATGTTCTTAACATCAGCAGGGTGGCGTTATTGGTTAACGTCACATTATTGGTGGTGAGGTGGCTACCGGAATCCATGGTTAGCAAACTGTTATTCAGTGCGATATTCCCGGTAGAATTCAACGTGGAGGCATTCAAGTTCAGGCGGCTGTTTGCTGTCATTGCCAGATCGGCAATATTCAGCGTGCTGCCAGATTGTGCATTTATTCCACTGTTATCCAGACTAAGATTTCCCTGAGCATTAAGGGCCGAGCCGGTTAAATTCAACTTGCTGTTTTCTGCTAATGCCAATGCTACTGTATTTAGCGTGCTGCCTGAGACGGCGGTGAGCGCAGAGTTATTTAGCGACGCATTTCCCGTTGCAGCCAGGGTTGCGGTGGTCAGGTTCAGATTGCTGTTTGCCGCTAATGCCACATCGGTGGTACTAAGTGAATTACCGGACAGAACATTTAATGTACCGTCATTTAAGTCAAATCCTCCGGAAGAGCTGAGGGTTGACTGGCTGTTTAGCGTCAGATTTCCCCCATTGATAATACTCAACGTACCTGAATTGATCTTACTGCCGGTTCCGGTGGTCAGCGTGGCGCTATCTAAAGTGAGAAGACCGCTAACATCAAACAGGCTGTTATCTGCCATAGTGACTTGAGAAGTCCGCATATAACTATCAGTAGTAACTTTAAGCGAGCCAGCATTACCCAGCGCAATTTTACTGTTGGTCGCTTTAAGTTCATTTGTCGTTAACGTAGAGCTGCCAATATTAACCTGGCTATCTTCGATGTGTACCCGGCTACTGGCTGATCTTTCTCCGGTTAAATTCCAAATACTGTTATCAGTCAAACCAACCGTTGAGGACTGATCGGTTTCCGCCATGATGGCACCGGTCAGGGTACTATTACTGGTAATAAAGGAGTTTCCTCCCTGTGGTGTTAAATCGAGAAAGATATAACCCTGTCCCGTATTGATGGTGGAGTTGGTCACGTTATTATGTGAACCGCTGCCTCCGGATACGACAACCAGTGCAGAATCATTAGAGGTAGCTGGGTTATCATCATGGAAAGTACTGTTGATGATATTGAACGTATTGTTACTGCCTGATTTATTTAAATAAAGGACATCGAAAGTGGATTCGTTGGATGTATTCAGAATGGTGTTTGATACTGTTGTGGTATTATTATTGTTTTCTAATGCATTTCCACCAAAAATAATCAACGTTTTAGGTATTTGATCCGACGAGGTAAGATTGTCAAAATTATAAGTATTATTATTCCCATTCAATGAGATATTGTAAAGTACCTCGCTATTTTTAAAATTTAATGTGTTGCTATTTCCGGTAATGGAAAGATTGGCGAGAATTTTGCTATCTTCAATGTTTACTCTGGAATTTGAACCTTCAACGGCAATAACGAATGCTTTGTTGAAATTCGGTCGTGACGCAGATTTAGTGGTAATGATTGATCGTCAGATACCATCCGATGATCTTATCGTGCATTTCTTCTGACTTTGAGAAGCAGATAGTCTTGCGGGTCAACCGTTTAAGATGGGTTCGCAAA
>NZ_JAJNAG010000022.1 GCF_021010575.1 Limnobaculum eriocheiris | reverse complement strand
TTGCGAACCCATCTTAAACGGTTGACCCGCAAGACTATCTGCTTCTCAAAGTCAGAAGAAATGCACGATAAGATCATCGGATGGTATCTGACGATCAATCATTACCACTAAATCTGCGTCACGACCCGACATTGTTACCACCGGCAATACGGTGGCAGAAATCACCCATTTGTTATTACATCATGGTGCCGCTTCAGTGCAGATTTGGTGTTTATGTCGAACCTTGAAGAGTGAGGGTAAATAGGCGTATTATATCCGACAAGAAAGGTCAACTACTGAGTATGTCATGATTACAATTACTGATTCGGCACAATCCCACTTTAAAAAATTACTGGCTAATCAGGAAGAAGGCACGCAGATCCGTGTTTTCGTGATTAACCCTGGTACTCCTACCGCTGAGTGTGGCGTATCTTATTGTCCGCCGGACGCGGTAGAAGCGAATGACACTGAGCTTAAATTTAACGAGTTCTCTGCCTATATTGATGAAATTAGCGCGCCCTTCCTGGAAGATGCAGTGATTGATTTTGTTACTGACCAACTGGGTGCACAACTTACGTTGAAAGCGCCAAACGCTAAAATGCGTAAAGTTGATGACGATGCGCCGTTGATTGAACGCGTTGAATATATGCTGCAATCACAAATCAACCCTCAGTTAGCAGGCCACGGCGGACGCGTTTCCCTGATGGAAATTACCGATGAAGGCTATGCGATTCTGCAATTCGGCGGCGGCTGTAACGGCTGCTCAATGGTGGATTACACGCTGAAAGAAGGGATTGAAAAAGAATTGCTTCAGCGCTTCCCTGAATTGAAAGGGGTGAAAGACCAGACCGAGCATGAGAGTGGCGAGCATTCTTATTATAAATAATCGTTAAGAATTAAAGGGGCCGATGGCCCCTTTTTGATTCATGCAGAAAATAGAACTATTCCGCGTACTGCTGCTTTCTGCCTGCAACATCCACCAACCATGCGGCGACCCGTTGCTTTTGGCTTTCATCCAGCCACATCCCCATTTTGGTACGGCGCCAGATGGCATCATCCAGATTATGTACCCATTCTTTAGCAACCAGATACTCCAGTTCCGCTTCATACAGGCCATGACCAAAGTCTTCACCTAAATCCGTCAGGCTGGCTTTATTTTCCAGAATCAGCTCGCTGCGCGAACCATAAGTCTGGGCATAGCGAATGGCTAAACTATCCGGTAACCAGTTATATTTACGGCGTAATGCTTCGGCATAACGATTACGATCGGTTCCCATACCGCCACCAGGCAATACGCTGTTTTTGGTCCAGGCCGGACCAATACCAGGATAGTAGTTAACCAGTTTTTCCATCGCGTGTTCAGCCAGCTTACGGTAGGTGGTTAACTTACCGCCAAAAACCGACAGTAATGGTGCTTTACCCGCATCATCTGCTACTTCCAGCGTATAGTCACGGGTTACTGCCTGTGGAGAGTCAGACTCGTCGTCGCACAGTGGACGTACTCCCGAATAGGTCCAGACAATGTCATCTTTCGCTAACGGCTTTTTAAAGTGATCGTTGTATACCTTAAGCAGGTAATTCACTTCATGATCATCAATTTTTACATCCAAAGGATCGCCATGATACTCCACATCGGTAGTGCCAATAATCGAGAACTCACCCAGCCATGGGATAACAAACACAATACGGTTATCTTCATTTTGCAGAATATAGGCCTGTGGTTCAGAGTGAACCTTCGGTACCACAATATGACTACCCTTAATCAGGCGGATACCTCGTGGAGACTTAAGTTGCAGACCATCATCATAGAATTGTTTGACCCACGGGCCGGTTGCATTAACCAAACCTTTTGCACGCCAGGTCAGCACTTCGCCGCTGATCTCGTCCCGGGCTTCAACCACCCAGATTCCCTCTTCACGCCACGCACGAGTCACTTTGGTTTGGGTGCGAACATCGCCACCGCGTTCAACAACTTCCAGAGCGTTTGATACCACTAAACGCGCATCGTCCACCCAGCAATCCGAATATTCAAAACCACGGGTCAAATCGGATTTTAATACCGAATCAGGACCAAATTTCAGGCCATTACTGGCGGGTAAACTGGTGCGCTTGCCTAAATGATCGTAAAGAAACAGCCCTGCGCGAATCATCCATGCCGGACGCAAATGTGGCTGATGTGGCAAACGGAAACGCAGAGGAAAAGCAATGTGTGGTGCCAGACGTAACAATACTTCTCGTTCAGCCAGCGCTTCACTGACCAGACGAAATTCATAGTGTTCCAGATAGCGCAATCCACCATGGATCAGTTTGGAACTGGCGGACGATGTGGCACAGGCAAGATCTTTAGCTTCCAGTAGTAAAACAGAAAGCCCACGTCCGGCAGCATCCGCAGCAATACCAGCACCATTGATCCCTCCACCGATAACAATTAAATCTTTGGTTTCCATTTTATCTACCTCAGCATGCTCGAAAGAGCTTTTTATGTTCGAATTCGAGCATTATTGTAGATGAAAACAAACAAACTAGCTAGTGATTAACCAAATAAAAACATTAACACATGATCTTAGTAACATTGTCTCCACAATAATATAAAGGTTAATTCGAACTGATATGATTAACTGCGACATGATTAACTACGATATAATTAACAATATCCGCAATAACGATATGCATCGTTTCAGGAGGAACTATGAACAAATCTATGTTGATCGGTATTGGCTTTGGTATCACGATCGCACTGGGTATTACTGCCATTGCTTCCGATGGTATCAGTCTGTTTTCTACTCAGCCAAAATATGCTGAGGTCGTTTCCGTCACCCCGGTTAAAGAAACCATTAAAACACCCCGTAAAGAGTGCCAGGACGTCGCCGTAATCCATAAAGAACCGGTCAAAGATCAGCATCAGATTGCCGGTTCAATTTTAGGGGCAGTTGCCGGAGGGGTGCTTGGCCATCAGTTTGGTGGAGGCCACGGTAAACAGCTGGCTACCATTGCCGGTGCAGCTGCCGGTGGCTATACCGGTCATGAAGTTCAGGGGCATTTACAAAATAGTGATACCTATACCACTACAGAAAAGCGCTGTAAGACGGTACAGGACAGTTCAGAGGAGATTCTTGGCTACGACGTTGCTTACAAAATAGGCGATAAAACAGGGAATATTCGTATGGACCACCAACCGGAAAAGCAAATCCCTTTAGATGATAAAGGCCAACTCATAGTTGCTGCACCAACCACTCAACCTAAGTAAGGCTATAACTTCAACAGGCCGCATAATACAACGGCCTGTTGAGTTATCAATGTTTACTCAGCACAGTTCCAGCTTTACATCATACTGTTTAATAATGTTCATGACGCTGGCAGGCGGCTCTTCATCGGTAAACAGATAATCAATCAGCCCCATATTACCCAGGTTAACCATCGCATTACGGCCAAATTTGGAGTGATCGGTTACCAGCATCACGCTGCGGGAATTTTCAATAATCGCCCGTTTGGTGCGGACTTCATGATAGTCAAACTCCAGCAGGCTGCCGTCCATATCAATACCGCTGATACCTAAAATGCCATAATCCAGACGGAACTGAGAGATAAAATCTAACGTGGCTTCACCAATAATTCCGCCATCACGAGAACGAACTTCACCTCCAGCCAGAATCAATCGAAAATCAGGCTTACTGGTTAACAGAGTCGCCACGTTCAGGTTATTGGTGACTACCCGTAAGTTCTTATGGTTTAGTAAAGCGTGCGCTACGGCTTCCGGCGTGGTGCCAATATCAATAAACAGTGTAGCGCCATCGGGAATATGGCTGGCAACGCGTTCAGCGATACGGGCCTTCTCTTCCAGCCACATCACTTTACGATCGTGATAAGCGGCATTGACTGCCGAACTTGAAGGCAGTGCAGCACCGCCATGATGACGCTGGATTTTATTTTGATCCGCCAGCTCGTTCAGATCGCGACGAATGGTCTGCGGGCTTACACCAAAATGTTCTACCAGCTCTTCAGTACTGACATAACCATGCTTGCGCACTAAATCGATAATAGACTCATGTCGTTGAGTTTGTTTCACTTCTAGACCCTATACGCGGTATATCCTTCGCGCCCTTTGTTATTGTTTATTTAGATCTTTTAGAAGATCGGGTATCCCACCATGCTAAAGCCAGACCAACGACTAACCCACCCAAATGAGCCGCATTGGCCACTGATATACCCACCATGCTAAACGCATCAAAATAGCCTGCAACTAACCACACAACAGCAAATATCATCAGCGAACGCTGTAAAAAAATACCCCTTTCCGGTGCCCGCTCACCTGACAGCCAGCAGTATCCCATCAGGGCATAAACCACACCGGATAAACCACCAAACAGATGACCGCTGAATACTGCCTGTCCGTAGCCAGAAAGGATAGCGGACAACAGCGTAATTTCTAACAGTTTTCCGGTTCCCAGCCGCTTTTCCAGTGGACCACCCAGATACCACCACCACACCAGATTGAATAGAATATGCGTCAGAGAAAAGTGCAGAAACGCATGGGTTACCCAGCGCCATATCTGAATATATTGGCTGCTGTCAGCCGGATAGGCAAGTATCTCCATTAATGCGTTGTCGCCAAACAGTTGCATCAATATATAAACAATAACGCAAACGGCAATAACGGAAAGGGTTAATGGCCCCGCCTGATTTCGCAAGGTTGCCAGCGTATCCGTGCGGCGATAAGTAATATTGGCATCAGATCGCCCTGATTGCCAGCTGGCCGCCAGATAGCGCGGATCGTTTGGATTATGAATAAATTTTTCCAGCTCCTGACGGGCCACTTGCTCTGATGACTCATCAGCCAGCCATAGCTCTATTTGCTGCTGTTGATAGTGAATCTCGATAGTCACATTTAGCGTAGCCATATAATCAACAAAAGCCTGCGCCATACGGAGATTAGAAAGAACTATTAGTCGAACCATCCAGACTCACTCTATCATTAACCAGATTAGATAAAATTTAGCGTATCAATATCCATTGCCATAATAAACAGAGCCAGAGGCGATAGGTTAACGCTTGTGTATGCATAATTTACCACAAGATTCCCTACATCATCAGGGGATATATTAACAGGCTGGCGCTTTGACCAATAATAACGCCGGGAATTTCACCGACAGAAGAAGAGAGTATAACGCAGGAACGAAAAGGAGTCTGGCAACAGGCTACCGGGATTGTAGCCTGTCTGCAAAATCAGGAAGCGACTACCTGTTGTGGATAGTGACGAGCCCAGGACTCAAAACCACCTTCAATACTGTAAACCTGTTCAAAGCCCTGATGAACCAGATACTGTGCCGCACCACGGCTGCTAATGCCGTGATAGCACATAACAAAAATCGGATGGCTAAATTCAGTTTCCTGCATAAAGCGATTCAGGCTGGCATCCGTCAGATGAATAGCTTCCGGAGCATGGCCTGAGTGAAAACTTTGCGCATCACGAATATCGACCAGCGCCGCTTCACCCTGCTGTAAGCGTAAAAAGGCATCACTTACACTGATAATACTGAACTGTTCCATAATCTCGCCATACCATAGTAAAACACTCAACTATTATAACGAGTTTTTTTGATTATCGTTACTCTTTCCCTGACAAAAATTTATAATTTTTCTCTCCCGGATTCAGCTCAATAATGCCAATTAAACGTAAGCAGAGAACGATACCAATAAAAAAGGTGGCTTCATTTAGCCACCTTTTTCAATTTGCTATCGCCCTAATCAGGCCTCAATTGCCACACGAAGCTTTTTCATCGCGTTCTTTTCAAGCTGACGCACACGCTCGGCAGAAACACCATAACGATCCGCCAGTTCCTGCAAGGTTGCCTTGGTCTCATCATTGTTGAGCCAACGGGCGCGGATAATATGCTGGCTGCGCTCATCTAAACCGTCCAGAGCCATAGTCAGTTTATCTGCGGCGTCATTATCCCAGTTTTCGTCTTCAATGCTTTCAGCAAAATCTGACGTTTTATCTTCCAGGAACATGGCCGGTGCAACTACGCTGTTTTCATTTTCATCATCAGGAGAGATATCAAAAGCCATATCCTGAGCCGCCATGCGGGATTCCATTTCAAGCACATCTTTACTTGAAACCCCTAACTCACGGGCAACCAGTTCTACTTCATCCTGATTAAACCAGCCTAAGCGCTGTTTAGACTTACGCAGGTTAAAGAACAGCTTACGCTGCGCTTTAGTGGTTGCGACCTTCACAATACGCCAGTTACGCAGAACGTATTCGTGAATTTCAGCCTTAATCCAGTGGACCGCAAAAGAAACCAGACGGACACCCACTTCCGGATTAAAACGGCGAACCGCTTTCATCAGACCAATGTTCCCTTCCTGAATTAAATCAGCCTGAGGTAAGCCATAGCCTGAATAGTTACGAGCGACGTGAACAACGAAACGTAAATGGGACAGAATCAGCTTTTTAGCAGCTGCCAGATCGCCGTCGTAATGCAGCCGTTCAGCCAGTTCACGCTCTTCATCCGCTGTTAACATCGGATAGGTATTGGCAGCCCTGATATAGGCCTCCAGACTACCTTGGGGAACCAGGGCCAAAGTTTGCATTTCTTTAGTCATTCAAACCCTCTCATAGAGAAACTAATATATTGGTACTTTTGAACTGCACCGTTAACGATCTATCCAATCGATGCATAAAGGTCAACCAATTGCTTAACCGGTAATTAGACTAATATCTCAGTCATAAGTTCACCACCAAAGGATAAATCTTTGACGCTATGGTTGATAACACAAAACCAAATGCAGTGCCTTCAAGGTGTTCAATTAATGAACCAAACGTCCCTTAGTATACCAAAAATTCACTACCTTGGTGTAAATTGGCGTAAATGTCTTACCGTTGCCAACCAGGCGGCAATCCAACCAATCATGGCGGCGATCACCAGTAATAACAGGCTTTCATCCCAACTTAATCCATTGATTGAGAAGAGTGTTCCAAAAACTTTTGCCGTTTCTGCCACTGAAGCATCCAACGACCAAACCAGTGCCTGCGACATAATCAGCGAAAGCACCGCGCCAAATAATCCCAGTAGCATTCCACCATTCAAAAAGGGCCGCAGAATAAATCCGTCGGTGGCGCCAATCAATTTCATGATGCTGATGGTATCCCGTCGGCTGAAAATATTGAGTCGCACGCTATTACCAATCACCAGAAACACCGCTACGATCATCAATATGGCAATGGTTCCGGATATATTTCCCACCAAATGCGTCAGAGCAGATAAGCGAGAGAACCAGCTATCGTCCGTTTTCACCTCGGAAACACCCTGAATCTGGCCGATGTTGTCCCGCAGCTTAACTAATGCTTCAGAGCCAAGAAAATCCGCTTTTGGAGAGACGATAACCAGTGCCGGTAACGGATTATCACTCAGCATATCCAGCGCCGAACCAAATCCGGACCACTCACGGAATTCACTCAGAGCATTGTCCCGCGACACATAGTTAATGCTTTCAACGCCATCCAGCCCCTTAATTTGGGTACTAACCTCATCGGCGGCTTTATCATTCAGTTTTTTATCCAGATACACTGTAATTTGCGGTGTTGGATACCATTGTGATGCCGCGTAATTTACGTTCTTCCACACCAGATAGCACAGGCTCGGTAACGTAAGTGAAATGGCAATCACCATCACCGTCATAAAAGTCGCTAACGGCTGGCGCAGCATATCAACCAGGGTATTAGTCCAGGCATAACGCCTCTGTTCACGCCATCCTCCGGTACTGCGAGTTGGGGCCTTAGCCGCTGGTTTAGCTTTTTTAACCGATGTTTTACTCCCCCGCATAGCTATCTCCTCCACTCAGACGCCCATGACTCAGCGTTAATATCCGATAGGAGCGGCTGGAAATCAGTCCGGTATCGTGAGTTGCCATCAAGACTGTCACACCTGCACGATTAAATTCTTCAAACAGGCGCAGGATACCCGCCGATAATTCATCGTCCAGATTTCCCGTTGGTTCATCGGCCAACAGTACGGCAGGTTTATTCACCACCGCACGAGCAATACCAACGCGCTGCTGTTCACCGCCGGAAAGTTGTATCGGGAAACACTTAGCCTTATCTAACAAACCGACTTTATCCAGCGCAGCAGAAGCACGACGGCGGATCTCTTCCGGGCTGCTGCCACTGATAATCAACGGAAGCGCAACGTTATCGTACACCGTGCGATCCGCCAGCAAGTTATGATCCTGAAAGATCATACCAATCTGGCGCCGTAAGAAGGGTACTTCCGAGGATTTTAATCGACTGACGTCATGACCCGAAAACCAGATGTTCCCTGCGCTTGGGCGTTCAATACCACAAATCAGTTTGAGTAGCGTACTCTTTCCTGCGCCGGAATGACCGGTTAAAAAAGCCATTTCAGCCTGCTGCAGATGGAAGTTCACTCCCTGTAACGCCTGTTGTCCGCCTAAATAGGCTTTACTGACTTGCTCAAAACGAATCATCGTTTCAGTCCTCTCGGGCGAAAAGCGCCTCTATAAAATCGTTGGCCTGGAAAGGCCGTAAATCTTCAATACCTTCCCCTACGCCGATATAGCGAATAGGAATTCCAAACTGGTCAGCCACAGAGAAAATCACCCCACCTTTCGCCGTTCCATCCAGCTTGGTCAGAGTGATACCGGTTAGACCAATGGCTTCATCAAACATTTTTGTCTGGCTGATGGCATTCTGACCGGTACTGGCATCAATGGTCAGCATAATTTCGTGAGGGGCATTTTCATCCAGTTTTTTCATCACCCGCACAATTTTTTTCAACTCTTCCATCAGGTGAGATTTATTTTGCAAACGACCTGCGGTATCGGCGATCAACACATCAATACCCCGGGATTGTGCCGCCTGAATGGCGTCAAAAATCACCGATGCGGAATCTGCTCCGGTATGCTGTGCCACTACCGGGATCTTATTGCGAGTACCCCATACCTGCAATTGCTCAACGGCGGCAGCACGGAAAGTATCACCGGCGGCCAACATCACGGATTTACCCTGATCCTGGAACTGACGAGCCAGTTTACCAATGGTGGTGGTTTTTCCGACGCCATTCACGCCCACCATCAAAATCACAAATGGTTTATGGGCCGTAACGTCCAGCGGCTGCTCAACGTTTTTCAGAATATCGGCCATTTCTTCTTTCAGCTTACCGTACAACGCTTCGGCATCTTTCAGATCGCGACGGCTGGCGTGTTCAGTGAGAGACTGAATAATTTTACTGGTGGTGGTAACACCCACATCGGCAATCAGCAGCTGTTCCTCCAACTCTTCAAACAGCTCATCATCAATACGCTTACCGCGGAACAGGCTGATAAAGCCGGAACCCAGATTTTGTTTGGTTTTTAACAAACTGCGTTTCAGACGGGCGAAAAAGCCCTCTTTGGTTGGCCTTTCCTGCTCTTGTTGAAGCTGTTCTTCTTCTAACTGTTCCAGAATTTGTTCCGGATCTTCAGCATCGATTCGATCGGATTCAGCCAGTAACGCCCGTTCAATTTCCTCATCCAGTTCAGCATGGGAAAGTTCAGGTTCATCGACAACGTCGGTATCTTCAAACGCTTCGACGGCATTTGCAGTCAGCGCTTGCTCTACTTCATCATCCGTTGCGGTGAATGGTTCTTCACTGGCAGACTCACCGGCGATCTGAAATTCCTCTTCCTGCGGCTCCACAAGCGGAGTCAGCGCACTATCATAAACCGGTGGTGTTGCATCAGATTCTGCGGTTTGCGACAGATTCAGATCCGGCGTCACCTCTGAAGGTGGCGCCTGTTTCAGTTCATCGATTTTATCAATGGTGGTGAATGAATCATCAGACGGGCTAGCGGCATCCGGTTCTTGCGGACCGCGCTGTTCTGTATCTTGTTGTAATTCATCATCTTGCTTAGACTCTTCGTCCTGACGATTAAAGCCTAACCAGGAAAATAAACCGCGCTTTTTATCTTTTGCCATGTTGTAAAAACAACCTCCACCCTAGTATCACGCACGCTACAATTCAATTAAGTTTAACACTCATCAGGTAACGATAGATATCAATTCACTATCCGATTTACCCGCTGTTGCAATAGCGGTGCATTTTAACATTCCATCAGACAAAATCACGCCGGGCTACCCGGTAATGGCTCAATTTTATCCTTTAATCAATTTTCTTCGCCAAACGCGCAACCCAAAAACATTAATATACAGCCCCGCCATAATTAACAATGCGCCCAGAAGTTGTAATAGCGTTAGCGTTTCCCCCAGCAGCAATGTGGAACTTGCCATGCCTACCACCGGCACCAAAAGGGAGAGTGGAGCAATTCGCCAGGTTTCGTAACGCCCAAGCAAAGCCCCCCAAATACCATAACCAATAATGGTCGCCACAAATGCCAGATAAACCAGCGATAAAATGGTGATGGTATCAATCTCAATCAGGCTCTGTAGCATCAACTGCGAACCTTCAAACAAAGCCGATGCCAGCAAGAAAGGAATAATCGGGATCAGTGCACTCCACACTACCAGCGACATCACTGCCGGTCGTGCTTCATGTTGCATAATCAATTTATTAAAAATATTGCCGCTGGCCCAGCAGAAAGCAGCAGCCAGCGTTAACATAAAACCTAACATAGTCACATCCTGACCATTGAGGCTTGCTTCCACCAATACCAGCACACCCACGATTGCTAAGGCAATGCCGGCAAACTGTTTAGCCTGTAAACGTTCATTAAATACGGAAGCGGCAATGATAATGGTAAAAAATGCCTGGGATTGCAGCACCAGTGATGCCAGACCGGCAGGCATACCAAACTTGATGGCGCTAAACAGAAAGGCAAACTGGCCAAAGCTGATAGCCAGCCCATAGCCCAGCAGCAACCGAAACGGTATCTTTGGACGCGCAACAAATAGCAGCGCAGGAAAGGCCACCAGCATAAAACGTAACCCTGCCAGCAAGAGCGGGGGCATATTGTGGAGACCCATTTTAATCACCACAAAGTTAAACCCCCACACCACCACAACCAACAGCGCCAGCAGTCCATCTTTGCGTGTCATACCCTTCCCCATGCACTATTCTATTTAGATAAAAGAAACCACGTTAACCAAAAAGTCACTGGTGGGAAAGGTCATTCATCAATGTGGGAAGTAAAAAGCACAGTATGATATGTAACCTGCTATACAACTTTGTCACAGCGTGATATCTCTGACTCACTAATAAAACAGATAATTAGCGATATGCCCGGCAGAAAATTATTCTCAACCACTACGCGATCGACCATTGCCTTACTGGCATCATCACTGCTGCTAACCATTGGTCGTGGCGCTACGTTACCCTTTATGACCATCTATCTGACACGGCGTTTCGCCATGCCGGTTGATGAAATCGGTCTGGCAATGACCATTGCGCTATCTGTTGGCGTAGTATTCAGCCTTGGCTTTGGCATTCTGGCCGATAAGTTCGATAAAAAGAACTACATGCTGTGGTCTATTCTGGCATTTATCGGTAGCTTTATTGCCATTCCGCTGGTGGATAAAGTCGAACTGGTGGTCTTTTACTTTGCGCTTATTAACTGTGCCTACTCGGTTTTTTCTACCGTCCTGAAAGCTTATTTTGCCGATGTGCTTGGCCCCGGTGAAAAAGCCAAAATCTTTTCACTCAACTATACCTTTCTGAATATCGGCTGGGCCGTTGGCCCGCCATTAGGCACGCTGTTAGTGATGTACAGCATCAATATGCCATTCTGGCTGGCGGCTTGTTGTGCAGCGTTTCCACTGGTCTTTATCCAACGCTATGTTGAACGAGTTCGTATTGATATAAGCTCAGAGAGCAGCATTGCCTGGTCTCCTTCCGTATTATTACGCGACAGAGCGCTACTCTGGTTTACTCTTTCCGGCATACTGGCAGCATTTGTCAGCCGCTCCTTCGCCGCCTGCATTTCTCAATATGTTCTGGTGGTCGCCGACGGTGATTTTGCCGAAAAAGTGGTGGCCGTTGTTTTGCCGGTAAATGCCATCGTCGTGGTCACCCTGCAATATATCATTGGCCGCCGACTATCCGAATCTAACATTCGCCCTTTAATGACCATAGGAACTCTCTGCTTTGTTCTTGGCCTGTTGGGCTTTATGTATGCGGGTAACAATCTGTTCTTCTGGGGGCTTGCGGCAGCGATTTTTACCTTTGGGGAACTTATTTATGCCCCCGGCGAATATATGTTAGTCGACAACATCGCCCCACCGGGTATGAAAGCCAGCTATTTTTCTGCCCAATCACTGGCCTGGCTGGGGGCGGCTGCCAATCCACTGGCAACCGGCGTCATTCTCACCACTCTGGCACACTGGTCACTGTTTATTATTCTGATTGCAGGAATCGTACTGGCCTGGTTGGCTATGCTGCGTGGAATGCAGGTTAAACCGGGGAGTCGTGCATAACAAACTCTCGGATATCCATCAACCTGCGTAGAACGGGCGAAAATAATGTGCATTTCTAAATATCACAGGCTATCGCTATAATGGCCGCAGAATAATCCGTCACCGTCAGCCAATAGCAGAGCGTATGAGTAAGAAACCACAGCCGCAAAAAACTGGACAGATACGAATCATCGGAGGCCAATGGCGAGGTAGAAAACTGCCTGTGCCTGATAGCCCTGGGTTACGCCCCACTACCGATCGGGTTCGGGAAACGCTGTTTAACTGGCTGGCTCCGGTACTGAATGAAGCACGGTGCCTCGACTGTTTTGCCGGCAGCGGCGCATTAGGGTTTGAGGCGCTCTCTCGCTATGCAGGAAAAACGGTACTGCTGGAGTCAGAAAAATCGATTGCCCAACAGTTACAGCAAAACCTGCAACGGCTAAGTTCCGATAAAGGTCAGGTGATCCACACCAATGCCCTTCAGTGGCTGGCTCAGGCGGGTACACCCTTTGATGTGGTATTTCTCGATCCGCCCTTTCGCCAGAATTTACTGGCTGAAACCTTTATGTTACTGGAGCAGCAGGGCTGGCTGGCGGACGAAGCCTGGATTTATGTAGAGGCTGAAACTGAGCACGCGGTGAGCGATACCCCAACTAACTGGCATTTGCATCGTGAAAAAACCGCCGGACAGGTGGCCTATCGGCTATATATTCGTCGCTCTCCATCCTTCAATGAAACCGCAGGAAATGAAGAATGATTAAACAACTCTTTATCCATCTGGGCCGCCTGCTTATGCTGGGGGTATGGGGGATCTTACTGTTAAACCTGTTTCAGCCTTTCCCCAGCCCGCTAAAATACTTTATGCATGTGGCTATGGTATTTATGTTCTTTATGCATGGGTTACAGCTGATAATGTTAAAATCTACGCTGCCTAAAGATGGTCCAAAACTCAAGGGCTGGCAGGAGTTCACTATTTTCGTCTTTGGCGTATTTGAATTGCTGGCCTGGCAACAGAAGAACAGCAAGAAATAGTTTCTACTGCCATACATCACCCTCAGCTTTTTCGGTCAGGGAAGTAGGGAAAAGTCATTACGTTATTACCCAACTCAGAAATGCGCGCACTTCCCTGAGTGAGTACCGAGTCGATGCGGATCACCGCGTGCATTGGAATATAGCTACGGGCCACACCGCTGAATTCAGTTTTTAACTTCTCTTCGCTAGGGTCAACCAACAGCGAACTCTGGCTGTCAAAAACAAAATCACCAACCTCAATAAACCCAAAAATCACACTTTGATTTAGTTCACGAACATAAATCTGATAATTTTTACCGTTATTCATAAACTGGATCCGATACAACGGCTGCTCATGGTTATTCATAGACTCATTTATCTCCCGGACAATCACTGTGCGCGCTAAAAGGTGCCTTAACGATCGTGAGGTAACGTTTATCGACTACAATAAAAAATGGCTATTTTCTTTTCAATCACGTTCGAATCAGAACGCTAACATAACCTCATAAAGAATGCGACCAATGCATTCTGGCAAAAAATAATCGAAGGATAAGCGATGAGTTGGCCATTTTTAGCAGTGATCTTCTCCGGCTGGATCTATATTGACGCCGCTTACCGTGGTCCCGTATGGCAACGTTGGGTGTTCAAACCCGTCACTATGTTGTTGATGCTACTCTGGGCATGGCAGGCGCCAGAAATAACCACGCTCAGCTATCTGATTCTGTTTGGCCTACTGGCCAGCCTGCTCTCTGATATTCTTCAAATGATTCAAAAAGATAAAATGCTCTACGCCATAGGAGCACTGTTTATCTCCCGCCTGCTGTATACCCTCTATTTTATTAACCCATTGACCCCCAGCTTTTACTGGCCGCCGATCGTCATGTTACTGGTGGTTGGAATGGCAATGGGTTTATTACTCTGGAATAGGCTGGAGGATATGCGCTGGCCAGCGGTGACCTATCTGTTTATCACCCTGCTGATGGTTTGGACATCGATCGAAGGCTACCTCACCCAAACTAATGATATGAGTTTTAGTCAGCTTATCGGCAGCCTGTTACTGCTGATAGCCACGACTATTTGGCTAATCAACCGCTATCGCACACCTTTTCAGGCGGCTAATGCCGTTATTGCCGTTGGCTATTTTCTGGGACATTTTATGGTGGTACGCGCCCTGCATATTTGATTACCCCTGGCGAGCAAAGTGGCAGAAAAGCTACTCGTTACCTTTACGAATCAGATAACGGTACGGCAGTCCATCAGTAGAAGATTCCAACAGTTCATGATCCATAAATCGACAAAAACCGGGAATATCGCGAGTAGTCGCCGGATCGTCAGCAACGATCAACAGCGTTTGACCGGCATCCATATGACGAACGGCTTTACGCACCATCATCACAGGTTCAGGACAACGCAGCCCTAACGCATCAAGGGTTTTATCCGGATTGGCAAATAAATCAGTCATTAAGTTCTCAAGTCACTTTATCAATACATCCAATAACCCGGCTAGTTTAATACGATAAGCTGCCAGTGCAAATCCACTGAGTAAAAATCTATTACGTAGGGAGATAAATCTTATGGGTTATGGCACCTTAAAATTTTGGCAAGACGGGCAGCAGCGACAACCTGCCCGTTCAATAGTGATTTTACAGCCGAAATACCCACGACCGCCGGTTCATCACTATCCTTACCCCTAAAACAACCATTGCATTCCCTCTTCAACTGAGTATCATCTCCACCTCGCAATAAACCGCGTATAATTTATTCACGATTTCATTTAATGCATAGGTTGGGTTCCCTCACCCCAACAGAGTGTTGATACTCATTTAAAAAGGCTAATATCATGTTTGATTTTTCTCCGCAGCAGCGGCTAAAAGCGCTGTTCTGGCTATCGTTCTTCCATATTCTGATTATTGCCTCCAGCAATTATCTGGTTCAGTTACCGATCAATATTTTCGGTTTTCATACCACCTGGGGCGCATTTACCTTTCCATTTATCTTTCTGACCACCGACCTCACCGTTCGGGTGTTTGGCGCGCCATTAGCACGCAAAATAATCCTGGTGGTCATGATACCGGCGCTGGCCATCTCCTATCTGCTATCGACCCTGTTTTATGACGGTACATGGCAAGGCTATCAAGCGATTTACAACTTTAATATGGTAGTTGCCAGAATAGCCATCGCCAGCTTTATGGCTTACGTGCTAGGACAAATTCTGGATATCTACGTATTTAATCGCCTGCGTCAGTTAAAAACCTGGTGGGTCGCGCCCAGCGTCTCTGCGGTTTTCGGTAACCTGAGTGATACCATCGCCTTTTTCTCAATTGCGTTTTATAAAAGCAGTAACGCGTTTATGGCCGAAAACTGGGTGGAAATTGCGCTGGTGGATTACGCCTTTAAGCTGATTATCTGTGCCCTGTTCTTCCTGCCTATGTATGGCATTTTATTAAATGTGCTACTGAAACGACTGGTTCAGATAAATTCCCCACAACGGCTTCAGCACGGTTAAGTGCGGGATAAAATTTGGCAGAAAAGCGGCAGAAATGATATTTTTATGTCCTGTAAACTGAATCCGCGAAAGCATTTGCTTATCAATGTTAAGGAAGTACCATGCAAAAGTTAGTCAAAATTGTAGGAGTCTGTTTGTTTGCCGCCAGCCTCATGGCTTGTGACGGCAGTAAAGACCAACCGGCAGCAACCGGAAGTGGTACTTCAGCAGAGCAATCCGGTGAAACCAGCGTATTAGGTGGAAAGGTCAATTTCACCGTTCCGGATGGCCTACAGGATCAGAGCGGTAAGAGCGGTTCTCAGGCGACCAATATGGCAGTGTATGCCGATAATGCAGCGCAAAAAATGCTGATTGTTATCAGCAGTTCAATGCCGGACGACACGCTGGAAAATCTGGTTACCCGCATGGAAGCACAGCAAAAAATGCGTGATGCCGAGCTGGTTGTGGTTAAAAAAGAAGAAGTCACCGCCGATGGCCAAAAGCTTCAGCGTCTTGATACCGCGATTCGCATTGATGGTAAGAAAAACTACTCCTCCACACTGCTGGGCCAGGTCGATAAGCAACTGCTGACCATGCAGTTGACCTATCCAATTGAACAGCAGGAAGATGCTGAGAAAGCGATTAATCAGTTCATCAGCTCACTGAAAATCAAACCATAATTATTGCCGTTTCAGCACAATAAAAAAGGGGCAACCCATCGGCTGCCCCTGATAACAACGCCATCCCTACAATGTCCCGTTATCTAATATCACTATAATGTTATGACTGCGACAAACCTAATAAATCAGCGCCTGCGAATATTCCAACCGTAAAAACACTGTGCTTATATCGGTACCGATAACGGTCGGTAGACCCTCTGCACTCAATCAGATTATATTCATCGTTTATTCAGCTAATGCCTGAGCCAACAGAGTTATCGGGTGTTCACACTTCTTACTGGTGGACATTTCAATTTGCCATTTACAGGTTTCACAATCTGACACCACAAAATCAACGCCGCTCTCCTCAATCTGACGGAATAGTGATGCACCGATCCCTTGCGATGTCTCATAGTTCTCTTTTTTGAAGCCATAAGTCCCGGCAATTCCGCAACACTGAGATTCCAACACGATTAACTCAACGCCTGGAATACGCTCCAACAGCGCCAGGGTGTATGCCGTCCATCCCATTTTCTCCATATGGCATGGTGTATGGTAAGCAATACGTATCGGAGTATGCTTCAGCTTAAGCTCCCGCCCTTCAGACAACAGACGATAGAGATAACGCGTCGCCAGTTCAACCTGTTCACGCACCGGTGAAGTATCAACTCCCAGCAAATGCGGATACTCATCCCGCAGGGTAAACGCACAGGTGGACGAGGTGGCTACCACAGGAATACCTTTACCGATCACCGCATCAACTAACGACTCGGCATTCACCTTAGCCTGCTTTTTAGCCTGATCGATAAATCCATTGGCAATCAGCGGAACGCCACAGCATTTCTCTCTTTTCAGCAACTGCACACCAATGCCCATGGCATTAAACACCCGCACCAGATCTTTCCCCAGTTGCGGATGGTTGTAATTAACGAAACAGCCGTGGAAAAATGCAATCTGTTCAGCAAACTTCTGCTGTTCTGCCGCCTGCTTACGATACCAGTGACGGAAAGTACCAAAAGAGTACTTCGGTAACTGACGGCGGTGGTCAATTTTAAGTGCGCTATCCAACAGTTGCTTAACCGGTTTCAAACCCACAGTCGCATTGACAATGGGTGCAAACGGGGTGGAAAGGGTTCCCATTAAATCCGTATTGCTGAGGATAGCATCACGCAGCTTGAACTTAGGTTTACTGTAGTTAATCCGCGCACGCTGGATAATATCGCCAATCTTCACATCTGACGGACAGGCAACTTCGCAGCGTTTACAGTTAGTACAGTATTTCAAAGCTTCATCAAACAGTGAGGGATCTTTTAAGCGTAAACGCTCACCGTCCGGCCCGGCCTGTTTTGGGCCAGGATAGTTAGGGTTAACTTTTGCTACCGGACAATAAGTAGTACAGGCGGTACATTTAATACAGTTTTCAAAACTGTTATCTGTTGTCAGGCTCATGCTGCCACCTCCGACAGGGCAAGGATCTGTTCTGCGGCATATTGTGCCGTCACCAGCGAAACGCCTGCGCCACAGCCTTGTGATATTGGGTCATAGCCCCCCAATACCGCACCGATAATATAGAGATTATTTAATGGCTGTCCCGCCACCGTGCCGCGCAGTTGGCTATCGGTTTTAACCCCAAAACGTAAATAGGGTTGAGCAGAAAACATGCTTTCCTGCGTCCAGTCAGCTCGTCGGGCTGCATCATGAACATCCAGACCAAATACCGGTTCATAAATACGATCAAACTCAGCAATTAAGCCATTGCTAAAGAAACTACCGCTGGCTAATACCACCTGTCGGGCAACCACCGGAATATCCGTATGGTTACGGGTATAAATACGCGTCACGCTTTGTCCTTCAGTTTCGGCACGTAACACCGCATCGCCCGGCATAAACTGACCGCCCAGTTGCTGGAAACGGCGGCGTAATGCCATATGCATACGCATGCCTAATAGCGAAGGCGGCAGTGTTGGTACCAGCATCACCGGTTTGCCAACTCTCTGGCGCAACAGAGATACCGCATCCGGATTTTCCAGGCCAATACAGGCTGGCAGGATAAATGCTTCCACATCACTTGATAAACGAATCAACTCATCTGCCAGTAACTCAGTGTTTTCCGGCAAATCCAGCACTCTGGCAATATTAATCGCCCGGAACTCACTGGGGTTGTTACGTAAACGATCCAGTGCCGGAACGTGCAGATAATCAGTAATAACCTCAATGCCTTTAGCGCTCAGAGAGCCTGCCGCCAGCTGAGGTTGAAAATCCAGAAAGCCTTCAATACCCACTATGGCAATCTTCTTCCACGGCAAAGGCTGTTCCAGTTCAGCAACCGGTACTTCTGTTGGGCTTAACCAGGTCGCCCGTAACGTGCCTAATGGCGTAATGCGCTGGTGATTTTGTTCGATATCGCCATAAAACTGTAAACCACAATCTGTCAGCAAACGTCGGGCTTCTGCTGCCATTCGGCTGACACATTCTGTTCCCAGCAGAGAATAAGGGTGCTCCGGTGATAACGCGGCCAGTTCGGCCAACGGATGGTTTATTGGCGAACCATCTTCCCGATAGCTAAGAAAATCCAGAGAGCCCGAGGAGAAATGCAGCGCACTCTGCCCGGCACTGATAATCGCACAGCGTTTGCCCTGTTCCGCCAGCCGGATACCACAAGTTAATCCGGCCAGACCGCCACCAATAATTGCCACATCAAATTTCATCATTTTTCTCCACCCCGGACGGAGCATCTAAACCACACAGCCCCATATAAACCCAGTTGGTAAATTCGCTTTCCCGCAGCGCATCTCCCCATGCAATAGGTCTGACGCCTTTCCACCGTTCATTCAGGAAAGTCGATAATTGCGTCAACGACTGTTGTGGAGAAGAGACTTTAAACCGGTTCAACAAACCAGCAGCCCGGCAGGCGCACAGCTCTCCCTGGCAGGTACCCATTCCCACTCGAGTACGGCGACGCAGGTCAATCAGATTGTTTACCGTGAGGGAATCAACAGCATAACGCACCTCTCCCGCCGTCACCGCTTCACATTCACACACCAGACTATTATCCAGACGACCATTGGTGATGAGCTGAGTGGCCCTGTCCCCGTGGCGATAAACCGCAGAACCCCGAATGGTTGAAGGCAGAGAGATAACTTTGCGCAACGTCTCTTCAGCCGAATTACGTGAACCCGGCAGCGCCTCTTCAGCAGTGGTACATTTGGCGCTATGGCCCAGCTTTTCACAGACCTTATCCGTTGCCCATTCTGCCATCAGACGATAGGTCATCAGCTTACCGCCGGTAATGGTAATAAAACCTTCCAGACCGTCGCGCACCGCGTGATCCAGCAGAACAATACCGCGGCTTACATTACGGCCTGAAGGGTCATCATCACTGGCAACCAGCGGGCGAACACCAGCATACGCGCGTAAAATGCGCGTTTGTGCCATTCTGGGGGAGAGTTTGGTTCCTTCACGAATCAGAACGTCCACCTCTTCAGGCGTGACAATCATGTTATCTATCTGGTCGTAAGGAATACGGGTTGAAGTGGTACCAATTAACGAGATGGTATCTCCCGGCACCAGAATATCGGCATCGGCAGGCTTACGGCAGCGATTGATCACCATATTATTAATACGGTGCCCCATAATTAACAGCGCGCCTTTCGCCGGAAGCATACGCACGCGTAGATCGGCATATTCCGCAATATGTTGCCCCCAGATACCACCGGCATTCACCACAATTGACGCATAAATATCTTTGGTCTCTTTTTGGTAGTGATCAAATACTTTCACGCCGGTTACCCGATCGTTATGGCGAATCAGGCCAATCACTTCATGGTAAGTCAAAACCTGTGCGCCGTGCTCCCGCGCATCCAGCATATTAGCGGCGGTTAAGCGAAAAGGATCAACAGTACCATCCGGTACCCGTACCGCGCCCAACATAGTTGGGTTAGCGGAAGGCTCCAGCCTCAGCGCTTCCTTTGGGTCCAGCGCCTGAGCGTCAATTCCTGCCCGTTGGCAGGCTCCAATAAAGGTAGACTGAAACGCGATATCGTCTTCCGGCAGGGTTAAAAACAGACCATCCGTTGGTTCTACGCAGTGGCGGGCAATGCGCTTTAAGATCATGTTCTCTTCAATACATTCGCGGGCCGATTCGGCATCCGTTACCGCATATCGGGCTCCGCTATGCAATAAGCCATGATTACGCCCTGTTGCACCGGTGGCAATATCATGACGCTCCAGCAAAATGGTGCGCAATCCACGACGAGCGCAGTCGCGAGCAATACCCGCTCCCGTTGCGCCACCACCAATAATGATGACATCCATCTCTGCTGGGGAAAAACCGCTCATCATTAATTACTCCCGGTCCTGTATTGCTTATATAAAGAAATTCTCATACTGCTATTTACGCATATTCTTAAGCAGAATTGTTTGATAAGGAGCAAATTCGAACATAAATAAAAACAAAAACGCTCACAAAAGAACATTTATGTGATAGCAATCACAACAAACCCATAAAATAAACACAAGTTGTGTTAAAAAAATGATACATTCCACGCCGAATAATACAACAGTCATATAATTCGCGTTGTGTCACATACTATTTGATAATAAATGAATAATATAGTGAGCGATAAAGAAAATGATGCGAGCATATAAACCATGACTCACCTTAATAACAATACTCATACGACCATTACAGAGATGAATCATCGCCAGTGGAGGCACTATGTTAAGTATGTTTAAACCCGCGCAACATACTGCGCGCTTACCAAAGGATCAGATAGATCCGACCTACCGCAAATTGCGGTGGCAGATCTTTATGGGAATTTTCTTTGGCTATGCGGCCTACTATTTAGTACGTAAAAACTTTGCTCTGGCTATGCCCTATTTAGTTGAGCAAGGCTTTAGTCGTGGAGATCTGGGCTTCGCGCTTTCCGGTATTTCTATTGCTTACGGATTCTCCAAATTTATCATGGGTTCCGTTTCTGACCGTTCAAACCCACGCATATTCTTACCCGCCGGTTTAATACTGGCTTCGCTGGTAATGTTGCTCATGGGCTTTGTGCCATGGGCAACCTCCAGCATCATGATCATGTTCGTTTTACTGTTTATCTGTGGTTGGTTCCAGGGTATGGGTTGGCCTCCATGTGGTCGTACCATGGTTCACTGGTGGTCACAAAAAGAGCGTGGCGGTATCGTTTCAATCTGGAACTGTGCACATAACGTTGGTGGTGGTATTCCTCCGCTGTTATTCCTGTTAGGTATGGCATGGTTTAACGACTGGAAAGCCGCATTCTATATGCCAGCCATGGCAGCAATTGTGATTGCGATTATTGCTTTTGCCCTGATGCGTGATACCCCTCAATCCTGTGGTTTACCACCGATCGAAGAGTACAAAAATGACTACCCACCTGACTATTCTCACGAAGCAGAAGAAGAACTGACTGCCAAAGAGATTTTCATGCAGTATGTGTTCCCTAACAAGCTGCTGTGGTATATCGCCATTGCTAACGTTTTCGTTTATTTACTGCGTTACGGCATTCTGGACTGGTCACCAACTTACCTGAAAGAAGTGAAACACTTTGCGCTGGATAAATCATCCTGGGCTTACTTCTTCTATGAGTATGCGGGTATTCCGGGCACCTTACTGTGCGGCTGGATGTCAGATAAGGTATTCAAAGGCAACCGTGGCGCTACCGGCGTATTCTTCATGGTTCTGGTGACTATCGCCACCGTGGTTTACTGGATGAATCCTCCGGGCAACCCAGGCATCGATATGGCTTGTATGACGGTTATCGGCTTCCTGATTTATGGTCCGGTAATGTTAATCGGCCTGCATGCTCTGGAATTAGCACCAAAGAAAGCCGCAGGTACCGCTGCGGGCTTTACCGGTCTGTTTGGTTATCTGGGTGGTTCAGTTGCCGCCAGCGCCATTGTTGGCTATACCGTTGACTTCTTTGGTTGGGACGGTGGCTTTATGGTGATGATCGGCGGTAGCTGCCTGGCTGTTGTGCTGCTGATATTAACCATGATCAGCGAAAACAAACATAAAGCTGAAATGCAGGCTAAACAAGCAGCAGAGTAATCATTAGTTAAACCATGTCGACGAGGCTAATCGTCGACAATTCAAAATAGTACCCGCGGTAGTCACAGGAATGTCACGTACCGCGGGTATCATCGCCTCAGTTATTCAACTGATACACAATAAGAAAGATAAGACACACTCTGAAAAACGCACCGCGCCCGCAGTGAGGTTTCCAGACCGTTTCCCCTCTGCGAACGTTATTACCTACACTAAAATATGGAGAAGGAAACTTATGAATATAGGTTTTAAAACGTTACTCACGGGTATAGTACTCAGCATGTCTATGGCTTCTGTCGCTGATGCTGCCACTACCAAAAATGACAAAATTGTGATTGCTCACCGCGGAGCCAGCGGTTATCTGCCGGAACATACCCTCCCTTCCAAAGCCATGGCCTATCAGCAAGGGGCTGACTTTCTTGAACAAGATCTGGTGATGACCAAAGATGACCGTCTGGTGGTGCTGCACGATCACTATCTGGACCGGGTAACCGATGTCGCCGAACGCTTCCCTGACCGGGCACGTAAAGATGGCCGCTATTACGCCATTGACTTTACTCTGGACGAAATCAAATCATTAAAATTCACCGAAGGGTTTGACATTAAAGACGGCAAAAAAGTGCAGTCTTATCCGGGCCGCTTCCCGATGGGCAAATCAGACTTTCGTATTCATACCTTTGAAGAAGAAATTGAGTTTATTCAGGGTCTGAATCACTCAACCGGCAAAAATATTGGTATCTATCCGGAAATTAAAGCGCCATGGTTCCACCGCAGCGAAGGTAAAGATATCTCGGTGAAAACCCTGGAAGTGCTGAAAAAGTACGGTTACAGCCAAAAGAGTGACAATGTTTATCTGCAATGTTTTGACTTCAACGAACTTAAGCGCATTAAGACCGAATTAATGCCAAAAGCTGGCCTTGACCTGAAACTGGTTCAGCTTATCGCTTTCACCGACTGGGAAGAGACCTTTGAACCGAATGCCGAAGGTAAACTGGTTAATTACAGCTATGACTGGATGTTCAAACCTGGCGGCATGCAAGAAATTGCTAAATATGCCGATGGTATTGGTCCACAGTATCCGATGCTGCTGGATGTAGAAGCCTCCAAACCTGAACATGTGAAGCTATCTACCATGGCAAAAGAGGCCCATGACAGCGGTATGGTGATTCACCCTTACACCCTGCGTACCGATGCCTTACCGAAATATGCCACCAACATGAATCAGTTGCTGGATGTGATGTACAACCAGGCAAAAGTAGAAGGCTTATTCACCGACTTCCCTGATATGGCGGTACAGTTCCTGCAAAAAGAGGGGCTGCATAAGTAATTACCGTGGGGCATCGTTCCTTTGAACCATGCCCTGTTTTATGGCTTTAGCCATAAAACAACCCGACCAGCACTTGTGCTGGTCGCAATTGAATACGTCATGTTTTAAAGTGATGGTAAATACAACTTACGCAAATAATGAATTACCGCATCATCCGCGTTACTACCAATCACTTCTAACTGAGGTAATGTCTGTTTTAAGCGCGAAGAGGCATTTTTCATAATGCAGCCTTTACCCGCCATCGACAGCATCTCTTTATCATTCATGCCATCACCAAAGGTGATACAGTTTTTCAGTTCATAGCCAAGAATACCGGAAACATCCTGTAGCGCATGGCCTTTAGATACGCCAGCCCCCATGACTTCCAGACAGCTATCCAGAGAGAAACTGACATTAACCTGACCGAGCCAGCGACTGTTAATCTTCTCTTCCAGGCGCAATAGTCTCTCGTGGTCATTACAGGTATAAAACACTTTGCATATACCGTCGGTTTCCAGAGTATCTGGCTCAAACAGCTTATAACTAAAATCCGACTCTTTATGATATTTTTTTAGCTCTTCACCACTTTCGCGATTGGTCAGCCAATCATCGTTACGGTAAACGTGAGTTTCAATATCCAGACCATCATTCACAATACGGAAAAGCTCATAGGCAATCTCTTCATCCAGATTATGGCTAAAAATCAACTCTCCCTGACTATTGTGTACCCGGGCACCGTTAGAGGTGATCATATAGGCGTCAATTCCTAATCCATCCCGAATTTGCCCGACGTCCACATGGTGACGGCCGGTAGCAAAAATAAAATTCACACCATGTTGAGAAATTAACTTCAGCGTCTCTTTAGCAAAGGGAGATAATTTGTGATCTGCCTGCAATAAAGTACCATCCAGATCCGATGCAACAATTTGATACATATAGAATAACTAGCCTCTGACGAAAAATTATATTGACTGGTTTGAAGATCAATAGCGATCAAAAAAACCTAATATGTCCATCAATGCCTCAGTGCGCAGTTCGTCATGTTCAAACAGAATTTCATGGCGAGCTCCCTCAATCACCCTGGGCGAACCACCTTCACAAGGGTGACCTGCGTCAGCCAAAGCCTGACAAAAGGCAACATGGGCATCATTATCCACTAAACGCTCCTGACTTGCCTGCAAAATAATCAGCGGCGTAGTAATTTCCGGTGCCAGCTCAATGGCACGCTCACCGGCCATCATTGACTCACGTACCCAGCGATAGGTTGGGCCACCAATCCGCAGTTCCGGACGATCGGCATAGTGGCGGGAAAACAGGCGGTAGCGATCTTTACTGTGGGTTAATAAATTCACCGCATAGGGCATAGGCAACCAGCGCCCGGTACCCATAGCATAATACTCTCTGGCCCCCTGCCAGCGTTCCGTCAGGTCAGTAATCTTTTTCGCCAGCCAGGACGGCATTGGCAGAGCAATCCCCAGCATTGGCGAACAGAGCGCCGCAGCGTTAACAGAGTCCGGATGCCGGGCTAAAAAAAGCGCGGCAATCGCGCCGCCCATAGAGTGCGCCAGCAGAAATGTCGGTTTATGATTTTCGACTTCAAAAATCGTGCGCCAAAAGAATTCAAAGTCATCCACATAGTCATCAAACTTCTCAACGTGACCACGCTGCCCATCATCCAGCAGGCGCCCGGAAAAACCCTGACCGCGATGATCCAGAATCCAGACGTCATAACCGCAGCGGAACAGGTCATAGGCCAGTTCCTGATACTTAATGTACCCTTCAGTACGGCCCGTCACCACCACAATCGCGCGCTGATTCTCTTCTGCGGTGAATTTCACGTATTTAATTGGCACACCATCGGCACCATTAAAGCTACTCTCTTCCCGCTGTTGCCAAAAACTCAATAACGGCCCGGCGACAAACGAAGAAAAACACTTTTCACGGTTTAGCCACTCATTTTTGAAGGATGAAAAATCGACTGTCATTGGTTTCACATGTCCTGTGTTGATATCTGGTTATCACCCATGCGGCAGAAATTATCAATAGAATATTATAAAATAGAGCACGATATGGAAAAGGTGAGTGGTCCAAAGATAAATAAGCCATATCGCTTTGATTAACAAGGAACATGTATGAGCTCTCAAACAACTGATGACATTTTAGCTAAGTTAGAAAAAGAGAAGCTGGAGAAAGAGGCCCTTACTGAAGATCAAATGGCCATGCGCTACCGCGAGTTGCTGGCTGGCGACAGCACCAAAATAGATATGCTCAACTATGCTACCGATCTTGGTAGAAGTAACCTATTGGATTACCATTTCTCGCTTATCTGCCAACAATGGGATAGTTCACCAATAAGACACACAGAGTTATCCCATTCGTTTTATCGGCATGATATTGATGGAATTGACTTTCTATTTGAAAAACTAACGAATACACAGGAAAAATATCACTGCCGAATAGCCCATCTGATAGCCTCTTGCCTGACTAAATATACCCACAGAGATTTCTATTGCGATCGCCGCAAAAAGCTCATCCCTTACTTAATACAATTTACTAATACCCAAGATAATGAGCAGAGGCGAAATATCATTATTGTGTTGGGATGGATTGGCTCCACTTCTGATATTCAGTTACTTTGCCAGCATATGAGAAATGATGAGGATAGCCTTTGTCGGGCATGGTCTGCATCATCGTTAATGCAAATGTCATTTCATGGCGTTACGGTAAAGAGTATTACCCGTCGGTCACGAGAGGATTTTATTGCCGCTATCGAAGCAGAAACAGCGCTGTTTACCCTCGGCTGTATGATTGAATCAGCCCAGATACTGTGGAATAAAAAGTGGGTAAGCGCTTCCAGCGTTGAGAAAGGCGATGAACAGAAAATACTTAAAGCAAAAGTCTCCGCCATTCGCTTTTTAAGCAAACAGTAACTGACCCGTAATTTTTATTTATCTGGCTCCTTCCAGACTGATGTTCGGCCCTCGCCTGATACTCATAAAAAATGACGGCCAGCCCTTCAGAGATAGCGATAAAATTCCACTCCCCTAGTGACTTATGTCAAAACATCAGATAAAACTATTTGATCCCTGTATTTTTCTTGTGCGGCAGCACACTGATGGTGATCTATTGTGACTTTCGAATGGTGGCTAACCTACCTGATAACAACCATTATCCTTAGCCTTTCCCCTGGCCCGGGGGCGATTAATACCATGAGCACCGGAACCACCTATGGGTTTCGCGGCACGATTCCCGCCATTGCCGGTTTACAGGTTGGATTAGCGATACATATTGTGCTGGTCGGTATCGGTCTGGGAACCCTGCTTTCTCAATCCGCAGTGGCCTTCGAAATGTTGAAGTGGCTGGGGGCCGGTTATCTGATCTGGTTAGGAATTCAGCAGTGGCGCACCGCCGGAGCCATCGATTTAAATGCGGTGTCTAAAGCATTACCGAGCAGTGGGCTATTTAAACGCGCCGTGTTGGTCAATTTAACCAACCCTAAGAGCATTGTGTTTTTAGCCGCCCTGTTCCCACAATTTATTATTCCGCACCAGCCGCAGGGCATACAGTACCTGATTTTAGGCGTCACCAGTATTGCCGTAGATGTCGTGGTGATGGCAGGCTACGCCACGCTGGCGACTCATGTTGCCAGGTGGTTACGTCAGCCTCATCAGATGAAGCTGCTGAATCGCCTGTTTGGTACACTGTTTATGATGGTTGGCACTCTGTTACTGTTTGCCCGTCGAAGTAACAGCTAAAGGGCAACTGGTGCGATGATTATTGGATTATAAGTTTTACTGCTGAATAATTTTTCTATATCGAATTATTTTACTTGCGCGCTTCGATACATTTTGTAAGGTTGAAGGGGTCTGCTCAGGATAATTCAGTACAAAGTAACGCGGCAAAGACACACTCACATTGATTACTGCAAAGTTAGGATTGCTAATATGAAAAACGTCGGTTTTGTTGGCTGGCGCGGCATGGTCGGTTCCGTTCTGATGCAACGCATGATAGAAGAACGTGATTTTGATGCCATCCGCCCGGTATTTTTCTCTACTTCACAAACGGGTCAGGCAGCACCCACCTTCACCGGTCAAAGCGGTACGCTGCAGGATGCCAATGATATCGACGCGTTACGCGCACTGGATATTATTATCACCTGTCAGGGCGGTGACTATACCAGTGACATCTACCCTAAGCTGCGAGCTACCGGCTGGAACGGCTACTGGATTGATGCAGCTTCAACGCTGCGCATGAAAGATGACGCTATTATTATTCTCGATCCGGTGAACCATCAGGTGATCCATCAGGGTTTGAATCAGGGCATCAAAACTTTTGTTGGCGGTAACTGCACCGTTAGCCTGATGCTGATGGCGCTGGGTGGTCTGTTTGCTAATAATCTGGTGGAGTGGGCTTCCGTTGCCACCTATCAGGCCGCTTCCGGCGGTGGCGCTCGCCATATGCGTGAACTGTTAACCCAAATGGGCATGCTGCACGCTACCGTTGCTAAAGAGCTACAGGATCCGGCATCTGCCATTCTGGATATCGAACGTAAAGTGACCGCGGAAATGCGCAGCGGCGTATTACCTGTCGATAACTTCGGCGTACCGCTGGCCGGTAGCTTAATCCCATGGATTGATAAGCAGTTAGAAAACGGCCAGAGCCGTGAAGAGTGGAAAGGTCAGGCGGAAACCAACAAGATTCTGAACACCAGTTCCATCATTCCGGTCGATGGCCTGTGCGTTCGTATTGGCGCTCTGCGCTGTCACAGTCAGGCATTTACCCTGAAGATGAAAAAAGATGTTCCTCTGGCAGATATTGAAAGCATGCTGGCAGAGCATAACCAATGGGTGAAAGTGGTACCAAATGATCGGGAGCTCTCTATGCGTGAGCTGACTCCGGCGGCGGTTACCGGCACACTTTCTACTCCGGTAGGTCGTCTGCGTAAGCTGAATATGGGACCAGAATACCTGTCAGCCTTCACCGTGGGTGACCAGCTGTTGTGGGGTGCTGCCGAACCGCTGCGCCGTATGTTGCGTATTTTACTGCAACAGGCTTGATGCTAATGTTTACCCTTTCCGGCGCTGGTCGGAAAGGGGTTTCAGCTCAATACTCGTCATTACATCATTATCCCGCCAACGTACTGACATCAATGGCAGTTTTTCATATCGGCTATTCACATCCCATTCCTGACCATCCGTCACCATGTAAGATGTCTTTTGATCCGGGCCGAATGCCATGACCAGACAGATAACATAATTAACTTATTGTTTTATAATTATTAGTCACCATAATCACCATTCTGCATAAACGCATTTGGCTACCATAGTTATTATTTATCGATAAGAACCATATAGTTATACGTCAACATATATCAACGATCACAAAATTTAATCAATGCAATAGCCATAATGTGATTTTTATCACAAATAACAAAATATTACTCAAACAGTTATTTGTGATAGAAATCACAAATAACTGGCCATATTGCATTCGAAAAAATCTCAATAATTTGATTTTAAACAATTAAAAAATAAGCTCAAATTCAAAAACAACGAATTCCCCCTGCATTGCATTCGCTAAAACGGTCGCGTATTTTCCTTTCAGAAGCGTCACATAACCTAAAAAAATAAAATGAGAGATTCCTATGCGATTAATCGACTTTTTCCCGGAAGCATCGATTTCAGTTAAAAACGCAGCAACCTCATGGCAAGAGGCCATTGATTTTTGTATGGCTCCGCTATTAAGACACGGGATTGTCAATGAGGATTACATTAAGGCAATCAAAGAATCCACAGAAAATAACGGTCCATATTATATTCTTATCCCCGGAGTGGCGCTTCCCCACGCAAGACCAGAATGTGGAGCCTTAAAAACGGGACTGTCATTAACACTATTAAAAAATGAAGTTCATTTTGGTGAGAATAATGAACCTGTACGTTTGCTGATTGGTCTGGCCGCTTCAGATTCGAACGCTCATATCGGTGCCATTCAGTCACTCAGTGAATTGCTGTGTGAAGATGAGCATTTAAGTGCGCTTCTGGAAGCCAACACAGAACAGCAACTCACAGAAATCTTATCTCGCGTCTAGCATCAACCTCCCTATAGGAAAATAATATGGAAAATAAGTCTGCTCGCGCAAAAGTCCAGGCTTTTGGGGGATTTTTGACTGCCATGGTCATCCCTAATATTGGTGCATTCATTGCCTGGGGTTTCATTACTGCATTATTTATACCGACTGGCTGGATGCCTAACGAACAATTTGCCGAAATCGTTGGTCCGATGGTGACCTATTTGCTCCCGATAATGATTGGTACAACGGGTGGTCTTCTGGTCAGCGGCAAACGAGGAGCCGTTATGGGAGGGATTGGTACCATGGGCGTCATCGTTGGTGCAAATATCCCTATGTTTATCGGTGCAATGATCATTGGTCCTTTAGGCGGATGGGTCATAAAACATATAGACCGTCTTCTGGAGAAGCGCATCCCCGCCGGTTTTGAGATGGTTATCAATAACTTCTCTCTTGGTATTGCGGGTATGTTGCTCTGCCTTTTGGGGTATGAAGTCATTGGCCCGGCGGTTCTTGTCGCTAACAACTTCGTAAAACAGGGTATCGAAGCGCTGGTACAAACCGGGTATTTACCTTTGCTCTCATTGATTAATGAGCCTGCCAAAATCCTTTTCCTTAACAATGCCATCGATCAGGGGGTTTATTATCCACTTGGGATGCAACAGGCTTCTGAAGCCGGAAAATCTATCTTCTTTATGGTTGCATCAAACCCCGGTCCGGGCCTGGGGCTACTACTCGGATTTGCTGTCTTTGGTAAAGGTATGAGCAAGAAATCTGCTCCGGGCGCCATGATCATCCATTTCCTTGGTGGTATTCACGAACTGTACTTTCCGTATGTGCTGATGAAACCACTCACCCTGATAGCCATGATTGCCGGTGGCATGTCTGGCATCTACACCTTTAATTTACTCGGCGGCGGTCTTGTTGCAGGCCCGAGCCCTGGCTCCATCTTCGCCTATCTGGCACTAACCCCTAAAGGGTCGTTTTTTGCCACTATTGCCGGTGTAACCGTTGGGGCAATGGTTTCCTTTGTGATCACATCGCTGATTCTGAAAATGGAAAAGAATGTTGCCGTTGAAAACGAAGATGATTTCGAAAAATCAGCCGACGCGGTCAAAGCGATGAAGCAAGAGGGGGCTCTGTCCATCCCTCAGATCCAAAGTATTGCTTTCGTATGTGATGCCGGTATGGGCTCCAGCGCAATGGGAGCGACCACCTTCCGTAAACGATTAGGAAAAGCGGGCCTTGATATCAATGTTAAACACTACGCGATTGAAAATGTCCCTACCGATATAGACATCATAGTGACTCATGCAAATCTCGAAGGGCGGGTAAAACTGGTCAGTGATAAGCCATTAATTTTAATCAAAAACTATATTGGCGATCCTAAGTTAGACAACCTGTATGAAAAACTTATCACAGACACTAAAAGTTAATATGAGGCCATTATGAAAACTAAAGTCGCTGCTATCTATGGCAAACAGGATGTTCGTTTACGTGAGTTCGAATTACCGGAAATTACAGACAATGAGCTATTAGTAAGCGTGATATCTGATAGCGTTTGCTTATCGACATGGAAAGCCGCCTCACTCGGTAGTGAACATAAACGTGTTCCGGACGATTTAGAAAATCACCCGGCAATTACTGGCCATGAATGCGCCGGTGTCATTGTGGAGGTGGGAAAAAATCTTCAGGATAAGTATAAGAAAGGCCAGCGTTTTGTGTTGCAACCTGCGATGGGTTTACCTTCTGGTTACTCTGCCGGGTATAGCTATGAATATTTCGGTGGCAATGCGACATATATGATTATTCCGGAAGTAGCCATCAATCTGGGATGTGTTTTACCCTATCAGGGTTCATATTTTGCTGCCGCTTCACTGGCCGAGCCAATGTGCTGCATTATTGGCGCGTATAATGCCAATTACCACACGACCCAGTATGTATACGAACATCGGATGGGGATCAAACCCGGTGGTAATCTGGCGCTACTTGCCTGCGCTGGCCCGATGGGGATTGGTGCTATTGATTACGCCATTAATGGGAACATTCAGCCTGCGCGCATAGTCGTGGTCGATATTGACGAAACACGCCTGGCTCAGGCTAAAAAGCTTCTTCCGGTTGAACTCGCCGCTGAAAAGGGCATTGAGCTAATTTATGTAAATACCACCGGTATAACCAACCCAGTAGAATTCCTGCGGGTGCTGACCAATGGAGAGGGGTTTGACGATGTGTTTGTTTATGCCGCCGTACCTTCCATAGTAGAAATGGCTGATGAATTACTGGCAGAAGATGGTTGTCTGAATTTCTTTGCTGGTCCAACAGATAAGAACTTTAAGGTTCCGTTTAACTTCTACAATGTGCACTACAACAGCACTCACGTTGTTGGCACTTCCGGTGGTTCCACCGATGATATGAAAGAAGCCATTGCACTCAGTGCCACCGGTCAGTTGCAGCCATCATTTATGGTGACCCATATTGGTGGCCTCGATGCCGTACCTGACACAGTGCTCAATCTGCCAAACATTCCTGGCGGTAAAAAACTTATCTATAACGGTGTAACGATGCCGCTGACTGCAATCGCTGATTTCGCTGAAAAAGGAAAAACCGACCCACTGTTCAAAGAGCTGGCACGACTGGTGGATGAGACTCAGGGTATCTGGAACGAAAGAGCCGAACAATATCTGCTGACACAGTTCAACATTGATACCGGTGGAGGTGTTGAATGATGCCACTCGTCTGGTCGCTGGTACGCACAACGGAGCAGGCGGCACTTGCCGCCTGGCCGAAGGTCGGATGTGGCGACAAAAACATAATCGACGGGCTTGCGGTAACCGCAATGCGGCAAGCCCTCAATAGCATTCCAATGCGGGGGCGTATCGTCATTGGTGAAGGAGAGATAGATAAAGCCCCTATGCTGTGGATTGGTGAGGAAGTGGGTAACGGCACAGGACCAGAGGTGGATATTGCGGTTGATCCCATTGAAGGAACGCGAATGGTAGCGATGGGCCAGAATAACGCTCTGGCCGTCATGGCATTTTCTCCCCGCGGCAGTATGTTTCATGCGCCTGATATGTATATGAGAAAACTGGTGGTTAATCAGAAGGCTGCCGGAGCAATTAATCTTTCGCTATCGCTGGAAGATAACTTACGTCATGTTGCCCGAGCACTTAATAAACCCCTTGATACGCTACGAATGGTGACACTGGATAAGCCGCGCTTACAACCCGCAATAGAAGAAGCCTCCCGTTTAGGGGTTAAAGTCTATGCCCTTCCGGATGGGGACGTTGCTGCCAGCGTATTGACCTGCCAGCACGATAATCAGTTTGATGTGATGTATACCATTGGTGGCGCACCGGAAGGCGTGATATCAGCCTGTGCCGTTAGAGCATTTAACGGTGACATGCAGGCAGAGCTCATCGATTTTTGTCAGGCTAAAGGTGAGTCGACTGAAAACAGGCGCATCGCAGATAGCGAACGAAGCCGATGTGCAGAAATGGGCGTCGATGTTAACCGGGTTTATGCACTTACCGAACTGGTTACCAGTGACGATATTCTGTTCTGTGCCACGGGTGTTACGGGGGGAGACCTCCTTAGTGGGATACAGCAGCAAGCATACGGGCTGCGCACTCAAACGCTACTCATCTGTGGCGCGGACCGAACGTGTAATATGGTAAACTCTGTGCATTCCTGATGATTTATTGAGAGACGAATGACGGTGTTAACTGAAGATGATGTGTTGGAGCAACTCGATGCGCAAGCAGATCTGTGCTCGTTTATAACAACAGCAAATGAATTATTGCTGGTTGGCGTAAAACAATTTTTACCTTCGTTATTCGTTAACAACGATCAAGAAATTATGGAATATGCAGTAAAACCGTTACTTGCCCGCAGTGGCCCACTGGATGATATTGATGTAGCGCTCCGACTGATTTATGCCCTGGGAAAAATGGATAAATGGTTATATTCCGATATCACTCATTTTTCTCAGTTCGGCCACTATTTACGGGAGCAGGAGCGTTCGCCTGATTTTACCGATGATATATGCTGGGACTTTATCAGCAACACCAATATCATCACCGACAATGCCACTATGTTTAGTGCACTAAAATCGATGAAATTTGCTGATTTTTCTGTCTGGTCAGAAGTTCGCTTTAAAGGCATGATTAAAACAGCACTCATACTGGCAGTAACGGGAATTTTAAAGGAACTGACACCATGAAGATTAAGTTGCCAATCAATGGATTGATGGTTGAAGCGCAATATAACGAACAAGAAATTATCGATGTCCACCTTCCCCTGCTGCAACGCCTTACTGACTTAAAAAATACTCCATCGGGAAAGAGAAAAATCATTTTTCTCAGTGCCCCTCCGGGCACCGGAAAATCCACGCTCACGGCCTTTTGGGAGTATTTATCCCGCCAAAATCCTTATTTACCCGAGATTCAGACCCTGCCAATGGATGGTTTTCATCATTATAACCATTGGCTTGATGAGCATGGCCTGCGTCCCTTCAAAGGCAGTCCTGAAACATTTAATGTCCCAAAATTAGCCAAAAACCTTGAGCTGATTACAGGCCAAAACGGTACCTGGCCTCAATATGACAGAAAGCTTCATAACCCCGTTGAAAATGCCATTGAGGTTACTGCACCGGTTGTGATTGTTGAGGGTAACTGGTTGCTATTGAATGATGCCAACTGGCGGACCCTGCAACCCTATTGCGACATATCGATATTTATTCAGGCACCGGCAGAAACGCTACGCGAACGGTTAATTGCAAGAAAATGTGCAGGGGGATTAAGCATTGATGAAGCTAATGCATTCTATCTGCGGACTGATGGCCCTAACGTTTTAAGAGTATTAAAAGAGAGCAGGCCTGCCTATATTACGCTTTCAATGAATGCTGATGGCGAATACCACCTCGTTTGAAACATATCTCGAACAACGGCTCTCGGCCTATTCAGTGCACCAAAAGCGATCATTATGTTGAACTGACCCCATCGTCAGTATCAGGGGTCAGTTTCCTTCCTGACGGCAGCAAATTCAAAACCTGCCATGAACCTGAAATTGTCAACACAGACAATTCAGACATTCAGACCGGTTATCTTTCTAAATACTTATCCTGAATCTTTACCCGAACCTCTGGCGTTAAGCCAAACTCCTGTTCCAGCCAGTTATCCGTATTGCCATAACGCCGGTCGATAGCCTGCAACGCTGTACCAATGAAGCTCTCTTTGGCGGACATCACATAGCTCAGGCTATCAATGCCATGCTGTTCATTCAGATGTTCCGTCATATGGCTTAAGATCTCTCTACGATACGGTGCCAGTGTGGTTTCTGTCAGCATATAGTCTTCAATAACCGTATTACGATCCGCCCCCAGCGCCAGCAACACAATAGCAGAGCCAATACCGGTACGGTCTTTACCCACCGCACAATGCTGTACCAGAGCCCCGGAACCCGGCAGTTGCATCACCTGAGTCAGATAGCGATAAGCCCGGTTATTAAACGGCAGTTGGTTATACAACCGGGACATAAAATCAACCGCATTAAACGATGCCAGTGACTCATCCGTCAGTTTACCAAAGTTAGCATTTACATCGTCTGATAATGGGTTCGCCGGAATATTTTCATAATCAACTCCCTGCCACAATACATCAGGACTGGTCTGCACTTCATCCGCATCGCGATAGTCAATAATCTGAGTCAACGGCATTTGGCTAAGGTAGTGGCAATCGTCTACGGTTAGCCGATCCAGAGAACCTGCCCGTAATAACAAACCCGATTTCACCTTACGCCCGTCTTTGGCCCGGTTTCCACCCTGATCGCGAAAGTTAATGCCGCCCTGTAGCGGCAGCAGCGATGAATGCAACATATTGATAGTAGTCATAGGTCCCTCTTCATTCGACTATCAGAAGTATTAATTATGGTACCGACGTTCAGATAAACACCGGATAAACAGTTGAGGAGTGAGTCTGGTGATGATGGCGAATCGCTCAATTTATCTGATACGCCATAGCCTGATAAGTTGACCGATTCTCAGATGAACGAGAAAGCATCACCAAACATGCGCGTTTCATCCGCACCGCGCTCATTGCAGAATCGTTCTCTGGCAATTTTGACCATCTCAAAACGCCCGGCGATATAAATATCATGTTCAGCTAATGAACCGAAATCGGCCAGTACGGCAGTGAGTACGGTTCCGCTACGTCCTCGCCATTCGGGTTCTGGCTGTTCCACTACCGAAATCACATTCAGATTCGGATGCTGAACCGTCAGCGCCTCAAGGCGACCAAGATCGTATAAATGCGCCTCTTCACGCCCGCCCCAGTACAGAGAGATCTGACGCTCCGGTTGTTGAGCCAGTACGGTCATTAAAATAGAGTTCACATAAGAGAATCCGGTACCGCCGGCAATCAGCAGAATTGGGCGCTGAGAGTCTGTGCGCAGCCAGGCTTCACCGTGAGGAATATCCACTGAAATGGTCTCTTCTTTCAGCAAACGGTCCATTACAGCCATAGCATACAGATTGAGCTCAGAAGCGCCGATATGCAACTCAATAGATTCACTCTCCATGGGGGTCGACGCCATAAAGAACGGGCGCTTATCGCGCTCATCCATCACTACCATTAAATACTGACCAGCCTGAAATGAAACCGGTAAATCGGGAACCAAAAGCACGCGAAATACCGTATCAGTGATGGACTCCACTGAGGCAACCTTACAATTCAATATAGCCATGTACTCCCTCTACAGAGTCATTAAATTCCAGCTATCGCTACATCATGCGATAGTTAACGAGGCGTTTTGCCGTCTTCAAATATTGCCAGTTCATCCCAGATGGCATCAATGCGCGAGCGTACAGCAGGGTCCATAGTGATTGGTCTTCCCCATTCACGCTGTGTCTCACCTGGCCACTTATTGGTGGCATCCATACCCATCTTAGAGCCTAACCCTGAAACCGGTGAGGCAAAATCCAGATAGTCGATTGGCGTGTTTTCCATTAATACGGTATCGCGCGCCGGATCCATTCTGGTCGTAATTGCCCAGATCACATCATTCCAGTCTCTGGCATTAATATCATCGTCACAGACAATAACAAACTTGGTATACATAAACTGCCGCAGGAAGGACCAGACGCCCATCATCACGCGCTTGGCATGACCGGCGTACTGCTTCTTCATGGTAACCACGGCCATTCGATAGGAGCAGCCTTCCGGCGGCAGATAGAAATCCACAATTTCCGGGAACTGTTTTTGCAGAATCGGTACAAAAACTTCGTTTAACGCCAGCCCCATCACCGCGGGTTCATCTGGTGGACGACCGGTATAAGTGGAGTGATAGATGGCATCGGCCCGACGAGTAATATGGGTTACGGTAAACACCGGGAAGCTATCCACTTCATTGTAGTAACCGGTATGGTCGCCATAGGGCCCTTCCGGGGCCATTTCACCCGGTTCGATATAACCCTCCAGCACAATTTCAGCGCTGGCTGGTACTTCTAAGTCATTGGATACGCACTTCACCACATCGGTTTTATAACCGCGCAATAATCCTGCAAATGCGTATTCAGAAAGCGTATCCGGCACCGGCGTTACCGCCGCCAGAATAGTGGCAGGATCGGCACCTAACGCAACAGAAACCGGGAAGCGTTCACCGGGATGCTGCTGGCACCACTCCTGATAATCTAAAGCGCCGCCCCGATGGGAAAGCCAACGCATAATTACTTTATTTTTGCCCAGAACCTGCTGGCGATAAATGCCCAGGTTCTGCCGCTCTTTATAAGGACCGCGGGTGACCGTCAGCCCCCAGGTAATAAGCGGTGCGGCATCTTCCGGCCAGCAATGCATAATTGGTAGCTTGCTCAGGTCAACATCATCACCCTGCCAGATTTGTTCCTGACAGGGCGCTGAAGCCAGCCGTTTAGTCGGCATATTTAAAACCTGTTTAAACTGCGGCAGTTTATCCATCAGATCGCGGAACCCTTTTGGTGGCTCAGGTTCTTTCAGGAAGGCCAACAGTTTACCGACCTCACGCAGCGCACTCACATCCTCCCGCCCCATTCCCATCGCCACCCGCCTGGGGGTACCAAACAGGTTACACAGCACGGGGGTCTGATATCCCTTGGGATTTTCAAACAGCAGCGCAGGACCACCGGCACGCAGGGTGCGATCGGCAATCTCTGTCATCTCAAGATAGGGATCAATCGGTTGTGTAATACGTTTTAATTCCCCTTGCTTCTCCAGCAAATCGAGGAACTCGCGCAGATCTCGGTATTTCATAGTTTTATATACAGGCCAGTTAAGATGTCATTATAGAAAGGTTTCCCTCACTTCGCCGCCATTATACTTACTTTTAGCCATTAACAGCAGGTAAACGGAACCAGTTCGCTAAGTGCAGCGGTATCAACATGTTCCGTGGTTTCCTGACCGTGACGGAAGATTTTGAAACCCTGATCTTTAGCGCTGTAATAACGAAGTTTAGTGCCGGAGATTTGCAGCAGGCTACCTTCACGTAATGCCACCACGGACTCCGTTTGGTTTACCGCACAAAACTCTGCAATGCGCTCATCACGGGTTTCACCCATATGCCCACTCAGATGAGCATCAATATAGTGCGGGTTAATTTGTACCGGGAACAGACCTAATGATGGTAGCACTACGCTGCTGCGTACTGGCATATCGTTAGTCGTTCTGATGGACGGGCAAGCTACGTTACAGCCCGCGCTCCAACCGATATAAGGAACTTCACGTTCACGAACTGCACGTTGAATTGGCACAATTAAATCTTTCTCATGCAACATCTGATTCAACATCCATGTGTTACCACCGCTAACGATAATGCATTCTGCCTGAGCAATGGCTTCTGCGGGTTTATCAAAGTGGTGAATGCTGGTGACGGAAATACCTAAGCTACTTTCCAGGTCACGCGCGCGTGCATCATAATCACTACGAATCAGGGCATAAGGAATCAATATTGCTTTGGCAACCTTCCGGCGTTCCAACACCGCTAAAATCTGCTTTTTAGCATAACCCAGTAACTCTTCATCACCGGATGTCTTACCATTACTTAACAATATCAGTTCCATACAAAAATACCTCTGTTTAGTTATTAACTCTTTATTTATACAGGAAAACACACGCCTTTACTGTGATCGCTTTCCATTTAGTTCGAAACTGTCTCAATGTATTAGCCCAGCATAGTATTTATTGTTGGATTAATCGACCATCACACTGAACCTTATGTCTATTATTTTACTATTTTGCTATGCTTAAACTGTGTTTTTCTTTGGTGAATTAGTTCATGGAATCGTGGTATTTACTTTACTGTAAGCGTGGTCAATTAGCGCGCGCGCAAGAGCATCTCGAAAGGCAGCAGGTGCCCAGCTTCAGCCCTATGTATCAGATAGAAAAAATCGTTCGAGGCAAAAAGACACTGGTCGACGAGCCGCTGTTTCCCAACTATCTGTTTATTGAGCTGGATCCGGAAAGAATTCACACTACCACTATCAGCGCAACCCGAGGCGTTAGTCACTTTATTCGTTTTGGTAAGTTTCCGGTAACGGTACCCTTTAGTCTGATAAAAAATCTGATGATGCAGCCTAAACCACAGTTAAGTGACCCGGCACAGCCTAAAAGTGGTGATAAAGTCTTTATTACTGAAGGTATATTTGAAGGGTTGGAAGCTATCTATGCCGAGCCAGACGGCGAAGCCCGTTCGATACTGCTGTTAAATCTTATTAACCAAAAGGTTGAGCACAGGATTAGTAATTCTCAATTCGAGAAGCGGGATTGATTTTTATTTTTTCATTTTAATCAGCGACGGTGAACATTCCGGCCGTAAAAACCATTTGCCCATATTACTTTTGTGCCCGGCCGGACTAATGGCTTGTATCTGATACCGGAGAACGTCGGGCCAATGGCCCGACAATTCACCAATTATCTTAGCGTTGCATGGCGTCTTCGTGTAGCCATTGAGCTACGCGTTTCGCGAAGTAGGTTAAAACACCATCCGCACCCGCGCGTTTAAAGCACAATAATGACTCCATCACCGCCGGTTTTTCCTGCAACCAGCCATTCTGGAATGCCGCCATATGCATGGCATATTCTCCGGACACCTGATAAGCAAACGTCGGCACACCAAAGGTATCTTTAACCCGACGAACTACGTCCAGATATGGCATACCCGGTTTTACCATCACCATATCAGCACCTTCTTGTAGATCCTGAGCCACCTCTTGTAAAGCCTCGTTACTGTTGGCCGGGTCCATCTGATAGGTCTTCTTATCTCCCCCTTTCAGATTACCGCTGGAGCCTACTGCATCACGAAAGGGTCCGTAATAGCATGAAGCATACTTGGCGGAATAGGCCATGATCTGAGTATTTACAAAGCTCTGAACCTCCAGTTGATGGCGTATGGCCCCAATACGACCATCCATCATATCGCTTGGAGCCACAATATCAGCACCGGCTTCAGCATGGCACATTGCCTGACGGATCAGGATCTCTTTAGTAATGTCATTAATCACATAGCCATTATCATCAATGATGCCATCCTGACCATGTACCGTATAAGGGTCAAGGGCGACATCCGTCAGAATACCCAGCTCCGGTACTGCCTGCTTTAACGCACGTATCGCGCGAGGAACCAGACCCTGCGAGTTGTAGGCCTCTTCTGCAAACAGACTTTTTAAATTGGGTTCAATCACCGGAAAAAGTGAAAGCACCGGAACACCCAGTTTCGCCAGCTCTTCAGCTTCCTTCACCAACAAATCGACGGTCATGCGGCTAACGCCCGGCATGGAAGGAACTTCCTGACGCTGATTCTCCCCTTCCATGATAAACACCGGATAGATCAAATCATTAACCGTTAACTGATTTTCAGAAACCAGACGGCGGCTAAAATCATGGCTGCGTACACGGCGCAGTCGACGTTCAGGGAAAGCACTCGGAATAATATAGCTCACAAAAGTTCTCCTCAATTCTCAACGCTGTGGGGAATCAGCGCCCAACAGCTTTTTCGTTATTCATCATACGCTGCTCGCGCGGTGACTCAACCCAATCTCAATAAACGATTCGCATTCTGTTGAGTGACTTCTCCCAACCGGACGGCATCCTCACCGCGTAATATGGCAACTTGTTGCAGTATATGGGCTAAAAATGCGGGTTCATTGCGTCGTGAAGTGGGTTTGGGCGTGAGATCCCGCGGTAACAAATAGGGGGCATCCGTCTCCAGCAGTAGCTTATCGACAGGTATCAACGGCACCAGCTCACGCAACTCCTGCCCTCTGCGTTCATCACATATCCAACCGGTAATGCCAACATAAAGCCCCAGTGACAGATATTCTTCCAGTTCCTGACGGTTGCCGGTAAAGCAGTGCACTACCGCCGCAGGAACCTTACTCAGCCAGGGTTTCAACAATTCAATAAATCGGTGATGGGCATCACGACAGTGTAAAAACAGCGGCATTTCAAGCTCTGCCGCTATCGCCAGTTGTGCACTGAAGGCATGTTCTTGTTCCTGCGGCGTAGAGAAGTTACGGTTAAAATCCAGTCCGCATTCGCCGATAGCCACTACGTTTGATTCTGCCGCCAGTTGATATATTTGCTGCTCACAGGACGCTGACCAACCAGAAGCATCGTGAGGGTGAACCCCTGCGGTACTCCAGCAATAATCCGGATAGTGGTTGGATAGCTGATGGGCAGCAATGCTCTCTTTCAACGAAGTACCGGTAACCAGCATACCGTTAACACCGGCCTGCTTAGCTCTCTCCACTACTTCATGCCGATCCTGAGCAAACTGGCGGTTGGTCAGGTTGACACCGATATCGAACATTGATTTTTCTCCTGATGGAACACAACATAAGTTGCCTAAAAGCGACCAGGCATAACAGGAGGGCATTCAAAACAGCCAATCGTTGGGAGGGATGGGCGTTGGGGTCGACTTGGCGTAAGCCAACGAAGTGCCCCTAGCCCAGCCAGGCCCAACGCGCCCAGCAGCTAAGTAAGGTAGTTTTCATCGACCGCACTCGATACCAACAAAAGCACCATCTTTTTACGGTCGAAATATGCACTGAAGTTAATTTATTAAATTCATCAATAAACCAAAGCCGCCCGAAGGCGGCTTCACTTAAATCAATTAATCCAGCAACTACGCCGATGGTTTTTCGCTATCGTCAGACTGCTCGCCTTCGCAATCCTCTTCGTCCTGTTCATCTGCTTTTTTACGGCCTTTTCCTACGTAGAAACGGGCGCAGAAAATGCCGATTTCAAACAGGATACACATAGGTATGGCCAACAGCGTTTGCGAAAACACGTCGGGGGGCGTCATTAACATGCCCACCACAAACGCACCCACAACGATGTAAGGACGTTTCTTTTTCAGATCTTCCGGCGTGGTTACACCGCTCCAGCACAGCAAAATAATCGCAACCGGAACTTCAAACGACACGCCGAAGGCAAAAAACAGCGCCATAACGAAGTTCAGGTAGTTATTAATATCCGTGGATATCAATATGCCTTCTGGTGCAGTTTTAACAAAGAAGCCAAACGCCAGCGGGAACACCACAAAGTAGGCAAACGCCATCCCCAGATAAAACAACGCGGTGCTGGAAAACAGCAGCGGCATCATTAAACGGCGTTCATGCTTATACAGCGCCGGTGCAATAAATGACCACACCTGATACAGAATATAAGGTGCCGAAATAAACACCGAAACAATAAGCGTCAACTTAATTGGCGTCAGGAATGGCGAAGCCACGTCCGTCGCAATCATACTGGCGCCATGGGGCAGTTGTGTCATCAATGGTGCGGACACCATATGATAAATATTGTTTGAAAAATAGACTAACGCCAGAAATATCAAAAGAATACAGACCATCGACCGTAACAGGCGAGTGCGTAATTCAATCAAATGGCTGATAAGCGGTTGGGTATCTTCTACGGACATGGATTATTTTTCGCTATCAGGTTTATTGATGGATACCGGCTCTGGCTGAACAGCCTCTGTTGCCGTTTCAGCAATGACCGGCTCTGCAACAGACTCGACGGAAGGTACTTTACTCTTGTTCGCTGCTGCTTCCTCTGCTGCTTTTGCAGCAGATTCAGTGGCTGATACCGAAGATTTTTCGGCATCAGCAGCAGAAGTTGGTGAAGTATTAAAAGACTCGGCCGCATTATTGAGATCGCTCTGAATGGTACGTTTCATACCGGTTGCCATCTCTTTTAATTCATCCATAGAAGATTTCAGCTCCGGAGATAAATTCTGCAGGCCTGCCTGTTCCGCTTTCTTCAGGCTCTCTTTCAGCTCTTGCAGCTTCAGTTCCTGAGTCAGCTCATTTTGCACGGAAGAAGCCAGAGAACGCATCGCTCTGATCCAACCCGTAACCGTTTTTACTGCAACCGGTAACCGCTCAGGGCCAAGCACAATCAGGCCAATGATCAGTACCAGTACAATTTCACCAAATCCTATATCGAACACGGATTATACCTGCTCTTTATTCTGGCTCTTTTGCTCTTCAGTTTTAACCGAAGGTTGCTGCTGTTCTTGAATAGATTTCACATCAAAATCAGCATCGTTCTGGGCTGCTTCTTTATTGGCAGTGGTTGCCTGATTAGAAGTCGTCTCTTCATCACTCATGGCTTTTTTAAAACCTTTTACTGATGCACCAAGGTCAGAGCCTAAAGTACGCAGTTTCTTTGTTCCGAACAACAGTACGACAATCGCAACGATTATCAGTAGTTGCCAAACGCTAATTCCACCCATGTTATATGCCTCTATTAATCGGGGGTTGATTTTGAGATTGCTGACCAGTATACGGTAGTTTCAGCAAGCTGTAGTAATAAAATCTGGTAATAAATAGTTAAGCTGCCTTTCGCCATCCAACCAGCCAGACAACCGCTCCGGCACCCGCCAGACAGACTGGCCAGACGGGAATATGATTTGCAAACAGGATTGTAGCACCAATCAACAAAGTAGCACCTACCCCAAAGAGGTAGCGAGACTGGCTCTGTTTCTCCTGACGATGACCAATTTGAGCGTTGAGTTTATCAATACTATTTTGTAATTCTTTGTGCTGCCGCAAACTGTCGTAAAACAATTCCGGTAATTCAGGTAATTTCTCTATCCAGTATGGCGCTTTTTCCTTCAGGGTGCGAACCAGTGCAGGGATCCCCACCTGATCGCGCATCCAGGTTTCCAGGAAAGGTTTAGCGGTAGTCCATAAATCCAACTGAGGATAGAGTTGGCGGCCCAATCCTTCGATATACAGCAAGGTTTTTTGTAACAGAACCAACTGAGGCTGCACCTCCATATTGAAGCGGCGCGCCGTATTAAACAGGTTCATCAGTACGTGACCAAATGAGATCTCCGACAACGGCTTCTCAAAAATAGGCTCACAAACGGTACGAATGGCGAACTCGAACTCTTCCACATTGGTATCAGACGGCACCCAACCAGAGTCCACATGCAGTTCAGCAACTTTGCGGTAATCGCGGTTAAAAAAGGCGATAAAGTTTTCCGCCAGATAGCGCTTATCCCCTTTGCTCAGTGAACCAACAATGCCGCAGTCAATGCCGATATATTGTGGATTCTCTGGTGTAGCATAGCTGACAAAGATATTTCCCGGATGCATATCCGCGTGGAAAAAACTGTCGCGAAACACCTGAGTAAAGAAGATCTGAACGCCACGCTCCGCCAGCACTTTCATATTGGTGCCATTGGCTTCCAGCGCATCAATATCGGCAATTGAAATACCGTAGATACGCTCCATGACCAGCACATTTTCGTGACAGTAATCGCTGAAGACCTCTGGCACATACATCATCGGGCTGTTATCAAAATTGCGACGCAGTTGAATGGTATTCGCCGCCTCACGCAGCAGGTTTAGTTCATCCAACAGCGTTTTTTCATATTCACGCACTACTTCGCGCGGCCGCAGGCGGCGGCCATCCGGCAGTAGTTTTGGTACCCAACCGGCAATGCGGTACATCAGGCGGATATCCGCTTCAATAATCGGTTTAATATCCGGACGAATAACTTTAAGCACAACTTCCTGACCGTTGCTTTTCAGCACCGCAGTATGAACCTGAGCAATAGAAGCTGATGCCAGCGCCTGAGGATCAAAGTCATCAAACCACTGCTCCAGCTTACCGCCCATCGAAGTTTCAATATGCTGACGGGCTAACTCACCGTCAAAAGGTTCAACCTGATCCTGCAATAATGCCAGTTGATCAGCGATAACCGGGGGGAATAAATCCCGACGGGTTGACATCATCTGCCCAAACTTAATCCACACAGGCCCTAAGGTTTGCAACGCCAGACGTAATCGCTCTCCTAACGGCTTATCCGGATGTTTATTTCTCATCCAGAACAGCGAACGGCACCACATTCTCAGTGGCCAGGTAAGGCGCATTTTGGGGATCAGCTCGTCTAACCCGTGGGTCAAAAAAACGCGAACGATCACATATAAACGCAAAAACTCAGATGGGGTCATCGGGTATTCTCCAGCTTCTCTATTCTTTTCACCAGAGAATCAACCTGCTGACTTAAAATTTCAGTTTCATCACCAAAGTGCAGCACTTCCAGCCGCCCGGGAGCCAGACGCCACTCCTCGGTTACTGCTTGTGCCAGATAGTTTTGCTGATGTTCCACCCATTGCTTTACCTTTTTTGCCCCACCTTGCACTCCCTGACTCAGGGTTTCTGCGGCGACATCACCAATATAGGGAGAGAGCCATTCGGCGGGGTCCCACTCTGCCAGGTCGATTAAGGTGACAAATTGCTGTATCACCTGCATATCCCCTTCAACCACCACATCGCCATCGCGCATCAGAGTAGACAAACGCTGACGATCGCGCAGAGAAAACAGGGTTGGCAGTTTGGTTATCAGCGTGCAGTTTGCCGGCTGCTCCCACTGGCTCACCACATCAATGTGATTAACGCTAAATACTAACGTCAGAGAAGTAGACAGCTCTTGCAGACTCAACTTTAGCGTTTTACCAGCCAGACGATGGCTCATCGACTGCATACTGCGATCGCGAAAAAGCAAACTGTTCAGAGAGGTTTCAATAATGCCGGCAATCAAGGGAACAAACAACATAGCGATCCTTTGTAAGAACTGAAATACAACACGAGTATATTGATGATATTCAACCGTGAAGGCAACGACTGAATGAGGAGATAAACCAAAATGGCAGAATAAAATCTCTGTTTTGAGATGATGACCTTATTGCTGCTAATCTCTGATTGCTATCGCCCAATCTCAAAAATCTGCCCGCTAATAGCGGTCGTTCTTTATTTCTCCATAACGCGTTTAACGCATTAGAAACAATAAAAAACACTCTTGTTACAGCTCAAAAAATGACCAAAAGATCAGAAGCGAATAGTTATTCATATTTCACTATATTAACTGGATAATTTTGCACAATCTCCCTATCAATTGATTATTACTACCTATCTTTTAACCCTAATAATATACAATTAGAACTATCTCATGGTTAACCAACACCATGAAATCATACTTGAATAACTGACAGGGACGTTAGCTTCATAAAGTATCACTGACTTCTGCTATGGATAGCAGTCAACAATGTATTACGCCTCAATGCTTCCGCTATGTCTGTTCCCGGCTGACTAAATCCCAATGATGTTATGACACATAAACACTTAACCCATTCATTCTAAAAAGAATATATTCAAGGAATCAGGAATGAACACCACTAAAATCATTAAGCCTTATCAACGTGTTTTAACTTACCTGCTTTCCACTATGTTGGTATGGCAACCGGTATGGCCTGCATTCGCCGCTGCAATTGAAATGGATGGTCAACCGAATAATGGTCAGGTCACGACCGCCGGCAACGGTGTACCTGTTGTTAATATTGCCACCCCCAATCAGTCAGGCGTATCACACAATACCTATCAACAATTTAATGTTGGCCCTGATGGCGCAGTATTAAATAACAACACTGAACGCCTGTTGCAGACCCAACAGGCCGGAATTATTCAAAATAATCCGAATCTGCGCAATGGTGCAGCCAACGCGATCATTAACGAAGTCACTTCTCCTAACCGTTCTGAGCTAAAAGGCTATATAGAAGTCGGGGGAAAACCCGCCAATGTAATTGTGACTAACCCTTATGGCATCACCTGTGATGGCTGTGGCTTTATCAATACCCCGCAGGCTACGTTAAGTACCGGTACGGTTAAAAGAGCTGGATGTTAAACAAGGTAGCATCACTATCGATGGTAAAGGTATCGATGCTAAAGAGACGGAGTATTTTGCCATTGTCGCGCGCGCCGCCGAAATTAATGCAGATATTCATGGTAAACAGATTGATGTTATCGCTGGCGCTAACCGGGTAAATACCCAAACCGGTGAAATTACCCCACAGGCAGGAAATGGAAACACCCCTCAGGTCGCTATTGATACCAAAGCGCTGGGCGGTATGTATGCCAACCGAATACGACTGGTATCCACAGAGCAAGGCGTTGGCGTTAATACCGGAAATCTTATTGCCAGAAGTGGCGACATCCAAATTTCCGCCGAGGGGAAGGTCACTATTCATGGTGGTTCCAGCGCCACCAATAGCCTGAATGCTCAGGCCAATGAAATTCAGGTTATTCATTCTGCCACCCTCAGCGGCAATAACCTTAATCTGAAAGCAAAAAATATTACTCAGGATGCAGGAAGCCGCTCACTGGCAAAAAGCAACGCCAGTTATCAGGCTGACAACATCAACTTAAATGGCGAGCTGGTTAGCGAGCAAAATTTGCAAATCAATGCCCGCAAACTGACCACCAGCACTAATGCCGCTATTAATGCTAAAACCAGTACTATCAATGCCGATGAAAATAACTGGTCTGGCGCATTAATGGCTGATGAGGCCTATTTTCAGGGGCAAACCTTAAATCTGGCACCTCAGGGCGTTCTCTGGGGTAAGCAGACATTAACCCTCAATACCAGCCTGGCGCTGAATCAGCAAGGTTCGCTGTTGGCAGGAGACCTTCTCAATCTGACCACACCACAGTGGAACAGCCTTAACGGACTTACCGCTACCGGCGTTTCAGCCACAGGAGAGCTGCAAAACGGTGGGATCCTGAATATTCAGGCGGCAGATACCCGGCTAAACAATACTCATCTTAGTGCCGGACAAATCAACCTGACCGGGAAAAACCTGTTTCAGGATGAGAAATCAGTATTCAATGCACAGAACAATCTGACGCTAAACGCATCCCATCTTGAGCTTCATGGTAAAAGCTTAAGTAACGGCAGCCTCAAGCTTCAGGGCGATAAATTAACCGCGGGTAGCAATGCCAAAATGTCGGCTCAGGATTCCCGTTGGAATCTGACCGATAATATCGACTGGCTGGGTCAGGCCAGTTTCAACACATTAAATGTTAATGCCCTCAATCTGAGCAATTCAGATTTAATCCAGAGTTCGGGAAGTAGTCTGTTTACCGTTAACCAACTGGTTAATAACGCAGGGGCGCAGTTATATAGCGGGGAATTGGTCGTCTATTCTCCGGAACTCTATAACATGGGGCTCATTCAAACTACCGGTGCCGGTCAATTTACTCTTAACCAATTCACAAACGATACTGGCGCTCAGTTGTACGCCAACGAACTGACCATTGACGCCTTGATGTTGAACAATCAGGGATTAATTCAAAGCACCAGTGATAGTTGGCTAACCCTCGACCAGTTAACCAATGGTTTCGCAGCACAGCTTAATGCAGGCTCATTCACGCTCATTGCTTCCCAACTTAATAATCAGGGAAGCCTTCAAAGCACTGGCGAAACGGTACTGACATTAAATCAGTTAACTAATCAGGCCAATGCGGAGATCTACGCCAGTGATTTATTCCTGAGTACAGCAACGCTGAACAACGGTGGAAAAATTACCGGTCGCCGTTATCTGGATATCTTTCTGAACTCAGCAGGTTCAAACCTGAACAGTGGGGAAATTGCCGGGGAGGTTGTTACCCTGCAAAGTCAGGGAGTATTTGAAAACCATGGCATCCTGTTTGGTGCCAGTGAATTACGGCTAAACGCACAGAACGGCCAGATAATAAATAGTCAGGAAGCCGGACTTTACAGCGGAGGATTACTCGATCTCACCGCAAATGCACTACTTCAGCAGGGAAATATTTTAGCGGATGGTGATATCACTTTAGCCCTCTCCGGCACAGGGCCCTTTGATCAACAGGGTACCATCGCCAGTCGTGAAAGTTTGTTGTGGCTGAAAACTCATGGCGCTATCAATAATCAGGGCGTGTTGTATGGTCACTTGCTGGATCTTGAGACACCCGATGCACTAACCAATCAGGGAAAAATCTCCGGTGATGTTATCAGTCTGACCACCGGCGGCGTATTGAGCAATCAGAATAATGCCACGATTACCGCCAGTAATTTGATAACCGGCAGCGCTCAATCCATTACTCAGCAGGGAAAAATTCAATCCGGCGGTAGCATTGACCTCACCAGCCGTAGCCAGATTGATAATACTGGCTTTATTGGTTCACTTAACGATCTGTTTTTAAAAGCAGACAGCGGCCTCAGCAATACTAATGATGCCTTCCTGTATTCGGGCCGCGACATGTACCTGTGTGCTAATCAGGTCAGCAACTTACTGAGTAATATTCTGGCGGGGCGTCACCTGACCATTCAGAAAGATTATCAGGGCAATAAAAGCGCAGAAATTGTTAACCGTTCCGGGGTAATAGAGACCCAAACCGGTGATATTACGCTAAAGGCTGACCATATTCGTAATGAAAGCGACGGCGGTTCTGCGCAGCAGAACAAAGAGAATTTTTCTATACCGGGTAATGGTGCAGTCGTTATAGAGCTACACAAAGATCAACCGAATACGCCGCTAACGAAAGTGGACTGCTTTAATAACGGCGGTACAGGCGGAGGAAGTGCCGCTGGCAGGTGTGCCCTCTTTCCTAAGTATGATAAAGACTATACCCTGACCGGGCTAATTTCCCGTACAACGGTTAACCTTCCGGCGCTTGTCAATGCAGCTAAAATTGTAGCAGGACGAAACCTCAATATTGATGCGGGTGTTATTGACAATAACCTCAGCAGATTACTTGCCGCTAATGATGTCAATATTACTGCTAACACACTAAATAATATCTCGACTAAACAAGGCGTTACCGAAGAGTATTATGTTTATCAGTTTGTTGAACCCAAATACGCAGATTACATACCGGCATCAGAGTTCTACAAAGACGGTGGAAGCCTGAAATACGCCAGAAGCGCTAATAATGTGGTCTCCAGCGAAGGTGAAGAATATTTTGCCACCGTTGAAGCGGGTCGTATTGTTAATCTCAACGTTCAGAATGAAGTCAGAAATGAAAGCATCAAGTCCTATTCCATGCAGATTGCGCCAACCCTTAGCGCACCGGCAGGTCTGGATAATCTGGATCCGCGTTCAGGCATTGAAAATACCATCCCTGACGCAATCCCTACGGTTAACGGATTCCCGTTACCTGCCGGCAATAACGGCCTGTTTGTCTGGAATTTGGATCCGGACAGCCCCTATCTGATCACCGCTAATCCGGCATTAGGTGAGTTAGGTTATCTGTCTCAGGGCGGGCGAGCCAGCCAGATTGCTGGCTTTAGCGTGCTGGACCGCCTGATGGGCCGTCAACCAGGCTTTGGTCCTCCACATGAAACCGGCACTCAGTGGACCGACATTAATCAATACCTCGGCTCCGCCTACTTCCTTAACCAACTGGGTTTGCAGCCAGAATCGCGCTATCGGTTTCTGGGAGATGCCCGGTATGACACGCGCTACATTACCGATGCCATTTTACGGCAAACCGGGCAGCGCTATATCGGCGGCGTTGGCAGCGACCTAAACCAAATGCGCTGGCTGATTGATAATGCCGCTCAAGCCTCCAGCAGTCTCGGACTGGCATTTGGTGTCAGCCTGAGCGAAAAACAGATCGCTCAGTTAAGTCACAGTATCGTCTGGTGGGAGCCGGTAACTATTAACGGCCAGAGCGTACTGGCACCAAAGCTCTATCTGGTGGCGGCGGATAAATCCAATGTCAGCGGCAGCGTTATCAGCGCTCAACATGTGGCAATCACTGCCGGGGATATTAACAATGATGGCGGCACCATTAAGGCTGATGGCATGTTGCATCTGGTCAGTCATGATGCCCTTGTTAACCGGGAAGGGATAATTCAGGCCGGGGATAATCTGACTATTATCGCGAAAAATGATATCCAAAACCTGAGTGGAACTATTGAAGGGCGTAACGTTACGCTACAAAGCGTTGATGGCAATGTGGTTAATCAGACATTACATCAGCAAACCTATATCAATGCCGATGGTAGCGAAAGTGACCAGAACGCCAACACTGCCCTTGCCTTTGGCGTTACCGGCATAACTGCCGGTATTCATGCAAAAGAAAATCTGGGGATCGCCGCAGGAAAAGATATTCAAATCACCGGAGCAGAACTGAGCGCCGGACAAAATATCACCCTCAATGCCGGTGAAAACATAGATATCACCGCCAATGAAACGCTGAACTTACGCACTGGCTTCACGACTACCCAGGGCGATCATCTGCTGGATGTTCATCAACAAAAGAGCCATATCAATGCGGCCGACGGAGCCGTAACGCTGACGGCGGGAGACAGCATCAACGTTATCGCCAGTAATATCAACGCTAACGATAACATAACGTTACAGGCTAAAGAGGATATCGCTATCCTCTCCGCCCGGGATCAAACTTCCCGAACCATAGACGGCAAGTTACAACACGCTACCACCGATGTGCAAAGTAGCGACATTCAGTCGGGACATAATCTGATTATCAATGCTGGCAACGATATTGTTATGCAAGCGAGCACGCTGAATGCCAAAGATAATGCGCTACTGGTAGCCGGTAACGACCTGACGTTGCTGTCAGATGCTGAATCCAGTTATGACCGAACCAATATCAAGGACGGTTATAAAATTGAGCAAACCATCACTCAGCAATCCACTGAAATTAATGCGGGTAATAACGTTCTGATCGGTGCCGGAAACGATGCCACGCTACAAGCCACACAGATCAACGCCGGTGGTGATATTCGTCTTCAGGCCGAGGGGGACTTACGGCTGCTGACGGCTGAGGAATCAGACTATTACTATGAAAAAACCAAAACCGGCGGCTTCTTAAGTAGTCAGTCCTATGAGGAAGAAAGTTATCGCACTACCCATAAAATCAGCGAACTGAACGCAGGCAACAATATTGCCATCACCAGCGGCGGCGACAGCCTGTATCAGGCCACCAGACTGAATGCCGGAAACGATATCGCGCTGACCAGCACCGGCGGGCAAATTCAGTTTAGCGCGGTAGAAAACACCGATTTTCTGAAGGTAGATTCAAAATCCAGCAGCGTTATCACACGGGTTGCCGGTCATGGTCATAACAATACCACACAGCAATTTAGTGAAATTACTCAGGGCGGAGAGTTAACCATTCAGGCGGAGAAAGGCATCCGTGCAGATATCCGTCAATCCTCAGCCCAGAGCTTAACTACGGCGCTGGAGCAAATGGAAAGCACGCCGGAAACGGCCTGGGTCGCAGAGCTGGCAGTACGTAATGACGTTGAGTGGCGTGCGGTTCAGGATGCCTATGATAAATGGGAGTATGACAGTAAGAGCCTGAGCCCGGCAGCGGCGGCCGTCATTGCGATTGTAGTGACGGTGGTTACCGCCGGGGCGGGAGCGGCCGCCGGTACAGCGACTGCATCCGCCGTCAGTGCAGCAACCGCTGCTGCGGTACAAACATTAGCGGTACAGGCCAGTATCTCTCTGATTAATAATCAGGGCGATGTGGGGAAAGTCCTGAAGGACTTGGGCTCTAAAGATAATGTGAAGAGTCTGGCGGCCTCAGTGGTTGCTGCCGGTGTGATTGCCGGAGTTGATACCCAAATGGGCTGGTCACAAGGCGGAGAGGCGGCTTCAGCCTCCTATACTCCCGGTAGTACCGCAGAACAAATCGCTACCGTTACCCCTGTCAGTCAGTCCGGTTTTGATACCTGGTGGACGGGCAACAGTCAGTTAAGCAGTTGGGATATCGCCCAGCGCACCGTTATGCACTCGGGTATTTCCGCCGGGGTAGACAGCGCCATTAACGGCAGTAACTTCCTTGAATCGTTCGGTACCAGTCTGATGTTTAACGCCGGTAACGAGCTGGGGCGCGCCTCGTCGTGGTATATCGGAGAAAACGCAGCGCTGTTTGGTGGTGATGGCTCCTTTGGTAAATCGGTGATCCACGGTCTGAACGGCGGACTGATTGCCGAGCTGACCGGCGGTGATTTTGCCGCCGGTGCAGGGGCGGGTTTTGCCACTGAGCTGGCCTCGGGGTTATTGGTAATTTTGCGCTAACACCGGAAGAAAAGCGTCAGGTACAAAACGGCGAGAAGCTGTTCTATATCGATGACAACGGGCTGGCGAGGATTATTGGTGGTAGCGTTGGGGCAATCATTACCAACAGCGCTGAGGGGGTGAATACCGGTGCAAACGTTGCGAATATTATTGACCAAAATAACCGTCAGCTTCACAAGTCGCAACTGGAGCGGATTGATGAACTGGCAGGTGGAGATAAAGAGAAGAAAGATCGCCTGTTCGCCGCCGCCTGTGCGTTAATGAAGTGCTCGGCAGAGTTGGTGCCGGGAAGCGAAACTTACAACGATATGCTGGCCTTTGAAACTCTGGGTGCCAGCGATGAGTTTGCTGCTGAACGTGCATTACTTACCATGCAAACCGCTTATGTCTCAGTGTATGCCGGAGGGATGAACCAGCAGGCCGAGTTGCCATTATTTGACTATTCCTCTCGCGATTATGTGAGTGACCTGACATTACGGCTGGACAATACCTATGCCGTGACTAACCGGGCCACCGGTTTAGTGATGACCGTTGGCGGTGAAGTTCAGGCTATTGCCGGAACGGGGCTTTGTACTACTGGTGTTGGGTGTTTATATGGTGTAGGGCTAACCGCATCAGGGTTGGATACCGCCTATACGGGTAGTAACGCGATAATCACAGGAAGTCTGAGTACTCATACTGCTGGAGCGCGATTGCTGGAAAGCTTTGGGGTACCAAAGGAGTATTCGGAGTTGGTGTATGGGATGGTGCAGTTGGGTGGAGCTGCGAGGGCGAGTCGAACGGCAAGTGGGTTGTTTGATGACCGGTTATCAAGTAGCCGTATAACTGGAATCGGGGAAAGCGCAACCAATGGAACAGTAGCAGAACTAACCATCTCAGCCAATCCAGCAACTGGCAATCCTGCGGCTATTGCCAGAGGATTCGGTTCTCTCAATACACGCCAATCTATAGTGTTAGAACAACTTAATAAATATGGTTCCCAAACAGTCACATCTAAAGCATTTGGTAACCAAGATCTAGCAGCCCTATCGGCTGCAACAGGTGATGAATTTGCCATGTTTACAACCGGTGGACGACGACTGATAATTTGAGGGGATTCGACATCTGTGCCTATCAATTTGGATAAGGCACAAGAATTATCTGTTCAGGGGTGGCGTTGGTCTTGTAAGTATCCCATCAAAACGACCCATTCACTTTTAGAGATCTTCTGACATACTGATTATGTCCCCTGAGGAGATCACCATGCGTAAAATCCGATTCACAGAGCACCAGATAATCGCCGTCCTTAA
>NZ_JAJNAG010000021.1 GCF_021010575.1 Limnobaculum eriocheiris | reverse complement strand
CTGAATGAATACAACAGTGAGCGGCCCCATGAATCCCTGAATAACCTGACACCGGAAGAATACCGGCTGATGGCTGAAAACCCAGAAATCTCAAAAAGTATGTGGTACTAAAATGGGTGTGCTTACACTTCCACTTCTATTACCCATGGTTTTATTCTGGTTTTTGTCGACGCATATAAACTTTGCTATTATCAAACAGATAACAGTAAACACAGGCTTGCCTCAGCCTCAAACAATATAAAGAACTTCCTGATGAATAACGCGGTAAAGACAGCCACCCGGCTGGTAGACAGAATTAAGGCCATCCCCAGCATTGCACATTTGCTGCGCGCTACCGATCGCTTTAACGATCGTCTGGGAAGTCAGTTTGGCGCTGCGATTACCTATTTCTCTTTTCTGTCGCTGATCCCTATTCTGATGGTCTCTTTTGCCGCTGCCGGTTTTGTGTTAGCTTCCAACCCCGAGCTGCTGGCAGAGCTGATTCATAAAATTGTCACCAGCGTTTCTGATCCTAATCTGGCTACTACGCTGGAAAATACGGTCAATACCGCCATTCGCCAGCGTACTACCGTGGGTTTAACCGGTCTGCTGGTGGCGCTCTATTCGGGTATCAGTTGGATGGGCAACTTACGTGAAGCCATTCGGGCGCAAAGCCGGGATGTCTGGGAGCGGAATCCGGCGGAAGAAGATAAATTTTACTTTCGCTATATTAAAGACTTTATCTCCCTGACCGGGTTAGTGGTTGCACTCATTGTCACTATTTCTCTTACATCGGTTGCCGGTTCTGCCCAGCAGGTTATCGTCAATGCCTTGGGGCTGGGAGACATCGTCTGGCTCAGACCAGCATTAACGCTCATTGCTCTGACGGTTTCTATTACTGCTAACTACTTTATGTTTCTGTGGATATTCTGGATGCTGCCAAAACAACGCCCTGACCTTAAAGCGCTGCTAAAAGGTACGTTGCTGGCGGCCATCGGCTTTGAAATCATCAAATTCATTATGACGATTACCTTACCGCAGTTGGCGAAATCCCCCTCTGGTGCGGCATTTGGTTCTATTATTGGCTTACTGGCATTTTTCTACTTCTTTGCCCGTTTAACCCTGTTCTGCGCCGCCTGGATTGCCACCGCGCAGGAAAACCAAAAGAAGCCTGAGACCAGTAACGCTCAAACACCATCGGCATAACGGATCGCTGTGCGTATATCCTTGTGTCAACAACCGGGACAGGCACCCGTTTTTTACTAAAAAAGCGTCACTCCACAATAATTGAAACAATGTTTTATTTTTTCTTGACTATCCCCGGTTAAGTTATAAAACTAATCCCAATGATCAATATAATTAAGACTGGGATGCCACACCATGACCACCAAAAAGATTGCCGTTATCGGCGAATGCATGATCGAACTCTCTGAAAAAGAAAACAATGTCAGCCGTGGATTTGGCGGAGATACCTTGAATACCTCTGTCTATATCGCCCGCCAGGTACCGGACGATAAGCTGGCAGTGCACTATATTACCGCACTGGGAACCGATATTTTCAGCGCTCAAATGCTGACCACCTGGCAAAAAGAGAAGGTTAAAACCGATTTAATCCAGCAGTTGGATGACAAAATGCCAGGCCTCTATTACATCGAAACCGATGATACCGGCGAGCGTAAGTTCTATTACTGGCGTAACGATGCCGCGGCGCGTTACTGGCTGACCCGCGATAAGTCTGATGAAATTTGCCAAAAGCTGGCGCATTTTGACTATATCTATTTAAGCGGTATTAGCGTTGCGATCCTCAATCCGGAAAGCCGTCAGAAACTCATCAAACTGCTGAAAGCCTGCCGTAGTAACGGGGGTAAAGTTATTTTCGATAACAACTATCGCCCGCGCCTGTGGCAAAGCCGTGAAGAAACACAGCAGGTCTATCATGATGTACTTTGCTGCACCGATATTGCCTTTCTGACTCTGGATGATGAAGATGCGCTGTGGGGCGAAGAGCCTTACGAAAACGTCATCACCCGTACTCAGGCACTGGGTGTTAGCGAAATCATCATTAAGCGCGGTGCCGACTCCTGTATCGCTGCTACCGGTAGCGATCGCGTAGAGATTCCCGCTGTTAAACTGGCTAAAGAGAAAGTGGTTGATACAACTGCTGCCGGTGACTCTTTCAGTGCCGGCTATCTTGCAGTTCGCTTACAGGGTGGAAATGTGGCTGATGCCATTAAACGTGGCCACCTGACTGCCAGTACGGTTATTCAGTATCGTGGGGCGATTATTCCTCTGGATGCGATGCCAGCAGTCTGAGAAAAGGCGCAATAAAAAAGCCCCGGCGCTGAATTTCAGCCCGGGGCTTTTTTGTTCTCTATAGAGATAAGATCACTTTGCTTCTTCCGCCTTTGGCGTCATGATGGAATCCAGTAAATCCGCTAATACTTTAACATTCTCTTCTGGCTCACCGGCTGGCTGAGTCAGCACAATGGTTGGTTTAATAGTGAGTATTTGATGAATGCGGGCGTTAATATCCGTTGTGGTCAGCCCGTTAAGAAACTTCTGATTCAGCTGCTGATAAGATTCTGGATCCACCGCAATAGAACCGCTTTTTTGGATCAACAAACGTTGGTTCATAATCTCAGTGGTATCGGTTTTGGCGTAGGTAGCAATCGCCTTATTCAACTGCTCTTTTTGCGTTGCAACTAAAGCTTTCAACTCAGCGTCGGTAATACCTTCTTTATCCAGTTTTACCAGCTCGGTTCCCAGTTGTTTAATACTACTTTTCAGCGCAGATAGCTGCACATCCAGCGTCATATTGCATTTATAGCGCTGAAACTGCACCTGACACTCAATATTAAGCGGTTCGCCTTTCAGTACGGTACGCCCGAGTTTCTGATTCAGACGATTTTCAATCATGTCATTGGCGATCATGCCTAACCACTGGCGCTCCAGTGATTCGGTCGTTACCACCGGATGCCATGGATCGTCCCATACCAGTTTAATCCGATCTTTTGTCACCCCCTGAGATGAAAAACTCACCGGGGTTGGTGGTAATGCACTGAGTGCTGCGATAGTTGCCGGAGTTTCTCGCTTACCACTTAAGCCACCAAAGGCCTTATTAATCTGATCGTTTAACACCCGGCGATCGACATTACCAACCACATACAGCGTCATCGCATCCGGGGTATACCATTTACTGTAGAACTCACCCAACTGCTCTGCGGTCGCATCAGCAGCAATAGTTTGCCCTGGCTCGTGGCCCACTAACGGCGAATTTTTAATGCGATAGCGCCACCAGGCATCATTCAACCCGGACGGTAACATCACCAAGGGTGAAGTAAACTCACTGCGAATGGCCTGAATTTGTTCATTGGTCGCCGTTGGGCGATTTACCGCGTCAGATAACCAACTGAATGCCTCTTTTAATATCTCTGGTCGGTTATTTGGCAAACTCAGGTTGTAACGCGTGTAATCATAGGAGACTTCCACCAGATATTTTGGTTCGGCATCGGGAAGTATTTGGGGAAGCAGAGCCTGCATTCCAGCACTGCTAAAATGTTCGGTATAAGACGTTGCCAGACGTGGCAACAGATAGGAGAAACCCACCTGAGGAATACTCTCCTGCAGAGAACCAGCATTGATTTCTAAACGGACTTCAATCTTATCGCTGGGCCGATGTGGAGTAGCAAGTACTTGCCATTTAAATCCATTTTCTAACTTTCCTTCCTGCCATGCTGGATCGGCTTTTAATGGCTCTGCCTGAGCAGTTACCGCCATCATCAACGCCAATCCACCTAAAGCGGACCACAAATACTTACTATGCATACTGAAACCTCATTTACTGCTTATATCAACCTGACAACATCATGTGGTTGTCTGACAGCTGATATTTGCATCCTTGTCGTTTTTGTTATTGAAAGAAGCAGGCTGTCGAGATATCACTTAATGCTACTATCATTTAAATAATAAAACTGATGGCTAACTTGCAAATAGAGACATTATGCAGAGAATACCGCCAGCAGCAAGCCGTCGGAAAGAAATGAAGCAACACTTGATTATAAAACAAACAATTTCATTGCATATGAAATTATATCTGAGAAACGTTTTATTTCCACATCGGTAAAAGTTTAATTGCGTCTTATCCTATCCATGTCAATTTTGATGACTAAATTCGATGGCAATTACATTTTCTCCCTCCCGTAAATAAAAAAATCCCCACCTTAACCTTAAGGCGAGGATTCTTCTAAACGAAGTTAATAATCAGACAGCCGAGGTAGTTTTCGAGCCCTGATTGTTTAATTCCGCGTGTAATTTTTCTTCGTCTATCTGACGACACCACTTAGCAACAACCACGGTTGCAACACCGTTACCGATCAGGTTAGTTAACGCACGGGCTTCTGACATAAAGCGGTCGATACCCAGAATTAACGCCAGCCCGGCCAGTGGCAAATGGCCCACCGCAGAGATGGTTGCAGCCAGTACGATAAAGCCGCTGCCTGTTACCCCTGCCGCCCCTTTCGATGACAGCAATAACACCACTAACAGCGTGATTTGGTTAAGCACAGACATTTCTGTATTGGTGGCCTGAGCGATAAAGATTGCCGCCATGGTCAGATAGATGGATGTTCCGTCGAGGTTGAACGAATATCCCGTTGGAATAACCAACCCTACTACCGATTTCTGACAACCTAAACGCTCCATTTTATCCAGCATTCTTGGCAATACTGACTCAGAAGAGGAAGTACCCAGAACGATCAGCAGCTCTTCTTTGATATAACGGATAAATTTGAAAATGCTGAAACCAAAGCCTTTGGCAATAGCACCAACGACAAGCACGATAAACAGCACACAGGTAATATAGAAGCACAGAATTAACTGCCCTAACTGCACCAGAGAACCTACGCCATATTTACCGATAGTAAAGGCCATTGCACCAAATGCCCCAATAGGTGCCAGGCGCATAATCATATTAATAATGCCGAAAATAACGCGGGAGAAGCTGTCAATTACGTTAAACACTAACTGACCCTTTTCTCCCAGACGATGCAGGGCAAAACCAAACAGCACAGCAAACAGCAATACCTGAAGAATATTACCACTGGCAAATGCGCCCACTACGCTGCCAGGAATGACATCTAACAGGAATGAAACAATACCTTGTGATTTAGCGGCGTCTGCATAAGCAGTAACGGCGCTGGCATCCAGCAGTGACGCATCAACGTTCATTCCTGCGCCTGGTTTGATCACGTTTACCACGACCAGACCAATCAACAGGGCTAATGTACTCACGATTTCAAAATAGAGTAACGCGATGCCGCCGGTACGACCTACGGCCTTCATGCTCTCCATCCCGGCAATACCTGTCACAACCGTACAGAAGATAATCGGTGCGATAATCATTTTGATCAGCTTAATAAAGCCATCACCTAACGGCTTCATTGACGCACCAATATCAGGATAAAAATGCCCCAACAGTACCCCAACCGTTATTGCAATTAACACCTGAATATAAAGTGATTTGAAAATATTCAATTTCATGATGCTTTCCTTATTTTTATTAGCAACACGGTGTAGAGCGCAGGAAAATAACATCCAATTAACACTATGGATATTAATTTATTGATTAAACAATGGGGAAAAATCAGAAACATGAACTGGATCGCATCACAACTGCTGGTTTTACGTACTTTATGGTCAAAATTTGGTTAATCGGTACTTTTTTATCTTTGTTAATTGGCGATCGGATATTTATTAACAATATTAACAATCTCGTGAATGCACCACTTCACGGCAATATCGATTTTCTTAATAATAGGAAGACAGGTACTTTTCCTTAAACATTTCATAAGGAAGCGCACGAGAGAAAAAATAACCCTGAGCAAAATGCATACCGTGTGCCAATAGCCAGTCAACCTGCTGCTGGGTCTCCACTCCTTCGATCACCACCTTTAGAGAAAGAACGTGGGCGATAGAATTAACGATCTGTACCAGCTCGTCATCATCCGGTAATCCATCCACAAAGCTCTTATCTATTTTTAGCTCATCAACGGGTAAGTGGCTGAGATAATTAAGATTGCAGTAACCGGTGCCAAAATCATCCAGTGCAATAGAAATGCCTAAATTACGCATTTTTATTAATGTTGGCAACACAGCCCTCAAATCATAAATATTTGCCGTTTCCGTCAATTCCAGAATTAACTTGTTGGGGCAGAAATCGTGGCGCTTGCACAATCGGCTTAACTGCCTGATTAAATCAGGCTGCTGTAACTGCAACGCCGATAGATTGACCGATAACGTCAAAGGGATCCCCTGTTGCTTCCAGTGAGCAAGGGTAGAGCAGGCCTCCTCCAGCACCCACGCCCCTAATTCAAGGATCAACCCGGTCTCTTCGGCTAATGGAATGAAATCCCCCGGATAGCGAATATCATTGTCAGCGTAGTGCCAACGGATCAACGCTTCAGCGCCATAAGGTTGACCAGTGGCCATATCCACCTGAGGCTGGAGATAAATACGAAACTGGTTCTCTTTCATGCCGCGAACCACTTCGCTCTCCATAATCAATCGCTGCTGAATGTTATTGGTCATATCCGGCTCAAAGAATAAAACCTGATTTTTCCCCCGCTGCTGCGCTAATAGCATTGCTGCCTGAGCGTGGGCAATTAACTCATCAGGTTCTTCACCATCGTTGGGATATTGAGCAATACCGATACTGACCGTCGGCTGATATTGATACTCATCAATGCTGAGAGGTAAGGTAATATTTCTCACCAGACGTTTGGCCAGTTGCATCGCGTGTAGCGGACTTTCCAGCGATTTGCTAAGTACAATAAATTCTTCCCCATGGAGTCTTGCCAGCAGAGTATGTTCACCCAGCACTTCTCGCATGCGTCGAACCGCATCAATTAAACCACGATTCCCCTGCTCTTGCCCCAATGCCTGATAGATCTCTTTAAAAAAATCTAAATCAATGAACAGCAAACTAAACGGCTGTTTTTCATAGCTACTATTGACCAACTGCTGTTTTAACAGTTCCTGAAACAGCGTGTAATTGGGCAAGTCGGTGATGGAATCCCTGGTACTCATTCGGGTCAGTTGGTGATGCGCCTGTACCAACGCCTGTTGATTACGATTATAGCTACGAACCAGTACTCCCAGTTCATCATCCTGATGGTGCCGGGGAAGGGTTAGTTGATGATACTGAATACTCTCTACCGGTAGGGTGCGTAGATCGTCAGCAATCGCGCGCAGTGGATAAACCAGCAAACGATTAAGACACCAGCTAATAGCAATAGAGAGCATAAAAGCCAGCAGCAAATAGGCTACCAGCAGAGTAGAAAATCGCTTCAGGGTATATTGATAAAGCTTGTAGGAATCCGCTTCCAGTATCAGGTAACCCATTGGCTGAGGGTCGATGGCATTGTAATCCGGGGAGTAGAGAGGAATCAGCGAAACAATCGGCAGAGACAACAGCTTTTCTGCCAGCCGGGGAACTTTACCATTGGGCCCGCGCTGACTATGAACCGAAATCAGTTCAGCATTCACAATTAAATTGGCTTTGGTTAAAAAATCCAGCTCCATCAAATTATCCAACGCCCGTTGGATCTCGTGCATGTTTCTATCCCACAACGCCCTCTCCAGAGGCTGAGAAACAGAATAGCCAATATTATCGAGTTGAATGTGGTAAACCTCTTTGCGTTGCTGAATAAAATCAAACATTTGTATTACAATGAAAATACAAATTGTCGCCAGAGCAACTACCGTTACTAGCGACATCTGCTTGATTGTTAGCGAACGCTTTACCTGCAAATTTCTATCTCCAAATAGCCATGTGACTGAATAATATATTTACATGCCTGACAATAAGTAAAATATTATAACGTCCACTCCTCACATTATGGCAAAAGTATTCTCCAATGCTCGGGAATCGGGTCCTTTATCATTTAAAATCTGCATACGGTGTTAGCGGTTGAGGCGGTAAATCCATATTTCCCAACCAGAGTTCAAGGGCATAACGAACATAAATCAACGCATGGCTTGGGGTATAGTCCTTGGCTTGCTGAATATCGATACCGGCCCCCACACTCCAGTGGGAAGTTATTCGACGCTCCACTAATGCCCGCACGGTATAACCGGTGCCACTGCTACTGCTGCTGTCCGTTGTGGCATATTTATCGGGTAAACTATCCGGAATCAGCCCCTGTAATGGGTAGCGCTTACTGCTATCGGTTGAAGAATGAGAAAGGGATACTGAACCACCCAATTCCCATGACCAGTTTTCTGTGCGTTCACGATATAACAACGGTAAGGAGAAAGATAAATATTGTTGAGGGCTGTAATATCCTCCCTGCCCCAGGCTGTAGTCGCTTAAATCTTTCTGGTAGTGCCACCACATGGTATTTAAACCTACTCTAACCTGACGATCGTTTTCATTGATCACTTTATAGTAGTAACCAGCCATAGCCTGCATCCGTTGGTTATCTGCAACATTTTTACCAGTCAGTTGATGATAAGCAACATTGCCCCACACGCCGTGTGGTCCGCCACGGTCGTAACTTAAGTCCAGTTGAGCACCATTTTTACGTACACCACCCCATTTAGTTCCGGTATAAGGATCCACGGCGCCGCCAAAGGATAACAATGAACTGGACATTGGCCGACGGGAAGCGGTAACCGTCCATCCCAGATGATTCCAGTCATTGCTGTAGCCAACGCCGCCTACCCAGTCAACAACTTCAAATCCCATCGGCGTAGTACCGATATCAACCTGCCAGTTATCATCCTGCCAGCCAGTCGCAACGCTAACACCATTGCTCTTTTGACTACGATCGTTGCTACAACCCACTTCCCGGCAGGTGCCAAATGTTTCGTTATATACGCCACTGCTGTCGGTGCTAAAGCGTCCGGCATTCATCATTACCGAATCACCACGTAAAAACGCCGTTCCCCGCTGTAGAGGAAAGGCAATATGCAACATGGTGGTATGGGCGGTTAAATCGGAGATCCCTTTGGTACCGCTGGACCCCCAATAATCATGATCCAGCGTCACCGTGGTTGACTGCTGCTTATACAGCGATTCAGCATCTGATTTGATACCCCGTTTTAACCAGTCATCCTGTTGGCTATTACGCATGGCTTTAGTGAAAGCCTCATCATCCATCTCTGCTGAAGGGGTAATACCATAGGCTGCCATTGCATGGCGGTAATCATTTAATGCTTCATCAGGATGTCCGGTTCTTTCTTCAAACGCGGCAGCATCCCGTAACAGACGCGCATTATCCATTGATGGTTCAACAGAAGATTGCAGTGCGGTTGGTTTTAACTGGGCCAGTATAGCTCCGGCACGTTCATCATCCCCCACTAATGACCAGGCATTGGCTAAACGACGCCCGGTGCTAATATCACTGGCCTGAGGTTGAATAGATAACGCACTAAGGGAAGCTTTAGCGGCATTTAAGTCGCCTCCGGTAATTTGCGCTTCAATGACACCCAGCAGAGCATCCTGATTACCCGGTTCCCTTGCCAGAATTTTTTGATATTGCTCCTGAGCCTGTTGACCATCTTCCCGCTCTACCGCCCAGCCAGCCAGTGTAAGATCGATACGGGTGCTAGCTGGCTGCTGCTTTAGCCAAGCAATGGCTGCGGGTTCCCCTTCTGTTTCGCGAATTTGCTGTGCCTGTTGCAGGATTTGCGAAATTTTCAGGCGGGTATCAAGCTCACGGATGTTGTCGTCCCACTTCGCCTGATTCAATGTTTGTAACTGGGCTAATGCCTGTGTTTCACGACCACTGCCGGACAAATAGAGGGAATGAGCATATATCCAGTCAGCCTCCTGTTGATGAGGCTGCATAGCCCGACTGAACAACGTATCGGCTTGAGCATTTTTGCCCTGTGTCCGCATCACGCCGGCCAGACGATAAGTTAGCCAAACGTCATCAGGGGTAATTTTCTGTGCCTGAAGATATTTCGCCTCCGCTTCAGCGAGTTTACCGGCTGCGGCAAGATCTTCGGCCTGTTGCTTCAGGCTACCCGCAGTTAACTCATTAAGTGAGCTACGCATACGGTTTTTCATATAGCCCGGCAGACTCTGAATATAGCTCAGTGCTTTTTCCGGCGACTGCTTTTTATATAATGAAATCAGTGAACTAACGGCGCTACGGCTGTCCGGTTCCCGACGCAGTGCCTGTTTATAATAAGACTCTGCCACCGCCGCATTATTGCGGGCCATCTCAATATCCCCTAATCCAATCAGCCCTTGTGCATCGGTGCTATCAATGGCGCTGGCCTGACGATACAGGGTTTCTGCCTGATCTAACTGTTTATTTTTCAGAACATTATCTGCCCGATCGATGGCTAACCAGTAACGATTAGTTTTGATCAAACTATCCAGTTTGGCAGCGTAACTGCCTGCCGTATCGCTTGCTTTAGCTTTCTCAAACTGGGCCAAAGCCTGCTGGCGATTTCCGGCCCGGGCATAGGCTTGTCCTAACGCGGTGAGCAGTTCAGCATCATTTGGTGAAGCACTTAGCGCCTGTTTCAGTGCAGGAATAGCATTGCGACCACCGCCGCTGTCCACTTGTTCAAGACCGCGGGCTCGGGCGCGATAACGTGGGTCCTGTAACAATGTCTGCTGGCGAACCAGCTCTTGTTTAGCCTCAGCGGCCTCCGGCTGCCCTTCAAAGGTAGTAACAAAGTGCTGTAACTGAGCAACACTCCGATCGGAAACCGGCATACCTTTTAATTTGCTGTACCACAGTTCAGCGGCACTACCGATACCTCCGGGGCTGGCTGCCAGCTTTTCCAGAACCTGATAGGCCTGCTGATCTTTCCCTTCATCAAACAGAAGCGGTACAATGGACATACTTAATGCATCTGAAGCAGGAAAGCGCTTTTGCAGCGCCTGCATTTGCTGTAATGCATAGTCCCGCTGACCGGGAATTTTTAACACCACATTCCAGTATTCAAGAGCCAGATCCAGCGTGGGCGGTTTGCCCTCAAACAATTCATCATAAGCCGTTTTAGCCTGGGGTAGTTGACCGCCGGTTGCCAGCAACCTGGCCTGCTGTAGCTTGTTTTTTCCTTCCGGTTGCGCCAGCGCAATTTCCAGTTTAGTGCTTAAATAGGCATCCGAATCTGGCTGCAACTTTCTTAATTGTTCTAACTGGCGAGTCGCGGTAGCCATATCCCCCTGACGTAACGCATAGCGAATTTGGGCAGCTAATGTTTCAGGCGCATTGGGGCTAATCTTCTCCAGTCGGTAAAGCGATTCTTTAACCAAATCATCCCGATGGGTTGATTCGCCAATACGGATCTGTTCCTGTAGCCATGCTTCCGGAGAGATGCTATCCGCGGCTAATGCACCGGCAGGAGAAAAAGTAAAAGACAGCAGGGTAAAGGAGAGTACCGGCGCAAAATGATGTGCAGCAGCCACCCTGGGAAAAAGCCGATGATAAAGTTTCATACTGTAATTTGAAATCAATGGGTATTTTTGCATGTATCTTTCTCCCAAGAGACCTGCAACTCTCCCTGTTGATTAAAACTGTAATATTGCCGATCCCAACCGAGACCGAAAAGGGTTAACACACTATTGTAGTAAGCATCGCTGCCGGGAAGATTATTCACGACCCGTTCACGCTGGGCTGACTGAGCAGGAGATCCGGCCAAAAATGGCAAGAGTGCGGCAGAAAAACCAACCGGCCCGGTACCGGTGGCTTTCCCGGTTTGAGTATCTACCGTTTCTGGCGGCAGGCCTGCATCCTGCGTCAGTTTAGCCATTGGCTGGTAGTGGGCTATCAGTTCGGCTTTCCCCGGCGCATCTTCTGCCAACATTCCGAGCCATAAATAGACCCGAATGGCATCATAATCACCCGTAGGCCCGGTTTTATCGTCCGTTTGCCAGCCTTTCTCTTTTTGCCAGACCACCCAATCGGCAGCAACCCCGGCCGGTGCCGCTTCAAGCAACAGTTTACGATTGCTCTGTGCGACTTCACTCCAAACCTTTTCGGTTTGGCCGAAACGAGAGAGCAACTGTGGCGGCTGATAGCTGGGGTTCAACCGCCAGCTATCAGATTCGCTAAAACCAATTTTTCCGGGCATCAGCATGGTTCCTAATCCTGGAATCTTCACCACTTCTTCTCTGGCAATACGCTGTAATAACAAAGTACCCATGACCTGATAGCCACGGGAGCGCCAGAGCCGCCCCGCTTCCAGCAGGGTGTAGGCGATCCACAGATCGGAATCGGACGCAGAGTTTGTATCCAGAATTCCCCAACTATCATCCGTTTTTTTACCCCATAGCCAGCCGGGCAAACGGGCTGTCAGATCGCCAGCGGCCAGATTATTTTCCGTCCAGTTCAGCAGTTGATCGAATCGATTGCGATCGTTGGCCACTAATGCAAAAAATAGCCCGTAGCTCTGCCCTTCTGATGTGGTGATATTCTTGCCATCCGAGGGGTCGATAACCCGCCCCTCGCGGCTGATATATTGCTGAGAAAAGCGCTGCCACTCCGGCCAGTGACAGGTATCAGCCCAAGCCTGACCGGCAATAAGGCAGCAGCAGAACATCATCATCAAACGCTTCATATCATTTATCTTCATCCGGATTTAAACGACGACGACTTACCGCACGCAGCCCACGCCAGAGCATTAACGCCACCAGAATCACGCTGAAAACGGCAAATATTGCCAGCCATACCGGATGTTCAGATAGCTTAAACCAAAGCTTATCCCACCATGGCAGGTAACCAACATAGTAGGTATCCCCAACCCGAATGCTATTCACTCCGGAATTACGCACAATAGAAACCGAACCAGCCATTGCCGCCCGCTTGCCGCTGTCGCGCCAGGCTTCATCCAATAACTGATAACCACTATCACCGCTGGCCATTAGGGCAACAACGCTGCGCTGCTGGTTATAAGGGGACTGGAAGCCGGTGATGGCACCAATGGGCCCATCCGATGAGACTACGGCACTAGTCTGTGGCGTTGGTTCTGTACTCGGCTTATCGAAATCAACGGTTCGTAACTCCAGATTATTTTTTTCCGGACGATTAAGCTGACTCTTTGCCTGCTCAATCAATATTTCTGGCTTATTTCTGATATCCAAATCTTCCGGAATATTGTTTAACACCAGTAGATCTTTATCTGCATAATGTTTTGCATCGGGTTTATTGCTCAGTTCAACTCCTAACGCCGGGTAGCCAATATTGGCACCCATCTGGCCCAGCACGTTAAACAGCAGCGTTAATTGTTCTGCCGTTGGTTTTTCTGGCATCACCACCAGCGTTTCCGATAGGTCAGCCATACGGCTGAACGGGAAGCCTGACTGAGCAAAAGTTTTCAATGCTGGCATCGCTAAATAATGACGATAGCCAGAGAAATCGATGGTTGAATCACCACCCACTACCGCCTCATGTTTTACCGGCGTCATGGTGCGGCATACGTCTGTGGTACTGGCACCGATATTAGAGACAAAATCAAAATCGAAACGCAGTTTGTTATTTCCGTCCAGTTGGAAAGCCGGAATCATCACTTCTTCATCGGTACTGCTCAATCCCTGAATCAACGGAATATGCAGCTCTTGCAGTTTATTCGACTCATAAGGCCTTAATGGAAACGCCTGTAAAAAGCGATTGTTCAGACTAACGTTTAGGCGAGAATCATCAACATAAGGAGGTGGTGTATAACTATATTTCAGGTTTAGTGCTATACCCTGGCTGCGCAGTAAGAACAGGTCTGGCGGTAACTTCATATCCAGATCGATGGGCGGTAAACGCCCGCCGGAAACACTAAGCTGTTCCGGGTAGGTGGTCAGTTCAGCTAATCGTACCGGACGATCGGTTCTTACCCAATTAGGCGCATCATAAGGTTGGCGAGGCACAAGCTGTTTCACACTATCGATGGTCACGCTCTGACCACGGAATAGCGGTTCCCCCTGAGCAATACCCTGTACTGCGGTCAGCAAATCTTTGTTATCACGCCCCAGCACCAGTAACAGTTTGATATACGGGTTGGTCGGATGCGATATGATCTCAACCGTTGGAGCATCAACTTTTGGGTAATCCTTCAGAAAATCCGGACGCCAGTCGTTAGTGGCGAAAACCACACCATTACTCTCTGGCAGTTGGTTATACAGTACCGGGAAATTCTGCCCCCGCCATTGTGCTTTTACCCCAAACCAAGAGGCCAGAATCGCGGCTGCTTTTTGCTGTTCACTGTCCGGGGCTGAATTAAAAATCACGGGTAAATTTAGCGGTCGGAAATCGCGACTGTCATAGAAAGGCTCAGGAAAACGAGAAAGATCGTTATTCACCTCCAGCCCCTGATAGGTCAGCGCCACCGAACTGCTTTTACTGACGTCAATCCAGATACTGCTGTGGGTTGGGTCTTCACAAACATCTTTATAGTGCCCCACCAACTCAAGGCGAATGCGGTTAAAGTCACTGATATAGCGTGCATCCAGCGGCAGATTGATGGTTCCCTTTTTCCCCGGTGAGTCCTGATTTACCGGCACAATGCCCATCAGCTCATCATTCAGATAGACTTTAATGTGGGAAAGCAGCGGTAACAACGCAGGTGAAACGGTATAGTCCAGATTCAGCGCGGCCTGAGATACCACTTCATCACTGCGCACGGTGAACGTCATCTGCGCTACGCTCTGCACGCCTCTTAAAACCAGACTACCTTCCGGTGCCAGCGTTTTAAAAGAGAGCGAGTCATTGCGTACCGGTGCACCCGGTACAATCGGCATTGGCTCCACCGCTGGGACTGCGGGTACCGCACTGTTTTGTACATCAGCACCAACGGCTGGTGGTGTATCCGTGGTCTGCGCATAGGCAGCCCCCGCCAGACTCAGCAGAACAATTCCCAGCCAGCGACGTTTCGCTACACCGGTAAACATCACTTCAGATTTCATTTTCTTCATATTGTTGCCACTTCTGTTTTGGGCTGATTAACCCGCCGGGGTAAAAACGAAATTAACCAAACAATAACCGACGCCATACGCCCCAAAATGGAATATAAAAATGGAGGTAAATATTCCAGCATCCGTTGATAACCGTGTAAGCCCAGCATCAGTACATCACGCATACTGCTCATCGGTTTATCTTCCGGTACGCTTTCTTGCCATAACGCCCAGGTATCTGCCCGGGCAAAAGTACATTGCATAAAATCAATATGTTGCTGTGTGGTGGTTAACTGAAGCTGAACACCAACGGTCTCTTTGATTGAGCGCATTACCTGACAAGGGAAGGCATACTCGCGATCTCCCCGGGTTAAGATCAGGGTAAGTTTGTCGCCCTTCGCGACCAGCTCCGGCACATTCGTTTCAATACCGACCCCGGCATCGGAATAATCCCTCAGCGTACAAGGAAACAGATGCCCGTCTTCACGGGCAATTGCTGCCGGCATGGCAATTTGAATGCGGGGTGAATTCCTGATTTGCCTGGCTTCAATAGAAACTGCAATAGCGCCACCTAAAATGATCAGGTTATAGATAACCCATATTGAACTGACTAATACCGTTGGGATCTCATTGGTTGGCCCGTAATACATGCGCCATCCGGCGGCCAGCAGCCCTACTACGTTGAGTATCACCAGTAAGAAATAGGGGCGAGAGATAACCCAGTCCAAATGGTTCTCTTCTACCAGCCCCCCTTTGGCAGTGACGTTAAATTTACCTTTATGGGGGTTCAGTAACGCTACCGTCGTTGGACGGGCGATATACCAGGCCAGCACTGTCTCATAAATTTCACTCCAGAATGAGTGACGAAACCGTCCCTGAATGCGGGAATTAGTCAGGCTGGCATGAATCATATGGGGTAAAACATACAACGTTATCGCTAACGCCGGAGCATAAATGATATAGGCGTGGAAATAGAGGAATGCCAACGGTGCCGTTAAAAATATCAGCCGTGGTATACCCGACAGGAAATGCAGCATCGCATTGGCATAACACAGGCGCTGTGCCAGTTTCAGCCCTTTACCCAACAGTGGGTTATCCAGCCTGAAAATTTGTACCATTCCCCGCGCCCAGCGAATACGCTGGCTGATGTGGGCGGACAGCGTTTCCGTTGCCAGCCCGGCCGCCAGAGGAATACGAATATAGGCAGAGGTATAGCCAGCACGATGCAAGCGCAGCGAAGTGTGGGCATCTTCCGTCACCGTTTCTACCGCGATACCACCCACTTCATCCAGCGCAGTTCTGCGCATAATGGCACAGGAACCACAGAAGAAGGTCGCATCCCAGGTGTCATTACCATCCTGAAGCAAACCATAAAACAGCGTGCCTTCATTTGGCATTTTACGAAAAGAGCCCAGATTACGTTCAAAAGGGTCCGGTGAGAAAAAGTGGTGGGGGGTTTGTATCATTCCCAGTTTTTTGTCTTTAAAAAACCAGCCCATTGTCAGCTGTAGAAAAGAGCGGGTTGGCACATGATCACAGTCAAAAATGGCAACAAACTCGCTGGTAGCCTGCTTCAGTGCATGGTTAATATTACCGGCTTTAGCATGTTCATGGGTTGGGCGAGCGATATATTTAACCCCAATCTCTTCGGCAAATGCACGAAATTCTGGTCGGTTACCGTCGTCCAGAATGTAGATGGTTCGCTTATCTTCCGGCCAGTCAATTCCCAGCGCGGCATAAATCGTGGGTTTCACCACGTTTAGCCCTTCGTTATAAGTAGGAACCATAATATCGACGCTGGGCCAGGAGGAGAGATCTTCCGGCAACGGTACCGGTTTACGATGCAATGGCCATACCGCCTGAAAGAAGCCAAGTACCAGCACAACCCAGGCATAGGTTTCTGCCACCAGTAACAACAGCCCACAAACCAGACTCACCGGATCATCCCAGTTAAGGGTCGAGGTATATCGCCACCAGATATAGCGAGATGAGATAGTCAACGACAACACAATCATCATCAGAGAGGCGAAACGGCCCGGAATACGGCGCATCACCATGGCAATGCCCCACAGCAACAGAACAAAGATAAATTGAGCAAACAAATCAAACGGCTGAGAGATACAAATAATCGCCAGTATGCCTGCCAGCAGGCTGCAAATGATAAATACCGTAAGTCTCAATACCGGACTCAAATTTTTTAAACGTTGCTCTGAACGATGTTCCAGCTGATTCGCTCTGATATATTCCGGTAAGCTATGCAGCCAGTTGTTTACCTGCTGGTGTCTGACTCTCAACCATTGTCTGAACCTCCGCCATCCCCAACGTAGAAATAAAAACGAAGGTGAGGTCTCCTGACGAATAACAATCAACCACAAGCTCTGCACTGAATAGCGCAAAATATCTGCCAAACGAGGACGCGCCTCAGAAACCTGAGGAAATAGCCGACTATGCTGCTCTCTGACCCGTTGCCAGACTGGTGATTCCAGGCAGAATACCGCCCATAAAGCGGCATAACCAACACAGTACAAAAATGCCGTAATCGCGGAACTCTTCTGCTGGCGATAGCCATTATACCGGGCGACCAAACGACTCATCGGCGCCGTGGGTATAAATACGCTAAACAGAGACCTGAATAGATGCATGGTCAGGAACCCTGCTTATCAACATTCTGGCACCACAATGCCAGTTGGTGAATATCCTGAGCAATCAAACTACCGGGCTGGTATTCACCCAGCGTTTTCTTGACCGCCAGCGACTCTGCCATGGCCTCATCGCGATGCAATATGACAGGAATCAGACCGAATAAGTTCTGTTGCCAGATATGGCTGATATCTTGCTGTATTAAACTTGTTGGTGAAAAACCATTAATCAGAAAATAACTATTCACTGGAAATGAATTTTGCTCCAGTAAAACGTGGCTACCCACATCCGGATTTAATAAAATAAGATTAATATCTGCCAACGAATTGGATAAATCATTTAAAGATGAAAGCGTAGAAGAACAATCAATAATTACCCATTGATAATCATCAAATGAAAGAAACTCTAAAAAACCGGGTAATTTATCTGGTTGATGTTCTTTTTGATAAAATAACCCGTCATTAATTAGGGAATATATTTCTTTTCCAGAATAACCAAAGGGCAGATAATCAATTCCCGGTGAATAAGAAATAATGGATGGCGATGATTGTTGCTGTTTAAGCGTTGAGACCCAGCCCTCTTTACTTTTCCAGTCATGGTTAAAATGAAGGCGCAATAAATTATTGATACTGAAATCAACGACCAGCACTGATTGCCCGGCTTGGGCAAGATCCCAGGCCAGCGCAGCACAAACTGATGTAGCACCACAGCCACCACGGATCCCCTGTATTGCCAGAATCGTCACAAACCAACCTTATCTGAGTTTGATTCAGATGACATTTCTGTCAGCAATGGCCAACGCAAAAATGCTTCCCGCAGCACACCTTGATGGGAAAGGTCCTGATATTCCAGCGAAGTGAGATGATAAGCCGTCATCACCGCAGCAATATCATTCTGATACTCTTTTGCCACCGCCTGTCCGGGTAGCTGATTTTCTATTTCTGCTTTGCGTCCTTGCCTCAGGTTCCATTGGATTCCTGTGACATCATCGTTCATTTTAATAACTCAGTAATGCAGGCTATGTAGTTAATTTTAGCTGATAAAAATCATTGTGCTGGCACCAGAGGCTAAAAAACTTGGCATAACCTGATAGTTTTTCTATGAATACGCAACATGAATTTTTCTGTGTTAAATTAAAAAATAAATAAACAGGTTTTCCCACAGAATTCGGTTAAAATAATAACAGAGTCGTGGGCACAAAAAAATGGAATTTCTGTTTTATTCATAGTGATAAAAACAACAGGATGTTATTTCATGCGACTAATCCATCCGCCTGAAACCCTATTTATGCTCGTCGGCGTATATTATTGGATTAATCTCTGTCAGTGAAAACAGGTAAAAAATCTGCCAACATCATTATTGTGGATAACATAAACAGATATTATGAATAACGAGAAAATATCCTCTCAGTCCGCCTCTTCGAATAACAACCTGTGGAAAAACTGGCAGGGGTTAAGCGGTTGGAATTACTACTTTCTGGTAAAGTTTGCGCTGCTATGGGGTGGGTATCTTAATTTTCATCCTCTGGAGAATCTGGTTTTTGCTGCCTTTGTATTATTCCCCCTGCCTGTGGGCTGGTTTAGAAAAATTCGCAACTGGATCGCTATTCCGGTAGGTATTGCGCTGTTTTACTATGATACCTGGCTTCCGGGTATTCAAAGTATTATCAGTTTGCGCGGTCAGGCAACCGCTCTTAGTTTTGATTATATTGTGGAGTTCATACAGCGCTTTATTAACTGGAGCTGGGTAGGTGCAGGATTCGCGCTGTTGGTAGGTTATCTGTTTATTTCCCAATGGGTGCGTATCACGCCTTTTGTGGTCGCCGCTTTAATATGGCTAAACGCTATTACCATTGGTGAGCCATCATTTAACTTAATGCCCGCAACAGCGGCTACCAGTACGCCATCAACTAATGCTACGCCCGCTCAGTCAGGTAGCGCAGACAATACTCAATCGGAAGCGCTGGGGCCACCAACTTCACAAAATCTTACCGCTTATTACGATAAATTTATTCAGGCTCAGCAAAATCTGCACACCGAATTTCCAGCATCATTACCTGCGGATGCCCAACTGTTTGATCTGTTAATCATTAATATCTGCTCGCTTTCCTGGTCAGATATGCAGGCTGTTGGTCTGGCGGACCATCCTGTCTGGAAAAAGATGAATGTGGTGTTTGATAATTTCAACTCGGCCACGTCATACAGTGGGCCAGCAGCCATTCGTATATCCCGCGCTAGCTGCGGTCAGTCATCTCATACTGCATTGTATAAAACCGCAGACCAGCGCTGTTATCTGCTCAACAATTTGGCACAGTTAGGATTTAAAAACGATCTGGTAATGGATCACTCAGGTGCTTTTGGCAACTACCTGAAAGAACTGCGTGAATATGCAGGTATTCAGGCTACGCCATTGCCTTTTGGCAATGCCAAAGCAGAATTGATCTCCTTTGACGGTGAACCGCTCTATCGAGACCACAGCATGTTAACCGAATGGCTGGCGGCCAGACAAAAGGACGATTCACCTCGAGCCGTCACATTCTACAATACCATTGAGCTGCATGATGGTAACCGTAGTCTGGCAACTAACAAACCGGTGGAATACAAAAAGCGCCTGCAGGATTTGTTTGACGATCTGGACAGTTTCCTTGATGAGCTGGATAAATCAGGACGGAAAGTGATGGTGATGGTAGTGCCGGAACACGGTGCCGCTCTGGTTGGTGATAAAATGCAGGTTTCTGGTCTGCGTGATATTCCCAGCCCAAGTATCACTCATGTTCCTGTAGGTATTCGGATTATTGGCGCAAAAGCGCCAGCGCAGCAACAGGCGCTGCATATTGATTCCCCAAGCAGCTATCTGGCCATTTCCGAGCTGGTTAGTCGCACGCTGGACGGTAAGCTGTTCACTCAGGACAGTATTGACTGGCAGAAACTAACGGAAAATCTACCGCAAACACCGGCAATCTCAGAAACATCAGGTACAGTGGTAATGAAGTATCAGGATAAGACCTATATCAGGTTGAATAACGCCGACTGGGTGCCTTATCCTCAGTAAGCCGCAGATTCAACCCGGAGAAAACGCAAAACCCCCTGATGGCTTTCACCATCAGGGGGTTTTAATTTGGTCGGCGAGAGAGGATTCGAACCTCCGACCCACTGGTCCCAAACCAGTTGCGCTACCAAGCTGCGCTACTCGCCGTCGAATTGAGGCGCATGTTACTGCCGCCACAATCTAAGGTCAACTGCTTTCCGCCATCCCGTAACTGACCGGAGATAAATGCAGCAAACCGGGGATAAATCCCCCACATCAAACAGATAAGCGTGTTTTTCTTCGGTTAATTTACTCATAATTGTTAACAAGAAGTGATATTCTAATTAACTCTCCAGACTTCTGGTTCCAGACACCTTTCTGGTTATATAACATACAACATACTGAGGGGAAAACTCATGGCTGATTGGGTTTCAGGCAAGGTAACACAGGTAGATAATTGGACAGACAGCTTATTCAGCCTGCGTATTCATGCCCCCATACGACCATTTACTGCCGGACAGTTTGCAAAACTGGCTCTGGACATTGGAGGAGAGCGGGTTCAGCGTGCTTACTCTTATGTCAATGCCCCCAATAATCCGGAACTTGAATTTTATCTGGTGACCGTACCGGAAGGTAAACTCAGCCCCCATCTTCATCAGTTAAAAGCGGGCGATTCAGTTATGGTCACTCTGGATGCCGCAGGCTTTTTTGTCCTGGAAGAAGTTCCTGCCGTTGATACCCTCTGGATGCTATCAACCGGTACCGCTATTGGGCCATTTCTCTCAATTCTTCAGGCGGGGAAAGATCTGGAGCGCTTTAACCATATCGTTTTGGTTCATGCCGCTCGCTACAGTCAGGACCTTAGCTATCTGCCTTTAATGCGTGAACTGGAAAAACGCTATCAGGGAAAACTACGCATTCAAACCGTTGTCAGCCGGGAAAAAAGCGGTGATTCTCTGTTTGGCCGCATTCCGGCATTAATTGAGAGTGGTGAACTGGAATCCGCTGTTGGGCTGGCAATCAGTGCAGAACAAAGCCACGTCATGCTTTGCGGTAATCCGGAGATGACGAAAGACACCCAGCAACTGCTCAAACAACAACGCAATATGGTCAAACACTTACGCAGAAAGCCGGGGCATATCACCAGTGAACAATATTGGTAAAATCAGTAAAAGACCGAATATCAGCCAGATCGCGTTGTCTGATAAATCACAGGCAACGCAATAAATTTTGAGACATGCTTTTGACAAGCCAGACACAACAGGTTTTAATCAGACATTATCTCTTATAGATTAGTGATATATATGAATGACACTCAATCAGAACACACAACATTGATAAAATCAGGGATTTCCAGCACGCTCTTTTTAGCGCTGATGTTGGGTTCTGTGTCATTTGCAGCTCAGGAAAATAACCCTTCTCCATCGACCACCAGTGAACCCGCTATTGCGCCTTATCTGAGAGAAGATGCGCCATCATTTAGTCTGACTATCGCTCAGTTCAGGGAAAAATTCCTGGCTGCCAACCCTGCTCTGCCATTAAGGGAATATAAGACCATCAAAACGCTGGAGGTTAAATCTCCACTGCTTCGTGCCGCCAGCCGAATTAACAGTACCCTATACTCTTCGGTAGCTATTGATAAAAGCCAGCGCACAATCAAAAGCTTACAGCTTACTTATCTGCCCCCTACTCCATCAGAAGAAAAAACCGAAAAACCGGAAGAAATCGCCAAAGCGGAAAAAGCAAACAAAGCTGTGTTAATCAATTATATGAGTGCATTTATCAATCTGTTTGAACCCACATTGTCAACAGAGAAGTGCCAAAAGAAATCTATCGAATTACTGGAAAAAGGCAAAGGAACGCCTTTCTATCAACAAACTGAAGGGACATTGCGTTTTGTTATAGCCGATCATCGTGAAAAAGGTATAACATTCGCTATTGAACCGATTAAGCTGTCGCTATCTGACAAGTAAATGATAAAAATCAGATACGCCCGCTAACAATCAATAAAAGCTAAACCCTGAGCATTAAGTCGTTCTATACTAGGGAACAAATTGATACAGGCACTAAGCCGCCATCAAATGCTTTAAGTCACTAACTCACTGTAATGAAAGTTATTACCGTATAATCTGATTGGAGAAAAAACATGCGTCATCCATTAGTTATGGGAAACTGGAAACTCAACGGCAGCAGACATATGGTCAACGAACTGATCGATGGCCTGCGTAAAGAAGTCAGCAGTGTAGATGGTTGTGATATTGCAATTGCCCCACCATTTATTTATCTGGATCAGGCCAAGCATCAGGCTTCTGGTAGCCGTATTATGCTGGGTGCTCAAAACGTTGATATCAATCTTTCAGGTGCATTCACCGGTGAAACTTCAGCCAATATGTTAAAAGATATTGGTATGAAATACGTCATCATCGGCCATTCAGAGCGTCGTACTTACCATAAAGAGAGTGATGAGCTGATTGCAGAGAAATTTGCCATTCTGAAAGAAGCGGGCTTAATTCCTGTGCTGTGCATTGGTGAAACTGAAGCAGAAAACGAAGCGGGTCAGACCGAAGCCGTTTGTGCAAGACAACTGGATGCCGTATTAAAAACCATGGGTGCTCCGGCATTTGAAAATAGCGTAATCGCTTATGAACCCGTTTGGGCTATTGGTACCGGCAAATCAGCAACACCAGCTCAGGCTCAGGCAGTTCACAAATTTATCCGTGATCATATTGCTAAACATGATGCCAAAGTCGCTGCTCAGGTGATTATCCAGTACGGCGGCTCCGTGAATGCTGGCAACGCAGCAGAATTATTCTCTCAACCAGATATCGATGGTGCACTGGTTGGTGGCGCATCATTAAAAGCAGATGCTTTTGCCGTTATTGTTAAAGCAGCAGCAGAAGCTAAAAAAGCGTAATCGTTTTTTATGACCAATAAAAACCCGGAAAATATCTCCGGGTTTTTTTATCTCAATAAATATGCTTAAACGGGATCAGAACAGCTCTTTTGCCGTTTTTAACCAGTCGCTCTTAAACGGACGCTTCATATTCTCGATAGCATCGATGATATCGTGATGAACCATCTTCTCATTCTGAATACCCACGCAGCGACCGCCGTGGCCCTCTAACAGCAAATCAATGGCATAAGCGCCCATACGGGAAGCTAAAATACGATCGTAAGGCACCGGCGAGCCACCCCGTTGAATGTGGCCTAACACAGTTGCACGCGTATCCCGGTGGGTTTTTTCCTGAATATATCTGGCCAGCTCATCGATATCACAAATGTGTTCAGTGATGGCCACAATCGCATGTTTCTTACCTTTATCAATACCCGCCATGATCTCTTTTACCAGCTCATCGCGATCGAACTCGATCTCTGGCAGAACGATAAATTCACAACCGCCAGCAATGGCAGCAGCCAGAGTCAAGTCACCACAATAGCGCCCCATGACCTCCACAATAGAGATACGTTGGTGAGATGAAGAGGTATCACGCAAACGGTCAATTGCTTCAACCACAGTACCCAGAGCGGTAAAAAAACCAATAGTATAATCGGTACCGGCTACATCATTATCGATAGTTCCCGGTAAACCAATGCATGGGAAACCACGTTCTGTCAGCAATTTTGCTCCCATGTAAGAACCATCACCGCCGATAACCACCAGTGCATCAATATTTCTGCGTCTCAGGTTCTCTATCGCTATTTCACGAACCGCAGGATCTCTGAATTCCGGATAACGAACAGAGCCCAAAAAAGTACCGCCACGGTTAATAACATCAGATACGCTATAGCGATCTAACTGTTCCATGCGGTCTTCACACAGACCCTGATAGCCATCATAAATACCAAAAACGTCCAATCCTTGAGAAAGTGCAGCGCGCACAACACCACGAATTGCCGCATTCATTCCCGGTGCATCACCACCACTCGTTAAAACGCCGATTCTTTTGATCATGACCACCTCTAAACTGACAGATGTTATTTTAGATATCGTTCCACGAAATGCCATGCACAGCATGGCTGATGAAACATAGTGAGCCACCAGGCTCGCGGTTATCAGTTAAATGCACCGGGCACATTATGTAGGGTAATCCCCGGGCTTTTAATCCTGTTGACTACATTCCAGACTAATGTCTGCTGACTTTAATGTTTCAGTATAGCAAACATTATTTGCTGAATTGATTCAGTTTAAGTTAAAAACAGTAATAATTAATATAGATAAAAGAATTATTTTTTTATCGTCCCGAAATAAGTTTCTGCTAATAGGTAATCTGACTCATTCACAAGCAGATATTGTCTTCAGGATACCACCACGGAACAAGGGTCCTGATGAATGATAACCTCTGAGTTGGGAAAACGTTTTAATATATCCTGCTCTACCTCATCAGCAATTTTATGCGCTTCAATCAGCGGCAGCTCGTCGGTCATTTCCACATGTAGCTGAATAAAACGTGTGGGACCTGATTGACGGGTACGGAGATCGTGCGCTCCCATAATGCCCGGCTTCGACAGTGCAATATCCATAATCTCCTGTCGCTCTTCATCCGGTAATGCTCTGTCCAGCAGGGTTTGCACCGCATCATAGGCCATCGTTAATGCGCTATATAAAATGTAGCAACCAATGCCTAAAGCGAAAATGGCGTCCGCATGCAGAAAACCATAAAGGCTCAGGCCTAATGCTGCCAAAATAGCACCATTCATAAAGATATCTGACTGATAATGCAGCATATCTGCACGAATAGCCTGACTTTGCGTTTTTCTGACTACCCAACGCTGAAAAGTCACCAAACCAATGGTGCTGATTAACGAAATAACGGTAACAATAATACCAATACCAGCAGATTTAATGGGTTGAGGATTCGCCAGATGTTGGAAACCGGTTAAAAACAGGAAAATAGCCGAGCCACTAATAAACATACTCTGCGCTAATGCCGCCAGAGATTCTGCTTTACCATGACCAAATGTGTGTTGATGGTCAGCGGGCTGTAAAGCATAACGCACAACCAACAGATTAGTAACCGAAGCGGCAATATCCACCATAGAATCAACCAGCGCAGCCAGCAAACTAACGGAACCGGTAAGCCACCAGGCAGCAATTTTTACCAACAATAATACTGTTGCCATACTTGCTGCGCAGATCGCTGCTGTTTTAACTAGTCGTCCGTACTGATCGCTCACCTTCTATTGCTCCTGAATATTGTCAGTCAAAGCGGTTAGTATAACGATTTTTGGGCAAAAAAAACCCCGCCGTCTATGGCGGGGAAGACATGGATGGTGTCTAAGGCAAGGAAAAACATACATCATAGGATTTACTACATACAACTACATACAACTACTTACAACTACATACTCTTACTACTGGGGATCCGGCTCATCATATTTGCGCATCAGGTCTAAGTGATGCTGCATCATCTCCATCCTTTCAGAATGGTTATGATTGAAAATCTTTTGCTGCTCCGGCGTTAACAAGCTATAAAACTGGTGGTTAACTCTGGCTAAAGCAACCTGTCTCTCAACCTGCGCTTTAGCGATAACTTCAGCCTGTGCACGCGCTACATCTTCATCAAATATGTCAGCAATGATTAACTTATGCATTGCTTCCATGTTATCCCGGTACATCTGTGGCATAACATCATGGTAATTTTGTCTGATCAGGTCCCGCATCTGCTGGCGCTGTTTGGCGGTTAACTTCAACCCTTCAAACAAACCGTGCTGGCGCATAACCTCAGATTTCATCACTTCACCGCTATTCGCGGGAACAACTGAACTAAAACAAGCTTCTGTCTCGGTACAATTTACTGGTTCAATTGGAGATTCAGCATTTTTTGTGTCTGCGGCCAACACTGTTGATGTACTCAGTGCTAACATTGATGCCATAATTAATAAATTAGCTTTATGCATCACCTTCTCCGCAAACTCCACCGTATTGAACCGATGTAGAGAAGTCTACCCAAGCGGATGAAAACTAGCGTCAGTGCTTGTAAATGTGTGTAAAGTCATGGATTAGCGCCACCTATTCGAGTAATTTTGCTTCCGGAGGAAACATTATGAGTAAAATATTGCTTGTTGATGACGATCGTGAAATCACGTCATTGCTGGAAGAGTTACTGGAGTTGGAAGGGTTTGACGTTGTTATTGCTTATGATGGCGAACAAGCAATAAACATGATGGATGACACTATTGACCTGCTTCTGCTGGACATCATGATGCCAAAGAAAAATGGTATCGATACATTAAAAGAGCTACGTCAGAATTATCAAACACCGGTGATTATGCTCACCGCCCGTGGTAGCGAGCTGGATAGAGTTTTAGGACTGGAATTAGGTGCAGATGACTATCTGCCTAAACCGTTTAACGATCGCGAGCTGATAGCCCGTATTCGCGCTATTTTAAGACGTTCCAACTGGAGCGAACAACAGCAAGAACCTGAAGTGAATTCCAATACGCTACAGGTGGATAAGCTACGCTTAAACCCTGGTCGTCAGGAAGCCAGTTTCGACGGGCAAACCCTCGATCTGACCGGTACTGAGTTCACTCTGCTTTATTTATTAGCCCAGCGTTTAGGCCAGGTTGTTTCCCGTGAATATTTAAGTCAGGAAGTATTGGGGAAGCGCTTAACACCATTCGATCGTGCTATCGATATGCATATCTCTAACCTCAGACGTAAATTACCGGAACGTCATGATGGTTTGCCCTGGTTCAAGACCCTGCGTGGCCGTGGCTACCTGATGGTTACCGCTACATGATTACTTTCAATAGCCTGACAACCCGCATTTTCGCCATATTCTGGCTAACTCTGACGTTAGTCGTCATGGTGGTACTGATGGTTCCTAAACTTGACTCCCGTCAGCTGGCCGCGCTGCTGGATAGTGAACGGCGCCAGGGAACTATGCTGGAACAGCACGTTGAAGCTGAGCTGGCCAGTACACCTAACAGCGATCTGATGTGGTGGCGTAGGTTATTGCAGGCTATTGAAAAGTGGTCCCCTCCTGGTCAACGTATGTTGCTGGTCACCAGTGAAGGGCGAATTGTTGGCATCCTGAAACGTAATGAAATGCAGATGGTGCGTAACTTTATCGGACAGGCTGATAATGCTGACTACCCGATGAAGAAAAAATATGGTCTGCTGGAAATGGTTGGCCCATTTTCAGTTCGCGATAGAGAAGAGCACTATCAACTGTATTTAATGCGCCCGGCAACCAGCCCACAATCAGACTTTATCAACCTGTTGTTTGACCGTCCGCTGCTATTACTCGCCGTGACTATGGTTATCAGTATACCGCTGTTGCTCTGGCTGGCCTGGAGTCTGGCTAAACCGGCCCGTAAGTTAAAACGAGCCGCCGATGAAGTCGCGCGGGGTAACCTGAAAGAATCCCCCGAGCTTGAGTTTGGTCCACTGGAGTTCCGTGCAGCAGGTGCCAGCTTTAACCAAATGGTAAGCGGGCTTGATCGCATGGTAAAAGCGCAGCAAAGATTAATTTCCGATATCTCCCATGAATTGAGAACGCCGCTGACTCGCCTGCAATTAGCAACGGCATTAATGAGACGCCGTCATGGCGAATCCAGAGAATTAGTTCGAATAGAGACGGAAGCACAGCGACTGGACCATATGATTAACCATCTGCTGGACCTGTCACGCAATCAATATAAAAGCGAAATCGCCAGAGAACGCCTGTTGGCAAATGAACTTTGGGCTGATGTTCTTGATAATGCCAAATTTGAAGCTGAACATACGGATAAAAAGCTGGAAATTGCCGTTCCTCCGGGTCCCTGGCCAATTTTTGGTAACCGCGCCGCACTGGACAGCGCATTAGAAAACGTGATTCGTAACGCTTTCCGTTACTCCAACAATCATATCGTTGTGACCTTCAATTGTAATGAACAGGGCGTTGAAATTCATGTTGACGACGATGGCCCCGGCGTAGCAGAAGAAGATCGTGAACAAATTTTTCGACCGTTTTATCGTACTGATGAAGCCCGGGATCGAAACTCTGGTGGTTCCGGCCTTGGTCTGGCTATTGTGGAGTCAGCCATTAGTCAACATGGCGGCTGGGCTAAAGCAGAGAAAAGCCCATTAGGCGGACTACGCCTGATAATTTGGCTACCTCTTTACGTTCGCTAGTTCTAGCGAGATTCAATATCTGCTATTCTGCGCCTCTCTGAATTGGGGGGCGCATGTTAAATATTGTTTTATTCGAACCAGAAATACCACCAAACACCGGCAACATTATCCGTCTGTGTGCAAATACCGGATTCCAGTTACATCTGATAGAACCACTGGGTTTTACCTGGGATGATAAACGCCTGCGCCGCGCCGGTCTGGATTACCATGAATTTACCGCTATCAAACGCCATAAGAACTATCAGGCGTTTGTTGCTAACGAAAACCCTGTCCGGCTATTTGCCCTGACGACCAAAGGAACGCTGGCCCACAGCGCGGTTTCCTACCAGCCTGGTGATTACTTACTCTTTGGCCCGGAAACCCGTGGCCTACCCACGGAAGTTCTGGATAGTCTGCCAAAAGAGCAAAAAATTCGCATTCCTATGCAGCCAGACAGCCGCAGTATGAACCTGTCAAATGCCGTATCGGTGGTAGTGTATGAGGCTTGGAGACAATTAGGCTATCAGGGAGCACTGCATCGGGAGTAGAAACTGACCGGAAAGCCCGGTCAGCCCAAATAAACTATTCTGATAAACAAAGATTAATCATCCACTGAGAGGTCAATGTCACCCTTCAGGCCATTAAAACTTTGATCCATTTCCATGGAAGGTTTATCGCAACCGGAACGCCCAACAATACGGGCCGGAACACCCGCTACAGTGGTATAAGGTGGCACCGCCTGTAGCACCACGGAACCGGCACCAATTTTGGCACCTCTTCCCACTTCAATATTGCCGAGGATTTTAGCACCCGCACCAATCATCACGCCTTCACGGATCTTAGGATGACGATCTCCGCCTTCTTTGCCGGTACCGCCCAGCGTAACAGATTGAAGAATAGAGACATCATTATCTACAACGGCGGTTTCGCCAATCACAATACCTGTAGCATGGTCCAACATAATACCGTGACCAATACGAGCCGCCGGATGAATATCAACCCCAAATACCACAGAGACCTGATTTTGCAGATAAATCGCCAGCGCTTTACGATTCTGCTGCCATAGCCAATGGCCTACGCGATAGGCCTGTAGCGCATGAAAACCTTTAAGGTAAAGCAGTGGAGTTGAATACTTATCAACCGCCGGGTCACGCTGACGTACCGCCAAAATATCACGGGCGGCTGATTCAACAATAGAGTTGTCAGACTGAATTGCCGCTTCGATAATTTCCCTTACGGAAATGGCTGGCATAGTAGCGCTGGCCAGTTTATTGGCCAAAATATAGCTCAGGGCATTTCCCAGAAACTCATGGTTCAACAGGGTCGAATGAAAGAAACTGGCAAGGATAGGCTCACAATCAACCAGTTTTCGCGCTTCTACTTTTATCTCATTCCAGACCTGCATTGACTCTGATGACATTTTCCGGCTCCTGCTTACACCTCTGGTACCAATAAAAAACCGTGGATACTGATGGTAATTAGATTTTTATTTTCTCATCTTTGCTGGTTCGGCTAAGTAGCGTGATAGCCGCTTCCCGGGCATCTTTACCGGCATAAAGTACCTGGTAAATCTGTTCAGTAATTGGCATCTCCACGCCATGGCGCTGGGCCAGTACCCAAACTTCTTTAGTATTGCGATAACCTTCAACCACCTGACCAATCAGGTTTTGGGCTTCTTCAACATTTTTCCCCTCGCCCAGCATAATGCCAAAGCGACGGTTACGGGATTGGTTGTCCGTACAGCTCAATACCAAATCTCCTAATCCAGCCATACCCATAAAGGTGGCAGGATCTGCGCCTAAAGCGGCCCCCAGACGGCTCATTTCTGCCAGCCCGCGGGTTATTAATGCCGTTCTGGCATTGGCGCCAAAACCAATACCGTCGGACATACCTGCACCAATAGCAATAACGTTTTTAACTGCGCCGCCTAACTGAACGCCTATAAAATCCGGGTTACTGTAGACCCTAAAACTTTTTCCGCAGTGCAGTAACTTTTGCAAATCGTCAGTAAACTGAGGGTCCGATGAAGCCACCGCAATGGCCGTTGGTAAACCCGCAGCAAGTTCTTTAGCAAATGTCGGCCCGGAGATAACCGCCAGTGGAATATCCTCGCCTAACGCTTCTCTGGCAACGTCAGCCAGCAAACGTCCGGTTTCAGCCTCTAACCCTTTGGTTGCCCAAACAATACGAGCATTTGGCTGTAAATACGGTTTTATCTGGCGAAGAACATCGCCAAAAACATGACTGGGTACAACCACCAGAATATCCCGGCTAATGCTGATAGCCTGCTGGAGATCGGCCTGCAACTGTAACGTATCCGGAAATGGAACATCCGGAAGAAACGCCTGATTTTTTCTATCCTGTTGCAGTTGTGCAATATGTTGAGGGTCGTGGCCCCACAGCACCACCGAGTGACCATTACGCGCCAGCGTAATAGCTAAAGCGGTGCCGTACGATCCGGCACCGATAACAGTCATATCGACCTGATTCATTACGCGTCCTGATGTGGCGCTGCGCCTTGTTCAGCTTCAGCTTGCTGCTGCAGATAGTTCATAAACAGCGCATCAAAGTTTACTGGCGCCAAATTCAGTTGCGGGAAACTACCGCGGGAAACCAGTGCAGAAACACATTCACGAGCATAAGGGAACAGAATATTTGGGCAGTACGCACCCAAACAGTGAGCCATCTGAGAATCATCCAGACCAGTGATGCTAAAGATACCCGCCTGCTGAACTTCACATAAGAATGCAGTATCTTCACCCAGCATAGCAGTTGCTGTAACGCGTAAAACAACTTCAAATACACCATCACCCAGTTGGCTGGAAGCCGTATCTAAATCCAGTTTAACCTGAGGATCCCACTCCTGTTGAAAAATCAGCGGTGCCGCAGGTGCTTCAAAAGAGACGTCTTTGGTATAAATGCGTTGAATCTGAAACGCCATTTCTGGGTTGCTTTGCTCTGACATAAAAAATTACCTTTAAGTTAAATGTCCTTCTCATGCTGAAATAAAGCAATAATCGGGATTTTTGAGATAAACAGTAAAGTGGGGCTCATCCCTTTTTACCGACTATTACTTACCGCGAACCAATGGCAGGTTTTCACCACTCCAGCCAGACAATCCGTTTTTCAGAGTGAATACCTGTGTGAAGCCCTCTTTAACCAACGCTTCTGCCGGTTCTTTTGAACTGGTGCCATTAGCACAAAGTACAATCACCGGACGCTCTTTGTGTTTGTCCAAAACGGCAAGGGTGCCATTTTTAATGTCTGTTGGCGTTAAGTTAATAGCACCAACAATGTGCCCTTTACGGAACTCATCAATAGTACGGGTATCAACAACAACCGCATCTTCTGAATTGATCAGCCGGGTCAAATCCGAATTGCTGATATCTTTAACTTTAGATGTTGCTGTTTTTAGCGTCATAAAAATGACAGCGACCAGTAAGCCAACCCAGGCAATGCTCAATACCGGATGGTTACTAACAAATTGCATAACTTGTTCCATGGAGGATAACAACTCCCGCTGTTTGGGATTAAATAATCAAGGTTATGGAGTATACCTTTGCACTGCATCAAATACAGCCAAAATACGGTTAGCAATGCAGAAAATACGGCATATCTCTAAAAATTTTATCAAGAGTCTGCAGCGAAACATATTGAAAAAGAGTAAAAACAGGTATCAAAGTCTGATTTTTCCGCTTATTTTTTCTGACTGTAGTAAAATTCTCCACCAAATGACGATGCCGGTTGTACCTATCGTTACCTCTAAGTTCTCAATGTGGTATAAAAAGCACATTGGTATGAAATGAATACTGCAAATTTCAATGTTATTTACGAGGTTATTTGAATGTCGAGCACAAAAAAACCCATGGTTCTGGTGATTCTTGATGGTTATGGCTATCGGGAAGAGCAACAGGATAATGCCATCATTAATGCTAAAAAACCGGTGATGGACAATCTGTGGAAGAACTACCCCCATACGCTGATTGCCGCTTCCGGTCTGGATGTCGGTTTACCTGATGGTCAAATGGGTAACTCCGAAGTTGGTCACGTGAATCTGGGGGCCGGACGCATCGTTTATCAGGATCTCACTCGTCTGGACAAAGAGATTAAAGACGGTGATTTCTTTACCAATGCAGTATTGACCTCTGCCGTTGATAAAGCAGTTGCCGCTAATAAAGCCGTTCACATTATGGGATTGATGTCCCCGGGTGGCGTTCACAGCCATGAAGACCATATTCTGGCAATGATTGAGTTAGCCGCAAAGCGTGGGGCAAAAGCCGTCTATCTGCACGCTTTCCTGGATGGTCGCGACACCCCACCCCGTAGTGCGCAATCAACACTGAAACGATTCACCCAAGAGTTTGAAAAATTGGGCTGTGGTCGTATTGCCTCCATTGTAGGCCGCTACTATGCAATGGATCGTGATAACCGCTGGGATCGTGTACAGCTTGCCTATGACCTGATGACTGACGCCAAAGGCGAGTTCACCACAGAAGATGCGGTTTCTGGGCTACAGGCTGCATACAATCGTGATGAAAACGATGAATTTGTTAAACCAACGGTTATCCAAAAATCAGGTGAACCATCTGCCGCGATGCAGGATGGTGATGCGTTGATCTTTATGAATTTCCGCGCTGACCGTGCCCGCCAAATCACTCGTACTTTTATCAATCCTGATTTTGACGGTTTTAAACGTAATAAAGTAGTGAAGTTCAGCGAGTTTGTGATGCTGACTGAATACGCCGCTGACATTAAAGCAGCTTGTGCCTACCCACCAGATTCACTCAACAATACCTTTGGTGAGTGGCTGATGAAGCACGATAAGACTCAATTACGTATCTCTGAAACTGAAAAATATGCTCACGTAACCTTTTTCTATAATGGTGGCGTGGAAGAGCCCTTCACCGGTGAAGAACGCATTCTGGTAAATTCACCGAAAGTTGCTACCTATGATTTACAGCCAGAAATGAGTTCTGCCGAGCTCACCGAGAAGCTGGTAGCGGCTATCGAAAGCGGTAAATATGACGCCATTATCTGTAACTATCCTAACGGTGATATGGTGGGTCATACTGGTGTATATGAGGCTGCGATTAAAGCGGTGGAAACACTGGATGCCTGTGTAGGTCAAGTTGTTGCCGCCGTTGAAAAAGTGGGTGGTCAACTACTGGTTACTGCCGATCATGGCAATGCGGAACAAATGCGCGATCCTGCAACGGGTCAGGCCCACACTGCACATACCAGCCTGCCGGTACCATTGATTTATATAGGAAAATCAGCACAGGTGATTGAAGGTGGCAAACTGTCTGACCTGGCGCCAACCATGCTCAGCCTGATGGGAATGGAAATTCCACAAGAGATGACTGGTAAGCCGCTGTTCATCGTGAAATAATCGCCTTCCATGAAGGAAGCGATTTTTTTTCACTATTCACAAGCTATCAGGGGGTCGATTGTGCAGATACCAAAACAGGACTCTGCACCCGTTGTATCGACCCACCGTTTTAGCTTGAGTGCTATTTGCGCCAGCCTGTTTTGTGCTGGCGCACTTCTCTGTTCTTCTCCCGTCTATGCTAACGAAGATAATAAGCAACAACTCAATTCCGTTTTGCAGGACATTGCTGAAAAAGAAAAAAACGTCAAACTACAGCAAAAACAGCGAGAAGACCTTAATGTGCAGCTTAAAGAGCAGGAGAAATCCATTGCTCAATCCAGTCTGATATTGCGAAAAACCCAGGGAGCGCTGAATACCTTAGGCAGCGAAATTGGTACTCTTAACAGCAATATAAAACGACTGCAAAAACAGCAAAATGCCCAGCAAGAGTATCTGGCTAAACAACTGGATGCTGCTTTTCGCCTGGGAAAAAGCTCCGAGCTTCAGCTCATTCTGGAAAGTGAAGAGAGCCAACGCAGCGAAAGAATTCTCGCCTATTACGGCTATCTGAATCAGGCCCGCCAAAAAACCATTGATGGGCTCAAAGAGACACAGACCGATCTGAAGCAGGAAAAAACCAAGCTACAGACCAAGCAGACCGAACAGAAAACCCTGCTTGGTCAACAAAAAGATGAACAGACAAAGCTGGAATCCGCTCGTGAGGCCCGCAAGAAAACCTTAAGTGAACTGGATGTCTCCATTCAGGCCGACCAGCAAAAACTGGCTGAACTAAAGAAAAACGAATCTCGTCTGAGAGACCAAATAGCCAAAGCGGAACGGGAAGCCAAAGCCCGTGCCGCTCGTGAACAGCGGGAAGCTGAAAAACTAAGGGCCCGCCAACAGCAAGCTCAAAAATCTGGCTCAGTGTATAAACCAACGGAAGAAGAGCGTTCTCTGATGGCTCGTACCGGCGGGCTTGGTCGCCCGACAGCTCAGGCTCTGTGGCCAGTAAGAGGACAAATAAGCCATCGATTTGGTGAAGCACTGCAAGGCGAGCTCCGCTGGAAAGGTATGGTTATCAGCGCTCCTGAAGGTAGTGAAGTTCGGGCCATTGCTGATGGTCGGGTTCTACTGGCCGATTGGCTGCAAGGCTATGGTCTGGTGGTGGTTATCGAACATGGTAAAAGTGACATGAGCCTGTATGGCTATAACCAGAGTGCGCTGGTTAGTGTTGGTAGTCAGGTCAAAGCGGGTCAACCGATTGCGCTGGTTGGCACCAGTGGCGGTCAGGGAGAACCTTCGTTGTACTTTGAAATTCGTCGTCAGGGACAGGCAGTTAACCCACAACCATGGCTTGGAAAATAGTAGTGACTTCATTAAAACATCTTATCCACCCTCTGTTAGCATTACTCTGCCTGAGTTTTACACTTTCTGCCGCCCCCGCCCGACTGGCGATTGTTATCGATGACTTTGGTTATCGTAAACATAATGAAGAGCAGATCCTGAAAATGCCAGCGGCCATTTCCGTTGCCATATTACCCAATGCACCGTTATCTCAGGAAATGGCGCAAAAGGCCTATCAATCCGGGCATGAAATCCTTATCCATATGCCTATGGCGCCAATAAGTAAGCAGCCTCTGGAGCGGGATACACTACGCCCGAGTATGAATGTGGAAGAGATTCGGCGCATTATTGCTCAGGCAATACGCAATGTTCCCCATGCCAAAGGAATGAATAATCATATGGGTAGTGCAATGACGTCTGACTTAGCCGCCATGCAACTGGTAATGAAGACCCTAAGCCATTATCAGCTCTACTTTCTCGATAGTGTAACCATTGGCAGTACCAAATCAACACAGGCTGCGGAAGGCACTTCCGTTCAGGTGGTCAAAAGAAAAGTGTTTCTGGATGATGATCAAAGTGAAGCGGTTGTGAAAAAGCAATTTAATCTGGCGGTAAAGATGGCACAAAAAAATGGCTCAGCGATTGCTATTGGCCATCCTCATCCTTCTACCATTAGCGTGTTGCAACAAATGCTCCCGCAGTTACCAGCGGATGTGGTATTAGTACCTGTCAGTCACTTATTGCCATCTGCACCACACCGGACCTACCCAACTCATGACCCTAAACCGGCAGGCGTGGAAACGCCAGAGAAACCCGTAGCGATCCCTGTCGATCTGACTCACCGCTGCCCGGCACCTGAGTCAATTGAAAAAATCAATCCACAAGCCACTTATAGTACTATCAAGAATGTTTTCGGAACATCGCCCGCAATATGGTCAATCTACTCTTATCTGACCTATTGCAGCGTCGCTCCACAAATTGCCGCTTCCTTATTACCAAAGGCCCCAAAGAGAACGGCTCCTAAGCATATGAATATCCTTAATTGAACAAAAATAGCGGCTACGTTACCATTTATCATTTAAGTCCAATGGCGGTCAGGTTATGTTTCCTTTATCAGTGTGCGTACTAACGTTTAATTCCGCACGATTACTAAAAGATGTGCTTTTGCCCCTGAAAGAAATCGCTGATGAGTTAATTATTGTAGATTCAGGAAGCAGTGATGAAACTCTGGATATCTGCCAGCAGTTTGGTGTGATGCCGGTTTACCGAGCCTATACCACTCATGGTGAGCAAATGAACTATGCCATCTCATTGGTAAGTAACCAATGGGTGCTCTGCATGGACAGTGATGAAATCATCGACCAAAAGACCGTTGAAGAGATAAAGAAGATTAAAAACGGTACTATGCCAGCACCCGATATGGCGTTTCGTATTTCTCGCCACTGGTTCGTTTTAGGTAAAGAAGTTCACAATATTTACCCCGTCACTTCACCAGACTACCCGGTCAGATTGTTTAACCGTGAATGTGTTGGCTTTAATAGCCGTCCGGTTGATGATGCCGCTGAAGGTTACAAAAATACCGCTGTGATCGCGGGTTTTGTTAAGCATGATACCTTTTTCTCTATCCATGAAGTGTTTAATAAACTCAATGGGTATACCACCCGCCTGGTTAAATATAAGCGGGTTAAACCTTCTTTAGCCAGAGGGGTGTTTAGCGCTTTTGGTTCTTTCTGGAAATGGTACATTTTCAAAAATGGTTGGAAAGATGGCAAGGTAGGTGTTGTTACCGGTACATATGCTGTCGCTTACAGCTTTATGAAATACCTGAAAGCCTGGTACCAACATGATGATAAGAAGCATTAATTATCCGAAACGGAACTGGGGATAAGATTCAGTGTCTACCAGCCAGATAGCCATATTGATACATTCGGCATAAAATAACGCTGGATGCTGTTTAACACAGACAGCATCCCAATAAATTTATCTTGGAACAAATGGTGAAACCATGATTATCGTAACCGGCGGTGCTGGATTTATCGGCAGCAATATTATCAAAGCATTAAACAATACCGGATATCAGGATATTCTGGTGGTCGATAATCTGAAAGATGGCACCAAATTTGCCAATCTGGTCGATTTAGAAATTGCGGATTATATCGATAAAGAAGATTTTCTTGCCCATATTCTTGCCGGTGACGACTTAGGTGATATTGATGCGGTTTTCCACCAGGGAGCCTGTTCATCAACTACCGAGTGGGATGGTAAGTATATGATGGATAATAACTATCAATATTCCAAAGATCTGCTTCACTTCTGTCTGGATCGCCATATTCCATTCCTCTATGCATCATCAGCGGCTACCTACGGTGGACGCAGCGACAATTTCGTTGAAGATCGCCAATTTGAGCAGCCTCTTAACGTATATGGCTACTCAAAATTTCTGTTTGATCAATATGTTCGCCAAATTTTGCCTCAGGCCGAATCTCAGATTTGTGGATTCCGTTATTTTAACGTGTATGGTCCGCGAGAAAATCATAAAGGCAGTATGGCCAGCGTCGCTTTTCATCTGAATAATCAAATTAATAAAGGTGAAAATCCAAAGCTATTTTCCGGCAGTGAACAATTTAAGCGCGACTTTATCTATGTGGGTGACGTTGCCAATATGAATCTCTGGTTCTGGAAAAATGGAGCGTCAGGGATCTTTAACTGTGGAACCGGTCGTTCCGAATCCTTCCAGGCTGTTGCGGATGCCGTATTAGCTTTTCATAAAAAAGGGCATGTTGAATACATTCCTTTCCCTGAGCATTTAAAAGGCCGTTATCAGTCCTATACACAAGCCGACCTTACTAAGCTGAAGGCAACGGGTTATGATCTACCTTTCAAAACGGTGGCTGAAGGCGTGACAGAATATATGGCCTGGCTGAATCGGGATAAATTATAAAGTTGGAGTAGCACAGTCACTCAATAAAAGCCCTGTGTTAATGACCCCGGGCTTTTATTTTAACTATGCAATAGCCGTGTCGCTTTACAACTGGAGCAGAATTAAGCATGAAAACGCTGATTATTGGGCCATCCTGGGTCGGTGATATGATGATGTCACAAAGCCTTTACCGTACTTTAAAGGCAGAGAACCCGGCAGTGGAAATCGACGTAATGGCTCCGGCCTGGTGTCGTCCGTTATTAGCCCGAATGCCCGAAGTCAATAAAGCGTTACCCATGCCTTTAGGTCATGGTGCACTGGCTATTGGAGAGCGTTGTCAGTTGGGTATACAACTACGCAAGGAGCGGTATCAACAAGCCATTGTTCTACCAAACTCGTTTAAATCGGCGTTGGTTCCGTTTTTTGCCCAAATTCCAGTTCGTACCGGATGGCGTGGAGAGATGAGATATGGTCTGTTAAACGACCTTCGCATATTGAATAAAGCTGCATTTCCATTAATGCTTCAGCGCTATGTAGCTTTAGCCTATAACAAACAGCGTATTTCCCGTGCAGAGGATATCCCTCAGCCCATTCTCTGGCCTCAGCTCCACGTTAGCCAAACCGAGATTGAAACCACCACCGCCGAATTCAATTTGAGTAATAGTCGGCCTGTTATTGGTTTTTGCCCCGGCGCTGAATTCGGTCCGGCAAAACGCTGGCCTCATTACCATTATGCTGCTCTGGCTAACAGCCTGATCCAGCAGGGGTACCAAATTGTACTGTTCGGTTCAGAAAAAGACAGAGAGGCAGGAGAAGAGATTGTTCACGCACTTCCCATCGGGTTACAGCTCCACTGTCATAATCTGGCAGGCAGCACTAAGCTGGAGCAAGCTGTCATTCTGATAGCCGCCTGTAATGCTGTGGTCAGTAATGACTCTGGATTAATGCATATTGCTGCGGCGCTCAACAGACCTTTAGTTGCCCTCTATGGCCCAAGCAGCCCGGATTTCACACCACCACTCAGTCGTGATGCCAGAGTGATCCGCCTGATTACCGGTTACCATAAAGTACGCAAAGGTGACTCTCAACAGGGTTATCACCAAAGCTTAATTGATATTCAGCCTGAACAAGTTTTAACTGAGCTCCAATTACTGTTATCTGGTAAGGAGATTCGGTAATGAGGGTACTGATAGTTAAAACCTCCTCAATGGGAGATGTTTTGCATACTTTGCCGGCACTCACCGATGCACAAAATGCAATTCCAGGCATTCGGTTTGACTGGGTGGTCGAAGAAGGATTTGCACAGATCCCTGGCTGGCATAGCGCAGTTGAGCAGGTTATTCCTGTCGCTATACGCCGTTGGAGAAAATCATGGTTTCGTGCAGATACTCGCAAAGAGAGAGCCGCATTTATTGCCCAACTGCAGAAATATCACTATGACGCAGTGATTGACGCGCAAGGATTAATAAAAAGCGCCTTTCTGATTACCCGAAAGGCCAGGGGGATAAAACACGGGCAGGATCGCCACAGCGCCAGAGAGCCGCTGGCCAGTTGGTTCTATGATATAAAGCACCCGATCCCTAAAAATCAACACGCGGTTGAACGTACCCGGCAACTATTTGCTCTCAGTCTTGGCTATTCTGTACCTGCTCAAAAAGGGGATTATGGTATTGCTCAGCGTTTTCTGACCACTCCTCCCGCAGATGCAAATACCTATTTAGTTTTTCTTCATGCCACAACCCGGGACAACAAACACTGGCCCGAACAACATTGGCGCGAGTTAATTGCCCTTACCGCAGACTCTGGATTAAAAATTAAATTTCCCTGGGGCGCACCTCATGAGTACGAAAGAGCAAAACGTTTAGCGAAAGGCTTTCAACATGTTGAAGTTTTACCTAAACTACCCTTGGAAGAAATTGCAAATGTGTTGGCCGGAGCCAAAGCCGTTGTTTCAGTGGATACCGGGCTGAGCCATCTTACTGCTGCACTGGATCGCCCCAATATCACCCTGTATGGACCAACAGATCCCGGGTTGATTGGGGGGTATGGAAAAAATCAGAGTGAAATATGCGCCTCTGATAAAAATTTGTTATCGCTAACGGCATCTTCAGTACAAGAAAAACTAAAAAGGTTTATGGGATGAAAACACTGCATGTTATCAATTTAGGTAAAATGGGTGGTGTCGAGCGACTTTTTATTGAGTATATCAACAGCGACAATGCAAAAGATGATGAGATTCTCTGCATCGGTGACCATATTGGTGAAGAGATCTTTAGTCAGTTAAAAAATAGAAATATTAATTTTGCCAATCGGATCGCTTCGGGCTTTTCCGGTTCAAAACTGAAATACCCTTCATTTATCAGAAAATACATTCTGAAAAGAAAAATTGAACAGGCCAATGCCGATCTGGTTATTGTCTGGGATCTGGTTCCCAGCCTGCCAGGTAAGCCTTCAAAAGGTAAGATGATTTATTACGATCACGGCTGTTCATGGCGATATAAGCATAATGAAAAAACTCTCCGTTTTTTTTCTATGCTAAGTGGATGCATATCAGCTTCCCACGCCTCTAAACGTGTTTTGCAGCTCAGATTCAACTTGCCTTGCCCGATAGATGTTGTTGTCGACCGAATTTTGACGCCTTCAAATATCGACCATATGCCAAAAACAATCGGTGAATGTATTCATATTGGTACTGCTTCACGATTAGTTGGTCTTAAAGGGGTAAGTGTTTCAATCCTGATGATGGCGGAACTTGTTAAACGTGGTATGAATGTAAAATTTCATATTGCCGGAAAAGGCCCTGAAGAGCAAAACCTGAGAAATTTAGTATCCCAACTAGGGCTGGACAACCACATTGAATTTCTGGGCTTCAAACAGGATCTTTCAGACTTCTTTAATAATATCCACGTTTATATGAGTACACCGGTAACTGAACCGTTCGGCTTATCCTGTATGGAAGCTTTATACTACGGTGTTCCTGTTATATTCCCTATGATTGATGGTCAGCCGGAAGTGATAAAACATGGCTATTGTGGTACCGGGTTAATTCCTTGCATTACACCACAGGTACATTATGATCAGACTAATATTAATGTTAATTTTCCTCATCAAATCTATGACCCGATAAATGATTGCTTATCTGATGCAGTGGTTTTATCGCATATTGAATGCGCAGATGCCGTCGAAGACATAGTAAAAAACCACTATCAAACATACAGAAATAACGCATTTCAGTACGTTAACGATAAATTTCAGTATGATAAATTTAGAGAGGAATTAGATAATTCCCTGTTGTCTATAGCGAAAAATGAAAGAAATTAACATAAAAATTAGTAAGTTAAACGATATTACTACATTCATTATTGCTATTGGCTGTATATTGTCGTTATTGATGATCCCGCTGGATATTCCTGTTGGCCGCAAAATTTTCTATGCTTGTGGTTACCTGTCTGTCATTGGTGTACTTGTTAAATGGCTCTATATTAAACAATCCTTTAAGAAACAGGATATGCTGGTTGCATTAAGCTTTTTCTTATTTGGATTGGTAAATATATTGTGGGTAGTGATTTTTAAACCAGCAGAAAATTATAGCCCAATATATGTCATCTTTATGAATATTGGTAAGATACTGATCTTATCTGCATTTTTGTTTTTATTTATCTCAAATAGTAAACAAAAGAGCGGAATTCTCATTAGTGCCATTGTCATAATTTCACTTGTAATGGATGCCTGCGTCTATTATCAACACTTTAAGCTGGTTTATGCCAGAGCTGAGTTAGGTACAGAAAAAGCAACTATTGCTGCTTATATTATCAGTATAATTAGTTCATTAGGGCTATCTGCTGTTCTGGAAACAAAACATAAGCTAAAGTTTTATATGTCTTTTTTCCTCTTTTTGATGGGCTTTTCTGCTATCATCTTAACTCAGACTAGGGCTGCTATTCTATTTTTCCCATTAGTTTCATTATTAAGCATAGTAATTAATAAAAATATATCTAAAGCCGCCGTCATAAAATCTATTGGGGTTTTTATCATTATTATTGTTGCCTCCGGATTTATCTTTAAAGATAAGTTAACCAGCCGTTATCATGATATGACTAACGACTGGTCTCAATACCAAAAAAATAATAGTGATACTTCTGTTGGAGCCAGATTTGCAATGGCAAATGTTGGTCTGAAATCTGGAATTGATTCGCCATTAGGACAATCAGCAGAAAGCAGAGCGGCGAGTGTTCTACAGATAGTCACCGCAGATCAAACCTTGTTTGGCGCTAACCAGTATGTAAATATTCATTTGCATAATGAAATTATTGATAACTTTTCTCTTAAAGGAATATTAGGAATTATATTTCTATTATTTGTTTATTTTACAATATTATATAAATCGATTCGTTCGAATTTAAATATTATGACGTTAAGCATAATATTAAGCACTATTGTCTATGGAATCAGTGACGTTCTATTTTTCAGCAAGGAATTCACCACTACATTTATCTTATGCCTTGTCATTAGCATATTGATCGATAATTCTAAAAATAATGTCGTTAATCATGAAAAAGAATAATTTTATACTTAGCGTTATAATTCCTTGCTATAACAGTGAGGAATTTATTGCACAGTGTCTGTTATCGATAACGGAACAAGTTCCTGCTAATAAAGTTCAGATAATTATTATTAATGATGGTTCCAGTGACCAGTCCGATCGCGCTATTAACGATTTTCTTGCCTCATATAGCAATCAAAATATTTTATATCAATACCGAAACAACGCCGGGGTTTCTGCCGCCAGAAATGCCGGACTGGATCTTGCTGAAGGTAACTATATTACTTTTATCGATTCCGATGACCTGCTAAGAAACAACTATTGGTCGGTAATTGAACCTCTGATTCTTTCTGAGCAATACGACCTGATTGACTTTAAATACGATCGTTTCTATCAAAATAACAATGAGATTAAAATTTTATCTCACCCTAACTCATATCAAAGTACGTCTGAATATAACCTGGCACAAACGTTTAAAACATCGGCCTGGCACGTTTGGACCCGCGTAATCAAAAGAGAGTTGGCGACGTCAGAATATTTTGAAGTAGGGAAACGTTACGAAGATATGTTGTATACACCTTATCTGTACCTGAAGGCTAAAAAGATATTACATCTGGATCATTCACTCTATTTGTACAGAGATAACCCTAATAGCATCACACGCAATATCAGAGCAGGAGATATACAAGATATCTCTCTTTCTGTAAAAAAGATGATTCGTTATATCAAAGATAATCATCAGGAAAATGACGAACAGTTGAAAGAATTAACCACCTATATGATCGTTAATTTTGTGCAGGAAGTTCGTAAAATGTACAAAAAGATATACGGTTACTATAACTATAACGATACAACTATCGAGGAAATCAAAGAATTTCTGTCATATTGTGACAGAAGGCACATTAGTCTTCGCACTTATTTGCGGATGAGATTTCTTCACGTAGACAAATTACTTTCCCGGTTAAGATATAAACAGTACAAATCGAAAAAATAGCCATACTACACACTATCTTATGATGATCTGATGAAAGTACTAACCTTTAATTTTCACTTCAGATTGATAAAACTCCGCCATTGTCATTCCCTGCGTCCGTTCACTCAACCATTCAAATAACTCTTCAAGATCGCGATACAGCTGCTCTATCGAGGCTTCATCTTTAAACGTAGGGCTCCCCCCTGGCATAAACTCCGATGAATGAAGCATAAATTCTACGTAATTTTTACCTTCGTTCAGGCATTGTTGAGCTACATGCTTCATCTCTTCAACATTATTACCTTTAGGACGAAGCCAACGCGTCGACGGTGGCCGTTTTTTACCACGTAAACCATCATAAAATTGCTTAAAGGAATTCTGTAAAGACCCATATTTCAAACGAGTACTCATCGGAACTTGTAGCAAACCTGATGTTCCTGGTTTAGAAATATCATTCAGGTCCATGAAATAGGCACCATCAGGAAACCGGCTGTAATTGGTGCCGCCCTCCCCATTCGGATTACCTTTTACACCGCTCCAGTCAACATAAGGAGTGACAGAACAATCAACCTGATAGCCAAACTCATGCAATAACTGAGCATATTGCTCATTAAACGCCCAACGACCAGCGCGATGGCTTACCATCTTAATACTGAAGGCATCTTCCAATAGATGAGTCATGGCGATCACTTTCTCTCGCATAACCTCAGCAGGATATTCAATCAGATAGGGTTTATAACGATCATCATCATTGGTCAACGTGAACGATGGCGGGCTATTCCAGGCATGCAAATGCATACCAATTTCCCCTTGCTTACCAGCAATAACTTCTTTGGCAAAGGCCACATAATCAGGCGAAACCGCCATTTCGTAGTTTGTCAGGTAAGTGGGTTTAAAACCATATTGCTCACACAGCTGTTGGAATCGACCTAAATAGTTAGCATTGTGGGTAGAGATGTTTTTGGTATTAATCCAAAGATTATCACCTTCAGTATCGATAGAAATCAGGAAAGCAGGTTTCTGTACCATATAACAAACATCTTCTCTTCTATGCCATAGATAAACCAATGCTACTCACTCTGCTCAGCGGGTGCAAATGAAGTCTGCTCAGTAACTCAATTTTACTCATATTGACTAGCACGATTGATCGCTAAAGTGATGTTATACTGACGCGATTGATGGCCATAAGTCCTCTTTTTCGCAAGGAATACCGGTATGAATCCAATCCGTCTTGCTATTGTCCGGCAAAAATACCGTCCGGATGGCGGTGCTGAACGCTTTATTTCCCGAGCTCTGGAAGCGTTAAAAGATCATAACCTTTCACTGAATGTCATCACACGAGAATGGCAGGGCGAGCAGAATCCTGACTGGCATATTTTTCACTGTAATCCAACCAAATGGGGAAGGATCAGCAGAGAAAGAGGATTTGCACAAGCTGCAAGACAAATTTGGCAGCGGGAGCACTTTGATTTAGTTCAAAGCCACGAGCGCATCCCTGGCTGCGATATTTACCGTGCCGGTGACGGTGTTCATCAACGCTGGCTGCAACAGCGAGCACGAATACTGCCCGCCTGGCGTCAAAAATTCCTGTTTAACGATCGCTATCATCGTTACGTTATGAATGCAGAGAAGGAAATGTACTCTGCCCCGGAACTGCGTGCCGTTATCTGTAACGCAAATATGATTAAGCAAGAGATCATGGAAGACTTTGGCGTACCTGAAGATAAAATTAACGTTATCTATAATGCCATTGATAGTCAGCGTTTTATTCCTGCCGATGAACAGCAAAGACATCAACTCCGTACACAGTTGAATATCGACGCTAACGTATCTTGTCTGATTTATGTGGGCTCCGGGTTTGAACGTAAAGGATTAGAAGCGGCGATCGGGGCGATTGCGCCCACCCAACGCCATTTGATGGTTGTAGGTAAAGACAAAGAAGAAAAACGTTATAAGCATCTGGCGATCAGTTTAGGTTGCCAAAATCGTGTACATTTTGTTGGTGTACAAAATAACGTCTTACCCTACTACCAGATAGCTGATGGCTTATTGCTACCATCACTATACGATCCATTTCCTAACGTTATTTTAGAAGCAATGGCCTGTGGACTACCGGTAATCACAAGCAATACTTGTGGTGGTTCAGAATTTATTGAGCCGGGAGCTAACGGTTTTGTTTGTGATGCATTAGATATTAATGCGTTAACAACAGCTATTAACGAATTACCACAACATGCGTTAGGTTCTTCAATGGGTCTGGCTGCCAGAGAGAGGGTACTGCATCAAAATGCCAGCCTGCTTTCACAGCAATTAGTGAATCTGTATCAACGCTTGATGAGTAACTAAATGAGAATTCTATTTATTATTGATGGACTTCCCGGCGGCGGAGCCGAAAAAGTGGTACTGACGCTGGCTGAAGGAATGAAAAATTTAGGGCACCAGGTTTCACTCATCTCTCTGCGTGACGTCTGTGACTACTCAATCCCGACAGGCATTGAATATACTGTGCTGTCTGATGATACCCGAGTTTTCTGGCGGAAACTGACCGAAATTAAACGTCGCGCCAGGTTGCTCGACCGGGAAATCGTCAGTCGTCAGAACAGCAATGGGCAATTCGATCTGATATTTTCTAATTTGCATAAAACAGATCGTATTGTCAGCCAGTGTCAGAGTCTTAACTGGTCAAAGGTCTGGTTCTGCATTCATGGTGTTTTTTCTGCTTCCTATCTGGGAAATAAACAGGGTTTCAGCCATTGGCTGAAAAAACAAAAAATCAGCCGTGTTTACCAACATAAAAATATTGTTGGTGTTTCTCAGGCAGCTCTCGACGATCTGATTCAACAATTTGATATCACTCCGGGGAAAACAGCGCATATTGCTAACCCATTTGATATTGATGCTATCCATTCCCTTGCGTCAGAGCCTTGTGAATTAGCCGGAACCGACTATTTAATTCATGTGGGCCGTTTACATCCTAATAAACGCCATGACCGTCTGCTAAAAGCCTATGCTAAAACTCAGCTTCCGTACCCCTTAGTACTCATTGGCAAAGGCAGTAAAGCCTATACTGATGAACTAAAAAATCTGGCGAAAACGCTCAATATTGAAGACAGAGTGAAATTCATGGGTTTCTGCCCTAACCCTTATCCTTATATCAAACACGCTAACACACTGATTCTAAGTTCAGATAGTGAAGGATTTGGTAATGTGTTGGTTGAAGCCTTAATCTGCGGTACTCCTGTAGTCAGTACCAACTGCCCGGGAGGGCCATCCAGTATACTTACCGGTAATTTAGCCGTTGGTCTGTCTGAATTGAATGAAGATGATTTAGCAAAAAAGATCGTTTCGGTTACACATCAGCCACCAACAATAGAAGAAAAACCGCTTCTGGACTATGGTATTATTCCAACCAGTTCAAAGTACCTCGCTCTCGCGAACAATTAATTAGTTTAAGATATCACCGGATGCTATCTGGCGTCCGGTGATTGTGGATATATTATGTTGCGGTTGATTTACTCATTTCTGCTGTACTTACTACAACCTCTGATATGGCTTCGCCTGTTTTTGCGTGGACGTAAAGCACCAGCCTACCGAAAGCGCTGGGCGGAACGATATGGATTTTGCAAAGGCAAAGTCAAACCTGATGGCATCATGCTGCATTCTGTTTCCGTGGGCGAAACATTAACGGCAATTCCTCTGGTCAGGGCATTACGCTACCGTTATCCGACATTACCGATTACCGTCACGACAATGACCCCAACCGGCTCAGAGCGCGTATTATCGGCATTTGGTGATGATGTCCACCATGTTTACCTGCCCTATGATTTACCGGGTTCAGTGAACCGTTTCCTGAATCAGGTCAGGCCCAAATTAGTTATCATTATGGAAACTGAACTTTGGCCAAATTTAATCCATCAATTGAATAAACGTCATATTCCTCTGGTCATCGCCAATGCCCGGCTGTCAGAACGCTCTGCTAATGGTTACAGTAAACTGGGTAATACAGTACGAACCATGCTACAAAAAATCACACTGATTGCCGCACAGAATCAGGAAGATGGTGAAAGATTCATTCAATTGGGTCTGAAGCGTTCACATTTAGCCATCACAGGTAGTCTTAAGTTTGATATTTCGGTTACGCCAGAACTTTCTGCCAGAGCGTTAAGTTTAAGGCGTCAGTGGGCTCCTCACCGTCCGGTCTGGATAGCGGCCAGTACACATGATGGAGAAGAGGATATTTTACTGGCAGCGCATGCCACCCTTCTCAAACGTTCTCCTGACCTGCTGCTGATTCTGGTTCCACGCCATCCGGAGCGTTTCCCTGTTGCTCAACAGCTGACTTCCCAGGCCGGAATGAAATTTATTACCCGCAGCAGTGGTGATGTGCCGACAGCAGAAACCCAGGTCGTAATAGGCGATACCATGGGAGAACTTATGCTGTTATATGGTATTGCCGATCTGGCTTTTGTGGGTGGTAGTCTGGTAGATCGTGGTGGTCACAATCCGCTGGAACCAGCAGCTCATGCCATACCGGTATTAATGGGGCCCCATATCTTCAACTTTAAAGATATCTGTAACAAGCTGGAACAAGCTGAAGGTTTGGTAACGATTAAAGATGCGGACTCTTTAGCCGATGCTATTGAACCACTACTGATAGATGAAGAATACCGCAGCTATCGCGGACAAAGAGCCGTTAATGTACTGCTGCAAAATCAGGGGGCGTTAGAAAAACTTCTGACGCTTTTAGAACCCTATTTACCAGCCCGGAGCCATTAACTCGTGGATAAAAAACGTCTTTCTGTGGTGATCATTGCAAAAAATGAAGCCGGATTATTGGCTGATTGCCTGCAATCCGTCCAATGGGCCGATGAAATTATTTTGCTGGATAGCGGTAGCACAGACAACACCCTGCAAATTGCACAACAGTATGGCGCCAAAATCTTCTCTCATACCGAGTGGCAGGGCTATGGCAAACAGCGTCAGATAGCTCAAAGCCATGCCAGCGGTGATTACATCTTTATGATCGATGCTGATGAACGCATAACGCCAGAACTTCGGACATCCCTTGAGCAAATCATTCATAGTGAAGCCCGTCCTGAACAAGTTTATAGCTGCGCACGCCGTAACTACTTTTTAGGTCGGTTTATGCGCCATAGCGGTTGGTATCCCGATCGGGTTATTCGACTTTATCAAAATAGCCTTTATCGCTATAACGATAATCTGGTTCATGAATCAGTCGATTATGGTAACGCTCAGGTTATTCCTTTGAGTGGCGACTTGCTGCACCTGACCTGTCGGGATTATTTTGTCTTTCAGCGAAAGCAGTTTAACTATGCGGAAGGCTGGGCTAAACAAAGTTATCAACGTGGAAAAAGAGCATCGATGTTCTCTGCGGTCACTCATGCCTCCGGAGCATTTTTTAAAACCTGGTTGTTACGACGTGGCTTGATGGATGGAAAACACGGTTTCCTTCTTGCTTGTATCAATGCCCAATATACATTTAATAAATACGCGGCACTCTGGGCAATCCACCAACAGGAGAACATCAGCAAATGACATTACGCAGAGCTGAATTCACTAAAGCAATTTATCCGGGTACTTTTGATCCTATGACCAACGGTCATTTGGATATCATCACCCGCAGTGTGAACATGTTTGACCATTTGGTACTTGCCATTGCCCGCAGTCCCGGTAAAAACACACTTTTCTCTCTGGAAGAGCGCGTTGAATTAGCCAAAGCCGTTACTGCTCACCTTCCCAGCGTTGAAGTGATTGGATTTGGTGAGTTAATGGCCCATTTTGCCCAAAAACAAAAAGCCAATGTCTTGATTCGCGGATTGCGGGCAATATCTGATTTTGAGTATGAACTCCAGCTTGCCAGTATGAACCGCCACCTTATGGCTGATTTAGAAAGCATTTTTTTGATGCCTTCAGAAAAATGGTCATTCGTCTCATCTTCTCTGGTAAAAGAAGTGGCGCGTCACGGTGGCGATGTAAGCTCATTTTTGCCTCCCGTTGTTGCAGAGGCCTTGCTGAAAAAACTGGGTTAATTAATGCTGGCAGTGACGACAGAAAAAAGTCGTTCGCTGCCCATGTTTTTCACTTTCAATCAATGTGCCACAAGTTTTACAGGGTTCTCCGGCTCGACCATAAACTTGTAGTTCCTGTGCAAAATAACCGGGTTTACCATCCGCCTGTAAAAAATCTTTCAGGGTAGTCCCCCCTTGTTCAATGGAACGCTGCAAAACTTTCTTGATAGTTAAAGCCAGCCGCTGTGCTTCAGACTCTGTTAATGAGCCCGCCGGACGCTGCGGTAATATTTTCGCTTCAAACAGTGATTCACTGGCATAGATATTACCAACGCCAACCACCAGTTTATTATCCATTAACCACGGTTTGGTCAGCGTCTTTTTGGCCCGTGAACGAGTAAACAGATATTCTCCACTAAACTCATCACTAAGCGGTTCCGGCCCCAGATGTTTAAGCACATTACTGCTCGTCAGATCTTCCTCCCATAGCCAGGCACCAAAGCGTCTTGGGTCGGTATAACGCAGTACCTGTCCCGTAGACAGAATAAAATCCACATGGTCGTGCTTACCCGGCTCAATAAATTCCGGCAGAATTCTGACGCTACCCGACATGCCAAGATGACCAATAATCCAACCGCCTGGCAGTTCAATCAGCAAGTATTTAGCTCGTCGTTGAACGCTTAAGACTGGCGTATTTTCTAATGCCATAATTTGTCCGGAAACAGGCCAACGTAGCTTAGGCTGGCGAACAACCGCTTTAACAATATGATGTCCAACCATATAAGGTTCTATTCCGCGACGACTGGTTTCTATTTCCGGTAATTCTGGCATTGACCACCTTCTTGTTTTTACTTTTATGCCACAAAGCATCGATCATACACATAAGCGGGTATGGCATAAAGTTACCCAAGACTTCATTGGCAGATAATCTTCAGGCAATAAAAAACCCGACCGAAGTCGGGTTTTGATATACGTTATACAACGAAAATAAAATTACTTAATTTTAGCTTCTTTGTACAGAACGTGTTGACGGACAACTGGATCGAATTTCTTCAATTCCAATTTTTCCGGCTTAGTACGCTTGTTCTTCGTGGTGGTATAGTAGTGACCTGTACCAGCTGAAGAAACCAGCTTGATCTTCTCGCGAATACCTTTAGCCATGGTTCAGTTCCTTAAAACTTCTCACCGCGGGCACGAAGATCGGCTAACACCGCATCGATACCCTTCTTATCAATTACACGCATACCTTTAGCAGATACACGCAAAGTTAAAAAGCGCTTTTCACTCTCAATCCAAAAACGATGTGAGTGCAGGTTAGGCAGAAAACGACGCTTGGTCGCATTCAGTGCGTGAGAGCGGTTATTACCACTCATTGGGCGCTTGCCGGTAACTTGGCAGACTCGTGACATGTCAAAATTCTCCAAAAATCAAATCAGCTCGAGCTTCGTTAGGATGTTGGCTGCCTCGTCAGGCTTTAGAGCCAATCTCAGCAAATTCAGCCAAGATGAGACGTTAAGTCAGGTCGGAACCTGCTGAGATAGGCTCGCATACCACATCCGTGATCCTCAAAGGTGGCGTAGTATACGCCCTTAGCTGGCAGGGCTCAAGTCCTGAACGGACAAAGATCCCATAAGATCGCAAAAAATACTTTAAATCCACCCTCTTTCAGCGAAAGAAACGTACTCTCCGCGCCCAATAACAATGTGATCAAGCACTTGGATATCCAGTAACGAACAGGCTTCGCGCACTTTTTCAGTAACGTAACGATCCGCCTGACTGGGTTCTGCCATTCCGGAGGGGTGATTATGCGCTAATATGACTGCCGCTGCATTTGATTTTAACGCCTCACGCACAATTTCTCTGGGATGTACCTCAACGCTGTTTAACGTACCGGTGAACATCTCCTTATGATAAAGCACCCTGTTTTGGTTATTCAAAAACATCACAATAAAGATTTCACGATCCCGCTGGGTCAGCAAACTTTGCAAATAACGTCGGGTAATCTGCGGATTATTAATTGAACACTCCTTTGCCAGTTGATGGCCTAAAAAACGTCGGGATAGTTCAACCGATGCCTGCAACTGAGAATATTTAGCCAGCCCCAACCCCCTGACATCGCAAAATCGGACATAATCTGCAGACATTAACCCATATAAAGAACCAAATTCTTTTAATAACTGTCGGGCAAAATCCAGTACATGAATTCCGGGTACCCCTGTACGTAAAAAAATAGCTAACAGCTCATCATCAGACAGTGAGGCCGCTCCATTTTGTAGTAGTTTCTCTCTGGGCGCCCCCTGAGCGCTCCAGACCATCATCGTTGTATTTGCCATCTTATCCTCCCGCTAACAACATTCTGATGATGGCGAAAAAGAGAAGCGAACCTGAAAAGTGATTTCTGGAAGAAACCTCCAAAAATGAAATAGAGGAGTGCATTTTGTTACCCTTTACCCTGGCGCTATCGCACAAATCCTTAATGAATACGATATTAAAAGGGCAATGATTGACACCCAGGACCAAAAAAGCGGTTATGATTTTTGCTATAGCATCTTACAATTACTGTATATATAATCAGTAAAAATGTTTATTTTATGTTCATCTCGTCGACCTTAATATATAAGGCATTAATACAGCAGAAACACGTAGCCTGTAATCTGTACGGTAACGACAACAAAGTTACTTCAGACAGATAACTCTCCTTCGACGGGGTTATGATAAAATCCACAACACGCTTTTAATCATCAGGGTAATGACCCTGACAATCTACAGGGCAGCTATCATGGCAATGTTGAATGGTAAAAAAATTGTACTGGGCATCAGTGGTGGCATTGCTGCCTATAAATGCCCGGAAATTGTACGTCGCCTGAAAGATCAGGGGGCTGATGTCCGCGTTGTCATGACAGCGGCAGCAAAAGCGTTTATTACCCCACTCACTCTGCAGGCTGTTTCTGGCTATCCGGTTTCTGATGATTTACTCGATCCCGCGGCAGAAGCCTCGATGGGCCATATAGAGTTGGGCAAATGGGCCGATCTGGTGGTTATTGCGCCAGCCACCGCAGATATACTGGCCCGCATTGCCGCCGGAATGGCAAATGACCTGCTCACAACCATTTGTCTGGCTACCAGTGCGCCTGTCGCAGTGGCTCCCGCCATGAATCAGCAAATGTATCGCGCTCAGGCAACCCAACATAATTTGCAGGTTTTAGCCTCACGCAATCTCCTTTTATGGGGGCCTGACAGTGGTTCTCAAGCCTGTGGTGATATAGGCCCGGGAAGAATGCTGGACTCGCTTTGCATTGTTAAGCACTGCGTCGAATTTTTTAACCCCGTTCAGGACCTGGCGGGTATCAATATCATGCTTACGGCGGGCCCGACCCGGGAGGCTCTGGATCCGGTTCGTTTTATCAGCAACCACAGCTCGGGAAAAATGGGTTATGCTATCGCTAAAGCTGCTGCTGAACGGGGCGCCTCCGTTACGCTGGTCAGCGGCCCGGTTCAATTACCCACTCCTGTGAACGTAACTCGCATTAATGTCACCAGCGCGTTGGAAATGCGTGATACCGTTATGCAGTTAGCGGGATCACAAAACATTTTTATTGCCTGTGCCGCCGTTGCCGACTACCGTGCAGAGCATATCGCCGATGAGAAAATTAAAAAACAGGGCGACGATTTAGTATTAAAAATGGTAAAAAACCCCGACATTGTCGCCGGGGTAGCGGCAATGACCACTAACCGCCCCTTTGTTGTAGGGTTTGCGGCTGAAACCCAGAATGTGGAAGAATATGCGCGGCTTAAGCTGGCCCGCAAGAATCTTGATCTTATTTGTGCGAATAATGTATCGCTATCTGGTCAAGGTTTTAATAGCGATACCAATGCATTACACCTGTACTGGTCAAACGGCGAGATGAGTCTGCCTTTGAGCGACAAATCTTCGCTTGGTCAAAAACTGATGGACGAGATAGTCAAACGTTATGATGAAAAAAATTGACGTAAAAATTCTGGATCCCCGCATTGGCAGTACCTTTCCACTGCCAACCTATGCAACCGTTGGCTCTGCCGGCTTAGACCTGCGCGCCTGTCTGGATGCTGCAGTGACATTAAATCCGGGAGAAACCCAGTTATTACCAACCGGCCTGGCGATTCATATTGCCGATCCTTCACTGGCTGCGGTGATCTTACCTCGTTCGGGTCTTGGCCATAAACATGGCGTGGTACTGGGCAATCTGGTTGGCTTAATTGACTCCGACTATCAGGGGCAACTTATGGTTTCCGTCTGGAACCGTGGTCAAATCCCCTTTATTGTTGAACCCGGTGAACGTATTGCCCAAATGGTTTTCGTACCTGTGGTACAGGCCGAATTCAATATTGTTGAAGACTTTGAAAGCAGTGAACGTGGTGAAGGTGGTTTTGGCCACTCCGGTCGCCAGTAATTATTTCCGTTCTGAATGCCATAATAAAATAGTGTAACTCAACACTATCGTTAGTTGTTTGGAAGTGGGTTGACCCCCACTTCTTATTAGGATGTCACTGGACATGGTCGAAAAAGTAACAAAGAAAAATCGCAAGGAAGACATACTGCAAGCGCTGGCTCAAATGCTGGAGTCAAGTGACGGTAGTCAGCGAATTACTACGGCAAAACTTGCTGCCACTGTTGGTGTTTCAGAGGCGGCTTTGTATCGCCATTTCCCCAGCAAAATGCGCATGTTCGATAGTTTGATTGAGTTTATCGAAGATAGCCTCAATAGCCGTATTAACCTAATCTTACAGGATGAGAAGGATACCTATAATCGCATTCGCTTAATCATATTGTTAGTGCTCGGTTTTGCAGAAAAAAATCCAGGGTTAACCCGCATAATGACCGGGCATGCGTTAATGTTTGAGCAAGACAGACTTCAGGGGCGGATTAACCAGCTATTCGAACGAATAGAGACCCAGCTACGCCAGGTTTTACGCGAGAGAAAGCTGCGTGAAGGCCAGTCGTTTAGCTATGATGAAGGGCTGATTGCCAGCCAGTTACTCGCCTTTTGTGAAGGAATGATGTCGCGCTTTGTTCGCTCAGAATTCCGTTATCGCCCGACAGAAGAATTTGAACTGCGTTGGCCAATGCTGGTTTTGCAATTGCAGTAACCCGCCCGGCACAACCAAACATCTAAAAAGAAAACCCCCAAAGCAATTATCTTCGGGGGTTTTCTTTTTAGCTAAATACAAACAGATAATGAGTACGCTGTTCTCATCGGTTATTTCTGGCTGTTTTCCGGTTTAGCCACTGTGCCATGCTTTTTGGCCTTTACTCCTTCCCTGACTTTCGCTACATCACTTTCAGTAACGGCAGAAGCCTTATTGCCCCAGCTGTTACGAATAAAATTAACCACATCAGCGATTTGTTTATCCGTCAGTCGAGTATCAAAAGCTGGCATATCATAAGAGGTTGGTGCTTTTATTGTTGCAGGTACTACGCCACCTTTCAGAACAATATGAATCAGCGAAGTTGTATCGCTGCTCGCCAGTACCGGATTACCTGCCAGCGCCGGGAATACTTCTGCGTATCCTTTACCATCAGTTCGGTGACAAGCCGCACAGTTATCAACATAAACACTGCCACCAACCATACTGTCATCGCCGTTAAAGAGCGCTTTAGATACCGTTTCATCGTACTTAAACGGCTGCTGATTGGCAGATTTCGGTGGTAACGTTTTTAAATAGCGAGCAATAGCAGTTAAATCCTCATCGCTCATGTATTGCATACTTTGAACAACCACATCGCTCATGCCACCAAAGACTGCCGTATAAGCGGTGCGCCCGGTGCTAAGGAATTGAACCAGTTGTTCTTCAGTCCAACTGCCTAAGCCATCAAGCCGATCGCCACGTAGATTTTTAGGAACCCAGCCATCCATCGGTTCACCTCCGGACAGATAGAGATCCCCCTCTTCACTGGTTAATGCTTTTTCCTGCATACCAAAACCACGAGGGCTATGACATGCACCACAGTGCCCCAATCCTTCAACCAGATAAGCACCGCGCGCCACTACAGGATCCTGATGATCTGTCGCTTTAAACGCTTTAACTTCCGGTGCAAACGTCCAGCGCCAGACAGAGAGTGGCCAACGCATAGAGAGCGGCCAGGTGATATCCGTACCTTTATTTACCTGATTAACCGGCTGTACACCGTGCATAAAATAAGCATACAGCGCTTGCATATCCTCATCAGTTACGCGCGCATAAGAGGGATAAGGCATGGCAGGATACAGTGTATGGTCCTTACCAATGCCGTGACGTACTGCATTATCAAAATCGGTAAAGCTGTACTCACCGATACCGGTCTGTTTGTCCGGCGTTATATTGGTAGAAAAAATAGTTCCGATTGGGGATTCAATCGGTAATCCTCCGGCAAACGGCTGACCACCCGATACCGTATGGCATGCCACACAGTCACCAGCACGGGCAAGGTATTCACCCTGCTTAATCAGTTTGGCATCGGTATAGTCGATATTGTCCGCAGCCCTGGCTGAGGTTACTAAGCCTATGGTTAAACTGGCGGCAAGAAGCAGTTTTTTCATTTTTCCGTCTCCTGTTATGCCTGCACCAGTGGGCCAGGTTTTTTCAGATATTGCTCACGTATTGCATTAGCTGACCAGTACGCCAATGCACCCACCAACCCGGTTGGGTTATAACCAAAGTTTTGTGGAAATACACAAGCCTGCATAACAAAGACGTTCGGTACACCCCAGCTTTGCAAATGACGGTTTACCACGCTGGTTTTAGGATCGCTGCCCATAATGGCGCCCCCGGTATTATGGGTCGTCTGGTAAGGTCGGGTGTCATACCGGGCACCCAATTTTTTGGCATTCACTTTATAAGATTCAGGATTCATTGCTTTGGCAATTTCCCCGGCTTTGTTAGTAGTAAACTGTGCCATCTTGATCTCATTGTCATGCCAGTTAAAAGTCATACGTAGCAGCGGTTGATCATTACTATCAGTATAGTTGGGATCCAGATCCAGATAACTGTCGCGATATGACATGACCGAACCGGATGAACTGATATTCATCACCCGCTGATAGCTATCCTGAACGGCAACTTTCCATTCAGAACCCCAGGCTGGGGGTTTTCTGTATACAAAAAAGCCCTGAGTGATACTCAGGGCTCTGGTGCTAACTAATTATTGACTTAGCGCCTATTTAAACTTCTGGAAGAAATCGTTACCTTTATCATCCACCAGAATAAATGCCGGGAAGTTTTCTACTTCGATTTTCCAGATAGCTTCCATGTCCAGTTCAGGATAAGCCACGCACTCCAGGCTCTTAATACTGTTTTGCGCCAGGATAGCCGCTGGTCCACCAATACTACCCAGATAGAAGCCACCATGTTTCTTACAGGCATCGGTCACCTGTTGGCTACGGTTGCCCTTAGATAGCATAATCAGGCTACCACCGCGAAACTGGAAGGCATCCACATAGGAGTCCATACGACCCGCCGTCGTTGGGCCCAGTGAACCGGAGGCATAACCCTCTGGCTTCTTCGCCGGACCTGCATAATAGATTGGGTGGTCTTTAATGTACTGTGGCAGATCTTCACCTTTATCCAACAGCGCCTGCAGACGTGCGTGAGCGATGTCACGACCAACGATGATAGTCCCCGTCAGAGAAACGCGGGTTGAAACCGGATACTTTGACAGCTCAGCAAGGATCTCAGGCATAGGACGATTAAGATTAATATGAACCGCCTCCCCTTCACCGGCTTCCCGGTATGACTGTGGAATATATTTACCCGGATTGTCTTCCAGCTTCTCAATCCAGATACCTTCTTTGTTAATTTTCGCTTTAATATTACGGTCCGCAGAGCAGGAAACTCCCATGCCAATTGGGCAAGAAGCGCCGTGGCGAGGTAAGCGGATAACACGAATATCATGGGCAAAATATTTACCACCAAACTGCGCGCCAATACCCAGATTCTGCGCCGCTTTCAGCAGTTTTGCTTCCATATCTAAATCACGGAATGCCTGACCACCTTCATTACCCGTGGTTGGCAGTTCATCATAATATTTAGCTGAAGCCAGCTTCACCACTTTCAGGTTGGTTTCAGCAGAGGTACCGCCAATAACAAAAGCCACATGGTAAGGAGGACAAGCCGCCGTACCCAGGCTCTTCATTTTTTCGATCAGGTATTTTTCCAGTTTTTCTGGCGTCAGCAGCGCTTTTGTTTCCTGATACAGCATGGTTTTGTTCGCAGAACCACCACCTTTAACAATGCACAGGAATTTATACTCAGAGCCCTCGGTGCTATAAAGGTCGATTTGTGCAGGCAGGTTACAGCCGGTATTCACCTCATCGTACATATTCAGCGGCGCATTCTGAGAATAACGCAGGTTATCTTCCACGAAGGTATTGAACACACCGCGGGATAAAGCTTCTTCATCATTACATCCCGTCCAGACGTTCTGACCCTTTTTCCCCATAATGATGGCGGTGCCGGTATCCTGACAGAAAGGCAGAATGCCTTTAGCGGCAATTTCAGCATTGCGCAGGAATGTCAGCGCAACATACTTATCGTTTTCACTGGCTTCCGGATCTTCCAGAATTTGGGCCACCTGAGCCTGATGTGCAGAACGCAGTAGAAAAGAGGTGTCATGCAACGCATGCTGTGCCAGCAGTGTCAGTGCTTCAGGTTCAACTTTAAGGATCTCATTTCCATCAAACTCCGATACCGAAACGTGATCTTTTGTCAGTAAATAATATTCTGTATCGTCTTTTCCTAATGGGAAGGACTCCTGATATTTAAATTCAATCGTTGACATGTGCTTCCAGCCTTTTATAAGTTTTTTGAAAAAATCAACACGATATACCGTGACTGATGCCTGAGCGACGCCGACACCATAAAGTAAGGAGACTGTTTATACAACTGTTTGTGAACCCATCAGGCTCATAAATTTAAAGCTTTTTTATTATGCTGATTTTATAAGAGTTTTATTTATTTTTATTATGATTTTAATGAACAGAATCGCACTGAGAGGAGCATAAAATATCCGGTAGACATATCTGAAAGCGGTGCGCTATACCCTTTTACCACTGCTTTTGCAGGTATAGCACACGCTAATTACATCACAGGAACCCATACGCAGCGGCAAATATCCAGCCAAATACGCAAGAGACACCCACACCGATTAAGCCCGGCAGAATAAAACTATGGTTAATAACAAAGCGACCGATACGGGTAGTACCAGAGCGGTCAAACTGGATAGCTGCCAGGTCACTTGGGTAAGTTGGCAGAATGTAGTAACCATAACAGGCAGGAGCAGAAGCAACGATGTATGCAGGGTCAACGCCAATAGCCAGAGCTACAGGAACAATTGCCGCCAGCGCGGCAGCCTGAGAGTTAACAAACTTCGATACCAGCAGTAATACAATGGCATAGGCCCACGGATACTTGGTGACCAAATCCCCCAGAACGGATTTGATTTCGGACATATGTGCACCAAACATGGTTTCTGCCATCCAGGCGATACCATATACCGCCACGATAGCAATCATCCCCGAACGGAACACCTCATTCTTCGAAATTAGTGCCGGATTGGTTTTGGTAATGATGATGATCAATGCCCCGGACAGTAGCATAAACATCTGAATAACCAGTACCATCGACAGTGCTTTACCATCAAAGGAAGGACGCAGGTTAGAGAAAGCACCCAGCAACGCAACAACGGCGATGGAAGCCAGGAAAATCCACATTGCAATCCAGTTACTGGTTGGCAGTTTTTTGTCTAACAGCGTTGCAGTATCACCATAAACATAATGTTTGTTTTCCGGAACGGAGATAAATTTCTGGAAGTCTTCATCTTTATCCAAATCTTTACCACGGAACCAGCTAAAAATACCAATCGCCAGAATACCAATCAGAGTTGATGGAATAGTAATCGACAGCAGATCTAAAAATTCCAGATGCTTACCGTTAAAAGTAAAATTCCCTAACATCGCTACCAGAGAAACTACCGCTACGGATACCGGGCTGGCAATGATACCCATTTGGGCACCGATGGAGCTGGCAGCCATTGGGCGCTCAGGACGAATATTATTCTTAATCGCAACGTCATAAATAATGGGGAGAATGGTGTACACCACGTGGCCGGTACCGCAGAGAATCGTCAAGGTACAGGTAACAAAAGGCGCCACAATAGAGACATACTTTGGATTTTTACGCAGCAGCTTTTCCGCTATCTGCAGCATTACATCTAAGCCGCCGGAGGCCTGTAATGTCGCTGAGGCAGCCACCACCGCAATGATTACCAGCATTACATCAACAGGCGGTTTACCCGGCTGAAGATGGAACACAAATACCAGAATAACTAAACCCACACCGCCCAGTAAACCGAGCGCAATACCACCTTTACGTGCCCCATAGAACAGACAGATCAAGATGATAATAAGTTGTATAGCAAAATCCATGTATACCCCCGAACATACCAATTAATAATCAAAAAAAGTGAATCTGTTATCTGAAATTTAATTGTTTTGTTATTTTTAATTTGTCAGTGATTTTCATCACATTATTAAGGCTAATCCCAAACGATGAGCGCCTTGCCAAAACATATGAAATTATAAAGTTAATAATTATATCAAAATCTAATTATTAAATTCCCCTGTTATACTCCCATATGGTTATTCGACTATATATGGTTTGATCCATCTATTTTTTGATGCAGATATAATTTTTAACTAATAGTTTGGGTGCGAACGATATATAAAAGGGAAATTAAACGATACAAGAGAAAACAGAGCAGTTCAGTGATACCAAGGGTTAACGACCTGTGAATTATTCAATGAATATATACAACAATATATGTTCATTTTATTAACCAATAAATAACAATTTAATATTATATGGATTGTTCAGGCAGGCATTTAATTAATATAAGAAGAACCATCAACAGGCAGGATAAATTTTCACCATGAAGAAAACAAAAGATTAAGCTACTAATCCATTATGTCACTATCAATAAAAAATATAAAAGCCACACAATAGTGGCTTTTATAGAATGATTATATATATTTCATTTTTCGGGATTGATATACGTATACCTATCATCTATTTCTAAGCCAAGTTCATTTGCTATTTTAATTATCTGGCTATATTCATCTTTACTAATCACAACATCATAATCAGCGATATGGTCACATAACGTCTCAAATGCTAATACAACTTCTGAGAATTCGATATATTCAAGCGCAAAGTCAATAAGCGTAGGATCCAGTCGATTTTTTAATCCGTTACCTAATAAATTAATTTGCTTACTTATATCCATGATATTTTTTCTCTTTACTTAATTGGCTTTAACGCAGGTGGAATTGGTTTATCATCTGGGAATGCCGTTACGATTTTACCATTCGCTGGCTCATATACCACTCGAACACGTACCCCATCCCTAACCTCCCAAGCAACCCATCTTGCTGCTTTACCAGCGTTAGTATATATACCTCCTGCTCCCGATTGAGCAAACCATTGGGTGCTAGGGGAAGTAACTATATCACCTACATTACTAACAACTCTTTCAGGGGGCCAGTTATTAGGGAAAAAGGTCTTTCCTGGTTGTCCTGGAAATAAATGCCCACCACTACCTGGCTTATCGCCATAAAGCGTATGCATTTTGGTTTCCGAAGAGAGAATATCAACATAATCTATTTTAGGTAATGGTTTATCATAAAGGAACGAATTAGCATCATATTTACTAATATGAGACTCAACATCAGTAACTTTCCCATTTGCTTTTATACTAAATTCACCTTCACCGGCTTTCCAATTATAAGAAGGTTCTGTTGTTCCTTTTGTCGATGATGTTCCAGCTTGAGTCGTCGCCTCACCCGGTTTAACCGCTATCTTCCCGGCACCACCCAACGCCAGAAAATCCAGACCATAACCAATCTTTTCATAACCTTTAGCATTCGCACACTCACCCCAGCTCATACCCATACAGGTACCGATCCATTCTGCTGCAACAGCACTGGTTCCATCCAGTGAATTAACAAAATCGGGATCCAGACCCACCATTCTCAGATAAGTATATTCTTCCGTGCTGGCTCTTCCATCCAGCAATGCCTGAGCTTTCGCGGTATCATTTGAAGCCATTGCCTCACCTTGTTCTTCAAGGTTGGCATTAGATCGCCGAATGGCCTCTTTCTGAACTTGTTGCTGACAAGATGCCTGACTACCGCCACCTGACAGACAGGATTTCATCATATCAGCCAGTAATTGCGGTTCACCTTTGCTCAGATAGTTATTAACCGCCGCATTCTTCCCCGCCTGCGCCCCCGCAAACGCATTCGCGGTACTATCCCCTGTGATACCCCCGGCCAGCCCTGCTGCCAGCGTACTTAATAAACTGATGGTCTGCCGCTGCTCTTCTGTCAACATACCACGATCGGTATCCGGATACAGCTGTTTAGCAATATACTCTCCCGTGGCGGCACCTGCGGCACCGGCTAAGGCCGAGTTACCATTGACATGGGCCACCACCGCACCCAATACCGCATGCGCCATGATATTTGCTTCATCATGGCCTTTGGTCAGGTCCTTAATCACATTCGCTACATAAGGTGCCGAAGCCCCCGCCAGCGCCTGTGACATATCGCCCCCGGCAAGCCCCTGTAACGCTGCTACCACCGCCTGTGTGGCTCGCTGAACATCACCACCGGTACCAAAGGTGCGTAACCCGTTTTCATAGGCCCGATCTTCTATCGCTTTCTGAGTCAGCGTGGCTGCCAGTCCTTCTGCAACTAAATCCGCTTCTGCCTGTGCTGATGCCGCCGGATCTTTCTTCGCTTTTTCACCGTAAATCGCACCCTGAGTGGCAACGATATCGATCATCTGACCGCCTATCTCTCCTATCAGTTGGATCTCTTTTAACCGATTCTGCTCTTTCTCTTTATCAAAAATAGGACTGATACTGCCATTGGCATGCTCAACATCACGGCTTAAATCAGCAATATCCTGCTGCTGATTTGCCTTATCCCGAATAATAATTTCCCCTTCGGAGATGGCCGCCCGTGTTATACCCGAAGCACTGCCGTCATTGCCGCCAACGGCAATCATACCGCCTGCCACGTTGCCGATAAACTTACCGCCACCGTCCCCACCGGCACTAATCGATACCCCCTGATGCTCGGTTTTAAACTCGGCCTTATTCTCAATATTACTGAAGCCCAGCGTACCGGTATCAAGCCGGTTTTTATCCGCACCGGCGGTACTACTGATAACCGCACCGTCAAGCTGAGTGTGCTCACCTACCCTAATATCAAAGCCACCCGAACCCGCATAAATCCCGGTCTGTTCCTGAACGCTATCATAAGTGCTGTGCATCCTGTCGCGGCTATAGCTGAAATTACCGCCTGCGTTAGAACCCGAAATCGGGATACTCATCCCACCGCTGACGCTCTGCTGCTTCGCATCGTAATTGTCGCTGTCCTGCTGGCTTTGTAGATGCAGATCGCGCCCGACATTCAGGGTTACCTGTTCACCGCTGACCAGCGCCCCCATCAGCGTCGTATCACGCTGGCTATTGATGGTCAGTTGATTACCGGTATCAATAGTCGTTTCAGCCCACTGAGTGCCATTCCCTTTGTCATGACCACGACTCTTATTGGCATTAGCGAAGATACTCACGCCCATATTACCTTCAGTGCCCATACCCGCACTAACGCCAATAGCCCCGCCGCTACTGCTGTTCTTTCCTGTGGTTTCCTGGGTATTGGCAGCCCCCAGTAACAGCACATCCTGCTCTGCACTCAGCGTCGTGTTTCCACCGGCTTTAAGCTGGCTTCCTCCAATCGCAATATTGCCGCTGGCCACGCTATCACCGTTACCATAAGCAATAATGCTCAGGTTATTACCCGCATTCAGCGCCGAGCCTTTAATCGTATTCTGATCCAGATGCTGCTGCGAAGAGGATTTCTGAGAACCCACCGAGGCACTGATACCAATCAGATTGTCAGATTTATCTTTCACATCTTTTACGCTATCCAGCACGGCTCCCTGTACCGCCTGAACCCCATACAGCGCTGACTTCACGCCATTGAGCGCCGCCAGACGATCGTCGCTTTCATCTCTGGCCTGTTGAGCCGCAGTAAAACCTGAATTAATCGCTCCACCCACCACACCAGAAAGCGCCAGATTAAGCCCCTGCGTTTTCTGCTCATAGCGTTCATCACGCTGACGCAGGTCATGCCCCGGATCTATCAGCACGTTATCCGCAATAATATTGATGTCTTTTGACGCGATAACATCTGAACCACCAATATGTGCCTGCCCACCGGCAACAACACTCACGCTGCCACCGGTGGAGCCTATCATGCTGGCACTCTGGCTTTGAGTGGTACTGGCATCATCAATCTGATGGCGCGAATGGGTAGTACCGATGGTAAAGCCAAGACCACCACCGCTGAAGACACCGCTCTTTTTCTTTTCATTCAACTGGTAAGTGGACTGCTCTTCAACCGCTGCCAGAATATTGATGTTATTTCCGGCGGTTAGCTTCAAATCGCCATCACCAATAACCGATGAGCCGGAAATATTCAGGTCATTACCGGCCAATAACGTCACATTATCACCGCTAAACAGCGAACCTTTTTCACTGGTCGCGTAATCCTGTTCCACTTTATGGGTAACGGTTTTCGACATAAAACCGGATTTCTTTTTGGTTTCCTCAAAGAAGCGATAATCACTTTCTGTTGCCGTCGTGATGTTGATATCCCGACCGGCCCGGGCATAAATATCCTCTTTTGCCGTTACCGATGCCGCCTGAGCATGAATGTCCTGTCCGGCAATAACCTGAACCTGTTTTCCGGCAACAATTTCCGTCCCCTGCTGACGTACAGATTCATTAATTTCTTTCTTGCGCTTACCGTAGGTTTCCTGATATTCCCGGCTTTCTGCCGTGGTCAGATTAACGTCACGCCCGGCAACTAATGCAACGGAATCCTCTGCGGTAATGCCTGCAGCTT
>NZ_JAJNAG010000020.1 GCF_021010575.1 Limnobaculum eriocheiris | reverse complement strand
AGCCTGCTGGCAACACTGAGCACAATAGTGCTGTGGCTTATTGGTTATCACGCTGAAAATAGAGGGTTGCATCTGAGATACCAGGCCAACAGTATTAAATCGCGGCGGGTAATTTCTTATCTGACATTAGCGGAGAATGTCTTGCGACACTCTCCGCTAATTTTAAGACGAACAGTACTCAGTACTGTTCTTAATCATCTCGCCAAAACCTACCAGAGTATGGTGTTGGTTTATTAGCGCTGATTTTGTGGGGATCCCTCAGCGCGTAAGCGGCTTTTTTGTTGCCAGCATTAAATTATTTTTTCAGGAAACTATGTTGTTTTGATTGTAAAGAACAATGATTTTAATTTAAATTATACTGTTTGTTATCGGCTATGTTTTTATTTATCTTATTGTTTATATTAATCTTTATACGTGAGCGTTTATAATTTAAGAGATGCCACCCATCGTTTAATAGACAACATATTATTTGCAACTTTTATCAGCGTTCATGATAAGGATTGTTATGAGTAAGTTATTAAAACAGAAGTTGGCAGCATTTTTCATTACCGCTTACCGACTTACTGGTTTTAGCGTTAAAAAAAATCTGCAACCTTCCGATATTTCTCATTTAAAAAATATCGCTATTTTCTCTACCACGGCACTGGGGGATTTTCTTCTCAATACGCCAGCTATTGCCGCTATTCGGAAAAAATACCCTGACGCTAATATCACTATGGTGGTTCATCGACGGAATGCCCTGTTGGTTGAAGGCAGCGATATGTTCAGCGATATCCTTTATTGGGATGGCAAACTGAATGGAGTATTGAAGTTAGTTAAAGCATTAAGACCCCATCATCTTGATGCTGTATTTTTGCTGCACTCCCGATCGCCTTATGACATCGTGACAGCAACATTGGCAAACTCAGAAATTATTATTAAAGATGTGTATTACAACGATTATTTAGGCAGGGAAACCTTTTATCTCAACCCGTTTTTATCGGTTAAGGGTAATAAACAAACGGTTGATGTGCATCTTATTCACAAAAAAGCAGAGTTACTGGAGAGTATTGGTATCAACGTACCTTCATTGGAAATGGTGATTCCCGTTGAATATTGTCCTGAGAAAAGAAACCGGCGAACGGTAGGAATTCATCTTGGCGCCTCTTCAGAAGAACGCTGTTGGCCAATTGAATCATTTGCCATTGTGGCCAGGCAAGTTCTGAATAAGTTTTCTGATATTGATATAGAACTTATCGGGGGACCGACAGAAATTGAACGCAATAATCAGCTAATAGCGCTGTTACTTCCCTTTAGTGAGCGAGTGAAAAACTCAGCCGGGAAAACAAACTTGAAGCAATTAGTTGAGAAAATAGCATCTTTTCAATGTCTGGTAGTGGGTGATACCGGGCCTTTGCATGTCGCCATTGCTGTTAAGACGCCAACCGTGGTTATGTTCCGTGGTATGAAACACGCGACAGGCACCAGACCATTGCAGGATTTGGCACTACATAAAGTAATCATTGCGCAAGAGGGCTTGGGGATAGCATCAATTAAACCGGATGACGTTTTGAAAGGTGTCTGTGAAATATTATCAATAGATTAACTTTTTCATATAAAAGAATGTAAAACCACCGTATCTATATCATTACTGCAATCTTGCTATAACGAAGAAAGATTGCAGTAGTTTCTCCGCTCTCTACTATTCTTTTTCTATTACCATTTCATTTTTATCAAACAGGGTCGCTTATTAATCTGAGCTCTTTTTTAATAAATAACGTTAAATGTTGATTAATTGTTTTAATAAGCGTTGTTTTGTTAAATTGTTGTATTGTTTCAACCGGAGTATTTAGTATAAATCGCCAAAATAGTTATTAAATGGAATTGAAAAATATTGAATCTATGATGTAATTAGAAAAAATTGTTCTACATCAATTTTTATGCGTGCGTGTTACATGTCGATTTTGATTTGAGTTCACAATTCTGGTTTTATTGTGAAATACCTATTTATTGTAAGGGATTGGAAGCGTAGTATTTAATGTGTGTCATAGGGTTGTTTAAGTTAATAGGTGTTTATGTTCAACAGAACACAGCGCGATAGATAGTTAAACGCTGTATGATTATTAAAATAGTTGATGAAACAATTATTGCTTACAAATTGATGTAAATTGATTTTTTAAGGCATTCACCTCTGGTGAGTAATGGGTGTAAGACGAGAGGTACGGCATCAGTTTAGGTTGTTACCGTTTGTCTTCCTGAGGAGCAAGGAGTCAAGATGTTTGATATCGTCGAACTATCACGATTACAGTTTGCCCTGACGGCAATGTACCACTTCCTGTTTGTCCCACTAACGCTAGGTATGGCGTTTTTGTTGGCAGTCATGGAATCGGTATATGTGCTGACAGGTAAGCAAATATATAAAGATATGACCAGATTCTGGGGCAAGTTATTCGGTATTAACTTTGCGCTGGGTGTGGCCACGGGTTTAACCATGGAGTTCCAGTTTGGTACAAACTGGTCTTACTACTCTCATTATGTAGGGGATATCTTCGGTGCGCCTCTGGCGATCGAAGGTCTGATGGCGTTTTTCCTTGAGTCAACGTTAGTCGGTTTGTTCTTCTTCGGTTGGGATCGTTTAAGTAAGGTTCAACATTTAGCAGTAACCTGGTTTGTTGCTTTAGGTTCTAATCTTTCTGCACTGTGGATTCTTGTGGCAAACGGCTGGATGCAAAATCCAGTGGCATCAGAATTTAACTTTGAAACTATGCGTATGGAAATGCTCAGCTTTTCGGAGTTGGTATTAAACCCTGTAGCACAGGTTAAATTCGTTCATACCGTCTCTGCTGGTTATGTAACCGGTTCGATGTTTATTCTTGGTATTAGCGCATTCTACTTACTGAAGAAGCGCGATCTGCCATTCGCCAAGCGTTCATTTGCTATCGCTGCCTGTTTTGGTCTGGCTTCAACCCTGTCAGTTATTCTGTTAGGTGATGAGTCTGGTCATGAATTAGGTGATGTACAGCGCGTGAAGCTGGCTGCTATTGAAGCTGAATGGGAAACACAGCCTGCTCCGGCAGCATTCAACATCATTAGCCTTCCGGATCAAAAAGAGATGAAGAACCATTACGCGCTTGAAATCCCATATGCATTAGGGATTATCGCAACACGTTCTTTAGATAAACAAATTACCGGCCTGAAAGATCTGATGACAGAAAACGAGTTACGTATTCGTAACGGTGTTACTGCTTATCAGATGCTGGAAAAACTGCGGGCAGGGGATAAAGACCCAACGGTTCGTGCTGCCTTTGACCAGACCAAGAAAGATCTGGGATACGGTATCCTGCTGCATACGCAAGCTAAAGATATCAATAACGCAACAGAAGCCGAAATTAAAGCGGCTGCTGCCAGTACCATTCCGCAAGTGGCCCCGCTTTACTTCTCATTCCGTATCATGATTGCCTGTGGATTCCTGATGCTGCTGATTATCGGCCTTTCGGTATACCACGTTGCACGTAATCGTATCGGTGAGAAACCATGGTTGCTTCGTTTAGCGCTGTACGGTATCCCATTACCGTGGATTGCTTGTGAAGCCGGTTGGTTCGTTGCTGAGTATGGTCGTCAACCATGGGCGATTGCGGATGTTCTGCCAGTTGCGGCGGCAACATCACACCTGACTACGGGTGACCTGTGGTTCTCAATCATTCTGATTTGCGGGCTGTACACACTGTTCCTCATTGCGGAAATGTACTTAATGTTCAAATATGCACGTCTGGGCCCAAGCAGCCTGAAAACAGGACGTTACCACTTTGAACAACGCAGTGCCGCATTAGCGCAAGAAACACGGTAAACAGGAGTCCAGACATGTTAGATTACGATACATTACGATTTATCTGGTGGCTGTTGGTTGGCGTGTTACTGGTAGGTTTCGCCATTACTGACGGTTTTGATATGGGCGTCGGTATCCTTGTTCCTATTATCGGTAAGACCAATACTGAACGTCGTATTATGATTAACAGTATTGCTCCTCACTGGGATGGTAACCAGGTATGGCTGATCACTGCCGGGGGGGCGCTGTTTGCTGCATGGCCACAAGCTTATGCGGCTGCGTTTTCCGGCTTCTATATTGCGATGATTCTGGTTCTGGCGGCATTATTCTTCCGTCCGGTTGGATTCGACTATCGTGGTAAAGTTGAAGATCAGCGCTGGCGTAACCTGTGGGATGGCGGCATCTTCTTTGGTAGTTTTGTCCCGGCACTGGTGTTCGGTGTGGCGTTTGGTAACCTGTTACAGGGCGTACCATTCAACATCGACAGCATGTCCCGCTTAACTTACACCGGTAACTTCTTCCAACTGCTGAACCCGTTTGCACTGGTTGCTGGCGTGGTTAGCCTGATGATGTTAGTGACTCAGGGTGCAGCATGGTTACAGATGAAGACCACTGCAGAGCTGCGTTTACGCGCTCGTGCCGCAACGCAAATTGGTGCTTTAGTGGTACTGATTGCTTTTGCAGCAGCAGGTGCCTGGGTGGTTTATGGTATCGATGGTTATGTTGTAACCTCGGCATTAGATCACACCGCTCCGTCTGACCCGCTGAATAAGCAAGTTGCTGTTCAGGAAGGTGTATGGCTGATTAACTATAACAACTATCCTATTTTGTGGGCTGTGCCGGCATTAGGTGTGGTGTTACCGTTACTGACCATCATCAGTTCTCGTTGTAACAGCGGCGGTATGGCATTCCTGTTCTCATCACTGACCATTGCTTGTGTTATCTTTACGGCGGGGATCACCATGTTCCCATTCATTATGCCGTCAAACATTAACCCAAGCGTTAGTCTGACCATGTGGGATGCGACTTCAAGTCATCTGACTCTGACGGTAATGACCTTTGTTGCGCTGATTTTCGTACCAATCGTATTGATTTATACGATTTGGAGCTACGTGAAAATGTTCGGTCGTCTCGATAAGAAACACATCGAAGACAACCACGCTTCACTGTATTGATATCAACATAAGGAGCAAAACAATGTGGTATTTTGCCTGGAGTCTCGGTACGTTGCTTGCCTGTGCATGTGGTATCATCGGTGCAGTATGGTATGAAACCAACAACGGAAATAAAGACGAGTAATAGTCATAATGGGTACTGTGTTTAATAAACTGTACGCTATTATGGACAAGGGCCCGTTTCGGGCCCTTTCTTTAATCTTAGCGTTTTCAATGGCGTTCTGTGTTTTCTGGGATCCGGCCCGGTTCGCAGCTAAAACCAGTTCTATTGAGATATGGCAGAGTTTGCTGATCATGTGGGCCATATGCACCGGGATTATCCACGGGGTAGGGTTCCGCCCAAGGAGAATCCGCTGGAAAGCATTCTTTACTCCGCTTCCTGCAATTGCGATCTTGATCGCAGGTCTGGCTTACTTTTTGTCATAAACTTATTTACACATAGCAAAAATAAGGGGCAGTTTTCCTAACTGAGAATTATTTTTGCTCTCATCTGTTGCTTCCCATTCCCAAGAGGATTGGTCTTGCGTATAGTATCAGTCGGTTAGTTATAGAGTCAGACTGGATATATTTGTGAGTAACTTGCTGTTCAAATGGCCCGTTCGGGTCTATTTTGAAGACACTGACGCGGGCGGTGTAGTTTATCATGCCCGCTATGTGGCCTTTTATGAAAGAGCGCGCACAGAGATGCTGCGCCAATACAATTATAATCAGCAACAATTGCTGAGTGAGCATGTCGCTTTCGCTGTTCGTCGTATGGCCGTTGAGTACATTTTTCCTGCCCGTCTTGATGATATGTTGGAAATTGAAACTGAAGTTGTGGCTATTGGCGGCGCATCCCTTACGTTTGCACAACGCATCTTTGACCAACATGGTAAACTTTTAAGCCAGGCAGATGTGTTAGTAGCATGTGTTGATTCACACCTGATGAAGCCAATGAAACTTCCCAGGTCTATTGTCGCGGAGTTAAAGCAGTGACTGACATGAATATCATGAGCCTGTTCCTTGAGGCTAGTTTACTCGTAAAATTTGTAATGCTGATCCTGGTTGGATTTTCGATCGCATCCTGGGCCATTATTATCCAACGTACCCGTATTTTAAGTACGGCAAGACGTGAAGCTGAAGCTTTTGAGGATAAATTCTGGTCAGGTATTGATTTGTCTCGTTTGTATCAGGAAAGCAATGCCCGCCGTGATGAGTTAGGTGGTTCAGAACAAATTTTTTATTCAGGTTTTAAAGAGTTCGCTCGCCTGCACCGTGCAAACAATCATGCGCCGGAAGCAGCCATTGAAGGGGCAACCAGAGCGATGCGCCTTTCTCTGAATCGTGAGCTTGAGAATCTTGAAAACCATATTCCATTTCTTGGTGTGGTAGGGTCCATCAGTCCGTATATCGGTCTGTTTGGTACCGTATGGGGGATTATGCACTCCTTTATCGCACTGGGCGCAGTAAAACAGGCTACCTTACAGATGGTTGCACCGGGTATTGCCGAAGCATTGATCGCTACCGCAATCGGTTTATTTGCCGCGATCCCTGCCGTAATGGCACATAACCGCCTTAGCTTGCGGGTATTTAAGCTCGAGCAGAATTATGACAACTTTATGGAAGAGTTCACCACAATTCTCCATCGTCAGGCGTTCTCTACAGAGACTAAATAAGTAAGGGGGCTAGCGTGGCGTATAAACGTACATCCCGGCGCAGCAGCACCGGTAAAACGGCAGAAATAAATATCGTTCCCTTATTGGACGTATTGTTAGTGTTATTGTTGATTTTTATGGCAACAGCACCAATTATTACCCAAAGCGTAGAGGTCGATTTACCGGATGCATCCGACTCTAAAGCAGTTTCTACGGATAATAAGCCGCCGGTAATTGTCGAAGTATCTGGTGTGGGGCAATATGCATTAGTGGTTGATAAAGAGCGTATTGAGCAGATTCCTGAGCAACAGGTCATTGCGGAAGCTCAGGCACGGTTAAAGGAAGATCCAAAAACAGTATTTTTAATCGGTGGCGCTAAAGAAGTTCCCTATGATGAAGTTATTAAAGCGTTAAATATGCTTCATCGTGCAGGTGTAACCTCTGTTGGGTTGATGACTCAACCGATATAATGGTTAAGTCGGACTTAGTTAAGCCAGCGGTCTTGTCAGTTCATTTGTTTTTTGGAAACAGCGTGTGGTAAAGGCAACAGAGCACGAAGATAAACTAAACCGTTCAGTAATGGTTTCGATAATTTTGCATATTCTGGTGATTGGCTTGCTGGCGATCGGCGCGTTTATGCAGAAAGATATCCTGACCGGTGGTGGTGGCGGTGGTTCAGTTATTGATGCTGTGATGGTCGATCCTAATGCGATGGCGCAACAATATGAGCGTCAGCAGCAACAAAAATCAGATGCCAAGCGGGCAGAAAAACTCAGACAACAGGAAGTTGACCGTCAGGCCGAAGAACAACGCCAACAACAGGCTGCGGAGCAGCAACGCCTGAAGCAGTTAGAAAAAGATCGTCTGGCTGCTCAGGAAGCAGCGAAAAAGCAGGCGGAACAACAGCAGCAGGCAGAGCAGGCTGCGAAGAAGGCTCAGGAAGTACAAAAACAGGCTGAGGCTCAGGCCGCTCAGGCTAAGGCTGAAGCCGAAGCTCAACAAAAAGCGACCGCAGCAGCGGCAGAAGCCAGAAAGAAAGCAGAAGCCGATGCTAAAAAAGCGGCGGATGATGCTAAAAAACAGGTCGAAGCATTAGCCAAACAGAAAGCTGCTGAAGATGCAAAACAAAAAGCGGCTGATGAAGTTAAACAAAAAGCCGCTGATGATGCCAAAAAAGCTGCTGATGCTAAAAAGGCCGCCGCGGACGCTAAAAAAGCGGCGGCAGAGGTTGATGATATCTTTGGCGGACTGGCTTCTGATAAAAATGCACCATCAGCCAATGGCGCTTCTGGCGGGGGCACTAAAGCGGGAGCCACCGGTCCTGAAGTTGATGCTTATATGTCGCAGATTCAATCTGCAATTATGCGAAATTTTTATGATGCGCAACTGTACAGAGGTAAAACCTGTACGCTGCGCATCAAGTTAGCACCAGATGGAACCTTGTTTAGTGTTCAGGCAGAAGGCGGGGATCCGGCGCTTTGTCAGGTTGCGTTAGTTGCGGCCAGACAGGCAAAAATACCAAAACCACCATCAACTGCCGTATATGAAAAGTTTAAAAACGCTCCAATCGATTTTAAACCGCAGTAAATGGAAGATAGATAAAGAGAAATTACGTTTTAGACTTGATTTCTGATTGGTTATAGCCAATATTTGAACGGTTTAAACGTTGTCACTTTGTTACAAACGAGCAATTTATCAAGGCCGTCCGGCCGGGATAAGGGAGAGAACATGAAGCATGCATTTCGACTAGCTATGGGTTTGCTGATTTTGTGGGCATCCGTGCTACACGCTGAAGTCAGAATTGTTATTACTCAGGGCGTGGATTCAGCCAGACCTATTGGCGTTGTGCCATTTAAGTGGACAGGTACTGGCGCAGCGCCAGAAAATATCGCCGATATTATCGCTTCTGATTTAAGAAACAGCGGCAAATTTAACCCATTAGCGGCTGAACGTAATCCACAATCACCAACCACGGTTTCAGAAGTTACACCGGCAGCATGGTCTGCGTTGGGTATTGATGCAGTAGTGGTTGGGCAAATTCAGCCAAGTGCTGATGGTGGTTACCTGGTATCTTATCAATTAGTTGATACCTCAACGGCTAGCCCGACGGTTTTATCGCAAAACCAATATAAGATCACTAAACAATGGTTACGTTTTGCGGCTCATACCGCCAGCGATGAAACCTTTGAAAAGCTAACGGGTATTAAAGGTGCATTCCGTACTCGCATCGCTTATGTGGTGCGTAAAGCCGGTGGTCAATTCCCTCATGAGCTGCGCGTATCTGATTATGATGGCTTTAACCAGTCAGTGGTTCATCGTTCACCTGAGCCTTTGATGTCTCCGGCCTGGTCTCCGGACGGTAGCAAAATTGCTTATGTAACTTTTGAAAGCGGTCGTTCTGAATTAGTGGTTCAGACATTATCTAACGGCGCAATTAAGCGCGTTGCTGCTTTCCCTCGTCACAACGGCGCGCCGGCATTCTCTCCGGATGGTTCTAAACTGGCTTTTGCGTTATCAAAAGATGGCAGTTTGAACCTGTATATGATGAACTTAGCTTCAGGTCAGATTACTCAGGTTACTCGTAGTCGTAGTAACGACACCGAGCCATCCTGGTATCCGGATAACCAAACTCTGGCGTACACTTCCGACCAGGGTGGGCGTCCACAAATTTATAAAGTGAATATTAACGGCGGTGCGCCGGTTCGCGTTTCCTGGGAAGGTGCTCAAAATCAAGACACGGATGTTTCACCAGATGGCAAGTTTATGGCTATGGTGAGTTCTGCGAATGGTCAACAGCACATCGCTAAACTGGATCTGGACACAGGAGCGGTGCAAGTATTGACCGAAACCTTCCTGGATGAAACGCCGAGTATCGCACCTAACGGAACCATGATTATCTATAGTGCCACTGAAGGGCCGGGTAGCGTGTTACGTTTAGTTTCGACTGATGGGCGTTTTAAAGCGCGTCTTCCGGCAACTGAAGGTCAGGTTAAATTCCCTGCCTGGTCGCCGTATCTGTGATGCATGATGTTAAAAATGTATGGCAATTTTATTTATTAAAGGATCGAGAAAAATGCAACTGAATAAAGTGCTGAAGGGGCTGATGTTTGCGTTACCTGTTATGGCTCTGGCTGCATGTAGCAGCAGTGGTTCTGACACTGATGGTAGCCAGTCAGGTATGGGTGCTAACGGTGGTTACGGTATGGGTGGCAACAGTTCATCTCTGGATGAGCAAGCGCGTCTGACTCTGCAACAGCTGCAAAGCAACAACATCGTTTACTTCGATTACGACAGCTACGATGTACGTTCTGATTTCGCTCAAATGCTGGATGCTCATGCTGCATTCCTGCGTTCAAACCCGTCTTACAAAGTGACTATCGAAGGTCATGCTGATGAACGTGGTACTCCGGAATACAACATCGCACTGGGCGAGCGTCGTGCTAATGCGGTGAAGATGTATCTCCAGGGTAAAGGCGTATCTGGCGAGCAAATGGCTATCGTCTCTTATGGTAAAGAGAAACCTGCAGTGTTAGGTCATGACGAAGCTGCTTATGCTAAAAACCGTCGCGCAGTACTTGTTTACTAAGAGAAACTCATGAACCGTAATTTCAGATATCGTTTATTAGGTCTGTCGTTACTGGTTGGCATAGCAGCCCCTGGGGCTGCTATTGCTGCGTCAGATGATGAGCGCCTCACTCAACTGGAGCGTATATCTAACGCACATGGGCAATTGCTGACCCAATTGCAGCAGCAGTTGTCCGATTCGCAGAGAGATATTGATAGTCTGCGTGGCCAGATCCAAACCAATCAGTATCAATTAGAACAAATTGTCGAACGACAAAAGATTATTTTGCAGCAGATAGATGAACTGGGTAGTAAAGGGGCTTCATCTGCTGCAAGCACAACCAATACGCCATCAACCAATACTGTTACTGCCGCAAGTGCAGCAAGTACTTCGACCAGTGCAGCAGCAACAAGCAGTGGTAATGAAAAACAGGATTACGATAATGCGGTAGCCCTGGCTCTGGAGAAGAAACAGTATGATGATGCCATCACTGCCTTCCAGAGTTTTGTAAAACAGTACCCAAACTCCAGTTATCAGCCAAATGCTAATTACTGGCTGGGGCAACTGAATTACAACAAAGGCAAAAAAGATGATGCGTCATACTATTTTGCTACCGTAGTAAAAAATTACCCGAAATCACCTAAAGCTTCTGAATCAATGCTGAAAGTGGGCATTATCATGCAGGAGAAAGGGGAGAAGGATAAAGCTAAAGCGGTGTATCAGCGTATTATCTCCCTGTATGCGAACAGCGCCAGCGCTAAACAAGCTGAGAAACGTTTAAGCGCTCTGTAAGCTTTTGGCTATTATAATCTGCCTGTATTTTTACCAGATTGGCTATTTTATGAGGTCAGATGGGTAAAGATCAGGCAGTTAGATGCCGAAAGGGAAAATTTTTGTTGCACAAATTCCAGAAGTGATTAATATAAGCCGCCGTTGCAGGGGATAACTGGATACAGCATCCACATGCAACGGATAGCAAATTAGTAAAGATAGTAAAGCTTAGGGTCGTTAGCTCAGTCGGTAGAGCAGTTGACTTTTAATCAATTGGTCGCAGGTTCGAATCCTGCACGACCCACCATTACTAGGCTTTAGTACGATGGAAAATCGTGGGATGAAGAACCCAAGGTTCGAGTCGAACGCAGTGAGACAACGTTGCCAACGGCAACGGCCCGAAGGGCGAGGCCAGAGGCCGAGTAATCCTGCACGACCCACCATTTAAGCCATTTCATCTTGATTTATTTCGTTGTTATCACTTCAGAATATCAATAATGGGTCGTTAGCTCAGTCGGTAGAGCAGTTGACTTTTAATCAATTGGTCGCAGGTTCGAATCCTGCACGACCCACCATTATTGAACAGGCGCCAAAGGCGCTTTTTTTATGTCTGCAAATCGTGGGGATGAAGAACCTAAGGTTCGAGTCGAACGAAGTGAGACAACGTTGCCAACGGCAACGGCCCGGAGGGCGAGGCCAGAGGCCGAGTAATCCTGCACGACCCACCATTATTGAACAGGCGCCAAAGGCGCTTTTTTTATGTCTGCAAATCGTGGGAGCATCATCCCTGGAAACATTTCAATTTACTTTCCACGCTAATATACAGCTTATATAAGCTTTCTGTACCCTGAAAGGGGTCTGTCAGCGTTATTCTATATAAAGAGATGGTTATCGCATCCGATACCTTTTAAGCGCTTAAAGGGGCATAGAGAGCCAATTCATGGCTTAAATCTTCCATTGATGAAAAGAAGTGACGATGTCGTTTTACCTACATCGTCACTCGCTTAAGCACCTGTGTTGAACTATTGGTTATCTAACTGAGGGCGAACCGCCCGTAGCCCGGCCATCGTGATACGATAAGGCTGACTGTTGACTGATTTAATCAGTTTTTTACGTTTTAGCTTACCGAAAATGTCGAGGGTGCAGTCGCTGAGTAAATATCCCTCCCGGGAATAACATTCAACGAAAGTAACGCGACCAGAGATGTCACGGATATAAGTGATACGTCCGCCCTTAGCAAGGACGTGAAGAGTACGTTGTTCTTGACGGGAAATATTCATACTGGAAAAACCTGTTAATCATCATGAGCAAATCTGCAAACACAATATGTTCGCATCCTGTTTTAGCGCATTGATAACCAGCCCGACGTAATGTCGCGGGTGTCTGATTATCTGATGATTACATTCTCCAGCATCAAGCCTCTGATTGAGTTGAAAGGTATTTACGGTAGGCATGATAACACAGGTTTTTGTGTGGGGAATTTTACTGACGGGAGATTGTGAGCGAGATTGCATGTTAAAACGCTTGTTTTGCGGTAGAACGCAGCAATTTAACGGAGTAATTTTCAACTTTTCAAACACATCACCACTAAAAGAGCCGCTTTTTATGGTGCTTTCGTTTATATCACTCATATTTGACTATACAAAACTACGTCATCACCAGTTTTTACCATGTAATTATCTTTAATAAATAATGTCCGTTTCTCCGGTTGTTTGAAGGCAGGGGATTGTTGTAGGCTGTAATATTGTTGTTTGATCAGACACCGGATGGGTAAAAATGAACTATCAAAATGATGATATAAGAATAAAAGAGATTAATGAACTGTTACCTCCGGTTGCGTTGCTGGAGAAGTTCCCTGCTACGGAGAAGGCTGCTTTAACGGTCGCGGCTTCCCGAGAGGCGATTCATAATATTTTGGCGGGGGAAGATGACCGCCTGTTAGTGGTAATTGGCCCTTGTTCTATTCATGATGTTGATGCTGCTCTTGAGTATTCTCGCCGTCTGGCAGAGGTGCGTAAGCGCCTTGATAAAGATCTGGAAATTGTTATGCGGGTCTACTTTGAGAAACCGCGTACTACCGTGGGTTGGAAAGGGTTAATTAACGATCCTAACCTGGATAATAGCTACCAGATTAATGATGGCCTGCGTATTGCGCGTAAGCTACTGCTGGATATTAACGACAGTGGTTTGCCAACCGCCGGTGAATTTCTGGATATGATTACCCCGCAATATCTGGCAGATTTAATGAGCTGGGGAGCCATTGGGGCTCGTACTACCGAATCACAGGTTCATCGTGAACTGGCATCAGGGTTATCCTGCCCGGTTGGTTTTAAAAATGGTACCGACGGTACGATTAAAGTAGCAATTGACGCGATTAATGCTGCCGGTGCGCCGCACTGTTTTCTGTCAGTGACCAAATATGGTCATTCGGCGATTGTGAATACCCGTGGTAATCATGATTGCCATATCATCCTGCGTGGTGGTAAAGCGCCAAATTACAGTCCTGAAGACGTGAAGAACGTTAAAGAGAGTCTGAATAAGGCTAAGCTACCGCTTAACGTCATGATCGATTTCAGCCATGCTAACAGTTGCAAACAGTATAAAAAGCAGATGGAAGTGTGCGAAAGCGTATGCCAGCAAATCTCTGATGGTGATGGTGCAATTACTGGTGTAATGGTTGAAAGTCATCTGGTGGAAGGCGCTCAGAGTCTGGAAAGCGGTGAGCCACTAATTTACGGTCAGAGCGTTACCGATGCCTGTATTGGCTGGGACGACACCGAACTGCTGCTACAAAATCTGGCCTACGCGGTTCAGGCGCGTCGCGGTAAGTAATACACAGAGTATGAAATAGAATAAAACGGAGAGCTTTGACTCCCCGTTTTATATTCAACTCAGCGTAATAATTACTTTGCTTTACCCTGATTCGCTACCGCCGCCGCTTTTGCCGCGATTTCATCTGCATCACTAAGATAGTAGTGCTTAATCGAATTCATATTTTCATCAAACTCATACACCAAAGGTACGCCCGTTGGGATATTCAGTTCCAGAATTTCATCCTCGGTCATATTATCCAAATACTTCACCAGAGCACGAATAGAGTTACCATGAGCAGCGATAATTACGCGTTCTCCGCTGGCAATACGTGGTTTGATAACGTCACTCCAGTAAGGGATTACACGTTCGATAGTGGTTGCCAGACTTTCGGTTACCGGCAATTCGGCTGGTTTTAGTTTGGCATAGCGCGGGTCATGCCCCGGATAACGCTCATCGTCTTTGGTCAGTTCCGGAGGTGTAACGGCAAAGCCGCGGCGCCAAAGCTTAACCTGCTCATCACCATATTTTTGTGCGGTTTCAGCTTTGTTTAACCCCTGAAGCGCACCATAGTGACGCTCGTTTAATTTCCAGGATTTTTCAACCGGTAGCCACTGGGTATCCATTTTATCTAAAATGCTCCACAGCGTATGAATGGCTCTTTTCAGCACAGAGGTATAAGCAAAATCAAAGGCAAAACCTTCCGCTTTTAACAGTTCACCGGCCTGAGCGGCTTCGGCTCTGCCTTTATCGGAAAGTTCTATGTCAGTCCAACCGGTAAAACGGTTCTCTTTATTCCACTCACTTTCACCGTGTCTGACGAGAACGAGTTTTGTTACAGCCATCGTTATCTCCTTTCCATATGCTCATTAAATGATAATGATTATCACTATACGCTTATTAAAATAAATTCAAATAGAAGGGTATGACTTAATGATAGATGAAGTTATGCATAACGAGGCAAATCAGAAGAGTAAAAAGCCCGAGATCGTCAATGATATCGGGCTTTTTACACAGAGGTTAACCATTGATAGTTAAACCCAATCAAATTGATAGACAGTTGAGGAGCGATAGATTTGCTTTGGCGCTAACCAACAGTCAGGTTGTGGCCATTCAGGATGATTAGGGCTGTCTGGCAAAAACTCGCTTTCCAGAGCGACACCGACAAAGCTAGCGTAGGTTTCACCATCGCGAGATGGGGTACCCTGCAAAAAGTTACCACTATACAGCTGAAGTGCAGGTTTGGTGGTGAATACGCTCATTTTTACCTTATTATCCGCAGACCAGAGCAGGGCTGCCGGGTGCTCTCCATTGTGGCACGCCGCTGATAACAGATAAGCATGGTCATAACCGCTTACTTTGCGCTGGTATTCATCGGTCAGGAAATCTTGCATTAGCGTTTTCGGCTGACGGAAATCCATGCTCAGGCCATTGACCGGTGTAAGATCGGCATCAGGAATACCTTCGCTATTGACCGGTAAAAAGTACTCAGCATTAATTTGCAGTCGATGATGGCGGCTGTCCTGATTGACACCATCAAGATTAAAATAGGCGTGATTGGTCAGGTTAACCGGACAATCGCGATCGACAGTAGCCAGATAGCTAATCTCTATACGATTGGTTTCCGTCAGGGTATAGGTGACTTCTGCGGTAAGATTTCCCGGATAACCATTGTCGCCATCGGCTGAATAGAACTTAAAGGTTACTGACTGGTCGCTCCGGCTCTCAATTGTCCAACGACGCTGGTCAAAACTGTTAGCGCCACCGTGCAACTGGTGAGTTCCCTGATTAGGGCTTAACGTGGTGGTTATACCCCGGTGGCTTAAGCGCGAGTTGGCAATTCGGTTAGCATAACGACCAACGGTAGCACCCAGGTAGGCACCCTGATGCAGGTAATCTTCCGGGCTGCTGCAACCTAACAGTAATTCACGTACTGAACCATCACCCATCGGCATGCGAAAAGAGAGCCATGTCGCTCCCCAATCCATCATTTGAGCCTGAGTACCGGATTGGTTGGCTAAAGTAACAATATGAAATGGCTGACCATCCGGGGCCAGCGCTGCGGTGGTTTTTAACATGTTCCCGCTCCTTCTGACGCCCGGCAAATATAGAATACTTCTTTCATGCCGGTTTGCTGATGATATTGTTGATGAACCGCCTGACGGATTTCATCTACCAGCGCCTGAGGAGCCAGCGCCACAATACAGCCACCGAAGCCACCACCGGTCATACGCACGCCACCACGATTACCAATCACCGGTTTGATAATTTCAACCAGCACATCAATGGCAGGGACGGTAATTTCGAAGTCATCACGCATTGAAATATGCGATTCAGCCATCAGGTGACCCAGCTCAGGCAGATTGCCTGCTGCCAGTGCGTCAGCGGCGGCCAGAGTACGGGTATTTTCAGTGATAACATGACGGGCGCGTTTGAATACCAGCGGGTCCAGATTTGCTTTAGCCGCATTGAGTTGTTCAATGGTGACATCGCGCAGTGCCGTCACATTAAAGAAGTCTGCTGCTGCCTCGCACTGTTTACGGCGGGTATTGTATTCACTATCAACCAACCCACGTTTTACATTGGAGTTGATGATAATTACCGCCATGTCATCAGGCATAGAGACCGCTTTGGTTTTCAGACTGCGGCAGTCAATCAGCAAGGCATGATCTTTTTTACCCAGAGAAGAGATAAGCTGATCCATAATGCCGCAGTTACAACCAACAAACTGGTTCTCGGCCTGTTGTCCGTTTAGCGCCAGCGCCACACCATCCAGCGGTAACTGATACAGCACCTGAAACGCTTTGCCGACGGCAACTTCCAATGAGGCTGAAGAGCTTAAACCTGCACCCTGAGGTACGTTACCGCTAATCACCAGATCGGCGCCGCCAAATCCGGGGGCGCGCTGTTGCAGAAACAGAATCACACCGCGAATATAGTTAGCCCACATATATTCAGGATGGGAGGCGATATCCTCACCGAGCGTAAAGCTATCCTGCTGGTTGTGGTAGTCAGCGGCAACCACCCGAACCAGATTATCATTGCGTCTGGTGCAGCTAATTACCGTCTGGTAATCAATGGCGCAAGGCAGAACAAAACCGTCGTTGTAATCCGTGTGTTCACCGATAAGATTGACTCTTCCCGGTGCCTGAATGGTCGTTTCAGGAAGATAGCCAAACTGCTGTTGAAAAATAGCCTGGGTTTTTTGCTTCAAATCACTCATTTGGCTCTCCTGACTCATTGTAATGCACATCGCTAACTGCTCTCAGGCGTTCTGCTGCCTGCTCTGCGGTAAGATCCCGCTGCGACTCTGCCATCATTTCATAGCCCACCATAAATTTACGCACCGTAGCGGAACGCAGCAACGGTGGATAAAAGTGAGCATGCAATTGCCAGTGGGAATTGTCCTGTCCGTTGAATGGTGCACCATGCCAGCCCATAGAGTAGGGGAAGGAGCAGCGGAACAGATTATCGTAACGGCTGGTAAGCTTTTTCAATGCCAGCGCCAGATCCTGACGCTGTTCAGCGCTGAGTTCCCCCATATGGCGAACGTGAACTTTAGGTAATAGCAAGGTTTCAAAAGGCCAGGCAGCCCAGTAAGGAACTACTGCCAACCAGTGTTTCGTCTCTACAACCGTGCGGCTACCGTCGGCCATTTCCCGTTTTACATAGTCCAGCAACATAGATGAATGCTGCTGTTCAAAATATTCACGTTGCAGGCGATCTTCCCGTTCGGCTTCATTGGGCAGAAAACTGTTAGCCCATATTTGTCCATGAGGATGGGGATTAGAGCACCCCATCGCCGCCCCTTTATTTTCAAAAATTTGTACCCAGGGATAAATTTTCCCCAGCTCGTCTAACTGCTGTTGCCAGGTACGAATGATCTCTTCTAAAGCGGCAAGTGATAACTCCGGCAGGCTTTTGCTGTGGTCCGGAGAGAAGCAGATCACCCGGCTGGTCCCCCGTGCGCTTTGGCAGCGCATTAGCGGATCGGTGGATTGCTCTGCATCAGGGGTATCCGGCATTAGCGCGGCAAAGTCGTTGGTGAACACATAGGTTCCACGGTAATCAGGATTAACGTCTCCGGTTACCCGAGTGTTGCCTGCACATAAAAAGCAGTCGGGGTCGTGGGCTGGCTGACGGGTATGGTCTACAGACTCTTGTTGCCCTTGCCACGGGCGTTTAGCCCGGTGGGGGGAGACCAAAATCCACTGTCCGGTTAGCGGATTAAATCGACGGTGGGGATGATCAACAGGATTAAAACCAGCAGAGTTGGTATTACTCATCGGGATACCCTTGAGGATTCATTGATTGCCAACGCCAGGTATCTGCACACATGTCGTCCAGGTTCAGTTTTACCTGCCAGCCTAACTCATTGGCTGCTTTGGTTGAGTCTGCCCAGTAGCTGGCCAGATCGCCATCACGGCGTGCAGCAAACTGATAAGGAACCGGTTTACCGCAGGCTTTGCTAAAGGCATTAACCACATCCAGTACGCTATAACCAAAGCCAGCACCCAGATTATAGATATAAGTGCCTGGGTGATTGGTTACCTTATTCAATGCGGCAAGGTGACCATCGGCTACGTCAACCACGTGGATATAATCCCGTACACAGGTGCCGTCCGGTGTTGGGTAATCGTTTCCAAAGATGGAGAGATATTCACGGCGGCCAACGGCGACTTGAGCAATAAATGGCATCAGGTTATTGGGAATACCCTGAGGATCTTCGCCCATCAAGCCGGAAGAGTGTGCACCAACCGGATTAAAGTAACGTAATAGCGCGATGCTCATATCCGGCTGTGCTTTTTGTATATCCTCCAGACACTGTTCGATAATCAGTTTACTGTTACCGTAAGGGCTGGAAGGGCGGCGGGTTTTCATGGTCTCCACATAAGGGGTAATGGGCTGATCGCCATATACCGTTGCGGATGAACTAAAGATAAAGTTTTTAACGCCAGCCCGACGCATGGCATCAACTAAAGATAATGAGCCATGAATATTATTGTCATAATATTCCAGTGGCTTGTTGACGGATTCACCGACAGCTTTTAGCGCAGCAAAATGGATAACTGAGTCAATGCGATGTTCTGCAAAAATCTTATCCAGTAACGTCGCATCACGAACATCACCGTTGTAGAACGCTGGCTTGTGGCCCGTTAATTGTTCAATACGTTTAAGTACACTGGCTTTACTGTTACACAAGTTATCGATGATAACTGGAGTATGTCCAGCTTCAATCAGTTGAACGCAGGTATGACTGCCTATGTAACCGATACCACCTGTAATCAGAACATTCACAAGACTTTCTCCACATATAAAATAATTGAGGCAATGATAGCACAACAAAAACAGGGAAAAAGGTGATCGAGATAAAAAAATGAAAGCGTTTACATTTTAATGGTAAATGATGCGAAAAGGGCAATCAAAAGTAGCCCCACATAACCAGCATGGGGCTGGCAAAATGATAAAATTGAACCTACCTGATTATGAGGTGCTATGTTCCTGCCACTGCATACTGGTGGTGATTTCAGCCAGTGGCGTAAGGGATTGCATACTTTGCTGATGGAGTTCCGGGGAGGCAGCGGCACAGAGATCCTCCAGTACCGTGACCTTAAATCCCAGGTCGTGAGCCTGACGGGCGGTGCTCTGGATAGCCATCAGGGAACTTACTCCGCCTAACAGAATATGGTCGTATCCCCGTCCCGTTAGCCAGTCATAAAGGTTATTGCCCGCGAAGGCAGAAACGGCTTTCTTAATCACCACTTCATCTTCTGGCTGTACGTCCAGATCTTTCACCCACTGACAGCCGGGATCGCTCAGGCGCAGAGCGCCATTTTTTTTCGCCAGATTAAACAATGGGGAGTAGGGAGGGATATCATGGTAATCATCAGCAAAACCGACCTTAACCCAAATAACGGGTATATGGTGTCGGCGGGCGAAAGCCACTGCCTGATTGGTTAATGGAACCAGACGGCGTTCCTGAACTTGTTGATGGCTACTGTTGGAACGCCCATGTTCGCCGACAATCTCTTCAATAAGGTCAATGATAATTAAAGCACTGGACATAAGGTTTCCCTGTATTCATTGGCTGAGATAATATTTTTTCAGTCACCGCTTTTAAGCATAGTCGATGAAGCTTAACCCGGCAGCTGTTCTATCGCATAAGCATAGCTATTACCAGTAGGAATAAAGCTCAGACGATGGGTGATGCACTCAGGGGCATCTTCTGCATGATGGGAAACAAACAGCAACTGGCTGTTACCTTCACTCATTAACACATCAATCCAGCGTCTGACTAACTGCCGATTGAGTGGATCCAGTCCCTGTAGCGGTTCATCAAGAATTAACAGCATTGGATGTTTTACCAGCGCCCGGGCAATCAGGGTTAATCGCTGTTGTCCCCATGATAACGAATGAAAAGGGCTATCAGCCTGTTGACTGAGTCCTAACATATCCAACCATTGTTGAGTGAGTTTTTCCTGGATATCTGGGGTTGCCTGATAGATACCAATAGAATCCAGATAGCCGGAAAGAATGACATTGCTTACGCTGGTGCTAACCCGATAATCCTGATGCAGGCTGCTGCTGACATATCCAATATGTTTTTTGATATCCCATATGGTTTCGCCACTGCCGCGACGACGGCCAAATAGCGTCAGATCGTTGCTGTATCCTTGCGGATGGTCCCCGGTAATTAAACTCAGTAAGGTTGATTTACCTGCACCGTTAGGGCCGACAATTTGCCAGTGTTCATCCGGTTTAACCTGCCAGTTCAGGCCGTTAATAATTGGCTGGTCATTATAGCTAATCAGGCAGTTGTTGAGGGTTATCAGTGGAGTATCGGCTGAAAAGGTGCGCTCAATGATAGTTTCTGGTGGTGGCAGAGACACTCCCGCTATTCGTTCGCTCCGGGCCAGTTGGGCAACTAGCGCTTCTGACAGGATCTCCTGACGCGAACCAATACGGGTCAGGTGGCAGTCTGCCAGTACACCAACGTGAGTAATAAAGTTCGGGATTTGATCAAACCGGTTCAGAACCAGCACTAACGTCAGGCCATTGGCGGATAACTGAGCCAGTAAACTGGCTAACTGTTGACGCGAGGCTACATCTAATCCATCGAATGGTTCATCTAAAATTAACAGGTCAGGGGAGGAGATAAGCGCCTGACAGAGTAGTGTTTTGCGGGTTTCACCGGTAGAGAGGTATTTAAACCGACGATTAAGCAGATGGCTGATACCAAACATTTCCGCCAGCTGTTGGCATTTGTCTTGATGGTGATGTTCTGACTGAATGATTTCTGCGGTAGTTCGGCCGGTATCGTCTTCCCCTTCACTTAGCAGGTCAGTGTTATTGCGCTGCCATTCTTCTTCAATAATTTTTTGTAGCTGTTCAAAAGACAGGCGAACAATATGTTGGAAGTTGTTATGGCGGAAGCCGTTAAGCAGAATGAGTTCATCGGATAGGGCTCTGGCCAGCGCCGATTTTCCACTGCCGTTAGCGCCAACAAAACCCCAGCTTTCCCCCTCATTTAGAGTAAGTGCAGGCAGGGTTAGGGTTTTGGTATCGCTTAATCGGAAGCATCCATCAGTAATAGTTAACTGTTTCATATCATGACCTTTCTACCTGAATATCAGTAAGTTCTTATTATTTTTTATGATGTGACTATAGCTGTTTATAAGCATCTCAAAATAAAAGTGAAATAACACCACATAACGTGCTGCTTTTTAGCACAACGGCAATTTTTTGTTTAGAAAGGTACGGTAAACAGGCGATATGAATAGAAGATTATAAATAGTGAAGGGAGATTTTGGGAGAATGAGCCTGTGAATTTTAGCTCTCACAGGCTTTTTATTAACTAAAATTCGATTAGAAATTATATTTCACTGAATAGATAATACCGTCCTGCAGGAAGCTTTCCCCCAGCTTGTTATCCGCATAGCGGTACTGAATTCCGGTGGAGATAGATGGGTTTGGTTTCCACCACAGTGCAGCGGCACCGTTGATACCCTCTTTTCCTCCGTTACCGGCGGCGTAGCGGTCCGCACGGTCGAACTCATACTCTGTCCAGTTGGTCAGAGCAAACTTTTCATTCCAGAGGTTAAAGTCATAACCGGCTACCCAGCCAAATACATAACCATTATTGCCGCTGTAATAGGTTTGGTCGGTGTAGCGCTTGGCGATAAATGGCTTAAACCAGAATTGATCCAGTTTAAAGTTATAACCTAAGCCGTAAAGGGCCATAACATCATGAAAGTTTCTGCCCTTTGGTGAGCCATAGGTACCATAAACATGACCGTACAGGTTAAAACCTGTATCCCCAAGATAGATACGATTAGTGTTTTTAAAGGTATAGCGTTGCTCGCTACCCGGTTTATCGTGTCGGTCATTAAACGGGTTTTCCCAGTCAAAAAAGCCATAGGTTTCACCCCAGGTAAAACCGGCACCGCCTTCCAGTTCCAGATAGGCAAAGTCATCTTTATGAGATTTATGTGAGGTTCGATGAGTGGTGTGAGACGTCCAGTCAAGATAGTGAATACCGATATCAGCAAAGCCCCGGAGATATTCAGCCTGAATCGCGGGGCTGACAGCAACAGCGGTAAGAGCAACCATGCCGGAGAGATATTTTTTCATTAATGTTATTCCCTTTGTCCAATAAGCGTATTTGGGAAGTTCTCCCGAATAGAATTTGATTGTTGTTATGCCGGAATAAAATGATGGCGCTGTATTATTAAAGGGGGAGAAGAAATAAAACCAATATTCAATTTTTAGTGATTAATATAATTTTAATATGAATGCTAATTAGCCTATTTAAAACAAACAATTGTCATTAAAAAAACAAACAATGATCGTTTTATCTGAAATGATTATGATTTGGTTTCTGTGATGACAGTCAAAAAATATAATGGCAGGTGGTTATTTAATTGTGCTGTAAACTAATTAAGAGAAAATGTTTTTCTATTTTTATTTTTTAATGAGTGATTGATTTATTAATTGAAAAAAATTGTTTTTATAAAGGATTGTTTGGTTGATTCAAAATAAATTGGTTATTAAATAAAATCGGGAACGTTAATATTTAACGCTCCCGATTATCTAACGGTTTAAGATAGTTAAAACAGGTAATTAGCGAGGTGACGCCTTGTTTAAAAAGCTGATGCCTTCGCTGAATGGCGGTAACCCAAACCAGGTTGCCAGGCTTTGACCGATATCAATAAAGGACTCCCGTATTCCCAGGCTGCCGTTGTGTATTTGCTTACCGTAGACCAGAACCGGAATATGTTCACGGGTATGGTCGGAGCCTGGCCAGGTGGGATCGCAGCCGTGGTCGGCGGTGATAATAACAACATCATCATCACGCAAAAGTGGGTAAAGCTCCGGCAGGCGACGGTCAAACAGCTCCAGCGCTGCGGCGTAACCGGAAATATCCCGACGGTGGCCGTAATTTTGGTCAAAATCAACAAAGTTAGTCATGATGATACTGTCATCATTATCCTGTGCGGTTGCTTCTAATGTAGCATCCCACAAAGCATCCAGACCGTTGGCTTTCATTTTTTGGCTAATGCCAACGCCGGCATAGATGTCTGAAATCTTACCAATAGCAATCACTGAGCCACCGGCATCAACCAGCTTTTTCAATACGGTATCTGCTGGCGGTTCTACCGCCAGGTCATGACGATTGCCGGTTCGGGTAAATCCGCTGCGGGCATCCCCTACAAACGGACGGGCAATGACCCGGCAAATGTTATATGGGTCAACCTCTTCGCGGGCGATTTCACACAGTTGATATAGGCGTTCCAGACCAAAGGTTTCTTCATGACAGGCAATCTGAAACACGGAGTCTGCCGAGGTATAAAAAATGGGTTTACCGCTGGTCATATGCTCTTGTGCATATCGATCAAGAATTACGGTACCGGATGAGTGACAGTTTCCCAGATAGCCGGGCAGGTTGGCTCTGCGTACCAGATTGTCCAGTAGGCTTTGTGGAAAAGTGTCGGTCGGTTCACTGAAATAGCCCCAGTCAAAACGAACCGGAACACCCGCCAGCTCCCAGTGGCCGGAAGGTGTATCTTTACCGGAAGACGCCTCTTTTGCCGCACCATAAGCAGCACGAATAACCGGATTGGGGTTAAAGCCCGCCGGTAATTTGCCGGTAGCCAGTTGACCCGCCAGCCCCAACCCTAACTGTTCCAGATTAGGTAAGGTTAATGGGCCATGGCGACCTTGCCCGGCCCGACCGGTTGCACAATATTCCGCAATGTGGCCCAGCGTATCTGAACCGGTATCACCAAATGTATCAGCATCGGGTGTTGCTCCCACGCCAAAGGAGTCCATGATTAAAATAATCGCGCGCATATTATCTCCGGATAATAATTCAGCCAGTTAAGTGATATAAAATTATATATAACAGGAATTGATTGGAGTGGGTGAAATTAATCAATATTAAATCCATATCAATCTTATGGAAAAACAATATTGGATAAAGTGATTTGGCAGTCGGTATAAATAACAGGATTAAAAAGAAACGCTTTATTGCGATTAAAAACTAAAAAAACTCAATCAATGAGGAAAACTGTTATGTCACAAGAATTATCTCAAAATCCATTTTATGCTGCGGATATTATTCGTAAATATAAACCTGACTTTACACCTCGAGTTGCTTTTATTTTAGGTTCCGGACTGGGTGCCCTGGCTGAACAAATTGAAGATGCGGTTGCTATCTCTTATGAAAAGTTACCAGGATTTCCGGTCAGTACCGTTCATGGTCATGCGGGGGAGTTGGTGTTGGGTACGCTTTCTGGCGTGCCGGTAGCCTGTATGAAAGGGCGCGGACACTTTTATGAAGGCCGCGGCATGACCATTATGACCGATGCTATTCGCACCTTTAAACTGCTGGGTTGTGAGCTGTTGTTTTCAACCAATGCCGCAGGCTCTTTACGCCCTGAAGTGGAGCCGGGAAGTCTGGTTTCTCTAAACGATCATATTAATACCATGCCGGGTACGCCGATGGTGGGTTTAAACGATGAACGCTTTGGTGAGCGCTTTTTCACTCTGGCTAATGCTTATGATGCTGATTATCGTGCGGTGCTTCAGCAAGTGGCGAAAGAGTCAGGTTTCCCGCTGTCTGAAGGGGTTTTTGTCTCTTATCCGGGGCCTAACTTCGAAACCGCGGCAGAGATCCGCATGATGCAGATTATCGGCGGTGATGTAGTGGGTATGTCAGTGGTACCAGAGGTTATTTCTGCGCGTCACTGTGGATTAAAAGTGGTTGCGGTATCGGCGATTACCAATCTGGCGGAAGGATTAGGCAAGGTGACGTTATCCCATGCACAAACGCTGGCTGCGGCAGAGCTCTCCCGCCAGAACTTTATTACCCTGATTTGCGGTTTTTTACGCAAGCTGGCTTAAAACAGAGAACATCCATAAGGAGACAGGAATGTCTGCATTAATGAAGTTATCTGTGATGTTACATCATTTGGTGTTATCACCAATGCGCCAGACATATGATGGGAAGGGGAAACAACATGGGAATTAAAAACCGCCTGAAAATCATGTCGTTTTTGCAGTATTTCATATGGGGAAGCTGGCTGGTAACGCTGGGTTCCTACATGATTAATACGCTTCACTTTAACGGCGCATCGGTTGGTGTGGTATATAGCACCAAGGGATTAGCTGCGGTACTGATGCCAAGTTTGATTGGTATTATTGTCGATAAGTGGATGAGGGCTAACCGGGTTTATACCTTGTGCCATCTGGTATGTGCAGCGGCGCTGTTTTATGCTGCCAGTATCAATGAGCCAGGACTGATGTTTTGGGTGATGCTGATTAACGCCATGACATTTATGCCCACCATTGCGCTATCTAATACCATCTCTTATTCCTGTCTGGAAAAAGCCGGATTGGATACGGTAAGTAACTTTCCGCCTATTCGGGTGTTTGGCACCATCGGCTTTATCGTTGCTATGTGGACCATCAGTCTGTTAGGGCTTGAATTAAGCAATATGCAACTGTATATCGCTTCAGGGGCATCATTGCTGTTGGCTGCCTATTCATTAACCTTACCTTCCATCCCAACGGCGAATAAAAAGCAAAATCAGACCTAGGTCAGTATGTTAGGACTGGATGCTTTTGTGTTATTCAAAAAACCGAGAATGGCTGTATTTTTTCTATTTGCCATGCTGTTAGGGGCGGTATTACAGATTACCAATACCTTTGGTAGCCCGTTCCTGCACGACTTTGCGCTAAATCCGGAGTTTAAAGACAGCTTTGTTGTGAAATACCCATCCATTTTACTGTCGGTTTCACAAATGTCAGAAGTACTGTTTATTCTGACGATTCCGTTCTTTCTTAAACGTTTTGGTATTAAAACCGTCATGTTGTTAAGCATGGTGGCCTGGTGCCTGCGCTTTGGATTGTTTGCCTATGGCGATCCTTCCCCGGTCGGTTTTGTGCTGCTGATGATGTCAATGATCGTTTATGGCTGTGCTTTTGACTTCTTCAATATTTCCGGTTCGGTATTTGTTGAACAGGAAGTCAGTTCGGATATTCGGGCCAGTGCCCAGGGTCTGTTTATGACGATGGTCAACGGCGTTGGTGCCTATGTTGGTGCAATCCTGAGCGGTAAAGCCGTAGATTACTTCTCTGTCGATGGCATTAAAGACTGGCACACCATCTGGTTAGTCTTTGCGGCTTATGCAGTGCTGCTGGCGGTGGTGTTTTTCTTTACCTTCCAGTACAAGCATCAACCAGAAAAACTGGCTCAAACCAGTATTGCTCACTAAATAGTGAAAACAGAGCCCGTTTCGGCGGGCTTATCTTTTCAGACATTCAATTTTATCAGGCCTGAGCATGACGATCGGGCAATAGCTGTATGTTAATTGAGTAGTAAATGAAAGAGATTCTATTATCTTCCGGAGTAGGTTTTGCCGTAGGGGCGCTGTGTACATTTCTTCGGGTTCCCATTCCGGCACCTAACGTTCTGCCTGGGGTGTTGACCATTGTCTTCATGTATATTGGTTATCTGGCTATCAAATGGGTTATGCAATAAAAAATAGAGGAACAAGCAACATGCAGAATTTGAAAACCATTGCCCGACAGGCGCTGAATCTTATGGACCTCACCTCATTAAACGATAATGACACCACAGAGGTTATTAACAAGCTTTGCCAAAACGCTAAAACTGCTTACGGTCATCCTGCTGCCGTTTGTGTTTATCCTGCTTTTATTGCTGATGCACGCCGTGCTCTGGTCGGGCAGGGGTTATCTGCGGTGCAGATAGCCACCGTAACGAATTTTCCTGCCGGAGCGGCAGATGTGGCATTAGCCGAACGCGAAACTAAAGCGGCTATTGCAGCGGGAGCTGATGAGGTTGATGTCGTATTTCCGTGGCGTGCGTTACAGACCGGGAATAGCCAAATCGGTTACGATCTGGTTGCTGCCTGTAAAGCGGCCTGTGGCGATAAGCTGCTGAAAGTGATCATTGAAAGCGGAGAGCTAAAAACGCAGGAATTGATTCGTCAGGCATCAACAATCGCTATTGATGCCGGAGCTGATTTTATTAAAACCTCTACCGGTAAAGTGCCGGTTAATGCCACGCCGGAAGCGGCAGAAATCATGCTTGGTGTGATTGCTGAAAAGGGCGGTCGCTGTGGTTTTAAGGCTGCCGGAGGGGTTCGCTCTGCGGAAGAGGCACAACATTATCTGTCTATTGCGGCTCGCTTACTGGGAGAAACATGGATAACGCCAGCGCATTTTCGCTTTGGTGCTTCCAGCCTGTTGGCGAGTTTACTGGCTACGCTGGACGATAAACAGTCCGCTACGTCTCAAAATGGCTATTGATGCTTAATTTGCCATGGTGAAGTTCTGACTGGTGGTAATATAAACTAACGATAAAGAATACCCTGGACAGGAGTCGATGTGGATTCAATTGAACGTGTTTATCGCACTGACCTGAAGCTATTACGCTATTTTTTAGCGGTAGCGGAAGAACTTCATTTTGGCAAAGCGGCGGTGCGCCTGAATATGTCGCAGCCGCCGCTCAGTATTCATATAAAGGAACTGGAAGCCCAGCTAGGAACCATGCTGTTTATTCGCCATTCCCGCAGTGTTGCGCTGACTCATGCGGGAAAGGTACTGATGGAAGAGACGCGCAATCTGTTGGCGGCAACCAATCAGGCACTGGCCCGGGTTGAGCAAATAGGCAGGGGAGAGCGAGGGCGAATAGAGCTGGGCATTGTCGGAACCGCTTTATGGGGGAGGATTAAGACCAATACTGCATAGCTTTATTAAAGCGAACCCTTCCGTAGATATTATCTTTCGTGAAACCCCCCCCGGTATTCAGATGGCCATGTTGGAGCGCCACGAAATTGATGCCGGTATCTGGCGAATGGTCTCTATTCCCCCTCAGGGGTTAACCAGTCTGCGATTACAGCAGGCTTCTTTTTTGGTGGCTCTACCGAGTGAGCATCGTCTGGCCAGATATGATTCTATTCCTCTACATGAATTAAGAAATGAAGCCTTTGTAACCCTGCCAGCGGTGCATTCGGACTGGTCCTTTTTACAAAAAGTGTGCAACAAAGCGGGCTTTTCCCCTCATATTGTGCGTGAGGCAGTAGAGCCACAAACGGTGCTGGCATTAATCAGTATGGGATTGGGAATTACCTTGATAGCGGACAGCTACGCTCAAATGAACTGGCCGGGGGTGATTTTTCGACCGCTGGAGGAGCGGATCCCTGCCGATTTATATGTGGTTTATGATGAATCACAGATCACGTCAACAACCCTGAGGCTGATTGATGAGCTGAAGGTAGTTTCTGCCCAGTAAATTTTTTATCTCAGGGTGCCAATTGAATGCTCTGCAGACGGGGGATTAATTGGCACCCGTGGTCATTCACGACAATGCATGGTGGCTTTTTAGCACAGTGTGGCAATAATCACGCTTTCTGCACTAAATGTTGCCCATAGTACTTGCCCTGACTGAACGGATAAGGCCTCTGCCTGCTGCCTGGAAATGGTAGAGCAGAGGGTTTCTCCGCCATCCAACTGTAATAATACTTCGCAACGATGCCCGCTGGTGTTTACCGAGGTTACTGTACTGCGCAGGCAGTTATCACTGGCGGCGGGAGGCTGTTGGTGTAAATCGATCAGTGGTGCTTTGATCAGCGCTAACACCTCTTTTCCCTGAGAGAGTTGTAATCGATGAATACTTTGTTGGGTTAGCGATGCATGGATTTCAGTTTTGCCGTCGTTCATCAGCAAAGTAACACAGTCAGACAGATTCGCTGATTGACGCTCGTGAATGGTGCCAAAGAATTGATTTCGGGCACTGGTTTGTAACGAGAAACGCGCAATGGCTGCCAGCAGGCTGTCCAATGGCATGGTGTCATCTTGCAACACATCAAACGCTTTCTGCTGTATTTTTTCCAGCAGATCGTAAAGTTGAAGCAGGCGTTTACCATAAGGTGTCAAATGAGCACCGCCGCCGCCTTTACCACCGGTAGCACGTTCGACCAATAGGTTATCGGTTAACTTATTCATCTCGTTAACCGCATCCCAGGCGCTCTTATAGCTGATTTCCGCCAGTTTGGCCCCCTGACTGATTGAACCGGTATGTTCAATTTGTTTTAGCAAAGCAATACGACGTGGGTCGGCGAAAAGGTGGCCTTGTAATTTCAGGGTAAGTAAAATTTCAGCATTCATCGCGATAGGGTCCGTTTGGTAAAGGCATATGTCATTCTCCTTTATTTTTATTATTCTGCCAAATGTCATGGCAGCACAGATAGATGAAAATTATCAGCGGATAGCTGATAAACTCTGTGTTATATTAATTAATACCGCCGGTAATTAAACCATTGCGAACATGCATCAGCATGGATAGTTAAAAGAGGAACTTATGTTTGAGTTATTAAAAAGTCTGGTATTTGCCGCCTGTATGGTTCCCGTGGTAATGGCAATTATTTTAGGATTGATTTACGGTCTGGGAGAAGTGTTTAACTTTATCTCCAAACTGGGCCCAGGCAAAACCCGCAATAACTGATCCCTTCAGGGATTAGCGTAACGCTGAATATTTTATGACACCGGCCTGCATAGCAGGCCGGTGTTTTTTGTTTCTGCGATACCTCTTTTCGGTAGTTCTTTCATAAATCAAACATCAGTCGATGACAAGTAAACGGGAAAGCATTATGTTTTTCATTATATATCGAAGGGCGATATTGCTCGATAGTAATGACAATAAAATAACGAGGCTAAAATGAAGAATAAACTGAAACTCACTCTGGTTGGATTGTTAGCTGCTACTTTGCTACAAACCGCATCAGCAGCAGAAAAAATTACCGTATTTGCTGCGGCATCCTTAACCAACGCGCTGGAAGAAATCGCAACAGACTATAAGAAAAAAAGCGGTGTAGAGGTCGCTTCCTCGTTTGCCTCTTCTTCCACATTGGCTCGTCAAATAGAGCAGGGTGCCCCGGCAGATATGTTTATCTCTGCCGACCAACAGTGGATGGACTATGTTGTTGAAAAGAAACTGATGGATGACAAAACCCGCGTAACCCTGCTGGGCAACGATCTGGTTCTGGTTGCACCGGCAGATAGCTCGCTAAAACACGTTAATGTGAATAAAGTAACCGACTGGTCATCTTTACTGAAAGATGGGCGTTTAGCGGTTGGCGATCCTGATCATGTTCCGGCAGGCATTTATACCAGGCAGGCATTAACCTTCCTTGGCGTTTGGGATCAACTGTCACTGAAGATGGCTCGTGCCAACAATGTGCGTGCAGCCTTAGCATTGGTTGAACGTGGTGAAGCGCCATTGGGTATTGTGTATGGCTCTGATGTCGTTGCCAGTAAAAAAGTAAAAATGGTCGGTATTTTCCCTGACGACAGCCACTTACCGGTAGAGTATCCTATGGCAGCGGTAAAAGATCATGCAACCCCGGCAGTGCAGGCGTTTGCTAAATACCTGACTACACCGGAAGCTTCAGCAGTATTTGAAAAATATGGATTCAGTCCACGTACTAAATGATGTTATCTCAATATGAGTTAGAAGCCCTGCTGCTCAGTCTGAAAGTGGCTGGCGTGGCAGTGGCTTTCAGTTTGCCTGTTGGTATTTTTGTTGCCTGGATTCTGGCCCGCTGCCAGTTTCCGGGCAAAGCCTTACTGGATAGCGTTATTCATCTTCCACTGGTGTTACCGCCAGTGGTGATAGGCTATTTACTGTTAATTGGCTTTGGTCGCAGAGGCATTATAGGTGAATGGCTATATCAGTGGTTTGGCTTCAGCTTTACCTTTAGCTGGCGCGGCGCCGCCTTTGCTTCTGCGGTTATTGCCTTTCCCCTGATGGTCCGCGCTATTCGGCTGGCGCTTGAAGCCGTGGATACCAAACTGGAACAGGCAGCCAGAACTCTGGGCGCCAGTTTCTGGCGGGTACTGTTTACTATCACATTACCGCTGGCTTTTCCCGGCTTGTTAGCCGGTGTGGTGCTGGCCTTTGCCCGATCGTTGGGGGAGTTTGGCGCAACCATTACCTTTGTCTCTAATATTCCCGGTGAAACACGTACCATCCCATTGGCGATGTATACCCTGATTGAAACACCCGGTGCAGAAGGGGATGCGGCTCGCCTGTGCATTATTGCCATTTTGCTGTCGTTATTGTCGTTGCTGATGTCTGAATGGCTGGCGCGCTGGAGTCAACGGAGGCTGAAAGGCTGATGTTAAAGCTAAATTTTAAACAGCGGCTGGGTGCGCTGGAGATGGATATCTCCGTTGAAGTTCCCGGTGATGGTATTACCGCAATTTTTGGCCTGTCTGGCGCGGGTAAGACTTCATTAATTAACGCCGTCAGTGGCTTAACTCGCCCGGACAGCGGTGAAATTATTTTAAACGACAGGGTGCTGGTGGATTGTTCACGCGGAATTTGTTTGCCACCGGCAAAGCGTCGTATTGGCTATGTCTTTCAGGATGCAAGGCTGTTTCCCCACTACAGTACCAAAGGCAACCTGCAATACGGTATGCAGCCGCAAATGCAGCCTCAGTTTGATGATATTGTTGAACTGCTGGGGATTGGTCATTTACTTAAACGTTTTCCTGTTACTTTATCCGGCGGTGAAAAACAGCGGGTGGCTATTGGTCGCGCTTTGTTAACTGCGCCAGAACTGTTATTGATGGATGAACCCTTAGCCTCACTGGATGTTCCCCGCAAACGGGAACTGATCCCCTATCTGGAGCGTTTAGCCAAAGATGTGAATATTCCCATACTGTATGTCACCCACAGCATGGAGGAGATTTTGCGGCTGGCGGAACAGGTTATAGTGCTGGATAGCGGGAAAGTCAGAGCTTCCGGGGAACTGGAAGCGGTCTGGGCCAGTGATGCAATGACACCCTGGTTACAGCAGGATGAACAAAGCAGTGTGTTGAATGTGACCTTACTGCAACAGCATGATAAATATCTGATGAGTGCGCTGGCATTAGGAGAACAATGTCTGTGGGTGAATCGGGTCGATGTACCACAGGGGGAAAGATTGCGCATTCGTATTAATGCTGCGGATGTCTCTTTAGCATTAACCAAACCACAGGATAGCAGTATCCGCAACGTGCTGGCCGCTGAGGTGACAGAAATTCATCCTGCGGACGAGCGTATTGATGTGAAACTGTCGGTAGGACAACACGCCATTTGGGCCAGAATCACCCCCTGGGCCCGGGATGAGTTAAACATCCATGTGGGACAGGCACTGTTTGCACAGGTTAAGAGCGTGTCGATTAGTCGTGAGGCGTGGTGATGATGACGCTATTTTTGATAGCGCTAATAAATCAGCATCTGTGCATATTCCGATCGTAAAAACACAGTGCTTATATCGGTACCGAAAGCGGTCAGTAAACCGTCTGTACTCAGCTGTGGTGTGCGTCTGGTCTGGTCCGCCTTACTGCTGCAAAACACGCTCGCGGATGATATTTGCGATGGTAGGGGTGTCATTTTCTCCGGCTACCAGATTGGCGTGCATTTTTACCTCATCGCTACTGTTACCCATTGCAACCCCTAATCCTGCCTGAGACAGCATACTGACATCATTCAGGTTATCGCCGAAAGCGATGACGTTATTCATGCTAATTCCCTGAGATTCGACCCACTCACGCAGTCGATTGCCTTTACTGTTGCCTTGTTGAGCCAGATCTATCTGATTATGCCAGGAGCGTTCACAGGCCAGCCCCAGCTCTTTTTCTACCAGATGACTAAAGTGCTTCAGTGCCTCCTCATCATCGCTGGAGGTGGCAAACTTCCATACGTTATCTGCCTGATTAATTGCCGTTTCGAATTTATCCACATGAAGCATATTCGGCCGTTGATTCTCCGGAAGGCGAGCGGCCCAGGCATACCAACGGTCGATGCTGTCATCTTTCTGTTCAAAGGTCATGGCGTTATCAATATACATCAGGCTTTGAATTGGATGATTACGTAGCAATTGGGCCACGCGGGTAGCCTGTGATTTGGTCAGCGGTGTGCCAGACAATACCTGTTGCTTTTGATAGTGGTAGGTATAGGTACCATTACAGCAAATTGCCGGTGTATCCAGTTGCAAAGCCTGATAGAAAGGGTGAATAGCAACGTGATGGCGTCCGGTAACGATAACCACTTTAATGCCTTGCTGACGAGCAAGGGCAAGGGTATCCAGAGACTCCTGCAAAATCTGCTTATGTGAGTTTAGTAAGGTACCATCGAGGTCGAGAGCAATAATCTGATATTTCATGGCGGCTACATTGTCTGTTGTTTACAGGATAGGAGGGAGCTGAAGCGTCAATTCGAGCATAAAACCAGCATATTATCAAAGTTTAATTCCAAACCATTTTTATCTTTGATATGTAACATGCTTGTAACCGAATCAGAATATCATAACCTGTGATGATGACGCCTTATTGCCTGAGATATGGCAATATTGCATCTGTTTGACGCATTTTGCTGAAAGTTCATGATAAATTTCATCGCTGTTCTGTTTGGAATAATAAATTGGTGGCGCAAACAGAAAAATCATCAAAAAGGATAAATCCAAAAGTTTTTTTCAATTATTTTTAAGAATAAATCGCTGGTAAACAGGATAAAAAATTTTCTGAAGGGATGTTTTTCGCTGAGTTTCTAAAAAAGGCACCGGACGCAATGCAGCAGTATTAGTAGGAAAATTTTACTTATCCACTATTCCTGTGGATAACCTTGTGTATTAACGTTAGAAAGATCACCTCATCCCAGTTCTCATGCGGCTTTTTCAGTTTTTGTTTGCATTCTCGACGCCAAGTAAAAAAGCTTAAATATCATTTTGTTACCTAAAATCAAGAGGTGGAAACCGTCCTAAAAAAGGCACAGTGGATATGACTGAAAAAACGAGTTGATTTGAGAAATGTCAACACGTTTTTGGGGATAAATTACATTTCTATAACTTGACTATTGTCCCTTCCGGGTATACTTGCCCTATTGGAACAATAGTTGTTTTAAAATTAACCAGTTACTCAAATGAGGTTTTTTACTGGTTTAATATACAGTATAATGGAAGTGGTAAAAAACTGTCCAGCTCCACATAATAGAAATTGCGATCTCTATCGGACTTTATTTTCAGATAGCTAATCTTTCAATTCAGGTAGCGTGAATCATGAGTAAAACATTCAAATTAAACTCTGCTTTCCAGCCCGCAGGCGATCAACCCGAGGCTATCAGGCGGTTGGCTGAAGGACTGGAGGATGGATTAGCTCACCAAACGCTACTTGGGGTAACCGGCTCAGGTAAAACCTTTACCATTGCTAATGTTATCGCCAGGTTGGAAAGACCCACCATGATTCTGGCGCCAAATAAGACGTTAGCTGCCCAACTGTATGGGGAAATGAAGGCCTTCTTTCCTGAAAATGCGGTGGAGTATTTCGTCTCTTACTATGATTACTACCAGCCTGAAGCCTATGTTCCCAGTTCGGATACCTTTATTGAGAAAGACGCATCGATTAACGAACACATTGAACAGATGCGGTTGTCGGCGACGAAAGCTTTACTGGAACGGCGGGATGTGGTTCTGGTGGCGTCGGTTTCTGCGATTTATGGTTTGGGCGATCCGGATGCCTATCTGAAAATGATGTTACACCTGACGCGCGGTATGATTATCGATCAACGCTCAATTCTGCAACGTCTGGCTGAATTGCAATACACCCGCAACGATCAGGTTTTTCAGCGCAGTACGTTTCGGGTGCGCGGTGAAGTGATAGATATCTTCCCGGCTGAATCGGATGAGTATGCTTTGCGTATTGAACTGTTTGATGATGAAGTGGAGCGTCTGTCAGTTTTTGACCCGCTAACCGGCCAGGTTCAGCAGGTGGTTCCCCGTTTTACTATCTACCCTAAAACGCACTATGTCACACCACGGGAACGCATCCTGGAAGCGATAGAAGGGATTAAAGTTGAGCTGGCCGATCGCCGCCGCGTATTACTGGCAAATGATAAACTGGTGGAAGAGCAGCGTCTGAGTCAACGAACCCAGTTTGATATAGAGATGATGAATGAACTGGGTTATTGCTCTGGTATCGAAAACTATTCTCGTTATTTATCGGGACGCGGCGAAGGGGCTCCGCCGCCAACCCTGTTTGATTACTTACCGGCCGATGGCCTACTGGTGATTGATGAATCCCACGTAACCGTGCCTCAGTTAGGCGGTATGTATCGTGGTGATAGAGCGCGTAAAGAGACGCTGGTGGAATATGGTTTCCGTTTGCCATCTGCATTAGACAACCGTCCGTTGCGGTTTGAAGAATTTGAACAATTGGCGCCGCAAACTATTTATGTGTCCGCGACGCCGGGAAATTATGAACTGGAGAAATCCGGTGGTGAAGTTATCGATCAGGTAGTACGTCCTACAGGATTATTGGATCCATTAATTGAAGTGCGTCCCGTTGCTACTCAGGTTGATGACTTACTGTCTGAAATACGCATTCGGGTGGAGAAAAATGAACGGGTGCTGGTCACTACGCTAACTAAGCGGATGGCCGAGGATTTAACTGAATATCTGGAAGAGCATGGGGAGCGTGTACGCTATCTGCACTCGGATATTGATACCGTTGAGCGGGTAGAGATTATCCGCGACCTGCGTTTAGGTGAGTTTGATGTTCTGGTCGGGATTAACCTGTTGCGGGAAGGTTTAGATATGCCAGAGGTCTCGTTAGTGGCGATTTTGGATGCGGATAAAGAAGGGTTCCTGCGTTCTGAACGTTCACTGATCCAGACCATTGGTCGTGCAGCACGTAATTTAAACGGCAAAGCGATTCTCTACGGCGACAGAGTGACTAACTCCATGGCGAAGGCCATTGATGAAACTGAACGCCGCAGAGCGCGGCAGATAGCTTATAACGAGGCCAACGGAATTATTCCTCAGGGACTAAACAAGTCGATTGAGGATATTCTGGAGTTGGGTCAGGGACTGGGTACGCTGAAACATGCCAAGGGACGCGGTAAGAAGAAAGCCGCAGAGCCAGAAGCTGATTACACTGCACTGACACCTCAGGCATTGGATAAAAAGATTCGCGAGCTGGAAGGCAAAATGTATCAGCATGCGCAGAATCTTGAGTTTGAAGATGCAGCTCAGTTACGGGATCAGTTGCAGAAACTGCGCGAGCAGTTTATAGCCATGTCATAAATGTATGCGTCATGATGGTAAATTAACCTTAACGGTTATGTTGGTGATGCCTTTATGATGTTAGCCCTAAATTTGTGGAACTGATTAATAACCAAGGCGGCCATTTGGCCGCCTTGGTTTATCTACCTGAAATGCCGGAATCCACCAACCCGGCCCTGAAATCCCCGGGAGAGGTTTCCCCGATCGAACTGGTGCATATTCTCCATACGGTTTCCGCCGCCCTGGAATTGCCCTCCGCCTAAACGGCTGCCGTCAAAGTTTTGATTAATATTTTGACGTTGCTGAACGCGATTTTGTTGGTTCTGCTGGAAGTTATCCCGGTTAATATCAGCAGAAGAGGAGTAGCTACGATCTTCGGTACGCTGATTGGCAGGCGTTCGGGCCAGTTGATCTCGGTCTACACCGGCATTGGCCGATGGTGTAACTTGCCTGAGCTGACCGTTTGACTGAACCTGCTGCCAACCCTGACCCTTATCATAGTGATAAACGTGACCGTCTTTACCGGCGTAGAAACCGTTATCGGTATTGACGTGTCCACCATGGGTAATTTGACCGGTGCTGGCATCATAATGAACATAGCCAGAACCGTGGGCGTCTCCTGCAATTCCCTGGCTGTTAAACGCTCGGGCAGAAGTAGCTCCCTGATCGGTACGGGTTGTGACATGAGCACTGTCGGTTACACGGCCTGTCCGCGTATTGACGCTGGTTCTGTTGTTGGCAGCAATGGCGTTTCCGGTATCCGGATTAGCGATAGCCGCACCATGAGAAGCAACGGCTCTGCCGGTTTGTGGGTTATAGCGAACGTTGCCTGCAACGCCGGATTTAATTCCGGTGTAATCATTGGTATTACGGGCAGCATAACCATAGCCATGGGTACCCGTCGCCTGATTGTAGAAGCTGCCTCTTACGCCGGTACCGTAGTTTCCGGTCCATGGATTTGACCAGTCGGTGCGTACACCCTGAGCGACGGTATTGCCCCAACGGCCATAGACATTACTGATGGCAACAGAAGGGCCATTATACTAAGGGGTTGGGCCATCCCAGTCATACCAGGGCCCCCACGACGGACCGTACCAGGCGGAAGCCCAGGCCCATCCGGCAATAAAGCCAAAAGACCAACCGACATAAGGATCGTAACCAAAAGCGGCGTTAGCGATCCCGCCGGAGATTGGGAAGCAATCAGAGCGATTCGGCAGCAATTAAGTCCCTCATTTGTATTAATTGGCAGGCAAGACTTGCTGATTGAACATACTCAAAAATTACAGAAGAAAGATCCTGAAAAAACCTCGTTGGATGCACTTATCGATTTGTGTGGTATCCATTGGCACCCCGAAGAGGTAGAGGCGGGGAATGAGCCGGATAGTTCGAACGTTAAGTGGGTTTCATCGTCTGCTAAAAAGGGATGGCTGGTACCTATTCCTGTTGGCTATAAGGGAATTGTTCCTGAATTTGCGGTATCAGATGTTGCAGATATTCGCGCACCTCAATATCCCACCCATTTTGTTGAATCAGTGTATTCCATCGGTGAGTGGCGTTTTATTAACAGCCAAATCGAGTTTGATCAGATGTTTTGGCGTTATCAAACTGATTTTGAGAATCAACTGTTTTTGGTCGGTGCGACTCATAAAGTTAAAAAGACTTATTAATTAATCGATTATTAAATTTTCTAAGGAGAGACATGATGTCCAAATTAAAAACTGCGTCAGTGTTAGCTTTCGAACGTAACTTTGATGTTTCCGATGGGATTTTTTATCAGACAAATTGGGTACAACGGGATCGCCAGGTTAAAGTTAAAATCAGTGAAAAATCAGTGCGTGGCACTATTTCTAATCGATTAAAAAATACCGTTGCCAGTGACCCGGCAAAGTTGGATGCGGAAATCCAAAAAGCCAATCTGCAAACGGTAGATATGGCAGCCTTAAGCCAGGAGAACGATACGCTGGTGGTTAAATGGAGTTTGAAAGTTCTGCCATTTACTGGCAAACCCTGTGTATGCAATGACGCTGAATATCAAAATAAGTTGGAGCAAACGTTGAAAACTTATATTGATAACGTTGGTTTTGATGAGTTGGCAAAGCGTTACGCAACTAATATCGCCAACGGACGTTTTTTATGGCGCAATCGCATGGGGGCCGAATTCATTGATGTTGTTGTTAAAATCGAAGGCGATAAGACTCTGACCTTTAAAGGGAAAGAGTATTCGTTAATGGATTTTGATAAAACCGATAATCAACTGCAAGACCTGACGAAGCTGATTAAACAGGGATTAAGGGGCGAGAAGTTTGTTCTACTACAAATAGAAGCTTATGCAAAAGTGGGTCAGGGGCAGGAAGTTTATCCATCACAAGAATTGATACTGGATAAAGGGAAGAAAAGTAAGACGTTGTATGAAATTGATGAAGCCGCGGCGATGCACTCACAAAAAATTAGCAATGCATTAAGAACGATTGATACCTGGTACCCTGATGCTCAATTTCCTATAGCGGTTGAACCTTATGGTGCAGTTACCTCTATGGGAACCGCATTTCGCCAGCCAAAGGCAAAAACAGATTTCTATACTCTGTTTGATGCATGGATATTGAAAGATCAGATTCCCTCTCAGACGGAACAGCACTATGTGGCAGCAACATTGATTCGTGGTGGAGTATTTGGTGAAAGTGGAAAGGAGTGATGTATGGATAGATATATTGATATCCAGATTTTGCCTAACCCTGAAATCGCTACACCATTAGTGATGAATCAACTGTTTTATCAGTTACATCTCAAGTTAGTTGATAGTGGTGTTCCGGTAGGCGTTAGCTTTCCTTGCTACTGCTTTGATTCTGAGAATCATCGCAATACGACTTTAGGCCCGATATTACGGTTGCATGGCACCGAGCAAGATTTATCTCAGTTAGAGCTTACCGGTACAGTATCCAGTCTATTTGGCTATGTATTGATTAGCCAAATTACACCAGTGCCTGCGGTGGTGAAAGGGTACGCACTATTTGCTCGTAAACATGCAAAAACAGAACGTGATATTGAGAGAAAACGTCAGTTTTTATTGAAAAAAGCAGGCGGGAATTGGAATGAGATAGCCCAAAAAAATCTACAGAGCTTCATTAACAAACTACGTTGTCAGTTGCCGTTTATTCATTTAGTTAGCCATAGCTCTAAATATGATGATGAAAAAAATCATTTTCATCTATTCATCAGTCGAGAAGAAAGCAGGGAGTTGAAAGGTACGCTGACGAAGTATGGTTTAAGCGATCCTGTTGCTAAAGCGAGTGTCCCTATTTTTTAATTATAAAGTAGGGGTTCCTTAATAACTTGGTTTTAATGCGATACCCTTTTTTTGACTGAAAAAATCTGTCTATATAAAACAATAGATTAGAGTATTGGTCAGAAAAAGGGTATTCAGATATTTAAACATGGGATCTCCTTAAATTGTTTGGTGTTCAGGGGGATTTTAGCTTTTAATGTCTACTGAACCGCCGTATAGGCGGCTTAGAAAGACATGGAGAACAGCGCTTAATGAGTTCTGTGCTGAACCGCCGTATAGGCGGCTTAGAAAAGCACCGGCAGCCAGTCTTTATAACCACCCCACTGAACCGCCGTATAGGCGGCTTAGAAAATGCCCGTTGTTCCGCTACCCGCAAACGGATCCTGAACCGCCGTATAGGCGGCTTAGAAAGACAAAAGAAAGCTATGGACAGCCTAAGATGTCTGAACCGCCGTATAGGCGGCTTAGAAAAGTCGAGGGGCAATCAAGCGGAGCGCCTGCGCCTGAACCGCCGTATAGGCAGCTTAGAAATTGTAAATCCGCGTGATTATCTGCCCTTCGCTCTGAACCGCCGCATAGGCGGCCCTCCCATCGCCCACAAAACCAACAACTCTTCCCAACGCATAATCAATAGATTCTAAGAAAACGTCGATGCCTCAATAAACTAACCGTTTGATTAACGGGTTGTTTAATCTGTTAATTCAGATGGTTCTCAGGAGAATGCAGTACTCTGCTGTTATACTTACTCTATTCACCTGACAGGAATGTCAACGTCGGTGTATCAGGATTGATAGCAGACAATTAAGTCTAAAAGGGAGAATCAAGATGAAATCACTATTTATTAAAACTCTGGGCATCGCTTGTATTGTATTAAGCATGGCAGGATGCGCATCGAATATCTCTTCAAGTTCATACAATGATAAGCAAGTTGGGCAAGCCAGCCGCACTTATGCGGGGGTTATTGTTAGCTCAAGAGTTGTTGATGTGGAAGGTAATAACAACATTGGTGGGCTGGTTGGTTCAGCGGCCGGTGGTGTGGCAGGTTCTGCTATTGGCGGCGGTTTCCGGGCTAATGCGTTGGGCGCAATTGGTGGTGCTTTATTAGGTGGTATGCTGGGGTCAGCGGTAGAAAGCAGTGCCTCTAAGCAGCAGGCCATTGAATATGTGATTCAAACTGAAAGTAATGGCTTGATTACCGTTGCGCAGGGTATGGATCAGCCCCTGTCTAATGGTCAAAAAGTATTGGTTATTGAAGGTAGGCCAACTCGCGTAGTGGCAGATACCCGCTCTCAGAAGTAGTGGATAAATTGAAATAAAAAAGCGCGAGAGATAAACAATCCTCGCGTTTTTTATGTTGTTCTATCTGCCGAATTTTTGTAGCGCTGCTTCCAGGGCTTTATGCAGCATTTCACGATCGTGACGATAAGGAATATCTTCTGCTTCCAGAGGTTGCTGAACAATGACCTTATCGGTAATGCCTTCCGGGCTGGTATGAGGGCCAATAACGATACCATCAATTTTTCGGCCGCCGATGGCTTGCTCAATAATATCCATTTTATCTTTCAGACGAAGTGCGGCAGCTGCCGGGCTTAACTCTTTAGCCAGATTACCAATATAGATGATCTTCGCTTTACTACGGAGCAGCGCCTGAGTGACTTCAGTTAACAGCAGCGGCGGTAGCAGACTGGTCATAAAGCTTCCGGGGCCGATCAGTATTAGTTCCGCTTCATCAATAGCTTCTATAGCTTCCCGGGTTGCCGGTACATGCGGTTCCAGCAACAATTTTTCCGGCATCTGTTTCAGGCTGTCGACGTTGACTTCACCATATACCACATTGCCTTCCACATCGACTGCAGCCAGATCCACCGGATGTTCAGACATGGGGATCAGATAAGCACGTACTTTTAATAAATTACGAATCAGGTTTATTGCTTCTAAAGGGCGAACGCTGAGGTTATCCAGCGCTTTAAGCATCAGATTCCCCAGATTATGCCCAGCCAGTTCACCGTTGCCGCTAAAGCGATATTCAAACATGGTGGAAGCGACACTGGGTTCAGTAATTAATTGGTTCAGGCAGTTACGGGTATCGCCCCAGGCAATCCCGCCTTCTGATTTGCGGATGCGTCCTGTTGAACCTCCATTATCGGTGGTGGTCACGATACCGGTAAGGCGGGAACCTAAAGGAGAGAGTGCTGACATTACCCGGCCTAAACCGTGCCCTCCGCCAAGCGCCACCACATGTTCCAGATCGTTCAAGGTGCGATTACGCATAACATTCCTTTTTGTGAAGCTTATTTTTGCGGCATAAGGTACCCGATTTTAAAACAAAAGGCGAAATCTGAGTGATTTTGCATGACATGGGTCAACATTGACTTATATCAAGCTACATCATCGGGTTTTTCAGTAAGGTGCTTACAAATAAATTGAAGAATAAACGTTATATAAATAATTACATAACGATTTATAATTCTGGCAGTAAGCGAAATTACACATTAATATCTATATATTGCTCTGTTAATCACTCAGTTGTTAGTCATCAACCGAATTAGAGCATACAATGAAATGAAACTCTGAGCTGCTCCGACCTAAGTCAGTCAATGATATGGTGCTGCAGCCGTGGCTTAACGTCACCAGGGTGTATGGTAGAAATGCCTGCGCCTCCCGATATTGGAAAGGTGTTTTATGGTATCGCAATTGACCGATGCTTTTGATCGCAAATTCTATTATTTGCGTTTATCGATTACCGATGTTTGCAACTTCCGTTGCAACTACTGTTTGCCTGATGGTTATAAACCAAATTCAAACAAGCGGTTCCTTACTCTTGACGAAATTAAACGCGTGGGGCGTGGCTTTGCCGGGCTCGGAACGGAGAAAGTCCGCCTGACCGGTGGCGAACCGACATTACGCCGTGATTTCGTCGATATTGTCGCAGCGATCCGTGAAAATTCAGCCATAAAAACATTGGCAGTAACCACCAATGGTTATCGGATGGCGAGAGATATTCAGAGCTGGAAAGATGCCGGGTTAACCTCGGTGAACGTCAGCGTTGATAGTCTGGACGCCCGCCAGTTTCACGCTATCACTGGTCAGGATAAATTCCGTCAGGTGATGGAAGGTATCGATGCCGGATTTGCCGCCGGATTCAAAAAAATCAAAGTTAATACCGTGCTGATGCGTGATGTAAACGATCGTAGCCTGGCGACCTTTCTTGACTGGATTAAACACCGCCCAATTCAGCTGCGTTTTATTGAGCTGATGGAAACCGGAGAGGGAACCGACCTGTTCCGTAAACACCATGTTTCCGGTGAAGTGATCCGTCAGCAACTGCTGGAAAGAGGCTGGCAACAGGCGATTCGTAGCCGTAGCGATGGCCCGGCACAGGTATTTAGTCATCCCGACTATCAGGGCGAAATCGGCCTGATCATGCCTTATGAAAAAGATTTCTGTTTGAGCTGTAACCGCCTGCGGGTTTCTGCGGTTGGTCATTTACATCTTTGCCTGTTTGGTGAGCAGGGTATTTCACTGCGCGACCTGCTGGAAGAGGATAGTCAGCTCGAAGCGTTAAAAGATCGCATTCAGGAAAAACTTCAAACTAAAAAACAGACGCACTTCCTGCATCAGGGTAATAGCGGCATTACGCAAAACCTGTCATTTATTGGCGGCTGATAGCCCGCAACGCGGGTTATCAACAGACATTATGATTTAAGGAGCCTACATGGGACATGCAGCCAGCGAATTTATTCCGGTATCCATTGCGGTATTAACCGTTTCTGATTCCCGCGGGGAAGCAGAGGATACTTCTGGCCATTATCTGGTGGAAGCGGCCAAACAGGTCGGCCATCAGGTGGTTGATAAACGTATTATTAAAGATGATATTTACCAAATTCGTGCGGTAATTTCCGGTTGGGTAGCAGACGAATCGGTACAGGCAGTGATGATTACTGGCGGTACCGGCTTTACCGCCAGAGATAATACACCGGAAGCCATTTCACCGCTGTTTGACCGCGAAGTGGAAGGTTTTGGTGAGCTGTTTCGAATGATGTCGTATGAAGATATTGGTACTTCTACCATCCAGTCCCGTGCGCTGGCCGGTATTGCTAATCAAACCATTATTTTTGCGGTACCCGGTTCAACCAATGCCTGCAAAATGGCGTGGGAGCGCATCATTGTTGAACAGCTGGATGCCCGCCATCGGCCCTGTAACTTTTTACCTCACTTAAGCAAAAAACAGAGATAAACCACGACATGTCACAATTAACCCATATAAATGCTTCTGGCGAAGCGCACATGGTGGACGTTTCAGCAAAAAGTGAAACGGTCAGAGAAGCCAGAGCCGAAGCATTTGTTGAGATGAAAGCCGAGACCCTGGCGATGATCATGCAGGGTAGCCATCATAAAGGTGATGTATTTGCTACCGCACGTATCGCTGGTATTCAGGCGGCAAAGCGTACCTGGGAGTTGATTCCTCTTTGCCATCCATTGTTACTCAGCAAAGTAGAGGTTTCCCTTGAAGCCTTACCTGAAAGTAATCGGGTCCGTATTGAGTCATGCTGTCGTTTAACCGGAAAAACCGGGGTTGAGATGGAGGCGTTAACCGCTGCCTCGGTAGCGGCCCTGACGATTTATGATATGTGTAAAGCGGTGCAGAAAGATATGGTTATTGGTCCGGTAAGACTGTTGGCGAAAAGCGGCGGTAAATCCGGCGACTTTTTGGCTGAGGGCGGGGCAGTAGCAAAGGAAAATAAAACATCATGATTAAAGTGATATTTTTTGCTCAGGTAAGAGAGCTGGTTGGTACTGAACAACTGGAACTGGCACCGGAGTACCCAACGGTAGAAGCACTGCGTCAGGCTTTATGCTCCCGTGGTAATAAATGGCCGCTGGCGTTAGAGCCGGGGAAATTGCTGATGGCGGTTAATCAGACTTTAGTGATGGCCGATCACCCTATTGCGGATGGTGATGAAGTGGCATTTTTTCCACCGGTTACCGGAGGGTGAGGCAATGCCAGATATTAGCAATACCCGCATTACCGTAAGTCCGGCAGCATTTCAGGTTGGTGATGAGTATCAGTGGTTGTCTCAGTGTGATGATGATGGCGCGGTGGTGACTTTCACCGGTAAAGTGCGTAATCATAATTTAGGCGATAGCGTCAGCGCTCTCACCCTTGAACACTATCCGGGAATGACAGAAAAATCACTGTCTGAGATTATTGAGCAAGCCCGTCAGCGCTGGCCTTTACAGCGGGTTAGCCTTATTCATCGTATTGGTGAACTGTTTCCCGGTGATGAAATTGTCTTTGTTGGTGTAACCAGCGCTCACCGCAGTTCTGCGTTTGAAGCGGCGGAATTCATCATGGATTATCTGAAAACGAAAGTGCCATTCTGGAAGCGGGAAGCGACTCAGGAAGGTGACCGTTGGGTGGAATCCCGCGATAGCGACAAACAGGCGGCTGAACGCTGGTAGTTAATCTGCAATAAAAGAGAACCGCAGGGAGATGTAAAACGTAAATTGCGTTTGATACCCAACTATCTCCCTTATCGTCATCCCATTCTTTGTTAAAAATGATATAATTCCCCGGTTGTAAAAGCCTGTCTGAAGTTCAGGGCAGGCTTTGTTTTTTTCGGTTTTAAAGAGGTTTTAATGGCTCGTATAGCAATGGTGTATCACAGTGGATACGGACATACGGCAAAAGTTGCCGAAGCAGTAGCAAAAGGATTAACGGAAATCAGTGGCACACAGGTTGATATATTGGCCATCAATGCAGAAGGCAATTTGCCGGAACAGGCATGGGCTATTCTTTCCATTGCCGATGGCATTATCTTTGGTAGTCCTACCTATATGAGTGGCCCTTCCTGGCAGTTTAAGAAGTTTGCCGATGCCTCTTCCAAACCCTGGTCTGCACTGTTGTGGAAAGATAAACTGTTCGCTGGCTTTACTAACTCAGCCAGTATGAATGGCGATAAGCTCAGTACGCTGGACTATATGTTTCATCTGTCCCAACAGCATGGCGGTATTTGGGCGGGTATGGGGATGTTGCCATCCAATACCAAAGCGGCAACGCGTCAGGATGTTAACTATATCGCCGGTGTTTCCGGGTTGATGACGGTGTCTCCGGCAGATGCTTCTGTAGAAGAAGCGCCACTGTCAGGGGAACTGGAAACCGCTCGTCTGTTTGGTCAGCGTATCGCTCAGTTAGCCCGGCGTTGGTCAGGCGTATAAACCACGCTCAGATGTCGGGTGAAAGGAGGAATATCCATCTATCTTTACCAGACATTACGAAATTATTTTTGCCATCAGGTGTCATAATATGTGATAACCTTGGGTAAATTTAGCTGTTTTCACCCCTGTTTTTTGGCTTATGAGATAAGAAGGACAAAATTAATGGATCCACGTCACAACGGTACTATCGTAGAACACGCCAATACCGGTATTCAGGCGTTTATGGCTCAGGTCTACGGATGGATGACCTGCGGTCTGTTATTGACTGCATTTACCGCCTGGTTTGTTACCGGAACTGCGCTTCAGTCATTCATTTTCTCCAGCAATATCACCTTTTTTGGTCTGATTATTGTGCAACTGGGCGTGGTGTTTTTCCTGTCCGGTATGCTTAACCGCATTAGTGGTGCTTTAGCCACAACGCTGTTTATGCTCTATTCGGTTCTGACCGGATTAACCTTATCCAGTATCTTTATTGCTTATACCAGCAGCTCAATTGCCAGTACTTTCTTTGTTACTGCCGGTACCTTTGGTGCTATGAGCCTGTACGGATATACCACCAAGCGTGATTTAAGCAAATTAGGCAGCATGATGATTATGGGCCTGATTGGTATTCTGCTGGCTTCACTGGTCAATATTTTCCTTAAGAGCCCGGCGCTGACCTGGGCAATCACCTATATCGGCGTTATTGTGTTTGTTGGTTTAACCGCTTATGACACACAAAAACTGAAAGCCATTGGTGAGCAAGTCTCTATCGATGACAGAGAAGGTTACCGTAAGTCTTCTATTATGGGTGCTTTAACCCTCTATTTAGACTTCATCAACCTGTTCTTAATGCTGCTGCGTATTTTAGGCGATCGCCGCTAATATCATCCGCAAGGCAATATTGAATAAGGGCGCGATTTCGCGCCCTTATTGTTTCTAAAAAGTTGATAATCAATCGTTAATTAGTGAAATTCTGAATAGTTACACTAACTGATAGAAGTTCTGTTATACTGACTACATCCGGCGTACTTCGGTCTACGCCATATTCCTCGCGGTAATGCCTCAACGTCATACCTCGTAATAATAATCTCGTCAGGACCGTAGCAAACGACTATTCCTCTACGGAATGTTTGCCGGGCGAGTCTGGAGTTTTTCCTTATATGTCTTTTAATTCACTCGGCTTAAGTGCCGATATTTTGCGCGCGGTTGAAGAACAGGGTTATCGCGATCCGACACCTATTCAGCAGCAGGCGATTCCTGTTGTTTTATCTGGCCGTGATTTAATGGCCTGTGCGCAAACGGGTACCGGTAAAACCGCAGGTTTTACTCTCCCATTATTACAGCGTTTAACGGTAAACGGTGAAGCTGCTCGTGGCCGCCGCCCGGTCAGAGCACTGATTTTGACACCAACCCGCGAACTGGCTGCTCAGGTTGGGGAAAATGTGCGTGATTATAGTCGCCATTTAAATATTCGTTCACTGGTGGTTTTCGGTGGCGTTAGCATTAACCCGCAGATGATGAAGCTGCGCGGAGGGGTAGATGTACTGGTGGCGACGCCGGGACGTTTACTGGATTTAGAACATCAAAATGCGGTCGATTTATCTAAAGTCGAAATTCTGGTACTGGACGAAGCTGACCGTATGCTGGATATGGGTTTTATTCACGATATTCGTCGTGTGTTAGCTAAACTGCCTGCCAAACGCCAGAATCTGCTGTTCTCTGCCACGTTCTCCGATGAGATTAAAGGGCTGGCATCTAAACTGCTGCATAATCCGGCTTCTGTGGAAGTCGCAAAACGCAATACGCCATCAGAACTGGTGGATCAGAAGGTCCATTTTGTTGATAAAAAACGTAAGCGGGAGCTGCTGTCACAAATGATTGGTGAAGGCCAGTGGCAACAGGTGCTGGTATTTACCCGTACTAAACACGGGGCTAACCATCTGGCAGAGCAGCTAAATAAAGACGGTATTACCGCTTCCGCCATTCATGGTAATAAGAGTCAGGGTGCCCGCACTCGTGCTCTGGATGAGTTTAAGAACGGTAAAATTCGTGTATTGGTCGCTACCGATATTGCTGCTCGTGGTCTGGATATCGACCATCTGCCTCATGTGGTTAACTATGAGTTGCCAAACGTCCCGGAAGATTATGTTCACCGTATTGGTCGTACCGGCCGTGCTGAATGTACCGGAGAAGCGGTCTCTTTAGTTTGTGTTGATGAACATAAACTGCTGCGTGATATTGAGCGTCTGCTGAAGTTTGAAATTGCACGTATTGCTTTACCAGGCTATGAACCCGATCCAACCATTAAAGCTGAACCTATTATCAATGGTCGTCAGGGGAGAGGTCAGGGGCAAGGGCAAGGTGGACGTCCAAATTCCGGACGCGCTCGTCCGGCTGCGGGTCAACATGCTGGTCGTAGTGATAACAATAGTCCGTGGGGCAATAAGTCTGAAGGTCGGGGTGACAACAAGCCGCGTAGCCAGAAGCCTCGCTCGGATAAACCTGCTCAACAAAGGCGTGCTTCATATGCGGGCGCCCGTCGTTCGGAGTCAGCGGGTAGTTAAATACCGTTGTGAGTAATAAAAAGGGCCACCAACATAAACTTGCTGGTGGCCTTTGTTTATTTCTTGCTGACTAATCAGTTATTAATCCCCTGACTACGCAGATAATCATCATAATTACCGCTGAAGTCGGTGACTTTTTCCGGAGTAATTTCGATGATGCGTGTAGCCAGTGAGCTAACAAATTCACGGTCATGGGAGACGAAAATCAGCGTTCCCTGATACAGCTCCAGCGCCATATTCAGTGATTCGATAGATTCCATATCCAGGTGGTTGGTTGGCTCATCCATAATCAGAATGTTAGGGCGAGTCATCATCAGTTTGCCAAACAGCATACGGCCTTTTTCACCACCGGACAGGACTTTGATCGATTTCTTAATATCGTCCTGAGAGAACAGCAGGCGACCCAATACGCTGCGCACTGATTGCTCATCGTCATTAGGCTGCATCCACAGGCTCATCCAGTCAAACACGGTCATATCAATTTCAAAGTCAGAGGCATGGTCCTGAGCGTAATAACCAATACTGGCGTTTTCTGACCATTTCAAGCGACCTGAATCCGGGGTTAATTCACCGATTAAGGTTTTCAGCAGCGTTGTTTTACCCACGCCGTTGGTACCCAACACCGCCACTTTTTCGCCCACTTCCAGCATCAGATTGATGTTTTTAAACAGCGGGGCGTTGCCGTCATAACCTTTTGACAGGTTTTCCACTTCCAGCGCATTACGGAACAATTTTTTGTCCTGTTCAAAGCGAATAAATGGATTCTGGCGGCTGGACGCCTTAACTTCTTCCAACTGGATTTTATCAATCTGACGAGCGCGTGATGTTGCCTGACGAGATTTGGAGGCGTTGGCGCTAAAACGGCTAACGAAAGATTGCAGTTCGTTAATCTGGGCCTTTTTCTTGGCGTTGTCTGCCAACAGGCGTTCACGGGCCTGAGTTGAGGCAGTCATATACTCATCATAGTTACCCGGATAGACACGAAGTTCACCGTAATCCAAATCGGCCATGTGGGTACATACCATATTCAGAAAGTGACGGTCATGGGAAATGATGATCATGGTGCTGTTACGGTCGTTTAGCGTCTGTTCCAGCCAGCGAATAGTATCAATATCCAGGTTGTTGGTTGGTTCGTCGAGCAGCAGAATGTCCGGATCGGCAAAAAGTGCCTGAGCCAGTAATACCCGCAGTTTCCAGCCCGGTGCCACTTCGCTCATCGGGCCATAATGCTGTTCTACCGGAATACCCACACCTAACAGCAGTTCACCGGCGCGGGACTCCGCAGTATATCCATCCATCTCTCCGTACTGAACTTCCAGATCGGCAACTTTTAGCCCATCTTCTTCACTCATTTCCGGTAGATTATAGATGCGGTCGCGTTCTTCTTTAACTTGCCAAAGTTCAGCGTGGCCCATAATCACGGTATCCAGTACGCTGTACTCTTCATAGGCAAACTGGTCCTGTTTCAGTTTACCCAGGCGCTCATTTGGATCGAGAAATACGTTGCCGCCGGAAGGGGCCAGATCGCCACCTAATATCTTCATAAAGGTGGATTTACCACTACCGTTAGCACCAATTAAACCGTAGCGATTACCGCCGCCAAATTTGACCGAAATGTTTTCAAACAGCGGCTTGGAGCCAAACTGCATAGTAATATTATTGCTGATTAACAAAACGAATACTCATAGTTGAAAGTGTGATATTAGGCACATTATGCCACAGATCGCGGTGGTTTAGGCATCCCTGTGAGCAGACTATTTTTTCTGCATTCTTTTTGCAGATTCATGGCAAAGAATAATTAAATTCTATAAATAGAAAATAAGGGGATAATTAATTTCATAATTTATTATTTTACTGCGTTTATATGCTGAAATCATTGTCAGACAGCCGTCTCAGCAATATGATGCCTCCATTATAGCGATTGTTTTACTTTTGGCAGGGAGTGCTGAAATGCCGGTTATTCTGGTGGTTATTATTCAAATCATGTGTGGCGTTCATGTGGTGAAAACTGGACAGGAACGTTATTGGCTGTATCTCATTATTGGTTTGCCGGGTATTGGTTGTGCGATATATGTACTGGCTATTATATTACCGGACCTGCTAGGCAGCCGCGATGGTAAGCGCCTGTTGGGTAAAGCACAGGATAAGATGGATCCGGAACGTCATGTGCGTATGCTGCGTGATGAGCTGGTGATTACCGAAACCAGCCAGAACTATGTGCGTTTAGCCGATGAACTATTGCGTATTGGCAGGCCACAGGAAGCAGTTGCGAATTATCAAAAAGCGTTAACCGGTATTTTTGTTCAGGATCCGGACATTTTAGTTAAGCTGGCTCAGGCACAGTTTGACAGTCAGGATCCGGTCTCCTGCCTGAAAACCCTGGAACGACTGATTGATGCTAATCCTGACTATCGCTCTCAGGACGGTCATTTGCTGTATGCCCGATCGCTGCAACAAACTGGCGGTCTTGATAAAGCCGAAGATGAATTCAGAGTTTTGGTTGAGTATTACACCGGACCAGAAGCACGCTTTCGTTACTACCAACTGCTGACAGAAAAGGGCGATAAACTGGAAGCTAAACATCAGTTAGAGACGATTGCCGTTATGGCCCGTCGCGCTAAACCGCACTATCGTAAAATGCATAAGGAGTGGCTGACGAAAGTGCATCAGGAGCTGAAGGCGCTGGGGTAATATTGGTTTTTTAGCTTAATAAAATGGACTGCGGTGTGGGGCATTTCATTTTAGTCTGCTGATAAATCAGTATCTGTGAATATTCCGGCCGTAAAAACGATGTTGCTCATATCACTTTCGTGCTCGGCCGGAAGACCATCTGTACTTAACTAAGGAGCGCTCCGGGCTTAGATGGACTGACCCCGTAAAACTGAATCATCTGACTTTGTCATCAGTCTCAAATGGCCTGCGATGCAGGCCATCTTGTTTTTTATTGTCTCAGGCGAACAGCTTACGCCGTTGCCCCTCTGCATCAGCCGCCCTTAATGCCGCCAACACATTTTCAGCGGAGATCTCATAAGGTTCATTATGGATAGTTTCCCCCTGATTGCACGAGGCTTCTGCTACTTTCATCAGATCGTCATCGCTCACCTGTTTTAACCCGATATCTGCCAGTGTGGTTGGCAAACCGACATCGCGGCAGAAGTTATAGACCGTATCAATCACTTCGGGCTCACGGTCGGTGAGCATCAGCATGGCCAGTGTGCCAAAGGCGACTTTTTCTCCGTGCCAGTAACTGTGGGTTTGTGGTAGCACGGTTAATCCATTATGGATGGCGTGTGCTGCGGCCAGACCACCGCTTTCAAAGCCTAATCCTGAGAGCAGGGTGTTAGCTTCAATAACGAGCTCCAGCGCTGGAGTAACCTGCTGCTGTTCGCAGGCCGATTTCGCCAGTATCGCATATTGCAATAAGGTGTCATAACATAAACGCGCCAAACCATAAGCCGACATTGGGCCAGGGCGACCGGTCATATTGCCAGCCATTTTTATGCGGCAATCTTCTGCTTCAAACCAGGTTGCCAGCGCATCGCCAATGCCGGAAACCAGAAAACGTACCGGAGCCTGCGCGATAATTTTTGAATCAACCAGCACCACGTCAGGGTTGCGGGGGATCATCATATAGCGCTTAAATTTGCCTTCCTGAGTGTAAATCACCACTAAAGAGCTGCATGGAGCATCGGTAGAGGCCAGCGTTGGTACAATAGCAATAGGAAGCTTAAGGAATGCGCCGGTTGCTTTGGCGGTATCTAAGGTTTTTCCTCCGCCAATACCTACAATCACTTCAGCACCGTAGTTTTGTGCCAGCGCCGAAATACGATCGATCTCTTCATCAGAGCATTCGCTATTAAACACCTCAACCTGACAGGCAATTTTTCCCTCCAGCGCTTTAGCAATATGGCTGCCCAGCTTTTGATGAACCACGGGATCCTGCAAAATGAGTGCCTTCTGACCCAGGCGCGATAGCTCATCACCTAAACACTTCTCAACCGCCCCGGAACCTTGTACGTAACGACCGGGGAAAATAGCAGTAGTAATCATTTTAGCTCCTTAATCGTGATAAAAATGGTTACCAGTGCTTATTGTTCTTTATGTGGAACTGCTGTTCTGTATGCGGGTATATTCTTCCCGAAATTATTTGGCGTCAACTTCAGAATGGCGAAAGTTGCGTCAGTTCACAGATATTCAACTTTGGCAATTTCCCCCATTGACTCTTTTATGCAGCGCGAGGAATATTGTTCCGTATATTGAATATTTGTTCTATATGCAGAACAAATTGCGTAACAATGAATAACAAACAACAAACGTACTCGCGTTTTTTATCATTTAGCGGTTGAACCAAGGAACATACTAATGAGCACAGATTCAAGTAAACCTATTCCTAAAGGGCGCTGGATGCATATCATTCCGGCAACCATTTTGGTCTATATCGTGGCTTATATGGACCGAACTAATATCGCAATCGGTATTGCCGGTGGTATGGATAAAGACTTAGGCATGACGGCGTCATTTGCCGGGTTGGTGGCAGGGATTTTCTTTATCGGTTATATCTTCCTGCAAATACCCGGCGGCCATATTGCTGAACGTTACAGCGCCAGGAAATTTATTGCCTGGACCATTGTCGCCTGGGGAGGATTTGCCCTGCTAACCGGTTTTGTGCAAAACCCGACTCAGTTATTGATTATCCGCTTCATTCTTGGCGTTGCTGAGGGAGGGGTATATCCGGCAATTCTGGCCTTAATTGGTCACTGGTTTCCTAATGAAGAGCGGGCCAGGGCCATTGCCTTTTTCCAGATGAATCTGGCAGTTGCTTCGATTATTACAGGCCCACTGTCCGGCTGGTTAATTGAGCTGCACGGCTGGCGTGAAATGTTCATCATTGAAGGGGTACTGTCACTGGCGCTGCTGTTTGTCTGGATGCCGTTGGTATCTGACCATCCTCATCAGGCGAAATGGCTGGGCCCACGGGAACGTGAGTGGATTGAGAAAAAGCTGGAAGAGGACCGTATGGGGGCTTCCATTGATGATAAAGCCAGTATCAGCACCATTATTCGCAGTCCAAACCTGTGGAAACTGATTGGTATCTATTTCTTTGTTCAGGTCGGGTTCTATGGCTTTGCACTGTGGATGCCTAATCTGATTAAAAACCTGACAGGCAGTGGGATGACCATGGTAGGGATGCTGACTGCGGCACCTTATGTGCTTTGTATCTTCGGTCAATATTATATCGCCAAATGGTGTGATAAGACGATGAACCGCCGCCTGTATACCGCGATTCCACTGGTTGGTTTTGCCGTCTGTTTAACCCTTTCTCTGTTGCTGAAAGAGAGTATCTGGCTTTCTTATGGCGTAATGGTGTTGTGTGGCTTCTTTTTGCAGGCCTATGCGGGGCCGTTTTGGACACTGCCGCCGCTGTTGTTCCCATCCAATGTATTAGGCGGAGTGCGTGGAACCATTAACGCACTGGGTAATTTAGGCGGATTTATAGGTCCGTATCTGGTGGGGCTGTTAACCATGACCGTTAGCCAGACGGCAGGTATGTTTGTACTGGTTGCTGCCTTAATGATAGCGGTTTTCCTGCTATTTACGCTGCCGGCGATTACCGCCCGGCCACCTAAAAAATAATCCGTAATGTCGTGATGAATTAATTATTAAAGGAACCACAAAATGAAACAGAAATGTCAGGGCGCTCGTGATTTATGGTCGCAGTTAGATGCACTACGTATGGGGATGAACTACAGCAAAGAAGATACCCAGAAACCTCAGGTACTGATTGATGACTGTTATGGTGAAAGCCATCCGGGAAGCTTCCATCTTAATGAGCTGGGTTATGAAACTATGTTGGGGGTTCATGAAAGCGGCGGTCGTGCTGTTCGTCATCATGTTACCGATATTTGTGATGGTTGGGGGCAGGGTCATGATGGTATGAACTATATTCTGGCCTCGCGGGAAGCCATTGCCAATATGGTTGAGATCCATGCATCCGTTGTGCCTTATGATGGTGCGGTACTGATTTCCAGCTGCGATAAATCGGTTCCGGCCCATTTGATTGCCGCTGCGCGTTTGGATATGCCATTAATTCATATTCCCGGCGGTTCTATGCGCCCTGCACCCAATATGAGCACGTCCGATTTGGGTGGGCTGACGGCCAAACTGAAGAAAGGCGAGATTAGCGTGAAGCAGGTGGAAGCGCATCAACAGTGTGGCTGTCCTACCGCCGGAGCCTGTCAGTTTATGGGAACGGCCAGCACCATGCAGTGTATGTCAGAAGCCCTTGGTATGGCGCTACCGGGGAGTGCCATCATGCCTTCCACCATGTCAGAGATCCGTCGGGTAGCGCGTGCTGCGGGCCATCAGGCGATGTATCTGGCGGAGAAGAACATCACCTCGGCAAAAATATTAACGCCATCCGCATTTGAGAACGCCATTAAAGTGCATGCGGCTATTGGCGGTAGCACCAATGCGCTGATCCATTTACCGGCCATCGCCCATGAACTTGGCTGGGAACTGAAGCCGGAAATCTTTGACCGTATCAATCATGATATTCCTTATCTCACCAATATTCAGCCAAGCGGCGAGTATGTGACAGAATTGTTCTGGTTTGCCGGTGGTGTACCCATGATTCAATGGTTACTGCGCGACAAGCTGGATTTGGATGTTATGACCGTAACAGGACGTTCGCTGGGGGATAATCTGGATATGCTACAACAGTCAGGTTTCTTTGAACGTAATCAGGGCTATCTGGCTAACCATAAAGTGAAGCCGGAAGAGGTGATCAGAAAGCCCGAGTCAGCCACTAAAAAGGGGTCTATCGCTATTCTTAAAGGCAATATTGCGCCGGATGGTGCGGTTATCAAATATGCTGCCTGTCGCGCCGATATGCATCAACACGTGGGCCCGGCCAAAGTGTTTAACTCAGAAGAAGATGCGCAGCAGGCCATTATTCATAACCGGGTAAATCCGGGGGATGTGCTGTTTATCCGTTACGAAGGGCCTAAAGGTTCTGGCGCCCCGGAAATGCTGATGACTACCGATGCCATTGTATATGACAACCGTCTGGATGGTCGGGTGGCATTGATTACCGATGGCCGATTCTCTGGTGCTACCAGTGGTCCCTGTGTAGGGCACGTTTCACCAGAAGCGGCAGACGGTGGGCCGATTGCACTGGTGGAGGATGGTGACTTAATCGAAATGGATGTACCTGCCCGTAAGCTGAATATCGTTGGCATCAATGGTGAGCATAAAACGCCGGAGCAAATCGACGTTATTATGGCGGAACGTCAGGCTAAGTGGGTACGTCCGGACTATTCCCATCGTAAAGGGGTGTACAAGCAGTTCACCCAGCGTGCGGCCTCGTTAATGGCTGGAGCCTATACCAGTTAAGCTTCCGTCATGGTTTAACGATGACGGAAGCAAAGCAACAGAGATGTATTCATTAGCAATAAGACAGGATAATACAATGACTGACCTGAATAAGTTTAGAGGCGTTTTTCCTCCGGTGCCGACGATATTTCATGCGGATGGACGACTGGATACCGTGGGAATGGGAGCGCTGATTGATAAATTAGTCAATGATGGCGTAGATGGTATGCTGATCCTTGGCAGTGGCGGTGAGTTTTGCCATATGCCGAAAGCGCAGCGTTTTGAAGTGGCTGAGTTTGCGGTAAAGCATATTGCTGGTCGGGTACCTGTATTATTAGGCATTAGCAGTCCCTCCACTCAGGAAGTCATTGAGTTTGGTCAGCATGCAGATAAGTTAGGGGTGGATGCCGTACTGGTACTGAACCCCTATTATGCATTGCTTAACGAAGAATATATGTATAACCACTTCCGCACTGTCGCTGAGAACATTGGTTCTCCGGTTATTCTGTATAACTTCCCGGCGTTAACCGGTCAGGATATCGGCGTTAACCTGATTGCCCGTCTGGTAAAAGAGGTGAGCAATATTATTGGTATTAAAGATACCGTGGATAATATCAGTCATGTACGGGAGGTTATTAATCAGGTGCGGCCTATTCGCCCGAACTTCGTGGTGTTTTCCGGCTATGACGAATATATGATGGACACCCTGATTATGGGTGGGAATGGCGCAATTCCGGCAACGTCTAACTTTGCGGCTCAGATTACCTGCGGAATTTATCGGGCGTTTAAAGCAAAAGATTATGAAACCATGTTTGAATTACAGCGTCAGTTGTCACGCCTGTCGACGGTATATAGTCTGGAAATCCCGTTTTTTGGCGTGATTAAACAAGCAATTAAACTGTGCGGGTTGAATATTTCCACCGAGGTTTTAGCGCCGGTGCAGAAATTATCACAAGAGAAAAAACAACAACTGATGAAAGTATTAACCTTTGCGGGCGTGCCTTATCAGGATCGTTAATTCTTCTGTAGAATAAAAATTGTTATTGAGAAAGCAATCAGACTTTCGCCGACTGGCGAAGGTCTGAGGCGTTTTGGGGACTATTCAGGTTATTTTAGCTGTTGGGCCAGTTGCTGCCCGGCTTCCATTACCAGAGAGGCCAGATATTCCCGCTTATCGTCCGGGATCTGGAAGGCTACGCCCGAGGTGCTGATAGCGGCAATAGCTTTGCCCTGTGGGTTCAGTACCGGAACGGCGATACAGCGAACGCCCTGGCTATCCTCTTCATTATCATAGGCCCAGCCGCGCACGCGGATCTCAGCCAGCTCGGCTTTTAGCACATTAATATCGGTAATCGTGGTATCGGTAATACGCGTTAGAACTTTATCTTCTGGTAACAGCGCATCAACTTCTTCATCGCTTAAATGCGCCATCAGCGCTTTACCTAAACCAGAGCTGTACAGCGACAGGCGCTTGCCTTCCCAACTGCGGATAATAATCGCCTGCGGACTTTCCAGTTTGGTCAGATAAATGGGTGAGGAACCCTGTAATACGCCTAAATGGCAGGTCAGATTAGTTTTATCGCGCAATGCCGTTAGCACCGGCAGGGCGATCTTTTTGATGTCATACTGTTCGACGGCTTTATTACCAAACTCATACAACCGCAGGCCAAGATAATATTTATCATTGTCCTGACGCAGCAGGCCGTGCGCTACCATACCGTTGAGTAAAGAAGAAGTGCTGCTTTTTGCAATGCCAACGCCCTGATAAATTTGGCTAAAGGTGGCACCATTTTTATCAGATAAAAAGTCACAAATACGAACAACTTTATCCAGCGCAGGAATTTGTGTAGTGATTGTTTTCATCGCGATACTTATGCAATTGGCATTGTTAAATGAGCTGAACAGAATTCAGAGTAGGTCTTAGTATAACCAGTATATGGAATTAAATAAAACGGACATGGGAATCAATGGCATATAGCCGTTGCCCTGTTAAGAGCATTATTGGTACAACACAGGGCTTAGTCTACACCAAGCCCTGTGAAATAAAATTAACCAATTGTCATCAAACTGGCGTTACCGCCAGCCGCGGCAGTATTAATGCTTAATGCTCGTTCCAGTATCAAACGCTCCAACAGAATGTTGGTATCCCCATGGGCGAATCCCTGTACCGATAAGATAGGCCCATCACGGCGGGCGATTTGTTCGCTAATCAGCTGTAACTTATCGCTGTCACCGTGGTAAAGCACGCCGTCAAATGCCACTTCGGTATTATGCCAGTCGGCAACAAAACCAATTTGTGACTGAACTTGTTCCGGCAGGTTTTTGTGCAGCGAACGGGTAAAGTTATGGTCCACCCACAGCACTTTTGAACCGCTGGCTAAAACGGCCGCCAGCTGAATCAGGGCGTCGTGCTCTTCGTGATGTAAACATAAAATACGATGGCGCGGCATTAATGCATAACTATTGCGCTCACCGGTAGGGCCGGTAAGCAGGCGAATCGTGCCTGTTTGTGAATAGGTTGCGTAGCTGTCGCACAGGGCAGCCAGCGGGCGATTCTCCTTTTTCAGCGCCCATTCTTTAAATACGTTTAGCGGTTGTAGCAATAACTCTTTAGTACGGGTATCCACCAGACGTTCCCGATCGCTGCGGGACAGCGCTTTAGCGATGGCGTCATCCGGACGGTGAGACAGCAGGCGATAGAGATAGAGCGGGCCGCCGGCTTTAGGACCGGTACCGGAGAATCCTTCGCCGCCAAAGGGTTGTACGCCAACCACCGCACCAACAATATTGCGATTCACATACAGATTACCTACGGCTGCCCGTTCGGTAATTTGAGCGATGGTTTCATCAATACGGGTGTGAATACCCATGGTTAATCCGTAGCCTGCGGCATTAATTTGTTCAATTAACTGAGCGATATTTTCACGCTGATAGCGTACAACATGCAGAACCGGGCCAAATACTTCTTTGGTTAACTCATTGAGGTTTTCCAGTTCAATCAGGGTCGGTTGTACGAAAGTGCCTTTTGTCAGCAGACTCTTATCTGAACTGCCGTCAAATGATGATTGATAGACTTTACGCCCTTTGGAATGCATGGTCTGAATATGCTGCTCAATATTCTCTTTTGCCTGAGCATCAATTACCGGGCCGATATCCGTTGATAGACAGTCCGGGTTACCCATTTTGCATTCACTCATTGCGCCTTTCAGCATGGTGATGGTTTTGTCGGCGATCTCCTCCTGAAGACAGAGAATGCGCAGGGCAGAGCAACGTTGTCCTGCACTGTCAAAGGCGGAGGCAACTACATCGTTAACGACCTGTTCTGTCAGGGCAGAAGAGTCAACGATCAGGGTGTTTAAACCACCGGTTTCAGCAATTAATGGAATGGTGTGGCCTAAAGTATCAAGCCTTCCGGATATGTTACGTTGTAACGTCATTGCCACTTCGGTTGAACCGGTAAACATTACGCCGCGAATACGCCTATCATTAACCAGTTTGGCACCTATGGTTTCCCCTTTTCCTGGCAATAGCTGAACGGCTCCGGCAGGAATACCCGCCTGATGCATCAGGCGAATGGCCTGCGCGGCAATTAACGGTGTCTGTTCTGCCGGTTTAGCCAGTACGGTATTGCCAGCAGCCAGTGCGGCCGCTACCTGACCGGTAAAAATAGCTAATGGAAAGTTCCACGGGCTAATGCAAACGACCGGACCCAAAGGACGGTGGGTTTCGTTGCTAAAGTCATGCTGTACCATTTCGGCGTAATAACGTAGAAAATCGATGGCTTCACGCACTTCAGAAATCGCATTACTCACGGTTTTCCCGGCTTCTCTGACCAACAAGCCAATCAGTGGTTGGAGTTGGTTTTCCATCAGAGAAGCGGTGCGATTAAGCAGCTCTGCACGCTGTTCTGATGGTGTTGCTGACCAGATAGGCGCAAAGTTAACCGCACTGTTGAGCGCCTGTTCGGCATCCTGTTCGGTTGCTTCTCTGACTCGCCCTACACAATCGCGGCTGTCTGCCGGATTAAAGACTTTTTCCGTGGTCACATCGCCGCTGACTTCACCATCAATCATCGGCTCGGCACACCAGATGTGGGAAACGCCAGCTAACAGCGCAGAGGATAGCGATGCCAGACGCTGCTCATTAGAGAGATCCAGTCCGTTAGAATTCAGCCGTGCATTGCCATACAGGTTGCGCGGTAATGGAATTTTAGCGTGGGGTTTACCCAGCTCACCTTCTGCCACCAGTTGGGCTTCAATAACTTTAACCGGATCGGCTACCAGCTCATCAAGGGTGATGCTGTGGTCGGCAATGCGGTTAACGAAGGAGGTATTTGCCCCGTTTTCCAGCAGGCGACGAACCAGATAGGCCAGCAGGGTTTCATGGGTACCAACCGGCGCATAAATACGACAGGGCCGTTGTAATTTACCATCACTGTGTTTACCAACGACGTGATAGTAGAGTGGTTCCCCCATGCCGTGCAGACACTGGAATTCATATTGACCAGGATAGTAGTTATTGCCTGCCAGATGGTAAACCGCTGCCAACGTATGGGCATTGTGGGTGGCAAACTGCGGATAAATCGCCTCAGGCACCGCCAGTAGTTTACGGGCGCAGGCCAGATAAGAGATATCGGTATACACTTTACGGGTATACACCGGATAGCCTTCAAGCCCGTCAATTTGTGCACGTTTAATTTCGCTGTCCCAGTAAGCGCCTTTGACTAAACGAATCATCAGGCGATGCTGGCTGCGATGGGCCAGATCGATCAGCGAGTCAATCACATAAGGACAACGTTTCTGATAGGCCTGAACCACAAAACCAATACCGTTCCAGTTAGCCAGCCGCGGTTCAAAACAGAGTTTTTCCAGCAGGTCCAGTGAGATTTCCAGCCGGTCAGCCTCTTCAGAATCAATATTTAAACCAATATCATATTGGCGTGCTAACAGGGTCAACTCCAGCAGGCGAGGGTAGAGTTCGCCCATTACCCGTTCATATTGTGCCCGACTGTAGCGCGGGTGGAGTGCTGACAGCTTAATAGAGATCCCCGGACCTTCGTAAACCCCACGGCCATTGGCAGCTTTACCGATAGCATGAATCGCCTGTTGGTAGGAGAAGAGATAGCGTTGAGCATCGGCTTCAGTCAGCGCGGCTTCACCCAGCATATCGTAGGAGTAACTGAAACCTTTATCCTCCTGTTTGTGGGCCTTAGCCAGCGCTTCAGAGATGGTCTCGCCAGTCACAAACTGTTCCCCCATCAGACGCATCGCCATGTCCACCCCTTTGCGAATAAGCGGTTCACCACTGTTGCTGATAATTCGATTAAGGGAAGATGAGAGTTGGGATTCATTATGGGTGGAAACCAGCTTTCCGGTTAACAATAACCCCCAGGTTGCTGCATTAACAAACAGCGAGGGGCTTTGCCCCAGATGGGAATGCCAGTCACCATTGCTGATTTTGTCACGGATGAGGGCATCACGCGTCGCTTTATCCGGGATACGCAGTAGTGCCTCCGCCAGACACATAAGCGCCACTCCTTCAGAAGAGGAGAGTGAAAATTCTTGTAATAATCCCTGAACCATACCGGCACGGCCAATAGCGGTTTTTTGTCCGCGGAGTTTATCAGCAAGTTTATAGGCAAGCTGATGGGTGGCGTTACTTTGCTCGGTGGTCAGGCGTGCTTGTTCCAGCAGGCGCGGAATAATTTCGGTTTCCGGTGTGCGGTAGGCGGCAGTAATCGCGGCACGATTGACGGATTGTGGTTGCACATTTTCAGCAAACTCCAGAAAAGGCTGGCAGGCCTGCTCGGGTTCTGGCTCTGGCAGAGTATCGTCATCTTGCCGGTTATCCTGTTCACTGGCAGACAGCTCGAAAGGGATGTTGCCCTGTTCCAACTGTTCTAAATAATTGAAAATAGCCTGTTTAATCAACCAGTGAGGAGTACGGTCCAGGGTTTGGGCCGCTTTTTTTATCCGGTCGCGTGTCGCCTCATCCAGCTTGACGCCCATGGTGGTCATTCCCATTTTATTTCCTCTACGCCTGTTATCAAAAATCAGGTGGTTATTAATGAGCTTCGCTCGTATCGCTGAATAAATCAGCCCGAAAGAAACGTAAAACATCAAAAATTAGATAAATGGTTATGTTGATTGAAAAATTACCGCTCACTGAGAATAGGCAGTAAAACCCTAATGTTGCAACTTTGTTTTAATATGGTTGCACCTATTATGTGATCTCGATCCATGATGGTGAATAATTCTATTTAAATGCTATTTTTTGGAATATCTGACATAGACTTGTAATCTATTGATAAGGTATGGATAATTCCGGACTTTTGTGCACGATGGATGGGCAGGGAATTTTGTTGCAGGCAGGGTAATAATTTTATAAATGTGATCTGCCGTAACATAAGTGTGATTTAATTGTTAATTATATTGTTAATTTTTTATTTTTTTGACTAGGATTGTAAAACGGACTGAATTGCAGGTAACTCATTAAATTCGCGTTTTTACTTAGATCTCGCGTGCCGTTTTCTGGCAGTGGCGAAGCTTCGGGATAGTTTCGTTCTCGCTTCTGTTCAATCAGAACTGGTTCAGGCACTTCCCGCAACAGCGATGAAAAACGTCAACTAAATATTTAAAATAATGAAAGTGGAGAGTTGCATGAGCGCCAGCATGCCAATGTTAGTGACCTTTGTGGTCTATATCGTGGGAATGATTGTAATTGGGTTAGCTGCCTATCGGGCAACTAACAACTTTGGTGATTACATTTTGGGTGGTCGCCGTCTGGGGAGTTTTGTGACCGCGTTATCTGCCGGTGCCTCGGACATGAGTGGATGGCTGTTAATGGGTTTGCCGGGGGCCGTTTACCTGTCGGGTATTTCGGAAAGCTGGATTGCTATCGGTTTAACCATTGGAGCTTACCTGAACTGGCGTATTGTTGCCGGTCGTTTACGGGTTCATACCGAGATTAACCATAATGCACTAACACTACCGGACTATTTCACCACGCGCTTTGAAGATAAAAGTCGTATTTTAAGAATTTTTTCTGCGGTCGTGATTTTAATTTTCTTCACTATTTACTGCGCTTCCGGGGTCGTTGCCGGTGCCAGACTGTTCGAAAGTACCTTCGGTATGGACTACGAAACAGCATTATGGGTTGGCGCGGCGGCAACTATAGCCTATACCTTTATAGGAGGGTTTCTTGCTGTTAGCTGGACAGATACCGTTCAGGCATCGCTGATGATTTTTGCGTTGATTCTTACCCCGGTGATGGTGATTATCGCGGTCGGTGGTATCGACAGCTCAATGATTGTGATTGCGGCGAAAAACCCGGAATACCTGGATATGTTTAAAGGTTTGAACTTTGTTGCCATTCTTTCGCTGTTGGGCTGGGGGTTAGGTTACTTTGGGCAACCGCATATTCTGGCACGTTTTATGGCGGCGGATTCTCACCATGTGATCCACAACGCCCGCCGTATCAGTATGACCTGGATGATTTTCTGTCTGGGTGGTGCGGTAGCCGTTGGTTTTTTTGGTATCGCGTTCTTCTCTAATAACCCGGGTCTGGCGGGGAATGTGAGTGAAAACGGCGAACGCGTATTTATTGAGCTGGCCAAGTTACTGTTTAATCCGTGGATAGCGGGTGTTCTGCTGTCGGCGATTCTGGCGGCGGTAATGAGTACGCTGAGCTGTCAGTTGTTAGTGTGTTCAAGCGCATTAACGGAAGATTTTTATAAGGCATTCCTGCGCAAAAATGCCAGCCAGAATGAGCTGGTGTGGGTAGGTCGTCTGATGGTATTGCTGGTTGCGGTGATTGCTATTGTGTTAGCCGCTAACCCGGATAATCGGGTATTGGGTCTGGTGGCTTATGCCTGGGCAGGTTTTGGTGCTGCTTTTGGTCCGGTGATCCTGCTGTCGGTTATCTGGTCAGGTATGACAAGAAATGGTGCGCTGGCCGGTATGGTGGTTGGTGCGGCAACGGTACTGGTCTGGAAACAGTTCGGGTGGTTTAACCTGTACGAAATTATTCCGGGCTTTATTTTTGCTTCTATCGCCATTGTTATTTTCAGTAAGATTGGCAGTCAGCCAACAGAAAAAATGATTGCTCGCTTTAATGAAGCTGAAAAAGAGTTTCAGAGCGAAAAAGAATAATTCATTGATGTGCTTTATTTATGGCACCAGACGGCGCCATTTTTTTATGCAAATTTTCGATTACTTGTCTTTAACCGGCATGTAGATGTCCGTGATTAAATCAGCCTCCGGCGTATCGTAAGGGCTGTTGATATAAATCTCGAACGGTGGCTGGTCTGCACACTCATAGCCGCTGTCAGGTAGCCACTGACCATAGAAAGTATTGTAAGCCTGTTCCAGCGTATTATAGGGGCCCGTATGACGGTATCGCGCATAGCGTCCGGCGGCCAGTTTGATGGTGCGGATATTTTGGTCTTCCCGTTCATTTGCCAGTGCCGTGATATTCACTGGTTCATCTAAAGATGCGGCAATCAGGCGATGAACCTGCTGAACCCGGTGGCGATAATTTTGTTCAGTTTTGGACTTCCGCATAAGGTATTGTTCCATTTAGTATTTATAATTCCTGTGGGGGATTATAACGGGGGATGAGAGCAATACTTATCATGGGTTGCGGAAAAGTGGTTATTTTTTTGTTTGATGTGAGATGGGTATAAAAGGGAGATCGTTGAGGTAAAAGTAATTTTAAAACCTCATCGGGGTAACGCATATTAAGAGGATGTAAAATGACTAAGAAGGCAAACTGGTTTGATAACGTTGAAGATCGCAGCCATCCGTGGCCTGGATTAACCTGGCTGACCACTGCACTCAGTGTGCCAGATGTCAGAAAGGCAATAGAGTTTTATACCAACACCATGAATATGGTGGCCATTGCTGAACTGGAAGATAATAACGGTGACATGTTGTTTGCAAGAATCAGATACAGAGGCACTAATTTTAGGTCGTGACGCAGATTTAGTGGTAATGATTGATCGTCAGATACCATCCGATGATCTTATCGTGCATTTCTTCTGACTTTGAGAAGCAGATAGTCTTGCGGGTCAACCGTTTAAGATGGGTTCGCA
>NZ_JAJNAG010000001.1 GCF_021010575.1 Limnobaculum eriocheiris | reverse complement strand
GGAAAAACTTCTGACATACTTGGTAAACAGGCATAGAGGTGATCTCATTGAATTGATAGCACAATCAGTAGATCACAAAACTCTATGCCTGTCTTTTTTTACCTGCTCATTACTGGGGATTCCTCAGCGCAAAGCGGGTTTCTGCCGGGTTATTACCAAACATCACCACCAGTTTGGTATTTTCAATATCAGAAATACTGTTGCCGGAGCCACCACCATAGGTATAACTCAGGCCAGTTGTAATTTGGGCAGTACTATAAGTGTTATAGTGATTCAGATAACCACCACAACAGTTCATCAGGCGGGCAATTAATGAGGTTCCCGGTGGCCATGAACGAGTTACCGTTCCACCCAATGTTCCGGTTGCATATTGCAGATAAACCGCTTCGTTACCGTAATCTTTAATAATACGCTTTAGGTTATTGGCAATTTCGTCATAGGCTTCTTCCCAGGTAATACGTTTAAACTTACCTTCACCACGCTTACCAACACGTTTCATTGGGTATTTTAAACGGTCCGGGTTATAGACCCGACGGCGCATTGAGCGACCACGCAGACATGCTCTGACCTGATGGTCCTGATAGATATCCTCACCGGTATTGTCAGTCTCAACATACTTAATTTCGCCATTTACTACATGCATACGCAATGGGCAACGGCTACCGCAGTTCACTGTACAGGCGCTCCAGACGGTTTTAGCCTCTGGTGCTGCACTATTACTGACAGTTTCCTCTGCATTAGCAGTGCCGAATGGTAGTACTACAGCACCTGCCGCTACTGCCAGGCCACCCAATGCGCTGGTTTGCACGAATTTACGTCGGCTTACCGGCATCAATACTGGATTTTTCTGATCGTCAAGGCTCATAAAATCACCTGTTATTTTATCGTTAGATTATGGGTTTCTGTTAAATTGCTTCTCTGTGGGAAAAGTAAATATAAAAGGTAGTCAGCAATATCTAATATCAGGAATAAAAAGTCAGACTGAATAAGTAATAACTTATTTAATGAAGGTATCTGCATCCATTTCACACACAAGATCCTACCTAATTTATCGACTAACATACTACGTTAACATCACCAACAATTGTTGAGCTCAATCAATTATCGCTGTATTAAAATAGTTATCACTTCAATTAAAAGAAATAACCGCCGTGCTATAACATTATATTCACATAAGAAATCAACAATCCAACACTATGTTTTATATAGAATATTATCTGTCAAATGGAAATAATTCTTATTTAATAAAAGAATTTAATAATAGAAAAACAATGAATTAAAAGTGTTATTAAAAATAAAAGCCTTCAATTCATTAAGAATTTTTATATAACTTATTTTATTCAACCATTAATCAGTTAATAATCCTGATGGCTGAGAAAAATTAATACTTGATAAACTGAATACCCGTTTTTCTTTTTATTCATCCTGGAAAAAGATAATCACTGCTTACTTTGATTCGGTATATGATCCTTTTTTTAGCTTCTAATCTGTGTCCAAATGAATAAGATCGCATTTATACTGCATAAATATTAGCCACATAAAAAAGCCCCGGATAAACCGAGGCTATCTGATTAACTGAAAAACGATCAGCCAATATATTCCAGACCGCCCATATATGGACGTAGTACTTCTGGCACCTGAATACGACCATCAGCCTGCTGATAATTTTCCAGTATTGCAACCAGAGTTCGACCAACCGCCAGACCCGAACCGTTTAATGTATGAACCAGCGTGGTTTTCTTATCGTTCTTACCGCGGTATCTCGCCTGCATACGACGAGCCTGGAAATCCCACATGTTAGAACATGAAGAAATCTCACGATATGTGTTCTGTGCAGGAACCCATACTTCCAGATCGTAAGTTTTGCTTGAGCCAAAGCCCATATCACCGGTGCAGAGTAAAACCTTACGGTAAGGCAGTCCTAACAGTTGCAGCACTTTTTCTGCATGACCAGTCAGCTCTTCTAACGCATTCATTGAGTCTTCAGGACGAACGATTTGCACCAGCTCTACTTTATCAAACTGGTGCATACGAATCAGACCACGAGTATCACGACCATATGAACCTGCTTCTGAACGGAAGCAAGGCGTATGTGCCGTCATCTTCAATGGCAGTTGCTCTTCATCCAGAATTTCATCACGAACCAGGTTAGTAACTGGTACTTCCGCAGTAGGAATCAATCCATAGTTACTGGTTTCAGCTTCTTCAGCCAGTGGTTTAGTATGGAACAGGTCTTCACCAAATTTCGGCAGTTGCCCGGTACCAAACAGAGTAGCCTGATTGACCAGATAAGGAACATAGGTTTCCATATAACCGTGCTGAGTGGTGTGCAGGTCCAGCATGAAATGAGCCAGAGCGCGATGCATACGGGCAATTTGCCCTTTCATTACCACAAAACGAGCACCGGTCAACTTCACCGCAGCGGCAAAATCTAAACCACCGCAGCTTTCACCCAGATCAACGTGATCGCGAATAGGGAAATCAAACTTACGTGGCTCACCCCAGCGGCTGACTTCCAGATTGTCATGTTCATCTTTACCAAATGGCACCGACTCATCAGGAATATTAGGAATAATGGATACCGAATTGTGAATCTCAGACTGTAATTGCTCAAGCTCGGATTTGGCTGCATCCAACTTTTCACCCAACAGGTTAACTTCACGACGCAGCGCTTCAATATCTTCACCGCGCGCTTTAGCTTCACCGATGGACTTCGATCGCGCATTACGTTCAGCTTGTAATGATTCTGTTTCAACCTGCAAAACCTTACGGCGCTCTTCCTGCTTACGTAAAGTATCTACATCCAGTTTAAAGCCTCTGCGAGCCAGTTTTTCAGCAGTTGCGTCTAGCTCATTACGTAATAAATTCGGGTCCAGCATGCTAATCCTATGCCTATATATTTTTAATATTAATCGATGGCCGTACCGGCTGACTGACAGCCCGGCAGACAGTTTTCCGCAATTACCTTACCGCAACCAACAGGCTAACGGTAGCGTTTTATGGTGCTATTTTGATCCTGCTCAGTCAACCAACTAAGCTTTGCTGCAATCTTGGTTTCTAAACCACGCGGCTCAGGAAAATAATAACGCTGGCCAGCCATTTCCGGCGGGAAGTAATTCTCTCCTGCCGCGTAGGCGTTTGGTTCGTCATGTGCATAACGGTACTCTGCGCCAAGCCCCATCTCTTTCATCAGTTTAGTTGGGGCATTTCGCAAGTGCTCAGGTACATCAAAATCTTTCTGGTGTTGGGCATCCTGCATGGCTGCTTTAAACGCTTTATACACCGCATTACTTTTTGGTGCACAAGCCAGATAAACGATCGCCTGTGCGATAGCTCTCTCGCCTTCGGCAGGCCCTACGCGGGTAAAGCAATCCCAGGCAGCAATTGCAACCTGCATACCACGAGGATCTGCGTTACCAACATCTTCCGAAGCAATCGCCAGCAAACGACGGGCAACATACAACGGATCGCCACCGGCAGTGATAATTCGCGCATACCAGTAAAGCGCAGCATCGGGTGCCGACCCTCGCACAGATTTATGCAGTGCCGAAATAAGATCGTAATAGCGGTCACCCTTATTATCAAAACGAGCACTGCGTTCACCGGAAATCTCTTTTAGCAATTCAGGCGTTAAAATCCGTTGACCATCAGCAGAAATCTCGGCCATATCGGCCATCATTTCAAGGCTATTCAGTGCACGGCGGGCATCACCACTTACCAATTCAGACAACATACGTCGGGTTTCATCGGGTAACACAATATTCTGCTTCCCATATCCCCGCGCTTCATCGCCCATTGCCTGTAACAGAACCTGCTCAATATCGCCGCTTTCCAAAGACTTCAGCAAATAGACTCTTGCCCTGGATAACAGAGCCGAATTTAATTCAAACGAAGGGTTTTCAGTAGTTGCGCCAATAAAAGTGATAGTGCCGTCTTCTATATGGGGTAGAAAGGCATCCTGTTGGCTTTTATTAAAACGATGGACTTCATCAACAAACAGAATAGTTCGTCTGCCGGCATCGCGATTGTTGCGCGCCCGTTCAATAGATTCACGAATCTCTTTAATACCGGAAGTCACCGCGGATATCCGTTCAATATCCGCATTGCCATAATGACCGATGATTTCAGCCAGCGTGGTTTTTCCCGTGCCTGGCGGCCCCCAAAGGATCATTGAGTGCAAGTGCCCGGCCTCTATCGCCCGCGGTAATGGCTTACCGCTCGAAAGCAAATGACGCTGACCAATATATTCGGCCAGCGTCCGGGGCCGCATACGTGCGGCCAGAGGCTGAAACTCATTTTGAGAGAAATCGAGTGACAGAGTACTCACTAAGACCTCACTGGCGCTGATCGTCGATGGTCACGCCTTTTGGTGGTGTAAAGGTGAATTTAGCAGCATCAACAGAACCACTTTGTTGTCCTTTCAGGGTATAAGTGCTGCGTTGTCCATCCTGTTCTACTGCAACAAAACCTTTAATGACACCGTCACCAGTCACACTAATAGAAAATGCTTTCAGGTTACCCTTAGCGGCTTTTGGTTTTAACTCAAACTCATCGCCTTTTTGCACCACATCATATTTGCTCCAGTCGGTAGCACTATTACGAGTGATCAGCATAAATGGTGTATCTCCGGTCACGCTGTCTAACCAGGTTGCCGTTGCCTGCTCAACAAATGGGTTAAAAAACCACAGGGTTTTGCCATCGGAGACTAAAATACTTTCATCAGGTGAAGTCATATGCCAACGAAACAGATTAGGACGCTTAACCCACAGCTCACCCTCTCCCTGTTGAATTGCAGCACCGCCGGCATCTTTCACTGACTGAGAGAAACTGGCATGAAAACTATTCACCTTATTTAAACGACTCTGCAAATCTGAACGGGCATCGGCCAACACGGCTGATGACACCAGACCAGACATCAGGCAACAGGCGATAAATAATTTCTTCATTGTTGCAATTACTCCCATCTATTATCAATAAAGCGTCAATTAAACGCGTTGAATATCACCGCCAACTCTACCTGACAATCACCTGCCGCGTATAGTATCAGCGCAGTAAGTATATGATCTTTTACTTATCTTTTCAGTTAGCATAAGGGCCGCATTTTGCGGCCCTTAAACAACAGTTGTTGTCTGAAATTAATCAAACTGGCCGCGGGCTAAAACTTCACGGTTACCATTATGCCCCGGAGGGCTGACAATCCCTTGCGCTTCCATTTGGTCAATAATGCGCGCTGCACGGTTATAACCAATGCGAAACTGACGCTGAATTCCAGATATAGACGGCTTTTTCTTTTCAATCACAAAGGCCACAGCCTGATCGAACAGTGGATCAAGCTCTTCATCCGCCTCCAGCCCAAAGCCACCTTCACCCTCTTCAGAGGTTGCCGTAATGCTATCAATATACTGAGGACGGCCACGTGCTTTCCAGTCCTGAACCACCGCATGAACTTCCTGATCGCGTACAAAAGCACCATGAACACGTACCGGCATTGATGAGTTTGGCGGTAAATAGAGCATATCCCCCATACCCAGCAAAGATTCGGCACCACCCTGATCGAGGATAGTACGCGAGTCAATTTTGCTTGATACGGTAAACGCCATACGAGTTGGAATATTGGCTTTAATCAGACCGGTGATAACATCTACCGATGGACGCTGAGTTGCCAGCACCAGATGAATACCTGCAGCCCGGGCCTTCTGCGCCAGACGGGCAATCAGTTCTTCAACTTTCTTACCCACCGCCATCATCAGGTCGGCAAACTCATCAACCAGTACCACAATATAAGGCAGTTTTTCCAGCATTGGCGGAGATACATCCATGCTTTCACTTGGTTTCCAGAATGGATCAGGTATCGGACGACCAAGGCGCTCCGCCTCTTCCACCCTTTCGTTATATCCCGCCAGATTTCTTACCCCAAGGGCAGACATCAGTTTATAGCGGCGCTCCATCTCGCCAACACACCAACGAAGGGCATTGGCGGCATCTTTCATGTCGGTAACCACTTCGGTTAACAGATGAGGGATCCCCTCATACACTGATAACTCCAGCATTTTCGGGTCGATCATAATAAAGCGAACGTCTTCTGGCTTGGCTTTATACAGCATGCTCAGAATCATGGCGTTCACACCAACCGATTTACCAGAACCGGTAGTACCGGCCACCAATAAGTGAGGCATTTTGGCCAGATCGGCGACAACAGGTTGACCCGAAATATCTTTACCCAAAACCACAGTAAGTGGGGAAGGCGTATCGGTAAACTCCGGCGTATCCAGCACTTCACGCATATAAACCGTTTGGCGACGCTCGTTTGGCAATTCCAGACCAACATAGGGCTTACCGGGAATAACCTCAACCACACGCACTGCTGTTACCGACAGCGAACGCGCTAAGTCTCTGGCAAGGCTGGAGATTCGGGACGCTTTCACACCCGGTGCCAGATCTAATTCAAAGCGGGTAATAACCGGACCAGGTAATATATCGACCACGTGAGCCTTAACGCGGAAATCAGCCAGACGACGCTCCAGTAAACGTGCAGTCTCTTCTAATGCTTCCACATCCACCGGGTCCTGATTCAACGGCGGTGAGGCCAGTAAATCAAGAGAAGGTAATGGCGTAGTCGGTTTTTCTAATGGCCGTTCATTGCGCATCAGGAATGGGTGGATTAAACCATCCATTGAAGGTTGAGCCGGTTGAGGTTCTTCCTGAGGTGCTGCGGATTGGAAAGGCGATGACGGCTGTGGCGTTAGGTTAACGCCACGGGATGGTTGAGTATAACCAGACGGTGTAGCCGGTGCTTGTGTTACCGGCGTTACCGGACGTTCAACCGGCTGCTGATAACCATAGGTCGGAGTAACAGACTGAGTCACCTCATTGATATTACCAAAAGGAACATCATCGGTACATTCCACACCACCAACCTGAGAAGGTAAAGTAAATAAAGGCTCGACCGAACGCTCATCAGGCACTTCATCATCAACATCATCCCGGGCAGAAATACCATACAGCGGATTATCAATCAGGTCGCCATCGTTATCATCGTCCTGATAACGTTCACCGTAACGTTGGCGTTGCTCTTCTTCAAACGCCCTTCTCAACGCCTCCTGTTCCAGCGCTTCATCATCATCTTCACTCAGGGTAACGTCATTTACCATTGGCTTATTACGATTAAGGCGATCGCGTTCGCGCTGCTCGGCTTCACGTTGTGATGGTAGCTTAATTCCGTAGGAAGCCAGCTCACGACGAGTCGGAATACGAACAGGGTTTGGACGAGGAAACTCCGGACCAACACCCTGCTTAACCTGCGGTTGACTACCAACAACAGGAGTAAAAGTGATGGTTGGTGCAGATGACGCTGCTGTTGCAGTTGCTGCTGAGGCGGCTGCCGTTGCAGCAGCAAAGGTTATGCTATTTGACAATACGTCAGCATTTACCGATGCATTATCCTGTACTACAGAACCGGAATGACCTGATACCAAAGGTTCTGTTGGCTCATCCGATGATCTGTCCGCAACCACCGGTGGATTAATCGGAGAATAAGAATTGGTAAACTCATTACGCTGAATTTCAGGCGGGTTCACCGCCACCGTCTGTGGCTCAGAATTACTAAACGTATAGGTTGCCGGACCAAAAGAGATCGCTGGCTGTTCTGGTGTAACGACCGTTGGTTCAACAACTTCCGGCTCATTTTGAACAGCGGAATTGTTCCAGCTGGTTGTTTTGTCAGCGACTAAATCTGATGGACCAAATACGGCAGGCTCCCGTGATTCTTGCGGTTCTGGCAGAGGCCGGTTTTCCATTGCTGCATTAAAACTAAACTCTTGCTGCAGTTCATTTATTTCAGCCTCATCAACCTGAGTTAACTCATCATCAGATTTCACGCCCGGAGCAGTAAACAAAACATCATCCGCTGCGGCGGCAAAAGATGAAGCACTAACCGCTGGTGTAGCGACTCGTTCACTACGGATATCGTCTTCATCATAATCGGCAACATCACGCTCTTTGCGGCTCTTATTAGAGGCAAAGGTCAAAATGCCCATAACAAAAGCACCAATCTTTTCAGCAATAGTTAACCATGACCAGCCGGTAAATAGCGTTAAGCCTACTGCCCATACGCTGAGAAGAACCAGAGTGGAACCTACACTGTTAAAATGGGGGATTAACGCACTATTGATCAAACTACCAATCACACCGCCGGAAGCAAAATAGTACCAGTCATCAATACTAATGGCAGACAGCCCGCAAGATGAAAAAATCAGCGCTAGCAGCCCGATAAAGCGCAGTGAAAAAGAGAACAGATCAACGGCTTTTTGTTCACGCTCATGGCGATACAGCATCCAGCACTGGAAAACGATCATTGGCGGTACGGCATAGGCCAGCACCCCAAAAATAAATAATAGGGTATCCGCCAGCCAGGCTCCGGTTTCTCCACCTATATTATGAATAGGCTCATGCCAGGCTGTTTGTGACCAGCTAGGGTCAGCAGGATTAAAGCTAATTAACGCCGCCATAAGGTAAATGGAAAAAATAACCACCAGTAATAAACCAGCTTCAAAAAGCCGCTGGCGGCTACTTAACTTCTTCAACTTAGGCTCTTTATCTTCTATATATTCCTGGCTCAAGAAAGGCTCTCCAGGTTACCGTAGTACCGAGTAATAGAACGGCAGCGCCAGGAGTACCCAGCGCTGAAACTGTATGAATACACAGGAGTGTAACGGAAGTTAGCAGATTTTGCACCTGCAACGATGAATTATCGTGTTTTGATAACTAAGTGGTTGCTTTGTTTGACTTCTTCCATTACCACATAGGTACGCGTATCGTTTACACCCGGTAAGCGCAACAGCGTTTCACCCAGCAGTTTTCGGTATGCAGACATATCTGATACGCGAGTTTTCAGAAGATAATCAAAGTCACCGGATACCAAATGACACTCCTGAATCTCTTCCAGTTTTTGTACAGCGGTATTGAATTGTTCAAATACATCTGCCGCGCCACGGTTTAAGGTAATTTCAACAAACACCAACAGCGATGCGTCCAGATAGTGCGGGTTTAATAACGCCGTATATCCTTGAATAAATTTTTGTCTTTCCAGACGACGTACACGCTCCAAACATGGAGTTGGAGATAAACCAACGCGCTTTGACAGCTCAACATTGGAAATACGACCATCCAGCTGCAATTCATTCAAAATGTTACGGTCAATGCGATCAAGATCTTTGCTAGGGCGTTTTTTATTGTCTACCATTTTTGTTCTCTCAATATCTTCCTTGTTTCTGATACACCATTATCTATCCAAAAGATATCTGGCGCCTCCGTTCAGGCCAATCTTGTAGTTACCAGGTAAATCTGCCATTGGGCAGTTATTCGTTATCGTTTTCGCTCAATAACGAAAGCATGACATCAATTGGGTTAACTAAAACTAACAACCTAAAACATACCACTATTGTGATCCGCGAAGTTCCACAAGTCTACGCTAAACTGGCATTTGAACATATCGTATTATGCGGTCAATCTATATAAATAAAGAGTATGTATCTATCATCTTGCCAATTTATCCACGCTCAACTGCTTTATTAATATAGTTACCACCGTAATCACAGAATAATGTTTTCGCAAATAGCTACCTTATTGTCAAAGCAAATGAGTAAAAAAAAGCACAATTCTCTATAAAAATACGTTTCAGCTTTATTTTTAATCTAAAAGTGTTTTTTTTGATAGATAAAAACTATCACAACAATCGGTAACAATGTTGCTAATCACTTTTTTTAATGCGCTATTTTCCTTACAATCGCATCTATCTTCCGACCTCACTTCTACAGAGGAACTATGGCCATGGCCAAACATTGTAAATTGCTTATTTTAGGTTCTGGTCCTGCTGGTTATACCGCCGCCGTCTATGGTGCTCGGGCTAACCTTAATCCTGTCCTCATTACCGGTATTGAACAGGGCGGACAATTAACAACAACAACCGACGTTGAAAACTGGCCCGGCGATGCTGAAGGCTTAACTGGCCCTGCATTAATGGAGCGTATGCGTGAACATGCGTTAAAGTTTAATACTGAAGTCATTATTGACCATATCAACCGTGTCGATTTACAAACCCGACCTTTTCGTCTGTTTGGTGACAGCGAAGAGTACAGTTGTGACGCATTAATTATCGCTACTGGCGCATCTGCCCAATATTTAGGTTTACCTTCAGAAGATGCGTTTAAAGGCCGGGGTGTTTCAGCCTGTGCAACCTGCGATGGTTTCTTTTATCGCAATCAAAAGGTTGCCGTTGTTGGCGGCGGTAATACGGCCGTTGAAGAAGCGTTATACCTCTCTAATATCGCAGCCGAAGTTCATCTGATTCATCGACGCGACAGCTTCAGAGCCGAAAAAATTCTGATTGACCGGATGATGGAGAAAGTTCGTCACGGTAATATTATCCTGCATACCGAAAGAACTCTGGATGAAGTATTGGGTGATGATATGGGGGTTACCGGCGTTCGCCTGAAAAATGTCAAAACTCACGTCACCGAAGAGTTAACGTTAACTGGCGTATTTATTGCCATTGGTCATCGTCCAAATACCGAGATATTTGCTGGTCAACTGGCACTGAGAGATGGTTATCTGAAAGTGCAATCCGGCAGCCACGGAAATGCGACCCAAACCAGCATTCCGGGTGTGTTTGCCGCAGGTGATGTCGCCGATGATATCTATCGTCAGGCGATTACTTCTGCCGGTAGCGGCTGTATGGCGGCGTTAGACGCTGAACGCTATCTTGAGGCGTTAAATAACAATTAATAGCTATTGTGCTATTGAAAGGTGTGACACAACATAACAAGGCGGCTAATGGTCGCCTTCTTGTTTTGTGGATACTAGTGGTATCCTAAGCCCATCTTTAGTTTTCAGAACCAGTACATTTTATGTCTAATATGAATAAGGTACGGCAACGTGAGTTAACACGTTGGTTAAAGTCTCAGGGTATTCTGGCTCAACGCTGGTTACGGATATCCACCCTGTTAGGACTACTCAGCGGATTGTTAATTATTGCGCAGGCCTGGTTACTGGCAACGCTACTGCATGCTCTGATTATCGAAAATATTCCCCGCAATGAGCTACTCACCTATTTTCTGTCGATCGTAATTACTATCCTGCTGCGTGCAGTGCTGGCCTGGTTTAGGGAACGGGTTGGTTTTATGTATGGTGCTGCAATACGTAAACATATTCGTCGTCAGGTGTTAGACCGCCTTGAGCAGTTAGGCCCCGCCTGGATTCAGGGCAAGCCCGCAGGTAGCTGGGCAACCATGATTGTTGAGCAAATTGAAGATATGCAGGATTTCTACTCCCGCTATCAGCCTCAAATGATGCTGGCGGTAATGATTCCTCTGTTAATTCTGGCCGCCGTATTCCCAATTAACTGGACTGCTGGCCTGATTTTACTGACAACTGCCCCGCTTATTCCTGTGTTTATGGCACTGGTAGGTATGGGCGCCGCAGATGCTAACCGGCGTAACTTCGTTGCTCTGGCACGTTTAAGCGGCAACTTCCTTGACCGTTTAAAGGGGTTGGAAACCCTGAGATTGTTCCACCGTGCAGAAGCAGAAACTGAACAAATTGCTCAGGCCTCAGAGGACTTCCGCTCACGCACCATGGATGTCTTAAAGCTGGCCTTCCTCTCTTCCGCCGTTTTAGAGTTTTTTGCTTCTGTTTCCATTGCGGTTGCTGCGGTCTATTTTGGCTTTTCTTATCTTGGCGAACTGAATTTTGGCTCATACGGTCTGCCGGTTACGCTGTTCGCCGGATTTTTAGTATTAATTCTGGCCCCTGAGTTTTTTCAGCCGTTACGGGATCTGGGAACCTACTACCACGCTAAAGCCCAGGCTATCGGCGCGGCAGAATCATTACAGACCTTCCTGACCGCTGAATCAGAGCAATCCAATGGTGAAGGGACACAAGATTTAGCAGCATGTGACCAAATCACTATCAAAGCAACCGACTTGTATATCCTCTCTCCTCAGGGGAAAAGCCTGGCAGGACCACTCAATTTTAAGCTTACTGCCAACCAACGTGTTGCTATTGTTGGTCACAGCGGTGCCGGTAAGAGTTCCCTGCTTAATTTACTGTTAGGCTTTTTGCCCTATCAGGGCTCGATTACCATCAATGATACTGAGTTAAACACCCTGCGTCCGGTCTCATGGCGTACTCATCTCAGTTGGGTTGGTCAGAATCCTCATCTGCCAGCGCAAACGCTGCGTGGCAATATTTTATTATCTAACCCTCAGGCATCAGAAGAGGCATTAAAGCTGGCCATTCAGCGTGCTTATATTGATGAATTTGTGACACAGCTTCCTGATGGATTGGATACCCTGGTTGGCGATCATGCGGCCCGGTTATCAGTCGGTCAGGCCCAGCGAGTGGCCGTGGCCCGGGCATTATTATCACCCTGTCACTTATTACTGCTGGATGAACCGACGGCCAGTCTGGATGCTAACAGTGAGCGACTGGTAATGAGCGCTTTAAATGAAGCCTCATCCCATCAAACCACACTGCTGGTTACTCACCGTCTTGAAGACCTTGAAGAGTACGATCAGATTTGGGTCATGGATAAAGGTGAAATCATTGAACGGGGAGATTTTATTACTCTCAGTCAGTCAGGCGGTGCTTTTGCTGCTTTAATGTCTAACCGACATGCGGAGGTCTGAAAATGAAAACCCTATTGCCATTTTTAGCCCTGTATCGCCGCCATTGGTTTCGCCTCTCTTTAGGCGTTTTACTGGCCATTGTCACCATTTTAGCCAGTATTGGCCTATTAACCCTATCGGGATGGTTTCTGGCGGCATCCGCACTGGCGGGTCTTGCCGGTATTCTGTTTAACTATATGTTACCGGCTGCCGGGGTGCGTGGCTCTGCGATTTTTCGTACCGCTGGCCGCTATGCAGAACGTTTAGTCAGTCATGACGCGACCTTCCGCGTACTGGCTCACCTGCGAACCTTTACTTTCAAAAAGCTGATGCCCCTCTCCCCGGCCGGTATCGCCCGTTTCCGTCAGGCTGAATTACTGAATCGGCTGGTGGCTGATGTAGAAACACTGGATCACCTTTATCTACGGCTTATCTCCCCGCTGGTCAGTGCTATCGTGGTTATTATGGTAGTGACCTTTGGTTTAAGTTGGCTGGATATTTCACTGGCATTCACGCTTGGCTTGATCATGTTGGTCTTGCTCTTCACCATCCCTGCCGTCTTTTATCGGGCCGGTAAGCCTGTTGGTGCCGATTTAACCGCCTTACGCAGCGATTACCGGGGGCAACTCACTGCGTGGCTACAGGGGCAGTCTGAGCTGGTTATTTTTGGTGCTCTTACGGCGTTTCGCCAAAAGCTGGATAGAATTGAGATTCGCTGGTTAGAACGTCAAAAACAGCAGGCCTCATTAGCCGGTTCATCTCAGTCTCTGATGATTGTGGCATCCGGGCTCACATTTGTTCTGATTCTCTGGCTGGCCGCTGGTGGCGTAGGTGATAATCCTCAGCCTGGCGCGCTGATCGCCCTGTTTGTATTTATCTCTCTGGCTGCCTTTGAAGCACTGGCTCCCGTTGCCGGTGCCTTCCAGCATTTAGGTCAGGTAATGGCCTCTGCCGAACGCGTTAATCAGTTGATTGAACAGAAACCGGAAGTCACCTTCCCCAATAGCCAGACAGCGTTTGCTGAACAAGCCTCAATGTCATTAGACAATGTCAGCTTTACCTATGAAAAGCAGCCGTTCCCGGCAGTAAAAAATGTTTCACTGAATCTGCAACCGGGTGAACATATTGCCTTGCTAGGCCGCACCGGCTGTGGCAAATCAACCCTGCTTCAACTACTGACTCGTGCCTGGGACCCACAGCAAGGCGTTATCCGGCTAAACGATCGTCCATTGGCCGAATATGATGAAGCTACACTGCGAGAAATGATGGTGGTAGTCACGCAGCGTGTCCATATCTTTAGCGCTACGCTACGCGATAATTTGTTACTGGCTGCCCCCGATGCCAGTGATGAACAACTCACTTCCGCCCTGACCAAAACAGGACTCGATACTTTACTGGAGCAGGGCGGATTAAATACATGGATAGGTGAAGGTGGTCGACAAATCTCTGGTGGTGAACAGCGCCGTATTGGTTTAGCCAGAACGCTACTGCATAAAGCGCCGCTGATACTTCTGGATGAACCAACCGAAGGGTTGGATGCTAATACTGAACATCAGATTCTGACGCTGTTAAAAGAGCACTGTCAGCATAAAAGCGTAATTTTGATAACCCATCGTCTGTCAGGCCTGGAACGCATGAATCAAATCTATGTAATGGATGCTGGTCAGATTATTGAACAGGGAACCCATCAGACACTGTTAGAACAACAGGGTCAGTATTACCGTTTCCATCAGCGCTAATCATTCCTCAATCCCCCGGTTAGATGACCGGGGGAATTATTTAGCCTCAACGGTAATCATAGTGACATAAGGATATGGTTGGTAATACACGGACGACTCAGAGGTATACATTTTAGATATGCTACCGTCCAGATAGAGCAAATCCTTTATTTTTAGCTGCTCACGGGCATAGTGGGTAAAATCGTAAAAACTCATCCCCTGCTTGCTGAGTAAGAATACCACCTTCCCTTTATCGGTGATGCCAACGCCATGACGAATCTTTCGGGATTCAGAAGAGTGGCTAAATTTGTTATTAATCACACCCTTGTTAATCAATACTGGCCCGGACTGCACCGCAAAATCAGGCATCGGCGTTAAACGAAATTTATCCAGCGTATCGATGCGTGCAGTGCCATTACGCACAGAAAATACGCCGCCGGGACGAATAAAAAAATTACCCTTCCCTTTTTGCCGATTCAGCTTACTGAGCACTTTTCCCTGTTCAATATAGAGTCCTTCCGGCTGATAGGTTTTACTGTAAATTCCACCGTTAATCACCATATGAATTTGGCGTGTTTTCCCCACCGTATTTAACAGGCTATTTATTGTTTTATATGGCGTACCATCTTCTTTAAGCCAATACATTCGGATGGTTTCAGCCGTCAGGTCTGGTGTATAGGTCGACATCACCGGATCGGCAGTGGCTCGGACAGGAGCGGCAACGATCAACAGCAACCCTGTTATTAACGCCTGAACCTGTTTATGTTTCAATACCATCAAATAACCTCTTTTTTGGTGCATTCCATTTTCTTTTATTAAACTATCCCACTGTTTTATGGCAATAATCCGTTTTTGAGTAATATTATACAATGGATAAGCTGCCATTCTTCCCACTCAGGAATCTATTTGTCCTATCTCTCGCCTATTTCTGCTAAACTGGCATCCGTTGTTATTAGTCTGATAATTATCCTGAGAGATAATTTTGATAGGTCATACGTTATTATGCCGCTGATTCAGCTATCGCCAGATTCAACCGATTTTCCACCGGTAGACTATGCTCTGGAAGATCCCAATGGCCTGCTGGCGTTGGGCGGCGATCTCTCCCCGGAGAGGCTACTGAATGCTTATCAGAATGGGATTTTTCCCTGGTTCAGCCCTGACGACCCTATATTGTGGTGGTCACCGAATCCCCGGGCTATTCTGGTACCTGAACAGTTGCATGTTAGTCGCAGCATGATGAAGTTTATTAACAGAACATCCCTGAAAGTAACGATAAATACTGCGTTTCATCAGGTGATTGAAGCCTGTGCTAATGAGCGCGGTGAGGGCACCTGGATTGATCCATCCATTCAGCACTCTTATATTCAGCTTTACTTACAGGGAATAGCGCATTCTGTTGAAGTATGGGATCAGCAGAAACTGGTGGGGGGATTGTACGGCGTTGAACAAGGTTCGCTATTTTGTGGTGAGTCGATGTTCAGTCGGCAAACTAACGCTTCTAAACTGGCTTTATATGTATTCTGTCAGCATTTTATCCGCTACGGTGGTAAATTAATCGACTGTCAGATTTTAAATTCTCATACTGAGTCATTGGGCGCTACCGAGATCCCTCGCTCAGATTATTTACAATTTTTATACAAACTACGGCAACAGCCACTCTCTCCGGCCTGTTGGGTTCCTCAATATTTGCGTTAAAACCGTCATATGATGAGCCAACAGAGTGACAATAAAGCAGCTTAACCCACTTTTCTTTACACTCTGTCCTTTACACTTTGCTTGTTTTTCGGCATTATCTTGCCGGTTAAAAACTAAGGTAGTTACACCTAGAGGATTCGATGGCCAAAGAAGACAATATTGAAATGCAAGGCACGATCTTAGATACGTTGCCTAACACAATGTTCCGCGTTGAACTGGAAAATGGTCACGTGGTTACAGCCCATATCTCCGGTAAGATGCGTAAAAACTATATCCGCATTCTGACGGGTGACAAAGTCACTGTCGAACTGACCCCGTATGACCTGAGCAAAGGCCGCATCATCTTCCGTAGCCGTTAATAAGCGGTACTCCGCACTGATATTGCGGAACCCGTTGGAGTTAATCTCCTGCGCCCTTACCTGTTGGCAAGGGCGTTTTATTTACGGAAAATGGATTACTGAACGGCCTTCTCAACTTTCGGTTTTTTCATTTTCTCAAACCGATAAGCCAGGCCATTTGCCTGAGTATCCAGCGTTACGCTGACTGAACCACCATTCACTAAAGAACCAAACAGCAGTTCGTTAGTTAGTGGTTTCTTCAGGTGTTCCTGAATAACTCTGGCCATTGGGCGGGCACCCATCGCTTTGTCGTAGCCTTTTTCCGCTAACCAATGACGAGCATCCTGACTGACTTCCAGAGAAATACCTTTGGCATCCAACTGTGCCTGCAGTTCCACAATAAACTTGTCTACCACCAGTTGGATTACTTCCGGAGACAGATGGTTAAACCAGATGATGCCGTCTAAACGGTTACGGAATTCCGGGGTAAACAGTCGTTTAATTTCCCCCATGGCATCGGTCTGATTATCCTGACGTTTAAAACCTATGGATTCCCGCTGGGTTTCCTGAACTCCGGCGTTCGTGGTCATCACCAGAATCACATTGCGGAAATCCGCTTTGCGACCGTTATTATCCGTCAGAGTACCATTATCCATCACTTGCAATAACAGATTAAACACGTCCGGATGAGCCTTTTCGATTTCATCCAGCAACAGAACCGAATGAGGATGTTTAATTACCGCATCGGTCAGTAAGCCGCCCTGATCAAAACCTACATAGCCAGGAGGCGCACCAATCAAACGGCTGACGGTATGGCGCTCCATATATTCGGACATATCAAAACGCAGCAGCTCAACGCTCAACGCTTTTGCCAGCTGTACGGTAACTTCGGTTTTACCCACGCCGGTTGGACCGGCAAACAGGAACGAACCAACCGGCTTGCGCTCATCCCCTAACCCTGCACGGCTCATTTTGATGGCTTCAGTTAACGCGTTAATCGCCTTATCCTGACCGAAAATCATCATACCCATACGTTCTGCTAAGGTTTTCAATACGGTACGATCGTTAGCCGATACGGTTTTTTCCGGAATGCGGGCAATACGGGCAACAATGGTTTCGATATCACTAACATTGACCGTTTTCTTACGTTTACTGGCAGGCATTAACCGACAATAAGCCCCGGCTTCATCGATTACATCAATAGCTTTATCCGGCAGATGACGGTCGTTAATATACTTCACCGACAGCTCAACCGCGGCGCGAATTGCTTTCGCCGTATAGCGCACATCATGATGTTTTTCATACTTCGGCTTCAGCCCGGTAAGAATTTGCACCGTTTCTTCTGCGGTAGGTTCGGTAATATCAATCTTTTGGAAACGACGAGCCAGAGCGCGATCTTTTTCAAAGATATTGCTGAACTCCTGGTAAGTCGTTGACCCCATCACCCGAATGCGCCCATTGGAAAGCATTGGTTTAATCAGGTTTGCAACATCAACCTGACCACCCGATGCCGCACCGGCACCAATGATGGTATGAATCTCATCAATAAACAGAATGCTGTTTTTATCCGCTTCAAGCTGCTTCAGCAGCGCTTTGAAACGTTTTTCAAAATCACCGCGATATTTGGTACCCGCCAACAGCGAGCCGATATCCAGAGAGTATACGGTGCAATCTGCTACCGCTTCAGGCACATCGCCCTGAACAATCCTCCAGGCCAGACCTTCAGCAATAGCGGTTTTACCAACGCCAGACTCTCCAACTAATAGTGGATTGTTTTTACGACGACGGCATAAAACCTGAATAGTACGCTCCAGCTCCATTTCCCGACCAATCAGTGGATCTATACTGCCGTTCTGAGCCAATTGATTCAGATTGGACGTAAAGTTATCCATGCGGTCTTCCGCGCTGGTTTGTTCATCTTCACTGGGGATAGAACCTTGCGCGCCGATGTCATCCTGTGAACCATCTTTACGGGTACCGTGAGAAATAAAGTTCACAATATCCAGACGGCTGACATCGTGCTTACGCAGTAAGTAGGCGGCATGGGATTCTTGTTCACTGAAAATGGCCACCAGCACATTAGCACCGCTGACTTCAGTTCGGCCAGATGACTGGACATGAAATACCGCGCGCTGTAACACCCGCTGAAAACTCAGGGTTGGTTGAGTTTCCGACTCGGGGCTTCCCTCTGGCAAATGCGGCGTATTCTGCCCAATAAATGACTCAAGTTCATGCTGTAACGCGACAATATCTACCTGACAGGCTTCAAGTGCCTCTCTCGCTGCCGGATTGCTCAATAACGCCAGCAACAGATGTTCGACGGTCAGGTATTCATGGCGCTGTTCCCTGGCTGTAGCAAACGCCATGTTGAGACTGAGTTCCAGTTCTTGATTAAGCATGGGCACCTCCACATAAATGGCCTTTTCAGGCTTTTTCTAACGTACACAACAATGGATGCTCATTCTCTCGCGCGTAGCGATTAATTTGCGTTACCTTCGTTTCTGCAATCTCTGCAGTAAAGACTCCACACGTTGCCTTACCTTGATAATGAACGACTAACATCAATTGTGTCGCCCGTTCAATGTCATAGGAGAAGAATTTCTGTAACACCTCCACCACAAATTCCATCGGCGTATAGTCATCATTATTCAGTATAACCTGATACATCGGAGGTGGTTGTTTCAGCTTCTCATCTAATTCTGAGTCAGCCAGCTCTTCCAAGCTTAGCCAATCGCGTAAATTATTCATTTCCAACATGCCGTTTTACTCTGGTATTTATCCTGATGAGATATCTGTCAGATAGTTTGCCTGAGTTAATAAAAGAATGGTGATTTAAATTGAAACCACCTCTGACTTCGCTGGTAGCGCCGGAATTTGCCGACCCAATTACCACTATCTGAGATAGCACTGACCTCCAAAGCAAGAATATATCGATAAATATACCTTCAGGCAGTAAGCAGATTTCCGTTACTGCTTTTACTGAATAATGACTTTTTATCGCATGATAATCAAAATTTTTTGACCCTGAAAAACAACAAAAAGTTCGTTATTTAAGGATGTGTTGCAGCACAGGTAAAAAAGGAAAGTCACATAAACTAACATTTAGATACAAATTTGTAGTCTGAACGCTGAAATTATTCACCATTCCTTTCACGTTCAGACCACCTGAGTGATATGCAAAACTCAGTTACCAGCCCTACCCCGGGCTAACCATAAGATACGGGAAAACATACGTTTTAATAACGGAGGGATGCTATCCGTTCCCATTTGTCCTGCGTGTTCCGCCACTTCAATAGCCAGATCGGGTTTAGAGCTGTGTTGAATCGCTTTGCTGATAATCTTACGCATTGGCATATGAACATTAGAAGGGATGCCCGCCGCCTCGTAATAGACATTGCTGAACCCTTCTTTAAACATGAAATTCTCCATATCCAAGGCCGGTAATTGGGTTAAACGCTCCCGATCGCTGTCCCTGCCACCATTAATAAATGAACGTACCGTGTCGGCATATTTTTTACCGGCATCATCACCATCCACCAGCACGTGCCACTCGATGCCCATCTTACTGGCATATTTTAATAATGGCCGCAGACCACTTTGGGCAAACTCAATAACCTTAATACCTTCGGTTTCAAAGTGATATCCACACTGACGGGCCAGTTCAGTTAATAACCACACTTCCGTTTCGCCTTCCACCAATAGCCAACTGCGCGCAAACAGCGAAGAGGCTCGGTTTAAACGAATATGAAACGAAATACGCCGGCGTTCCTGAATGTTCAGATCTCCTGACTCAATTCTGAAAGCGGACACCCGATTAGACTGACGAACTAAACGATAAACACTTTCCAGCGGAACCAGAGAGAGCAAATCCCCTGAGTTGGTGGTAGTGATCTTTTGCAGCGGCAGATTACTGAGCAGCCCCCAGGCCGCGGATAACATAATAGGATGTAGTCGACTTTCCGGGTCTTCAATTAATAATAAAGGTACCGCTTTGGCATCTAAATTCTCGGTGCCTCTGGCCTGAATTAAGGTTGAAAACACACCCAATAAAATCATGCGCATATTGCGGCTTTCAGGCTCAGAAATAAGCTGGTTCAAATAGTTTAGAGACTGCCATAACTGTGTATTATGGCGGTATTTTTCATCCTTATAATGAATATTTTCACTGCTCTCTTTGGCATTCAGCGCAATAAAATAGTGCTTAAGTAAAGCATGGATCGCCTGTAATCCCTGTTTCAAATCTTTATTGCTTAACTTTTGAGGGTTACACTCCAGCTCTTCTGCCAGTTTGGCTAATTGCTGACTTAGAGCCTCATTTTCCTGTTCCTGTAACTGCGCAGTTTCCTGTCGGAAACGTCGTCCAAAGCGGGCATCTCTTAATCGTAATACCGGGTGCAGACGAACAATCTCCCGGGCTAATGCATCAATCTGATCAAGCTCCATCGCATGACCGGCAACATCCAGAAAAGATCGGGTGGTTATCACATTCCCCTCTTTCTGAATTTCCCCCTCCAGTCGATAGAGAATACGAGACAGACCATCATTACCTTTTATCCATAATGGGGAGAGTTTGCGGAATTTAGGCATATCCGGAGAGTCAACATCTCTGGCGCAGAAAGTAAGAACCATATGCAGATGATCCTGACGGGATGACTCATTTCCCATCGGATAATGAAAATCCTGTAATTTGAAAGCGTAAAGATCGCTACCGGGAGAGAATAGCAGCGTGAGTGCATCCAGCAGGCTTGACTTACCCCAGGCATTTTCACCAATTAGCACTACGTTTTCATTCAACGTTAGCGACAGGCGATTAATTCCTCTGAATCCTACTATTTCAACGCGCTCTAAATACATATTGTCTCACTTAGCCAGAGGCAGAAAGTGTTTTGTCTTAGCTATAATTTACTGAGTAACAAGATAATTATATGTTAGCCAACGCCAAAAACTATTAACTCAATGAAAATAACTGGCTGAATGGCACTCAATCCGGCTTCAATTCTTCTGTAAATGGTACTTTACTCCCCCCACACTTTTGGTTAGCGTATATATTCGCTAAATAAAAATCACACAAAATCAGGCTAGTTACTGCTAATAATCTATGTACTCAGGTCTAATCATTATTCTGCTTCCGCTGGTTATCGGTTATCTGATACCGATAAAAAATTTGCCTCTGTTACGGCGTATTAACCGTCTGTTAAGCGCGATGGTGTACGTTATTTTGTTTTTTATGGGTATCAGCCTGGCATTTCTCGATAATCTGAGTACTAATTTGCAGATGATATTTCTGTATGCTGGCGTATTTTTTGTCTGTATTTTTACTGCCAACGCACTGGCCTTAAATCTGCTGGATAAGCAGTGGCCCTGGAAGAATAATCACCGGCAGGAAAAACTTCCCTCTCGCCTGCATATGGCGCTGGAGTCATTACAGCTCTGTGGCGTAGTGGTTGTCGGTTTCTTATTAGGGTTAAGCCAGTGGAGTTGGTTCACTTACGCTTCTCAGGCCAGCGAGTTTGCCCTGATATTTCTGTTGCTATTGGTGGGTATTCAGCTCAGAAATAGCGGGATGACGCTAAAAGAAATTACGCTGAATAAACGGGGTATGGTGATTGCGCTGGTGGTTACTATCAGCGCACTGGCGGGCGGTGCGCTGGCGGCATTGTTCCTTGGCTTACCAATAAAGAGTGGACTGGCTATCTCCTCCGCTTACGGTTGGTATTCTCTCTCAGGCATTCTGCTCACCGACTCTCTTGGCCCGGTACTCGGTAGCGCCGCTTTCTTTAATGACCTCGCCAGAGAACTGGTAGCCATTATGTTGATCCCAACGCTGGTACGCTCCAGCCCTTCCGCCGCCCTTGGAGTTTGCGGAGCCACTTCTATGGATTTCACCCTCCCGGTTCTGCAACGCAGTGGCGGCGTTGAAATGATCCCTCCGGCCATAGTGCATGGGTTTATTCTTAGTTTGCTGGCACCGGTGTTAATGGCATTTTTTGCTGCGCCATAACATATCCTTTGAAGTTGCCTTTAACCTTCAGGGGCACGAGAATTCAGCTGCGGCGGTGCTCGCTTTGGCACCTCCTGCCCAGCCACTTGCACAACTGTATCTATACACTGCACTGCCAGTGGACGAAACTGTTCTCAGATTTAATGTTTTTTGATTTAAATCAATAATTCTTAAAGTTGCATTTAAAATACCTTTTTAACTTCAATCCATCGCTTTATGATAAACATGAACTCAAAATACAACTTATAAAGGTGTTATGATTATGTACTGCGTGCAATGTGAACAAACGATCCGCACCCCTGCTGGCAATGGCTGCTCTTATGCACAAGGCATGTGTGGAAAAACAGCTGAAGTATCTGACCTGCAAGACTTGCTGGTAGCCGTGCTGGAAGGCTTGTCAGCATGGGCAGTAAAAGCGCGGGATTTAGGTATTATCGACCACCATATTGATGGTTTCGCGCCAAAAGCGTTCTTCTCTACCTTAACTAACGTTAACTTTGAATCTGACCGTATTATTGGCTATGCACGCGATGCGATTATTCTGCGTGAATCTCTGGTCAACCGCTGCCGCGCTATTGACGGTAATCTGCAACTGGATCACCCAATGGCTAACCTGCAACTGGCGGCGACTCTGCCAGCCATTTTGCAACAGGCTACCGAGTTTGCACTGAATAAAGACAAAGCAGAAATCGGCGATGATATTCACGGCTTACGTATGTTGTGTCTGTATGGCCTGAAAGGTGCTGCTGCCTATATGGAACATGCACTGGTGCTTGGCCAGTATGATGATGAAATTTACGCGGAATATCATCAACTGATGGCTTGGTTGGGTACCAACCCAACGGAAATGGGCACCTTACTGGATAATGCCATGAACATTGGCAAAATGAATTTCCGTATCATGGCGATTCTTGATCATGGTGAAACCAGTATTTATGGCGATCCAACTCCAACATCGGTGAACGTCAAACCCGTTGCCGGCAAAGCGATTCTGATTTCCGGTCACGACTTAAAAGACCTGCAAATGTTGTTGCAACAAACAGAAGGCACCGGTATCAATATTTATACCCACGGAGAAATGCTTCCGGCTCATGGCTACCCTGAGCTGCGTAAATATAAACATTTAGTGGGTAACTACGGTAGCGGCTGGCAAAATCAGCAAACCGAGTTTGCGAAATTCCCGGGCCCTATTGTTATGACTTCAAACTGTATTATTGATCCAAATCCCGGTAACTATATTGACCGTATCTGGACTCGCAGCATTGTTGGCTGGCCGGGCGCTAAACATCTTGAAGGGGATGATTTCAGTGCCATTATTAATCAGGCTCAATCACTGGTCGGCTTCCCTTATAGCGAAATTGAGCATTTAATCACCGTTGGTTTTGGTCGCCAGACGCTGCTCAATGCCGCAGATACCGTGATTGATTTAGTATCACAGAAAAAACTGCGCCATGTCTTTTTAGTCGGCGGCTGTGATGGTAGCCGTGGTGAGCGTAGCTACTACACCGATTTTGCCCGTAGCGTTCCACAAGACTGTCTGATTATGACGCTGGCCTGCGGTAAGTATCGTTTTAATAAACTGGACTTTGGTACTCTGGAAGGATTGCCTCGCTTACTGGATGTCGGCCAATGTAATGATGCCTACTCTGCAATTATGCTGGCAGTTAAGCTGTCCGAAAAACTGGGTTGTAGCGTCAATGATTTACCGCTGACACTGGTACTTTCATGGTTTGAGCAGAAAGCCATTGTTATCTTACTCACCCTGTTAGCACTGGGTGTAAAAGACATTTATACCGGCCCAACGGCTCCAGGCTTCCTGACGGATAACCTGTTAAACGTGTTGAAAGAGAACTTTGGTATGCGTTCTATAACAACCGTAGAGCAAGATATCAGCGAAATTCTGGCTGCCTGATTAGTCATCATCCTGTGGAGGTGAATCTTCTCACCTCCACCTTATATACCGAGCTTACCGTATGACAATGCCAACCACCCTCTGTCCAAATGCTATGCAGGTTCACAGCATCAGGCAGGAAACTGCCGATGTCTGGACGCTGGAACTGATCGCACAGGACTTCTATCCTTATCTCCCCGGTCAATATGCGCTGGTTAGTATTCGCAATAGCGAAAGTACCCTCAGAGCCTATACCCTCTCTTCCTCTCCCGGATTAAGCCGGTTTGTGACCTTAACGGTACGCGCATTACCCGGTGGAGAAGGTTCTTCCTGGCTGACTCAGGAAGTCAAACCCGGCAATACCCTGTGGCTTTCCGATGCTCAGGGGGAGTTTACCTGCGCTAAAATCACAGATAATCGCTATCTGATGTTGGCCGGTGGATGCGGCGTGACACCGATTATGTCAATGACCCGCTGGCTATTAGCCAATCAATCAGAAAGCCATTTGATTGTTTTTTATAACGTCAGAACCCCGGCGGATGTGATATTTGCACAAGAATGGCAGCAATTAGTTCAACGTTATCCCGCTCAACTTATCCTGTATCTGATGGCAGAACATCAGGCGGATGAAGGCTATCTATCTGGCCGAATCTCTCAGGCGCTGATTGCAGAAAAAGTGAGTGATATTGCTACCCGTACTGTAATGACCTGTGGTCCGGCAGTGTATATGGAACAGGTAGAAGCTATCAGTTATGCACTGGGTGTTAGCCATAAACGTTTTCATAAAGAGCAGTTTCATACCGCTGCCGAATGCATAACCGGCAATGAACCCCTGTTGAATATTTCTGTTATCCGCACTAACCAACAGTTTACCTCACCGGTAGGTACCACCCTGCTATACGCGCTGGAACAGAATAAAGTACCGGTGATTGCCGCCTGTCGTTCAGGGGTATGTGGCTCATGCAAAACCCAAATCGTTAAAGGTAATTACACAACCTCCAGCCAAATGAGCCTGACTGATGATGAAATAGCTCAGGGCTATGTACTGGCCTGTAGTTGCCAGTTAATTGGAGATGTCGTTATCGCCTGATACCTGTAGCCACGCTAACTTTGCGCTATACCGGAACACGGTGTATTTAATATGCGGTGTTCTGGTATTTATCTTCTCTCAGTCCTCTTTTTATGGCATAACTCCCTCACTTACCTTTTGCTATTCCCCTGAAAACCTAACTATTTCTTCTTTCTTATGCTACCCTTCACAACAGATAACAATTCATTAACCTAATAAAAACATATCAGGGCCATGCTATGACGCCACAACGTATATTAATCCTTGGAGCCAGCGGATATATTGGGCAAAACCTTATCCCCTATCTGACGGCACAGGGGCATCATGTTACTGCGGCGGCCCGACGTATTGAGTGGCTAAAAGAGCAACAAATCCCTAATGTGAACTGCCAGTATGTTGACCTGTTTAAACCGGAGACCATCACACCTGCGCTGGATAATATTGATGTGGTCTACTATCTGGTTCACAGCATGGGAGAAAAAGCGGACTTTCTGTCCAGCGAAAAAATGGCGGCTCAAAACCTCCAGCAGGCACTAAAACAATCCAACGTAAAACAGATCATCTTTTTAGGGGCAATACAGCCGAAAGAAAGCATTTCTTCTCAGCACTTACTGGCACGCCAGATTACTGGCGATACGCTACGCGCCTGCGGTATTCCTGTTACTGAGTTGCGGGCGGGAATTATCATTGGTGCAGGTTCAGCCGCCTTTGAAGTGATGCGTGATATGGTATATAGCCTGCCGATTCTTACACCGCCACGCTGGGTTCGCTCCAAATCCTCACCTGTGGCGCTGGAAAACCTGCTGGTCTATTTATCTGAAATTATTCATCATCCCTCATCAGAAAACCGCATATTTGACGTTGCCGGGCCAGAATACATCAGCTATCAGACTATGTTTGAGCGCTTTATTAAAATCACCGCAAAAAAGCGCTGGATTATCCCTATTCCGCTGCCAACCCAGCTGATTTCCGTCTATTGGCTGAATATGATTACCACTGTTCCCACGACTACCGCTAAAGCGCTGATTGAAGGTTTAAAGCATAACCTACCGGCAGACGCCGAACCTTTGCAGCAACTGATACCGCAAAAACTGATCAATTATGATGAGGCAGTTATCAGCACCATGCATAAAGAGCAGTCCGCGGTAAATTCCGCCGACTGGGGCTACGACCCGGAAGCCAGGGCCCGCTGGCGGCCGGGTTATCCCTTCTATCCAAAACATGCTGGCTATACCATAAAAACCAGTGCCAGTGCAGAAAGCCTGTGGCACGTCATTCAACAAATTGGGGGCAAAGAGGGTTACTTCTACGCTAACTATTTATGGAATATCCGCGGCTGGATGGACGACCTGATAGGGGGAGAGAAACGCTATGGCAGACCCGATAAAGCGCAGTTAGCCATCGGTGACCACATTGACTCATGGCGAGTTATCTCCATCAAGCCACTGCGCCAACTGGCTATGCTATTTGGTATGAAAGCACCGGGATTAGGCCGACTCACATTAAGCATCAATGATAATAAGCAGTTTCGCGAACTGGATGTTCGCGCCTGGTGGCACCCTGCTGGTTTCGGAGGACTGTTGTACTGGTTTGTCATGATGCCTGCTCATCTGTTTATTTTTAAGGGCATGGCAAAACGAATCGCTTATCTGGCTGAACAGTTAGATAAACAGTCCGATGCAGACAAAAAGCATTCTTAATTCTGTTTGCCGCTTCTTGCCGAAGCGGCATTTCATCCGACACGATATTTTTCCAGTAAAGCATCGAGAATTGCTAAGGTTTCTGCATCCGGAATACCTGAGTAATTCGCCTGCCGGAAATGCATCTGGAATGCCTTAACTACCCTACGGGTTTCATCATCCAGCACGCCCGTTAATGGAACCTGATAACCATAGCGATTCAGATTATTTTGCAGTGCTGCAATATCCGGGGTTTTCTCCATTTGGCGAATGGCTAAATAGTGGCTCACTCGTCCGGCATCCGGCCATGCACCAATTCCAGCCTGTGCCAGCTTTTGCCATGGAAACAGCGGTCCGGGGTCAACCTTACGCTGAGGAGAAACATCGCTGTGGCCTAGTACGTTTTCTGGCTTAATCTGATTACGCTTGATGATGTCATTCGATAATGCAATGAGTGACGCAATTTGCGCATCGCTATAGGGTTCCCAGCGTCGTTCGATTCCCACTTTGTGATAACCCGGATTAACTAACTCAATTCCTACCGAGGTATCATTTAGATTCATTCGCCCGCGCCAAAAACTGGCCCCGGCATGCCAGGCTCTACGATTTTCAGGTACCAGCTGTAATACCACTGGCTTACCTGAAACCTCATCCGGCAATGGGTTGATCAGATAATGTACGCTGACATTTTCTCCGGTCAGTACGGCTAATGAGTTCACTTCATTTTCTGCCGTGTAGTGAAAAATCAGGAAACTTACCCGAGGTTCATTACCCAGTGCAGCATGGCTGTCATCCACCCAATAATCTCCGCGATCCTGAAGTGAACTACAGCCTGAAACCAATCCCACGATGACAGATATCATAAGAAAACAGATAACTCGCCCACACCTGAACATAATCCGACCTTTTACATCAATCAGTAGCATTTAACGGATAGTATAAAATAATATTTATCTTTTAATAAGTTAACTTTTCTCGCCTTTAACGCATTGTATTTTTTGATTATTTAACTTCCTCAGACACATATAAGATGACATTCTCTTTTTGTTGCGGCAAATATCAAAAAAGCCTCTATTTTCACTACCCAATCGCACTGAAACCTGATTTACTTAGCACAATTTTGTAATCTCCCACCGTTTGAGAAAGGACTCTAATGGCGCTCTTCTTACAAAACTGCTTAACAATACGCGATATGATATCCTCTGAAGAAGAGAAACGCTGGGCCAAATTAAGCATGACTTTATGAGAAATAAATCATTGGGCGGTGATAGCGCAGATGTAAGAGGACGCGTTGTCGCACAACTGACCGATCTGGTTGAAAGCGTTCAGGCTTTAAGGAGTTAAAGTAACAGTGGAACTATGGATAAAACAGCGTATTAAAATACTGGGTCTGATAACTATCATTCTCGTTAGTTTGCAGCTGGTAAATACGCTGACCGGCGGTTTTCTGAATCATTTTGGTATTCTCCCCCGTTCAGCTCAGGGACTTTTTGGAATTTTATTTTCTCCTTTTTTACATCGTGATTGGGAACATTTATTAAGTAATTTACCAATATTACTCATATTAAGCGGGTTACTATTAACATACTCAGTACGCTATTATATTAGTGCCAGTACTTTTATTATTTTATTCGGTGGATTGTTGGTATGGATTTTTGCCCGTAGCGCTATTCATATTGGTGCCAGCGGTTGGATTTTTGGCTTATGGATGTTATTGCTGGCAAACGCGTTTACCCGAAGAAGAGTACTCGACTTTATTTATGCCATTTTAATTCTGCTCTATTACGGTGGTTTAGCTTCGGGACTGCTACCAGGCGACCCGGATATTTCCACAGAAGGCCATATTGCAGGTGCTGTAGCCGGACTTTGCTTTGCGCTGTTGACCCGAAAATTTACTCCTACCAATAAGATAAACACCCCTTAATTTTATAAAAAATCTTATAGAACTAAATTTCAGGATGAATATTTGTTGATATAACAGCAGGCAGGGCATTATCAGCGCACACTCTTATATCTTTTCCAACAAAAAAACCAACCCTCTGAGTTTGGCTAACATTTTTTATATTAACGTCTTTATTTTATTTTCTAATTACCGCAAACTATCAGCGCCTTATACTGGCATCCCGACCGGATTAAGAATAAATAAAATTATGGCAAAGATTCCGTTAATGATGAAATCAGGGAAAACATGGGAAATGGAAGCGATAAACAGGCAGTTGGCTTTTCAGTTTACCCCCCGTAAAAAGGCAGATATACTCCAAAACAAAGGAAATATCACACTGCGCAATGATTGTATATCACCTCAATTAATTATATCCGCTATGCATTCCCGTGGCTTTCTCCATATAACAGAAATAATATGAATAATAAAACTAAACGCTTTATTTTTTGTAGTGGTATCGTTTTTGCGCTGGCTGCTTGTTCATATCCGCCGTCACGACAGAACTTTGACTACACACTTTCGCAAGGACAACTGGAGTTAGCGCAAAAAATCGCACTGGAAGAAGGCGTCTCCTCTGACGCTGATATTTCTACCGAACTGTTATGGTCTCTTGAAGCTGGCACATTGTTGCGTATGAACTCAGAGCTGGACCGCTCAACCAAAGTTTTTGATACCAGCGAAACGCTGATTAAAGAAAATGAGACACAAAATCTGGCTGTATCGGGATTTAGCCAGGCCGCTTCAATGGTGGTTAACGATAACGTGATGAGCTATACCCCTCGAGTATATGACCGCGTCATGGTTAACACCTATAAGGCATTAAATTTTTGGCAGCAGGCCAATTTTAATGATGCGCGAGTAGAGTGGAACCGGGTAGACGATCGACAACGTCGGGCGGCAGAATATTTCTCCAAAGAGATCAACGCACAAAAAGATAGTGTGAAAAGCAATAATTTGGGTGAAACATACTCCGGAGCGATGGAACAGTTAGGTGAGTCAGGCATTGATGTGGCTAAATGGGCTCCTTACGATAGCTATATTAACCCTGCATCACTCTACCTGCACGGCTTATACTTTTTGATTAATAACGAAAGTGCTGCGGACCTGAACAAAGCGAAAGAGAGTCTGAAGCGTGCTTATGCACTGACTCGTAGCAAACAGATCCGTGCCGACCTCAATCTTGCTAATGCGGGTCGTAACGTTGTGCCGGGCGTTTGGGTTATTTTTGAAAATGGTACCGCTGCCCGTAAACTGGAACGCCGCATTGATTTACCGCTGTTTTTAGTCACCAGTCGTGTCGTCTATGCGGGTATTGCATTACCTACCCTGGAGTCCGGTAGTCCGACGTACCCTTATCTTTCTGTTAACGGAGGGAAGCAAACGGAAGCATTCGCCAACATGGATAAAATTATTCAGGGTGAATTTAAAACGGAATTTACCGGTATTTTGATCAAAGAGTTAACTCGTGCAGTATTAAAAACCACCGCACAGACCTCGATGAGAAACTCGGATAATAAAACAGTCAGATTACTTGGCACTCTTACCGGTGTCGCGCAGGCGGTCACCACGCAGGCAGATATTCGCAGTTGGCATACCCTACCCTACGAGTTTCAGGTAACCTATGTAAAATGGCCAAAGGATGGGCAGCTTCAAATTAATCCATCAGGTGGTGCAGCTATTCAGGTAGATTTACCCGCAACGCCTCAGCCGGTAGTTGTTTATGTAAGGGCGTTGAACGCAAATACGGTTCCACAGGTCAATGTGTTAACCAGTAAAAATGCAATCTAGCGCTGTTTAACAGGCCGAATTATCACTCTAATCATTAAACTGTATTGAGAACTTTCATGATGAAAATTTTAAACAAAAAGACGTTTCTTGCTGCGGCTGTTGCTTTCTCACTGGTTGGTTGTGCTGAACAAGGCACATACTATGTTGACAGCAAAAATGACAGCGTTGCTGTTATGGCGCTGGACTATAAAGACTTTGAAATGGCTGCGACCAATATGGTTGATGACATGCTGAGTTCTGACCTGTTGGTTCATCCTCAGGGTGGTCGCTATGTGTTAACCGTAACCGGTATTGTTAACGATACCGATCAGCGTATTGATACCGATCAGTTAACCAAGAAAATTCGTACCAGCCTGTTAAATTCAGGACGCTTTGTGGTGACCACCGCGATTAACGCTAATGGTCCGGAAGATGAAATGACGCGCAAAGTTCGTGAACTGCGTAAGTCAAAAATGGTTAACCAAAAAACCGTGAAGAAAGATGGCCGCGTAATCGCTCCCGACTTCTCATTAACCGGTAAGATCATTCAACAGAATCAACGTGTGAACTCCAGTACTCAACAAGTTGAGTACTATTTCCAGCTAACCCTGACCAATCTGGATGATGGTTTAGCCTATTGGGAGAAAGAGTATCCAATCATCAAGCGTGGCGACAACCGCACCGCCAGCTGGTAATGATTGTCTGACGTAATGCTGCTGGTTTATTCAATCCACAGCATTACATAACCTATTTAATCCATTAGGGATGTCCGAATGAAAAAATGGATCCTGGTACTTGTGGCTTTCTTTACGTTTTCATCTGCTGCTTATGCAAAAATTGAAACCGTTGAAGCACAAGGATACGGTGAAACCTACGAAAAAGCGGTTGATGCTGCACTGGCCGATGCCGTTCGTCAGGTTAATGGAATGACCGTTTCAACACAGTCAGAACGTGCTGGTAACTATATTCGTATCAATGATAAAAGTGATGCTAGTGGTGATGTTAAAGGTACCCGCGTTCAGGACGACCAAAATAAAGATGATTCCTTTCTGAGCAATAAGAAAGGTAACAGTACTTATACTGAAAATATCAACATTAATGCCGCAGCGAACAGTAATCACGACGTTACTGTCAATGCTGGTCAGAGCGCTCAAATTAACACGCACAGTGCTGGTATCGTTAAAGGATATAAAGTCAAAACCCGCGACTGCGATGCTAAGGGCTGTACCGTTGTTTTGACCATTGAAGTTGATAAAGTTGGGCGTAAAACGTCACAAGCATCTTCTCAGCGTGACCGTCTGGCTATCATTACTACCGGTAACCGTAGCCGTTCAGGTTTCGCCAATACGCTTCGTCAGGAAATCACCGATCGCATTGTACAATCACAGCGTTTTACCGTGCTCGATCGTAGCACTGCCAATGAGAAGGCCTTTGCTCAGGAAGAAAAAATGCTGGAAGGCCGTTCAGATAATGCCGCCAGCGTAGGGCAAACAGCCCTGCTCGCAGACTATATTCTGGTTATCAATGTGACCGAAGCTGGTGTAAAAACCACCACCAAAGTTACCAGCGTTGATTTAACCGGCGAATTTGACGTTACCAGCTCCCACAGAACGAAAGTAACAGTTCGCTATTCACTACTGGAAGCGGCGACTCATGGCATTCAGTGGTCTGACTTCAGTGTGTTTGAGCAAGGTGGTCGATATATTGAAACCGCCCGCAAGCAAATTAGTGATGTGATTGCCGATAAAATTGTCAATAAGCTGACGCCAGCCAAAGTTGTTGCGATAACCAACGGTCAGGTCGTGATCAACCGTGGTGAAGCCATGGTTTATGACGGTGACCGTTTTGATATCTACTCTCAAGGTGAGCAGTTGGTCGATCCGGATACCGGAGAAGTACTGGGAGCAGCGGAAGAGAAAGTGGCTACCATTCTGATCACTACGATTAAAGATAAAATCTCTTACGGTATTGTTGAAAGCGGTAAGATCGATAGTATCGAAAAAGGGGCTGTTGCCCGTTTATCTGCACCATTGCCTACTGAAAATAAAACACAGGCAGCCAAAAAGGCAACAACGGCAAAACCTAAAACAAAAGCTAAGCCTGCGGCTAATGAGCAACGCCTGGGCGATTCCGGCGGCGTATTTTTGAAATAGCCATTGCCAACAATAAAATGCTTTAACGATAGCCAGCCAAGAGGTTGGCTATTTTTTTAGCGTTGGTGTTATCTACAAGCGTTGGCACAAAGTGAGTCATCCTGCCATTGATTTCTATATTGATTTTTATATTGATAGCTACCTGACCGTATTCATTTTGTGTACTGTTAGCAACACATTAAGAAACAAGACTTTCAGTAAACGAGGAAAAGCGGTATAACGACCTAACCTGTCTGAATAACTTAAAACCTCAATCCATCTTGATTATTTAAAGTTTTTCAACCGAACTCGTCAAAAATTAATTAACATGTCATTGATGATGACAATGAATGGTGCTGAGTATGTTTAACTTCGATTATTACAACCCAACTCACATTATGTTTGGTACCGAGCGTATCAAAGATCTTGGTACACAATTACCTGAAAATGCTAAAGTACTGATTACCTACGGTGGTGGAAGTGCTAAACGGTTTGGCACCATTGATGAAGTGGTTCAGGCCTTAGGGAAACGTGAATATATTGAATTTGGAGGTATCGAACCTAATCCTCACTACGACACACTGATGAAAGCGGTTGACATTGTCAAAGCGGAAAAAATCGATTATCTGATTGCGGTGGGTGGTGGTTCTGTTATTGACGGCACCAAATTTATTGCCGCAGCGGTCTATTTTGAAAATGATGCCTGGGAAACATGGATTAGCAACGCGCCATTAAAACAAGTATTACCCATTGGTTGCGTATTAACCCTTCCCGCAACCGGCTCAGAAATGAATGGTACCGCAGTAATAAGTAATACCGCTCTTAATGCTAAATTAAGCCATAAACATCCCCTGCTCTTTCCACGCTTTGCCATTCTTGACCCACGTAAGTCTTATACTCTTCCAACAAAACAACTGGCAAATGGTGTAGTGGATGCTTTTGTTCACGTTGCCGAGCAATATTTGACTTATCCGGTATATGGTAAAGTTCAGGATCGGTATGCTGAAGGGCTGATGCTAACGCTCATTGAAGAAGGTCATAAAGCCTTAAAAGAGCCAGAGAACTACGATATCAGAGCCGCAATTATGTGGAGTGCCACTCAGGCACTTAATGGTCTTATCGGTGTTGGCGTGCCGCAAGATTGGGCCTCGCACCGTATTGGATACTATTTTACCATCCATCACGGACTTGATCATGCTCAGACATTAGCGATTCTTCTTCCCGCAGTATTAGATGTGCAGAGAGAAAATAAACGACTCAAATTATTGCAATATGCAGAAAGAGTATGGCAACTCACAGAAGGATCGGAAAAAGAGCGTATAAATAGTGCTATTACCCTTACACGCCAATTTTTCGAAAACATGGGGTTACCGACCTGCCTCAGAGCTTATGGAATCCCTGAATCAGCAATTGAAGAAGCTATTAACTATTTAAAAAGATTTAATTTATTACCTCTGGGGGAGCATAAAGATATCTCAGTAATAGAGGCCAGGAAAATATTGAGTTTAAGTTACTAGTAATTATTGGCAGAGAATAATAATACTATAAATGCTTGTTCATTTTCTGCCGGCATACTATTATATGAGGGTCGCAGGACGATGCTGTCGATACTCGGTATAATATTATTCACCAAGCAGTTTATCACCTAACGTAACATTTACTTATGCTAGTTTAGCTCGCTTGGGCTATCATTCAATTCAGTCTGCAATAAAAGTAAAATATAATGAGCGATATTGATTATTTAATGATGTTCCGCAAATGCTCCAATCACGATAGTTTAGAGCGTCTTTACGATAAATTAAATTATTCTTTAGTGGATAATAATGTATTAGCTAATATGTATCGTGCTGCCGATCATCGTCGTGCAGAATTAGTAGCGGGTAAATTATTCGATCTGGGCAAAGTACCTAAAACTATCTGGTCTCAAGTCAAATAATTTATTTTATAAATTAAGAACTGTTATTAACTATTTACCTTAATTTGGCTTGCTATGCCTGTAAGCTGGCCAAGATTTAGGTGCGCTTTTTTGCGCTTATAATGTATATATTTTTAGTAAACCCGATAATGGATTAGCGTTAGCTATCTCCGTAAGATAGCTAATTGGCTGTCTGAATATGTCTTTTATTAAACTCGTTGCTACATATTAGCAACAGTATAACTAGCATGTAAAATACCACATACAAAAATATATGTGAGAATACTATGTAACCACTTTTATTTGAAGTTACACATTTAGCAATAATAAAAAACCATCTGAATATGACATATAATATAAAATAATATATCATCGTTAAAAATAAAATTCTCCCACACTTAATTTTGATCATGAAATAACCATTCCGATTATTTGGCGGAATCACTGTTACGATATAGCGATAATTTATGAATTTGATTCAATCTCTGCTGTATCCTCCGGTAAAATAAGTTTATATTTGCCATACCTATACAATGCATCATCAGGCGCATTTCGAAGAAACAATCCTTTATATTACAGTCCCATACTATTGTATTTTCCTTCATTTATTATCACTATGAGTAAGCCCCCCTCCCGACTGGCCACATTTCCTTAGTTCAATACAGATATCACAACCTGCCTGACTATCGCTTATACCTGGCCAAAAAGCTCTTCTATACTTATTATTGAAACCATCAACACAGACATCTTCCGACCAGATTACATAAACAACCATTGCGTGAGGGGTATAAATGAAGTATTGGTTATCAATAATATGTAGTTTATTAGTCACTTTTGCGTTAAGCGGATGTGTGGTAACAGAAACAACCGTCAGCCATCATTACGGTTCTAACGATCCGGCAATGACAGCACAGAAATTTTATAGCCAGTATTTTCTTAATGGCAGTGCTGGTCTTCCCACTGACACTCAACTTGCTGCCTATAAACCTTATATAAGTACAGAGCTCTACCAGTCACTTGAAAGTGCCAAAAAACGTCAGCTTGAAGAGATAAAACAGCACCCTGACGAGAAACCATCACATGCTGATGGCGACCTGTTCTCCAGTCTGTTTGAAGGACCGACCGCCGTTGATATACCTTCAATTCCAGTATTGCCCAGCGCTGACAACGTAACCCTACAGGCTAACTTTACCCGTACAGAACAAGGCAAAGATATTCTTCACTGGACTGATGAAATAAAAATGATTAAGCAAAATGATAATTGGGTTATTGATGACCTGGTATATAAAGGCAACTGGGATTTTGCAGCAAAAGCCACATTAAAAAAATCGTTGTCGGATAAATAATCGGGGTAACTATTCAGGCTTTTTTGTCTAACATCGCGTCAATTTGTTCAGTTGATGAACACTCAAATTGAAGATGATAATTTAGCGTTGACAGCCTGAATAGAGATGGATATGATTCGCCCCGTTCAAACGATTCCTCTGTAGTTCAGTCGGTAGAACGGCGGACTGTTAATCCGTATGTCACTGGTTCAAGTCCAGTCAGAGGAGCCATATTTAGAAAGGCCTGCTATTTAGCGGGCCTTTTACTTTTTAGTCTGATCTCTTTACTTCACTATCCCCGGCGCCTGCCATTCATCCAGCGGAATCGGTCGACCAAAATAGTATCCCTGCCCTCGCGGACAACCCAGCTCATATAGCCTGTCAGCCACTTCCTTCGTTTCAATTCCTTCAGCAATAAGCGGAACGCCTAATCCCTTCGCCAGACGAATTACCGATGAAATAATGGCTTCATTTCGGGCGCTTTTCAAAATACCGCTAACGAAATCCCTGTCTATCTTCAGGCAATCAAACTGTAAACAATGCAAATAGGAAAGGCTGGAAAATCCCGAACCAAAATCATCAATAGCAACCGAAATACCTAAGGCACGTATTCGCCCCAGCTGTTCACTAATAAAGGTTCCCTTTTCAAGTAAAACAGACTCCGTTAACTCAATAGTCAGATTGCATGCCGATAGCCGGAACTCATTCAAGGTGGCAATAATCACATCATAGAAATCGGCCTGATACAGTTGGCGAGCCGAGACATTAATATGAATATTAAAATCATTCGGCCACCCGGATGCTATTTTTAAGGCCAGTTGGCGACAAGACTCTCTTAACACCCACCGCCCAATAGATAAAATTAAACCTGAATCTTCTGCCAACGGAATAAAGACATAAGGAGGGACCACGCCATACGCTTTGCTATGCCAGCGAATCAGTGCCTCAGCACCGATCACCTCCGCGTTATGCAAATCGATAATTGGCTGAAAATAAACCCGTAGTTCCTGATTTAACTCAGCCTGGTTAAGCTCTCTCAGCATTTGAGTATTCTCAACCGCCCGACTCATCATCTCAGGGCGATAAATTTCATACGCACCGGCCCCTTTTTTTCTGGCTGTGACCAAAGCAACGGAAGCATGCCTTAAATTAATTGCTAACGTTTGGTCATCGAATTCATATTTAACTAAACCAACATTTCCCGCAAATAATGGATGTTCACTCCCACAGCCCCGGGAGTTGGCATAAATATGTACATAGCGGTTAATCTCTTCCTCATCTATCTCTACGCCATCATTTTTAGGGTAACAAACAGCAAACTCAACGTCGTTAACCCTTGCCAATAATGTATAGGGAGGAATAATTTCCTGTAGTTGTTTAACAAACTCACACAGTAAAGCCTCCCCCTTCTGATAACCGAGACTATTATTCACCAGATTAATATTGTCCAGACTGAGTAAGATTAAACCTTCCCAGATGGTGATATTGTTCTGAGAACTCAGTGTCTGAAGCTGTTTCTGCAATCCTTCTTTACTCAATAAACCCGTTACAGAATCATAGTAGACCTGATGCTCCAGACGAGAGAACGCCGCCGACAGTGTTGATGACATTTCATTAAAGGCATCATTCAGCTGTTTAATTTCTTTTAATTCGAAACGAGACTGATGAGCCGGAGACCATTTTTGTCTGGCCAGCGGGCGGGCCTGAGTGGCTACATATTGAATCGGCGTCGTGACTCTGGAGAGAATAATCCAGGCTAAAGTGACCCCCAGTAAAAAAATAATAAAAATCATACTGAAGGTAATTCTTCTTTCATCATTAAGTTGGCCAACAAAATCTGTTTGGGGTATGGCTACGACGATACGCCAGTTATGTAATCCTAATTCTTTACCGAAAGAGACGATCCGCCCATAGTAAGTTCCATGGTCGATATTTAAAGTCATCTTATTATATTCAGAATGTGATAAGTAAGGTGCAATAGTACGAATAATTGCACTTTCACTATTTTCCGGCGTTAGCAGATGGGCGCGATCTTGCTCTGGCAGGTCACTCTCGGGTCTGGTAACCGGTTTTTCTATTGTTGAGTGAGAAATAATTTCATTGTTATCGTTAACAATAAAAATGACGCCATTGCCCAGATTGGGTATCTGCTGCAAATAACGGTTAAACCGGTTTAGTTTAATATCGCTGGATATCACGCCAACATAGCGGTTATCCATATTATATACAGGGCTACTGTATGAAATACTAACGCCTCTTATCGCATCCATATCCCAGTATGCTCTGGTCCAGGATGGCTTTCGACTGGCATTCACCTCACGAAACCAGGGGCGAGTGCGGGGGTCGTATTCTTCGCTGGTTTTAATCACTGGATTTTGAGTGCCCATACCCGAGTAGAAATTCAGGGCACCCCGGGTTCGTTTATCTTTTAAAATTAACGTGTAGGTATCGGTGATAGTTTCACGGCTAACGCCAATATAGTCACCATTTACTGCACCAAATGCCACCAGACTCAATTGGGGGAAATAAGGAAACACCCGCTTCATGGCTGACATTAGCGGTGACTCAAACTCATCCAGATTGACCATCCCTCCGGATAGCAGCTCTTGCATTGTCATCTCAATTGATGCATTGGCCTGTATTGGAACTTTTAGAAAATTGAACAAATTAGTATGAACATACTCAATGTGAGCAGAAATCAGCTTATCGCTCAGACTATCAAAAATACGGTTTTCACTGCGATATTGTAATAAAACGGCTAAACCAAACATAACGGTTAATATAAAGACAAAAAGCGATGTCACAATCAGTTTTAAAGAGATTGAGTTTAATAATCGCACATATTCACCACTTACCGTTTATTTGATTCAGCGCATTCACGAATGATAAAGACCTCTCTGTCAACCGACACAATAACCAACATTATCCGCGAACAACAATATCTTTAACCAAAGATAGTCTAATTCTATATTATTTCTGACTAAGACTATGCTAATTATAAAATTTACCTAAAAATCATTATCAAAATTGATTAATCCCGGTTTCAGACAGAAAAAAGTTATTCTGTTAGCCTTAACTTTATGAGCAATAGTTAAACTAACTGACTAAAACAGAAGCAACTATAGGACATTTTGCTTGAAGTATAAGCAAACACACCATTTTCCCATGTTGAGCGGTTGACAGTATTAGCAATGGCAGATATCATGCGCCCTGTTCACACGATTCCTCTGTAGTTCAGTCGGTAGAACGGCGGACTGTTAATCCGTATGTCACTGGTTCAAGTCCAGTCAGAGGAGCCATATTTAGAAAGGCCTGCTATTTAGCGGGCCTTTTGCTTTTTAATCATTGCCCCATCCTGAAATGTACACATAAAGGACATCATTATCGTTGTGATGTAGCTATTTTCTGTACTTTCCTGCCAATTAAATAATCCATTTCGCAGATAAAATATTATCCTTTATATACCGATTAAACCTCTGCCTTTACTCATAGGTAACATTCAAAATAGCGATATTATTTGCCTGCCCCGGCATAACTTTGGTTTTAGTCTGGTATTAACGCGTTTTAAATGTCACTCGCTCCGTAGTTAATGCTGAATTTACCAGCAGAATCGGTTGATTGATTCTTAACGGCTGTGAGTTATAAGGAATTTTCAACGCCTGTCGGTCCGGATTGCGGGATAGTCACTGCGCTACATCAACGATTATCTACCATGCCTGGCCTGTTTAGAGCACAGATAGATGCCAGTGGCAATAAACAGTGCACTAATAACATGAAACCACTCCAACTGAACATTCTGAAAGATTATTGCTAATAGCCCGCCAGATAGCGGGATGATATGAGTATAGACTTCACCTCTGGTTGCACCAATTTCCTGTATTCCCCTGTTCCAGAAAACATAAGCCAACCATGATGGAAAGATAACCAGATACATCAACCCTAAAATAAAACGTATATTGAAGTAGCCATTAAAATTAAACGCAACGCTAGCATTCATCATGTAAATAATAATCACAGGAATAAGTATCACCGCCCCAATAGAAGAGCTAACCGCAACAAAAGCATTTCCCGGAATAGTCTTATCTTTTAATCTCAAGAATGAACAATAAAACGCCCAACTTAGCGCCGAACCCATGGTCCATAGATCGCCCCCGTTCATCGCCTGGAAAGCCTCTATATTAGTCACCTTGCCTTCTAAAATAAGATAGATAACTCCCATCAGGCTCAACAACACGCCAATCACATTATTTCGCGTGATATTATCTTTGAAAATCAGTTTATTAATGAGTAATACCATACATGGTGTGGCGGACATATAAATAGCCGCATTCAACGAGGAGGTATACTGCAAACCTATATAGAGGGTTAAAGGAAACAACACTTGTCCAAAAATGGCCAAAAACAGGATGACCCAAAAGGAGTGTTTTATTTTTATACGGTTTACTTTTATTTGATGCCAATAAAGACTCATCAGCAATATCGCCGTAATGGCCCAGCGCGCTTCAGAAAGAATGATTGGGTCGGCACTTTCCACCAGAAAATGACCAACAACATAGTTCCCGCCCCAAAAAATGGCTGCCAGCGTTAGTATCAAATAGGCCATAAACCACCATGCCATTTTAAATAATAAAAATAACCTGTTCACTGGCCCGTGAACGATGTCAATCAAATAAGGATGCAGATATCAATAAATTATTATACATATTGCTTATCGATAACTAATACCATGGTGCTATTAAAAATATAGAGTTATTGATATGAAAAAGCCCTGACCAGTGTTAGCCAGGGCTTTAGGGTAAAACAAATTGTGAGTTAAACATTAATACTTCAACAGATCGTTACTACTAAAAACCAGATGTACACGTTTTACATAAGAGAAAAATTAAGTATTTATAGCTAAAAATCCCTCCGATTTATTGACCGAAACACTATAATTTTCTGCACATTTAAACCATTAAGTTAGTTTGCTTTGTTGGGTTAAACTAACTTCAGTACACCACCTATACGCAACAGGTTCTCAATTCATCATCAGTTTGAAACTGTCACGCGCCCTTTCGTTCCCGGCACGCGATGATACTCTAAACTCCGTGACCCGACTTCTGCCGCAATGACATAATTGATACCCAATCGCGGCTTCTTCTCATTAACATGCGTTAACTACGAGGCCCTTATCGCGTTTTTTAGACAACACGCCAGCGTTACAAAATCACCCAAAAGGTTGATTGCGCCTGCGTTATAGACCAATCTAACCCTTTATCAGAGCTTGTCAATACTGTTTTTTTATACATATAAAATTATCTTTTTTTTCACAATAAAATCAGCCCACTAGCAACTCTTGGTTATGGTGGGTTTTATCCGTTGAGTTTTTAGCTGATAAAAATCATTTCTACCCTACTTTTTTTAACAAACAAATTTACAGCAGCTATACTTATTCATACATTCCCCATGACACATGAATCTCATTTTTATATAGATTTTATAGTGTTAGGGAAATAGTCAAATGACTTATAATCACCGGGTTATGTTCGGCATTTACACAATTTTAAGAAATTGTGACAACTATCACCTTATGTTCTGAGTATTTATTTTACGCTATAAAATAAATACCCTGACCTGAAATTCAGACTCATTGTTCTTAATCCGTCCTGACTAAATCAGACGTTATCCTGGAGCACTTTCCATGTTTAAAAATCTCTTTGCAAATTTGCAAAAAGTCGGTAAAGCACTGATGTTACCAGTATCAGTGTTACCTATTGCCGGTATTTTACTCGGTGTAGGTGCCGCTGACTTTAGCTGGTTACCAACAATTGTTTCCAAAGTTATGCAACAGGCTGGTGGTTCAATATTTGAACAAATGCCTCTGTTATTTGCTGTTGGTGTCGCACTTGGCTTTACCAATAACGACGGTGTTGCTGGTCTGGCGTCTATCGTTGGTTATGGCGTTATGGCCGCAACGCTAAACGTAATGGCCGAAGTACTGGGTGTTGCTAAAATTGATACCGGCGTATTAGGTGGCATTTTAGTTGGTGGTCTGGCGGGTTATCTGTTTAATCGTTTCTACCGCATCCAGTTGCCTGACTATTTAGGCTTCTTTGCCGGTAAGCGTTTTGTTCCTATTATTACTGGTTTTATCTGTATTGCTCTGGGTATTGTTCTTTCCTTTATTTGGCCTCCAATTGGAAACGCCATTAGTTCATTCTCGCAATGGGCTGCTTACCAAAACCCTGCTTTAGCTTTCGGTATTTATGGTGTAGTTGAACGCTCCTTAATTCCATTTGGTTTACACCATATCTGGAACGTTCCTTTCTTCTATGAAGCAGGTCAGGCTTGCGTTATTGATAGTAAAATTGTAACGACTATTGCCAGCGAAGCTGCATGTAAAGCTGAAAATGGTCGCTGGATTACCGGTGAAATTCAACGCTACCTGCTGGGTGATAAAACTGCCGGTAATATGGCTGGTGGCTACCTGTTTAAAATGTGGGGCTTACCTGCTGCTGCAATTGCTATGTGGCATACAGCTAAACCAGAAAACCGCGCAAAAGTGGGCGGTATCATGGTCTCTGCCGCGTTGACTTCATTCCTGACAGGTATTACTGAACCAATTGAATTTGCTTTCCTGTTTGTTGCTCCGGTTCTGTATGTTATCCATGCGATCCTGGCAGGTTTAGCTTATGTGATTACCATCCTGTTGGGTGTTAAACACGGTATGACGTTCTCTCACGGGGCTATCGACTTTACCCTGTTCTATCATCTGTCCACCAAAGGCTGGATGTTCTTTATCCTTGGCCCACTATATGCCCTGTTATACTATGTGATATTCCGCTTCGCTATTATCAAGCTAAACCTGAAAACACCAGGTCGTGAAGAGGATTCCGCCGCAGAAATAACCAGCGGCAACAGCTCCGATATGGCCCGTGAGCTGGTTACCGCCTTCGGTGGTAAAGGTAATATCACTAATCTGGATGCTTGTATTACTCGTCTACGTGTTGGCGTAGCCGATGTTGCTCTGGTAGATCAGGATAAGCTGAAGAGTTTAGGCGCTGCCGGTGTAGTCGTTGCAGGTTCTGGTATTCAGGCTATCTTCGGAACCAAATCTGACAACCTGAAAAGTGATATGGATGAGTACATCCGTAATAACTGATCGTATTTTGCTGTGTTAAGCGTTAAAAGCCATCTTTTATAAAGATGGCTTTTATTATTAAGCAGCAGACAGTTCTGCCAGATATATAAATGTTTAATAACTGGTATAGGCGTCGTGGTACTCTTTAACCAGCTCATTAATTTCATACTTACCAAGGTAAGTCCCACCCAAAAGTGCAAAAGAACCAATTATTCCTCTCATAATGGCTCCCCCTAATAAACTAATAAGACCAGATCCCGAAATACCACCAACAAACCTTACCTATTCAAAATTAAATTTCAAACAAGATAATGATAATAAATACAGAAATAAACCCACTTATCGATAAGCAAGCAGGATGAATAACAAAGGTGCCTAATTTTATTGGGGATAAATGAGTTTTATAAAAGTTATAAGCGTTGATTCATTGGAATAGCATGTAACAGACGGCCAATACATAAGCGTATTTGGATCTTATATTTTGATTTACGACTCAGGATAAGCCAAAAGGCTTCCTGAAAAGAGGAAATATCAGCCAGTCTATAGACTGGCTGATAATAGTTTCTTATTTAACGTCTGATTTCGCTTTCATTTTCTGTGAAATATCACGGCGTTCTTTAGACAGCTCCGCATTCTTGATGATGTACTCATCCACACGCTCTTCATAATCGCTCTTCATGCTGGCAATAATGGCTTGAATATCTTCGATGCTCATTCCCGGCTTAATGTACTCCCCCAGGTTTTCCAGCAGCAGTACACGTTTCTGGTTATCGCGGATCTTCTTCTCATTATCCACAATTTCACGCTTCAGTTTGTTTTTACGACGAGACAAGCGTACGTACTCCAACACATTTTGAAATGAAGGTTTAGCGTTTTCCATCATAGTACCCTTACTTAAGAAATAAACAGTTTTGAATCATAAAATCTGCTTATGATAGTACGTAAGTCGGGCGCGTTCTGCTACTGAAAAGATAATTTTCTGCATTACTGAGTATTAATAAAAAACTGCACCCTTACTTGTTGGGTCTCCAACTTTTGGGGGGCAGTTCGACTATATGACTTCTTATTTTACTGAGGAAGGAATTATTCCATCCACTCAGTATGGAACACGCCATCTTTATCAGTACGCTTGTAGGTATGCGCACCAAAGTAATCACGCTGCGCCTGAATCAGGTTGGCAGGTAATACCGCTGCACGGTAGCTATCATAGTAAGCAATAGCGGCTGACAACGTTGGCGTTGGAATACCATGCTGTACTGCATAAGCAACAACATCACGCAGAGATTGCTGATACTCATCGGCAGTTTTCTTGAAGTAGCTGGCCAGTAGCAGGTTAGCAATATTGCCATTCTCAGCATAGGCATCCGTAATTTTTTGCAGGAACTGAGCGCGAATAATACAACCGGCACGGAAAATCTTAGCGATTTCACCGTAATTCAGATCCCAGTTATATTCATCAGACGCTGATTTCAGTTGCGCAAAGCCCTGAGCATAAGAGACGATCTTACCCAGGTAGAGAGCACGACGAACTTTCTCAACAAACTCCGCTTTATTACCGCTAAACGCTTGAGCTTTAGGACCGGTTAAAACTTTAGAGGCTGCAACACGCTCATCTTTTAGTGCAGAAAGGAAACGGGCAAATACCGATTCAGTAATTAGCGATAATGGAACGCCAAGATCCAGAGAGCTCTGGCTGGTCCATTTTCCGGTACCTTTTTGTGCCGCCTCATCCAAAATAACATCAACCAGATAGTTACCCTGCTCATCTTTCTTACGGAAAATATCAGCGGTAATTTCGATCAGATAGCTATCCAGTTCACCTTTATTCCACTCGGTAAAAGTTTCTGCCAGTTCAGCATTAGATAACCCAACGGCTTGCTTTAACAGAGAATAGGCCTCTGCAATCAGTTGCATATCGCCATACTCAATACCATTATGCACCATTTTCACATAGTGACCGGCGCCGTCAGATCCAATATAGGTGATGCAAGGTTCACCGTTAGCTCTGGCAGCAATTTTTTCCAGAATAGGGGCTACCAGTTCATAAGCTTCTTTTTGTCCACCAGGCATGATTGAAGGCCCTTTCAGAGCGCCCTCTTCACCACCGGATACGCCAGTACCAATAAAGTTGAAACCTTCGGCAGATAACTCTTTATTACGGCGAATGGTATCTTTGTAGTAGGTGTTACCACCGTCAATCAGAATATCGCCTTTAGCCAGGTAAGGCTTCAGAGACTCAATGGTTTTATCCGTTGCTTCGCCGGCTTTCACCATTAATAAGATACGACGAGGGGTTTCTAACGAATTAACAAACTCTTCTACGCTATAACAAGGAACCAGTTTTTTACCCGGATTCTCAGCAATAACCTCATCGGTTTTATCGCCGGAACGGTTAAAAATAGAAACGGAATAACCGCGACTTTCAATATTCAACGCCAAATTGCGGCCCATAACCGCCATTCCAACGACACCAATTTGTTGTTTAGACATAAAAACTCCTGGCTGACCGGACAAATTCACCTGCAAAAATAACGACAAGTGAACAACTTATTTATAACAATTATGATACTCCACCAAAGTTACAATTGGTACGACAGAAATTGCTATCACAGAAATTGCTGGTGTTAATCTTATTACCGCTACCCTTTAGGCTGGGTACTTGTTTCATAGGCGATTAATATCGCTTTCTGTTTGCTAAAACACCGTGATTTTCATCCTGAAAAAGGTGAAATAGCCACGTTTTAATAGACTTTTTAACTTCTGCTATGATTTACAATGGCATAAATTATTGTCGTCATCGCGTTTACACCATACAATTATTCAAGCAGCATGTGTTGTGTAACCTGAAGGTAACCACCTGACTTATGGAATGGATCGCTGATCCAACAATTTGGGCCGGCCTCGCAACGCTGGTTGTGCTCGAAATCGTACTGGGTATTGATAACCTCGTCTTTATTGCCATTCTGGCTGACAAACTCCCTAAACATCAACGAGACCGCGCACGTGTTGTCGGTTTGGTTTTGGCGTTAGTTATGCGCCTGGGTTTACTTGCCAGTATCTCCTGGCTCGCTACGCTAACTGCGCCGCTATTCCACCTGCTTGAACATCCTTTTAGTGGACGTGACCTGATCATGTTGATTGGTGGTCTGTTTTTGCTGTTTAAAGCAACCATGGAATTGAATGAACAGTTAGAGGGGAAGGACCACGACGATCAAACCCAGCAAAAAGGTGCCAAATTCTGGGCGGTTGTTGCACAGATCGTGGTATTGGATGCCGTATTCTCATTAGACTCAGTGATTACCGCGGTGGGTATGGTCGATCATCTGGCGGTGATGATGATTGCCGTCTGTATCGCTATGGGTCTGATGTTACTGGCCAGTAAGCCACTGACACGCTTTGTAAACGCGCATCCAACCATTGTTATTTTATGCCTTAGCTTCCTGTTAATGATTGGTTTCAGTCTGGTAGCCGACGGATTTGGCTTCCATATTCCGAAAGGTTATCTGTATGCAGCGATTGGTTTCTCTATTCTGATTGAAGTCTTTAATCAGCTATCAATAGCCAACCGCCGTAAATATCTCTCTTCCAGCCGTCCTCTGCGTCAGCGTACCGCAGAAGCTGTCTTGCGTATGCTGAGTGGAAAACATGAAGATGCCGAGCTGGATAACTATAGTGCAAACCTGATTGCCGATACCAAAGAAGACGACGGTCTGTTTAACCAACAAGAACGTCGTATGATCGAGCGAGTATTGGGTATGGCTCAACGTTCCGTTGGCAGTATCATGACTTCTCGCCATGATATTGAGAATCTGGATTTAAGCGAACCTGAAGAGACCATTCGTCAGTTGCTACACAAAAACCAGCATACGCGTATGGTGGTAACGGAAGATGGCTCGGTTGATGAACCGCTGGGTGTGGTTCATGTTAACGATCTGCTAAAACATCATCTGGAACATCCTGACTTAAATATCCGTTCGTTGATTAAACAGCCGCTGATATTCCCGGAAACCGTATCCTTACTGATGGCGCTGGAACAATTCCGCAAGGCTAAAACTCACTTTGCTTTTGTAGTTGATGAGTTTGGTTCAGTAGAAGGTATTGTTACGCTGACCGATGTGATGGAAACCATTGCAGGTAACCTGCCGGTTGATGGTGAAAATATCGATGCCCGCCATAATATTCAACATGAGGCTGACGGTAGTTGGATTGCCAATGGATATATGCCATTAGACGATCTGGTGGTTTATATTCCAATCGAAATTGAAGAAAAACGTGAATATCACACGTTAGCCGGTTTACTGATGGAACATACTCAGCGTATTCCGGAAGTCGGTGAACAGGTCAGAATTGGTGAATGGCTTTATGAACCGCTGGAAGTTAACAGCCACCGTATTCTGAAGGTCCGAATTACTTCACTGACAGAGCCGGAACCGGAAGATGAGTAATTATTAAAAACAACATCATTAAGACATAAAGAAGGCGCAATATGCGCCTTCTTTATTTGATTACGGCTTTAATTTTTCCAGCACTTTCTGAATATCTTTGCTCTCTTGCTTATCTTTATTCTTATCCATCCACTTATCAATGGCTTTACCCACTTCGCCTTTCAGTTGGTCTCTCAGTATTTGTTCTACGTTCAACTGATAGTTCAACTTGCTCCATGGCCCATAAATACGTAAAGGAATCACGCTCTTTTGCAGCAATGAAACAATTTCTGATTTACCCTGCCAGCCTTGCGTTACATTAATATTTAATCTCATATCGCAGGATTTAGCCGGCAGATTCAATACGCCGGTTCCGTCTACCGTCAAGAACTCCGATGCACCATTCATTCGGGTGACTTTAAGTTGCCCCTGATTGAAGACGGTATCAACCACCAGATTTTTCACTTCAGTATAGCGCTCATAATGCTCCATCCCTTTTACATCACTGTTACTACGGGAAGCCGCTTGCTGAATTAACTGCTGAATATTCAGTCCATGCAGACGCACCTGATCGATATTAATATGCGCATACCCCTGCCAGCCTTTTTCAAGATCGCTGATATTACTGCCCACATTATTAAAAGTACCCTGAGCCGTCACCGAGCCGGTTAAGGTTTGTGGATAATTCAGGGTTTTCAGCAAATCCTCCAATGCCACATCATGCACTATCGGTTTAACGGTAATTTTTGGCATCGTGGACGTTGCATCTACCGTTCCCGATACATTCACCGAACCGCCAGCTATGGATGCCTGTAGATTATTAATTACGGCTTTCCCCTGCTGATTGCTCCCCTTCATCACCACAGCGCTAACTGGAACGCCGTGATAAACCAGATTATTAACCTCAAGTTCTAACTGAGCGTTAAATGACTGTAGGAAAGTTAAATCAGGCTGAATGGTCAGGCCATTGACAGAAGAAGTAACCGGAGCAGAGGCTTCTTTAGCGCCGGTGGCTGCCCCCTCCTCGCTACTACCATTAGCCACTGAAGGAGGAAATAGCTGATCCAAATTCAGCGTATCTGCCTTTACCGCCAGCGTATAAACCGGTGTGTCATCCAGTGAGGCAGAGATATCGGCAGTAACATGATTGCCATTAAAGGTTAAAGCCAGTGGGGATATTTTTATACCTGGTGGCGAACTAAGATAAGCCAGATTAAAGTTACCACTGCCCTGAATACCTTCAACCGGAATATCGGCACCCTGTAACTGATAATCAAGGCTGTTCACCGCCAGTTCTAACCCCTGAGGAAAATGGTTCAGGTTTAATCCACCATCCAGTGAAAAACTCAACTCTCGCTGGTCGCGATTGATGCGCGCTTTAGCACTGACATCTGCTTTACGGGCATCTGTGCGGGTCAGCGTCAGATTAATGTCCCGTACATTGATAATGTCGTTTTCACTACGTTGCCAAACCAGCAGGCTATCCGCAATTTTTACCTTATTCAGCTCAAGAGACCAGGCTGATGCTGTTGATTCAGCCGGAGATTTAGGCGCTTGAGTACCCGCTGGTGCAATGGGTGCATTCTGTGGTTTTTGGCTTTGCGTTTCCGGAATTAATTGAATAACGCCGCCTTTTAACACCACATTCTTAACGATTAACTGATGGGATAGCAGAGGGAACAGCTCAACATCCAGACGCATATTCTCTGCGCCAATTATCGGTTTGGGAGCACCGGGAGCCGTCAGACTCATCTGACCGGCCAGAATACTTAACTGAGGCCAGACATGCCAACGCAAGTCCCCTTCAATTTTTAGCTGATATCCGGTTTTATCCTCGACGTTTTTCACCATGTAATCACGAAAATCATTCGGATTAATCAACAGAATCAGCGCTGTCATTCCGGCAACTATCACTACCAGAATGATCGCCAATGTGGTTAAGAATCGTCTCATGGAATACTGTCCCCAACGGTTAACACATTTAATCCATCAAATTAATAAGTTAGTCTTTATCAATGCGGCTGGCCACGGCGCCCTGCTGCCCTTTATATTTTGCATCTTCACGACGATGATAAGGTCTGGCCGCCGGTCCACTCAAAGGTTCAAAACTTAAAGCACCAATGACCATACCCGGACGCAGCGCTAACGGTAATTTACCTGAATTATAAAACTCCAGCACAATTTTGCCCTGCCAGCCCGGATCGATTCGATGTGCCGTGACATGAACCATTAAGCCTAAACGTGCCAGTGAGGATCGCCCATCTAACCAACCGACTATATCATCAGGAAGCGAAACGGACTCCAGCGTAACCGCCAAAGCTAACTCTCCGGGGTGCAGGAAAAAAGGTTCGTCGTCTGTCAGATTGATTTCATCGCTCATTACCCTTTCAAGGGCCGCTGACACTTCTTCTTTGGGTCCACTCAGATCGATATAGGCTGCCGTATGACCAAGAAATACGCGAAACTGATTGCCTAAGCGAACATCAACGGTTGCACCATTAATTCGCTCAACAGGCGGACGGGGCGTCATTTTCAGCTTGCCGCTATCAAGGTAGGCTTCAATATCCCGATCGCATAATCTCATGGCGCTAACTCTCCTGTCTTTGGTCGTTTCACTTCACTACTTGCTATGATTTCAAATAATTAAAACCAATAATCTTGATATATTATCATCAGTTTGCCAGAGTATCCCTCTAATAATAGCGAGACTCCGTTAACAGGTGCTTTATTATCCAGAGAAAACGGCAATATGCCGTATTCAGATGATGAATGAAACAGAGATAAAACCAGAAAATATTTCGGCAGGAATATGCCAGTGCCCAAACGGACACCGGTATATCTTAAACAAGCAGCAAATTACAGCATGGTTCTGATATTAATCTCAGAGGGAATAGTATGTCCCTGCCAGTACAGCTCCGCTGCAATCTTCGCCGCAACCTGACGGTACAGCTCACTGAGCTCACTACCAGGATTTGAAATCACTGTCGGTTGGCCGCGATCCAAATCTTCACGAATAGTAATATGCAACGGCAACTGGCCCAGCAACTGGCTACCATGTTTAGCAATCAGCTTCTCGGCGCCGCCAGTGCCAAAAATAGCTTCCTGATGGCCACAGTTGCTACAAATATGAATACTCATATTCTCAACAATGCCCAGCACCGGGACGTGAACCTTCTCAAACATCACCAGCCCTTTCATTGCATCCACTAATGCCACATCCTGCGGAGTAGTAACGATAACGGCGCCTGTCACTGGGATATTCTGAGACAGCGTCAGTTGAATATCACCGGTTCCCGGCGGCATATCAATGACCAGATAGTCTAAATCAGGCCATAACGTATCCTGTAGCAATTGCAACAACGCTTTGCTGGCCATTGGACCACGCCATACCATGGCGTTACCGTCTTCCACCAGATAACCAATGGAGTTTGTTGCCAGACCGTGGGCCATAATAGGCGCCATATGCTCACCATCCGGCGAGGTTGGGCGTTCATGAGCAGTTCCCAACATGGTTGGAATTGAAGGGCCATAAATATCGGCATCCAGAATACCAACTTTTACGCCTTCTGCTGCCAGTGCCAATGCCAGGTTCACCGCAGTACTGGATTTACCCACACCGCCCTTACCGGAACTCACAGCAATAATATTTTTTACGCCCTTTACACCAGCCTGATCGTTAGCGCGCTTCAACGTGACAACATTATTATGCAAACGCCACTCAACGGAAGCCGCACCCGTGGCTTTCATCAACTCAGCACTCTTTTCCGCTTTTAATGCTTCAAACCCGGTTTTCCAGGCAAACGGCATATGCAGTTCGATATGTAATATGTTATCCAGCATTGCGCAGTGATGAAGAGCTTTAAGCTGGCTCAAATTTTTCTTTAGTGTTGGATGGGTAAAGGTGGCAAGCAGCGCTGTAACCTGTTGGTTTAATGCTTCCGGCGTCACTGACCCCTGGGATTGTTGGCTCATCCCTACTCCTCTTTATTATCAGCTAGTTTTACGACAAACATGGCGATACATGAATGACGACTCATACTGCCTATTAGCATAACAGATGACGAATAAAAACACGTAACCTTGTTCTGCGCTCATTCCTGTTTAATAAACTGTTTCACCCATAAAAAAGATGCGATGTCTGCGCTCAATCAAAAATTATCGCCATCAGAAGGAAATAGCACCTAGCCGAGTGTGATTCAATCAGTTAACATCAATAGTCCCCATTCATTCCACTTAACAAAAGATAAGACACTCACTATGGCTCAAGTCGCGAAAAAAATACTGGTGACCTGTGCGCTACCATACGCAAACGGTTCAATTCATCTCGGTCATATTCTCGAGCATATTCAGGCAGATATTTGGGTCCGCTATCAGCGAATGCGTGGACACCAGGTTAACTTTATCTGTGCTGATGATGCCCACGGCACACCGATCATGCTGAAAGCTCAGCAGCTTGGTGTTACCCCTGAGAGCATGATTGATGAGATGAGCCGTGAACACCAGCAGGATTTCGCAGGCTTCTCCATTAGTTACGATAACTATCACTCAACACACAGTGAAGAGAACCGCGAGTTATCCGAGCTTATCTATAGCCGGTTAAAATCTAACGGATTTATTAAGAACCGCACGATTTCTCAGCTGTACGATCCTGAGAAGTCGATGTTTCTACCGGACCGCTTTGTTAAAGGCACTTGCCCGAGATGTAAAGCGCCGGATCAATACGGTGATAACTGCGAAGTTTGCGGTGCCACTTACAGCCCTACAGAGCTGATTAATCCGCGCTCTGTTGTTTCTGGTGCCACGCCAGAAATGCGTGAAACCGAGCACTTCTTCTTTGATTTGCCCGCATTTCAGGAAATGCTACAGGCCTGGACCCGTTCAGGGGCATTGCAGGAACAAGTGGCTAACAAGATGCAGGAATGGTTTGATACTGGCCTGCAACAGTGGGATATAACACGTGATGCCCCTTACTTTGGTTTTGAAATTCCGGATGCGCCGGGCAAATACTTCTATGTCTGGTTGGATGCACCAATCGGCTATATGGGTTCATTTAGAAATCTGTGTAACAAACGTAGTGATTTAAGCTTTGATGAGTACTGGCGTGAAGGTTCTGGTACCGAACTTTATCACTTTATCGGTAAAGATATTGTCTACTTCCACAGCCTGTTCTGGCCTGCAATGCTGGAAGGCAGTCAGTTCCGTAAACCAAGCAATCTGTTTGTGCATGGTTATGTTACGGTTAACGGTGCCAAGATGTCTAAATCGCGCGGTACCTTTATTCAGGCAAGTACCTATCTGAAGCATCTGGATCCAGACTGCCTGCGCTACTACTACGCAGCCAAGCTCTCTTCCCGTATCGATGATATCGACCTCAATCTGGAAGATTTTGTTCAGCGGGTTAATGCAGATATCGTTAATAAAGTCGTTAATCTGGCATCCCGTAATGCCGGATTTATCAATAAGCGGTTTGATGGTCAGTTATCCACAAAACTGGCTGATTCAGCGCTGTACAAAACCTTTATTCAGTCGGCAAAAACCATTGCGGAATACTATGATCAGCGTGAGTTCAATAAAGCCATTCGTGAAATCATGGCGCTGGCTGATATTGCAAACCGTTACGTCGATGAACAGGCGCCTTGGGTCGTGGCTAAAGAAGAAGGCCGTGATGAAGACCTTCAACTGATCTGTTCTATGGGTATCAATATGTTCCGCGTATTGATGACCTATCTGAAGCCAGTTCTGCCATCGCTGACCGAACGAGCCGAAGCCTTCCTGAATAAGGAACTGCATTGGGATGAGATTGAACAGCCGTTGTCAGGTCATAAAGTTAACGGATTCAAGGCGTTATTTAATCGTATTGATAGCGATAAAGTTGATGCCATGATTGAATCATCTAAAGCCGATTTACAGGCGATGCAGTCCGGTGCGCCAAAAGCAGCGACGACAGGTCCGTTAGCCGATGAGCCAATCGCTGAAACCATTACTTTTGATGATTTTGCCAAAGTTGATTTGCGCGTTGCATTAATCAAGCAGGCTGAAGAAGTGGAAGGCTCCGATAAGCTATTACGCCTGACGCTGGATTTGGGCGGTGAAATTCGTCAGGTGTTCTCTGGTATTAAGAGTGCCTACCCGGATCCAAAAGCCCTTGAAGGCCGTCTGACCGTGATGGTAGCGAATCTGGCACCAAGAAAAATGCGCTTTGGTATATCTGAAGGCATGGTAATGGCGGCAGGCCCTGGCGGTAGTGATATCTTCCTGCTTACGCCGGATAGCGGTGCTCAACCGGGAATGTCAGTTAAGTAATCCTACTGTTTGTAGTATTAAACTAAGGGCTATGAATTTTCATAGCCCTTATCATATTTATGGCTTTAGCCATAATATAAACAACTAACGCTTTCAATATATTGGACGTTCAACTAAACCATCAATTAATACCTGTGGTCGTCCCTGAGAACAACGCTCAATACGGCCACGAACACCATAAACTTGCGCCAGACTTTCAGGGGTGATCACTTCATCAGGTTTACCGTCAGCAATAAGATTGCCATTTTGTAGCATTAAGACATGATCGGCATGGTGCAAAGCAATATTGATATCATGGACGACCACAACCGTAATGATATTGCGCTTCACTGTCTCCTTACGCACCAGATCCATAACGTGGAACTGATAGTTAAGATCCAGTGCGCTGAGTGGTTCATCAAGCAGCAATAGCGAAGGTTGACGAATCAAAGATTGGGCTAAACCCACTAATTGCTTCTGTCCGCCTGAAAGCTGATCCAGATAGCTTAATGCCAGATGAGAAATACCCAACTGTTGCAGTAGTGCCATTACTTCAGTTTCACCTTTTTCTGTATAGCTACCGCCGGAAGCTCGTTGAGCAACCACTATGGATTCCAGCACATGCAGATGCACCCCCGCAGGCAGTGACTGAGGTAGATAAACCACGCTTTTTGCCCGTTGGGCAAAGGGCTGCTTCATCAAATCCTGACCATCCAGTAACAGTTCGCCAGTCGCGTGATTCAATCCGGCAAAAGAGCGTAGTAAAGTCGATTTTCCGCTGCCGTTAGGTCCTAACAGAACGGTGATTTCCCCTCTTGATAATCCAGGAATCGAGAGATCGGTGATAATTTTTTTTCTCGGGTAGCCCGCATTAAAGTGATTCGCTTGTAAACCAGTCATCATACCTGCCCTCTGTGGCGCAAAATGATGCTCAGGAAGAACGGAACACCAACTAATGAAGTCACAATACCTACCGGTATGATCACGCCGGGAATCAGGTTTTTAGAGGCAACAGAAGCCATCGACAATACCAGCGCACCAATTAACGCACTGGCTGGCAAATAAAAACGATGGTCTTCACCAAAAATCAGACGGGCAATATGCGGAGCAACCAGACCGATAAATCCAATCGGCCCAACAAAAGCGACTGCCAGAGCAGACAGAATACTAATGCGCAGTAAGGTTGTCAGGCGTAAACGGCGAACGTCAATACCAAAGCTGATAGCCCGGTCTTCCCCCAGTCTTAACGCCGTTAATTTCCAGGCGTTCATCATTGACCATGGGAACAACACCAGAAATACCGCAATCAGAATGCTCAGCTTAATCCAGGTGGCTCTCGCCAGACTACCCATGGTCCAGAAAACCAGCCCCTGAAGGGTATCTTCAGAAGCAATAAACTGCATCATGGAGACCAGCGCATTAAAGGTAAACACTAATGCAATACCAAACAGCACTACGCCCGATGTGGCCACCCGCGTCCAGCGAGTTACCGCATCCAGCATAAATGCTGCCAGTAAGGCAAAAATGAACGCATTGGCAGAAATAAACCATTGAGGATCAATACCCGGAATACCAATCCCTAATACGATAGCCAGCGCAGCACCAAAAGCAGCCGCGGAAGAAACCCCTAAAGTGAAAGGGCTTGCCAACGGGTTATTCAGGATAGTTTGCATTTCAGCCCCAGCCAAACCCAAAGCCATTCCTACCACTATGGCCATCAGGGCATAAGGCAGGCGAATATCCCAAACGATAACCTGAGTTCCGGCATCGACGGTTTCAGGATGTATCAATGTTTGCCACAGTTCTGCTATCGTGAGGCCCGAAGGCCCCATGATAAAATCAAGCACAAGAGATCCAATAATCGCCAATAAAACAATGGCTAAAATCATCAGGCGCTTACGCAAAATACGATGGTAACGACCCATTACACCCACTTCAGCCGGGGTATTAGCTTTTACTGCCAAATTGCTACTTATGCTCATTCAATGACAACCATTGCTGCTTTATAGATTATTTATTATTTTCACCTACAGCACCCACCCAGTAAGTACCTGTTGGCTCAATGGCCAGGAAGTCTTTATACAGCGCCTTCATGGTCTCATTTGTATCGATACCTTTAAATTTCTCAGGATAGAACCACTTAGCGAACTCCTGAATAGCCAACACATTATAAGGTGAGTTATAGAGGCTGTGCCAGATAGCATAGGTTCTACCCTCTTTTACCGCAGGTAGGGTGTCAATGCCTTTACGTTTTAGCGCGCTATCCAGACTTGCCCGCGCCACATCATAAGAAACATCCGCTCCCAGTTTAATTCCCTGGCCCTTCGCATCTGCGCCACGCGCACCGCTGGCAATATAAACGTCAGGGCTAGTCGCGATAATTTTTTCCAGGTTAACGGTACCTAATGCACCCGGTAATAAATTCTTAGCGATATTGGTACCACCGGCCAAATCAATAAAGTCGCCCATATTTCCGTTGCCCGCAGTACCACAGCAATCTTCCGCGGTCGCCGCTTTCAGCTCAATAAATACTTTTAGCTTTTGGTTTTCAGGAATATCTTTAGTGACATTGGTGATTTTCGCCACGTTATCCTGATAGAACTTAATATAGCGTTCTGCCTGTGCTTCCCGCTGCAAAGCTTTGCCCAGAATACGCATACTTGGTACGGTGTTTTTCAACGGTGAGGTACGGAAATCAATAAATATAACCGGTACCCCCGCTTTTTCTAGCTGAGTAACCAGCTCGCTGTTACGGCCCGGGCCATGACCAGACAACCCAAAGATAGCCACATCTGGCTTAAGGGTTAATACTTTTTCCGGGCTGATGCTTTCAGCGGTGGTGTTACCAATAAGTGGAATTTTATCAATCTCAGGGAATTTGGCTTTGTAAGCAGCATAAGTATGAGGATCAAGTTTACGAAAATCCCCCTGCCACCCGACAATACGGTCCAGCGGCTTATTCCCCTCTAATAGTGCAACTGCATAAATTAAGCGGCCTTCACCCAATAAAATACGATCGACTTTCTTAGGGAGTTCAACCTTACGGTCGGCTATATCCGTAATCGTTTCAGCCCATGCACCTGCACTCAATAACAGCGAACTTCCTAATAATATGGATATACTAAAACGTTTTACCAGAGAATAATCAAATTGCTTCATAGATGACGCCTCTTCCCTACAGATTTCAAAGATGCAAACAATAATGCAAAAGAGAATGATTATCAATCATAAAAATCAGGAGTGTCAAATCAAAAGAGAGAGCTGGGTCATACTTAGTAAAAGCGTGGGGGATAATAGAGTAGTATCAGGCAAAAATAACAAAACCGGGAAACAGATATTATCAATTTAATGACAATACAGATTTCCCAGCTTTATCTGAAACGCTATCAGTATTCAGTAAATACTAAATTTTTTCTTGTTGGTGCATACATTGAAATATATTGCTGGGCCAGACTCTTGGAAGATGCCAGCTTACCGGCTTTACTCAGAACCGGAGTCAGTTTTTCCATTACCATCTTCGCGGTATTAGCGATATCACTGTCACCATATTTAGCAACGGTCGCGTACCAGGCGTAAGCTTGCTGGTCGTCTTTTGCAATACCCTGACCTAAGTAATAAGAACCGGCCAGGTTAAATTGTGCTTCAGTCACACCCTGATTAGCCGCTTTGGTATACCAGTACACCGCTTGCTCCGAATCTTGCGGAACACCTTCACCATGAGTATAGGCTGCACCCAGGTTATTTTGAGAGTTGGCAATGCCCTGCTTAGCCGCCAGGTTATCCCAATAAATGGATTGCTCAAGGTTGTACTCTACGCCCTTGCCGTTCAAATAGGCGGAAGCAACTTGCCCCTGAGCGCGGGCATTACCCTGTTCAGCGGCTTTTTTATACCAAATAAATGCTTCATCATAATCAGGCATCATATCTACGCCGTTTGCATACATATCTGCCAGTTGAAGCTGAGAATCAACGTTACCACTCATTGCTGAGGACTTAATCCATCCCAGCCCTTGTGCTTTTTCACCTGATGCTAAAAGAATGTCACCCATCCGACGCTGTGCTATCTGGTCACCTGCATTGCCTTGTCTTTGAATTTGAGAAAGATATTGTTGCAGGCCACCTAACATATTCTGTTGTGAAGGATCGATGGGCTGACCAAATGCAGAAGATGCGTCATCGTTTTGTTTTTTGTCGACGCAACCAGACACCAGTAGTGTTAAAACGCTGAGGACCAATGCACAGTGATAACGTTTAATTAACATAGCTATTATTTCCTGTCTGCTTGCTCTAACAATAATGAGTAGATTTGGCCATCAATATGCTGACAGGTTCTGGCGAGCTTCGCCTGATAAACGCTATCCATTACATTTACTGTATCCGGTCCCAATGTTGAACGCATAGCAAGATACTTGGTTGCAGTTTCCATGTTCGAGTCCATCATCATTTTGCTCTGATTATAGCTGTTAAAATCGAGCTTCTTTAATGTCTCTAAACGAACAAGGCATCCCTGAAATCGCTGGTTATACGACTGTTCATTACTATTAGCCTGTGGGGTGTTCTTTTTTTCGAACTTCGCACAACCGTTGATGCTAATAAGGACCAGCCCTACTGCGGCCAACATCAATGTTCTTTTCATCAATCTGTTACCTTAAAAAATTGATTGCAGTTTTATAAATTATAGATGTATCGCATGATACAGACCAAGGTCGATCGTATATAACGCAAGCAATAAAATGAGTATCGCTAAACAACTTCAGATCGTTCTGTTTACAATAAAGATACAAAACGAAAATCAGCACAACCTCGCCAAAGCGAAACCTATCCAATCTTAGCACAGTTTAATATAACACCGTGAAAAGAGATATGAATATAGTATTCATCAAATAAGTAGATCACACTTTTGAAGTTTTATACCCAATAGTAATAATACATCTTGATGACTATTTCTACTAAAAAGCGGCGTATTATACGCCGCTCTTAAATATTATGGTGAATAATTACTCTTCCCGAATTTCTGTTTTGGGAAAATCCATATCTTTATAGCGGACAAATTTTGTTCTTTTAATTATTTTATATCCAAACCAAATTGCCAAAAACAGCGGAATACCTATATAAGTAGCCGCAACACCCGCCCAGTCAATATTGTCTTCCAGAAAGGCTTGGTAATTCTGCCCTAAAGTAATAATCAAACACAATACAAAAGCAAAAATAGGTCCTAATGGGAAGAAACCAGAACGATAAGGCAACGCGTCCAGTGAATGTCCCTGAGTAATATAACCACGGCGGAAACGGTAATGACTGATGGCAATACCTAACCAGGCAATAAAACCCGTCATTCCCGAAGTATTCAGCAACCATAAATAAACCTGTTGATTACCAAACATCGAGGTTAAAAAGCAAAGTCCCGCAACAACCGTGGTGGCAATCAGCGCATTACGAGGCACACCACCGGATGACAGTTTAGCAAAAATCTTCGGCGCTTTGCCTTCCGCAGCCAGAGCATACAACATTCGGGTTGAAGCATACATACCTGAGTTACCGGCAGAAAGCACAGAAGTCAGAATAACCGCATTCATCACCGCTGCCGCAGATAACAGACCGGCATGCTGGAATACCAGCGTAAACGGACTCACGCTAATATCTGTTTCATCGTTACGTAACAGGCTTGGGTCAGTATAAGGAATTAATACGCTAACAATCAGAATAGCAAAAATATAGAACAGCAAAATACGCCAGAACACCTGACGCACAGCGCGTGGAATGTTACGCGCCGGATCGGCCGACTCGCCTGCGGCAATACCAATAAGTTCGGTTCCCTGGAAAGAGAAACCAACAATCATCGCTACCCCAATCATCGCAGAGAAACCACCGGCAAACGGAGCATCACCGATAGTCCAGTTATGCCAGCCTGAGGTTGGCCCACCTTTCATGATGCCAAAAATCATCAACAGACCAAGGCCAATAAAGATAACTACCGTCACCACTTTAATCAGTGCAAACCAGAATTCTGCTTCACCAAACCCTTTTACAGAAATGTAATTCAGTAAAAACATAAAGCCAAGGAACAGTGCACTCCAGATCCAACTTGGCAACCCAAATGGCGTTTCCGGAAACCAGTACTGCATCACTAATTGAGCTGCAACCAGATCAACCGCAACGGTTACCGCCCAGTTATACCAATAGTTCCACCCCAGCGCGAAACCAAAACCCGGTTCAACATATTTAGCACCGTAAGTGGAAAACGAACCGGAAACCGGCATAAAAGAGGCGAGCTCACCCAGGCTGGTCATTAAGAAATAAACCATCAGGCCAATCAGTGCATAGGAAAGCAGCGCACCTCCAGGACCTGCCTGAGCAATAGTCGCACCGGATGCCACAAACAAACCAGTACCGATCGAACCACCGACGGCAATCATCGTTAAATGACGTGCTTTCAGTACCCGACGCAATCCCGGTACGTTTTTTTCCTTTGAATCTTTTGTATCGACCAGAGCCATTCTTAACCTATTTATTTACTTGTCTGCTACTTATAAAGAGCGCGATTGTAGCAAAGGATAGATCGCGGGATAACATCAAACCTCTCAATATAAGATTCGTTCATAATTCCGAAGATCTTATTAGTAAAACCCTATAATGTACTTTTGATTACTCTTTAATCAGACTGTTGAATCTCTGCCAGTATCTGTGGCGTTACCTGGCAATAAGATAAGAAACGTAACAGGCTGGCAGAAATATGCTTTTGGCGGTGATAAATCAGATATAACCTGCGTTCAAGAGGCGCAAAAGGAATATTCAACTCCACCAGCGAACCACTTTCCAATTGTTCTGCCACGACTCTGCGAGACAGGCAACTGATACCAATACCATGGCGAACCGCATGTTTAATGGCTTCAGAATTACCCAGTTCTAAAATGGGACTGGCCCCCGGTAGATGTGACATCAGATTGTGTTCCAGCACATCACGGGTACCTGAACCGGCTTCACGTAGTATCCAGGGGGCATTAATCAGATCTTCTATTGTTACGCTTTTTTGCGTTAATGCATGCCCTGCGGCGGCAAATACCACCAGCTCATCAGTCATCCATGGGCGAGATATCAACTCCGGGCTATGACACTGTCCCTCGATTAATCCTAAATCCGCACGAAAATCAGAAACCAGTTGGATCACCTCCCGGCTATTAGCAACAATCAGCTCCAGCGGTGTGGATTGGAAATCCCGACGATAAGTAGCAATCATCTCCGGCAACATATAGTTGCCAATCGTGGTACTGGCTGCAATTCGTAACGCGCCATCCTGCTGTTGAAAAAGCTGCTCAACCTCCATGGCTCTTTCCAATAAAGAAAGCGCTTTAGGATAAAGCAATCGACCATTTTCATTCACCACCAGCCGTTTACCCACCCGATCAAATAGCGCAACATTAAGCTGCTTTTCTAAATCAGCCAGCGCGGCACTCACCGCCGACTGAGACAGTGCCAAAACCAAGGATGCCTGAGTGGTTGAACCACTTTTTACCACTTCAACAAATATCTCAAGCTGGCGCAATGTGATATGCATCGCTACTCCTTACCACTTATTTCGATTAGTTATAAATATATAATCAATTTCTCTTTTATGGCCAATTACTTTATTTTTGTAAACCTATTCATAGCCAATCAGGTCGTCATATATGCAACAGAGTCATTTAACTACGGTAAAACCATCACTGTTGAAATCCGCAACACTCCTGTTGCCGGGTTTATTACTAACCGGTGCCATTACTTTGATCTCTATATATGCGGCAAACCAACCTGCGGTTGCACGGCTGGGGCTCAGCGCCTTAACGCTGGCCATAGTAATAGGTATGGTATTAGGTAATCTGGTCTATCCTGCAATCTCATCGGTTTGCGATGCCGGAGTACATTTAGCCAAACAGAAATTATTACGACTGGGTATCATTTTGTATGGCTTTCGCCTGACCTTTCAACAAATCGCTGATGTCGGTACCAGCGGTATTATTATTGATGCCCTTACCCTGACCACCACCTTCTTTCTGGCCTGCTGGGCGGGAAAGCACCTCTTTGGTCTGGACAGACAAACCACCCTGTTAATTGGTGCCGGTAGCAGTATTTGTGGTGCAGCGGCCATTATGGCAGCAGATCCGGTGGTTAAATCAGAATCCAGTAAGGTGGCGGTTGCTGTCGCAACGGTAGTGATATTTGGCACTATCGCCATGTTCCTTTACCCGTGGCTGTATCAGTTAGAGATGAAATTTCACCTGCTGGGATTTTCTGATAACGATTTTGGTATCTATATTGGTTCCACCGTTCATGAAGTGGCTCAGGTTGTCGCCGCCGGAAGGGCAATCTCTGACGACGCCGGTAACAGCGCGGTAATCGTTAAAATGATTCGCGTTATGATGCTGGCGCCGTTCTTATTACTACTTTCCGGCTATCTTAATCGCAGTGAGAAAAACACCTCATCAGCGGGTGCACAAAAAAGCGCTATCGTGATCCCTTGGTTCGCCGTACTGTTTATCGTGGTTGCCGGCTTTAACTCGCTGGACCTGCTTCCTCATGTAGCAGTAAAAACGTTGATCGACCAGGACACCATCCTGCTCTCCATGGCAATGGCTGCTCTGGGGCTTACCACTCACATCAGCGCTATTCGTCAGGCAGGAATAAAACCGCTATTACTTGCCACCCTACTGTTTATCTGGCTGATTGCCGGAGGGGCGCTGATTAATCTTGCCGTTCACCAGCTTGGTTTTTAATCGATTACCTGTTTTCTGTTAACGTTAATTATTTGTTAATAGATGTTACCGCCCAAAGTATGAGATAATGTTGGCTGGCAACACAGGAGAATAGATATGAAGTTTGTTGGCGCACACGTTAGTGCATCGGGTGGATTAGATCAGGCTGTTATCCGGGCCCATGAGCTTGAGGCAACGGCTTTCGCGCTGTTTACCAAAAACCAGCGTCAGTGGCGAGCTGCTCCACTAACTGAAGAGGTGATATCAGATTTTCGCAGCGCCTGCGAACAGTATCACTATAGCTCCGCTCAAATTTTACCTCATGATAGTTACCTGATTAATCTTGGTCATCCGGTGGAAGACGGACTGCAAAAGTCCCGGGATGCTTTTATTGATGAAATGGAACGCTGCCAACAACTGGGTCTGACGCTGCTGAACTTTCATCCCGGTAGCCATCTGATGCAAATCGATGAGGATAAATGCCTTAAGCGCATTGCTGAATCTATTAATATTGCCTTAGACAGGACCGAGAGTGTTGTAGCGGTTATAGAAAACACCGCAGGTCAGGGTAGTAATCTGGGCTTTAAGTTTGAACATCTGGCCGCCATTATTGATGGCGTTGAAGATAAAACCCGGGTTGGTGTTTGTATTGATACTTGCCATGCCTTTGCCGCCGGTTATGACCTGCGTACAGAAGAAGATTGCGAAAAGACGTTTTCCCGCTTCAGTAATATTGTTGGATTTAGCTATCTGCGCGGTATGCACTTAAATGATGCTAAAAGCGAATTTGGTAGTCGGGTTGACCGCCATAACAGTCTGGGTGAAGGGAATATTGGTAAAACCGTCTTCAGCTATATTATGCGCGACGAGCGTTTTGACAATATTCCACTGATTCTGGAAACCACTAATCCGGATATCTGGAAAGATGAAATAGCCTGGTTAAAAAGCCAACAGAAAGTAGCAGAGGCCGTTTGAGCCGCATCCGCGCTCAGTAGCTAAGTACAGATGAATTACCGACCGTGCACAAAACGGAGTTAAGCACTCTGTTTTACGGTCGGAATATATATAGATGTCAAATGACTAACTTCGTTAACACGCTGAATAGCTTATTTATTCGGTATCATCAGTTAAAGGGTTTTAACTCAACCTGTGACATCATCGATGCCAACTGCATGCGATCTTTAATACCCACATTACTCTGACTCACCGCCAGCACCGCAACCGCCGTTGCCAGCCGTAAAGTATGCTCACTGGATTCACGCATCAGCAAACCATAAATCAAACCGCCAACCATGGAATCACCCGCACCTACCGTGCTGACAACTTCACATACCGGTGGTTTTGCCAGCCAGGCACCTGAAGCATTAACCCACAACGCCCCTTCCACACCTAAAGAGATCACCACATGGGCAATACCATCTTCACGCAATGCATGAGCAGCCTCAACCACATCTTCTAATGTTGGTAGGGGACGTCCCATCCAGATTTCTAACTCACGGCGATTCGGTTTTACCAACCATGGCGAAGCTTTCAACCCTGCGGCAAAAGCCTCCCGGCTGCTGTCAAAAATGATACAGGGACAAACGCTGCGCAGTTGGCGCATCCAGTCGCTAAAAGAATCCGGATCGACACCTGCGGGTAAACTGCCGCTCACTGCCACCATGTCGAACTGCCCCAACCATGATAGCGAATCTGCCATAAAACGCTGCCAGTCATTCTGGCAAACTTCAAAACCAGAGAAGTTGAAATCCGTCACTTCATTGCTGGCTTCAGTTAGTTTAACGTTGATACGAGTGCGCCCCGGCACCACCTGAAAACGATTAGCAATACCTAATTCACTGAACAGTTGCTGAAAACCATCCTGATTCTCTTTACCAAGAAATCCACCAACGGTGACATCAATACCCAGATCTTTTAGTACCTTCGCTACATTAATGCCTTTACCGGCCGCATGTAACCCCGCAGTCCGGACTCGATTAACCTCACCCAAAACAATATTTGGGCAATAGCCAACTAAGTCATAAGCCGGATTCAAGGTTATGGTTGCTACACGTCTGTTCATCTGGTTCTTCTTTTTTGCTTCTGTTCCGCTTTCCAACACCGTCAGAAAAACAAAAAACGCAAGATGCGTTTCCCTGTTTTCGGCTGGTGGATCGTTTCAGGTGATTCTAGCGCTATTTTTGTTCAATTGCTCTATTATTCCCCGAATATTTGAGACTCACGATGCAAAATGACTGCGAATATCCTCAGGGAGAGGTAAGAATTTCCAACTGTTGCAAATAGCGTAACGCCTCATCCCGATGGGAAAAACACATATCTTCACGAGGTTTTAGTTGGGCGCAGACTTTGGGCCGATCGGGATGATGGAAAATTTTGCAGCGAAAAGATGCATCAAGATGAATACAGGGAATATTCGCCGGTTTGCCTTCTGGCATGCCAGGAATAGGACTGGATATTGATAATCCGATACAGCATGCTCCGCAACCCGTGCGACATTCCATTTTAACGATCCGCGTTCAACGATTCTGGTGTCTGACCATAGCAGTACGCTGTGACGATAACCAGCGATTTACCACAACATCAGCAAAAATAGTCTTCATACCGATAAGTGCTCCATCATCAGCACCGATTATGGAGAAATAGTTGTTTACAAAAGCATACAAGCACGTATCATTCAACTAGTACGGAAATATAACCCAATCAGGAAAGTATATATATGTCCCAACTAACGCCTAATAAACGCCCTTCTGTATTTGGTGGAGCGATGATTATCGCCGGAACCGCTGTCGGTGCCGGTATGTTCTCGATACCTATCGTCACCTCTGGCGTTTGGTTCAGCGGTTCAACCCTGATGCTGGTATATACCTGGTTTTGTATGTTTATGTCCGGGCTAATGCTGCTGGAGGCAAACCTGAACTATCCGGTAGGCTCCAGTTTTCACACTATGGTAAAAAGTCTGTTAGGTAATATCTGGAACAGCATTAATGGCCTGTCGGTAGCATTTGTGCTTTATATTCTGACCTATGCCTATATTTCTGCCGGTGGCTCAATTATCAGCCATACTCTGACTTCCGTATTAAGCATTAACCAGACTATAGCCGGACTGCTGTTTGCTATTCTGGTGGCCTTTATCGTTTGGTTATCCACTAAGGCCGTTGACCGCATTAATACCATTTTAATCGGCGGTATGGTGATTACCTTTGTTTTCTCCGTGAGTGATATGTTCGCTCAGGTTCATCCAGAAATTCTGTTTAACCGTAATGAAAGCAACGCCGAGTATCTGCCTTATGCATTAGCCGCCTTCCCTTATTTACTGGCATCTTTTGGCTATCACGGTAATATTCCAGGGCTGGCTAAATACTATCATCAGGATGCGAAATCCGTGGTGCGCAGTCTGTTGATTGGTACCCTTATCGCTCTGATTATCTATCTGTTATGGCAGTATGTTATTCAGGGTAATATTCCTCGCTCAGGCTTTAAGCAGGTGATTGCTGAAGGCGGAAACATTGGTAACCTGCTGGCGCAGCTTGATAATGGTGTAGTCACCCCATTAGTGAAACAGTTACTGAATGCCTTCTCTTACATGGCATTAGCCAGTTCATTCCTTGGCGTTTCTCTTGGGCTGCTGGATTACATTGCTGACTTCTTCAAATTTGAAGATACCCCGGCAGGCCGAACAAAATCAGCGCTGGTGACATTTGTACCGCCAACGCTGGCTGCCCTGCTGTTTCCTGACGGCTTTCTGTACGCCATCGGTTTTGCTGGTCTGGCGGCAACCATTTGGGCAGTTATCGTACCAGCCATGATGGCACATGCCAGCCGTAAAAAATTCCCACAGGCGACTTATCATGCCCCCGGCGGTAATCTGATGGTTTATTTCGTTATTCTTTTTGGCCTGCTCAACATTGTGGCCCATGTAGCCTCAACGCTAAATCTGCTTCCGGTTTACAAATAATTTCCTGTCGGCATCAGAAACAACACCTCCGTTTCTGATGCCTTTTCTTCTCCCACGATTTTTTCTCTCTTATGATGAATTCTGCTTGCCTGTTTTAGCCGTCACGAGTAATTTGTCGCCAGTCATTTAATCAGTGAGAACAGGTCATTTTTATGCCAAAAGCTAATGAAATAAAACGCGGTATGGCGGTTAATTACAACGGTAAAATGTTGTTAGTGCGCGATATTGAAGTACAGAGCCCAAGTGCACGTGGTGCCAGCACCCTGTATAAAATGCGCTTTTCCGATATCGTTACCGGATTGAAAGTTGAAGAACGTTTTAAAGGCGATGATATTATTGAAGAAATCAACCTGAGCCGTCGTCAGGTTACCTTTTCTTATATTGATGGTGACGAATATGTCTTTATGGATAATGAAGACTATACACCTTATATCTTTAAGCATGAGCAGATTGAAGAAGAGCTGTTGTTTATTCCTGAGGGTTGCATGCCTGGCATTCAGGTATTAACCGTTGAAGGGCGCGTTATCGCACTGGAATTACCACAAACCGTTGATATGGAAATTATCGAAACGGCTCCTGGTATCAAAGGTGCATCTGCCAGTGCTCGTAACAAACCCGCGACAATGAGTACCGGTTTAGTTATTCAGGTGCCAGAATATCTGGATTCAGGAGAAAAAATCCGTATTCATATCCCTGAGCGCCGCTATATGGGCCGTGCAGACTAACAAAAAAGCAGTAACGCCATCACTTTTTAGTGATGGCGTTACCTGGTTCAAATCCATCTGTTCAACTTAAGCAGCTAACTAAATATCGTTAGTTATACTCAACTTCCGTTATGCCTAATCCTTTCGATTTATCAATCCAGCGAAAGCTCATTTTATTATTGCCATTAGCCGGTATTAGCATTGCGCTCTGCTGAATATTGCCAATTGATAAATGGCTTTTCACTACCTTATTATCACGAATACAGCTTTGAATAACTTCCGTTCGGTTATTAGAAAGCTGACATCCATCCTCCACCACTGCACCGGTAAACGTAATACGGCCACCGTCAGCTGCAGATGCCATTGATAACGACGCTGTCCATGCAATCAATAACCAACCTGCTTTTGTGAAAAACCAGCGTTGATATTTCATACACAATTTCTCCAGTCTCATGTTTAATTATCATGAACCTTTAGCCGTTATCTCCTCACCGTATATTATTCATATCCATTCGATACCAAAGAGCCCTACTTATCTCAACGATTAGCGGTGTGATATGCTTTACAACGCTTAAACGAATAACAAGCAATTGAACATTGAATCAATGTTCCTCTATTAAGATATAGCTCCATTTACCCATCACTGCCTACAATGCGTTAATAATTGCTCGATTGTTTCACACTCATTAATTATCATTCTCATAATATTCACTTTAAGGTATTTTCTCTGTGACAAAGGTTAACCTTATTACCGGCTTTCTTGGCAGTGGCAAAACCACCACCATTCAACACTTACTTCAGCAAAAACCAGAAACTGAAAATTGGGCTATTCTGGTTAATGAGTTTGGTGAAATAGGTATTGATGGCGCCTTACTGGCTAATCGGGGTGCGACGCTGAAAGAGATACCGGGTGGCTGCATGTGCTGTGTTAACGGACTGCCAATGCAGGTGGGCCTGAACATGTTATTAAAACAGGCTAAACCCGATCGCCTGCTGATTGAACCAACCGGATTAGGGCATCCTAAACAAATATTGAACCTGTTAACCTCTGAGGTTTATCAGCCTTTTTTGACGCTACAAGCTACCTTCTGTTTACTTGATGCCCGACAGCTATCAGAACCCCGTTATACAGAAAATGATAACTTCCGCGACCAGTTGGCCGCCGCCGATATCATTCTGGCCAATAAATCAGACACCTATAGCCAGCAAGATAGCGATGCATTAACCCAGTGGTATCATCAGGATCCACTGAATCGTCCTCTGTATCTGATTGAACAGGGTAAAATTGATAGCGCATTATTAAACACCGACCGCACTAATCAGCAATCTTTACCTGACAGTCCGCATCATCATAGTCATTCAAGGGCTAATGGTTTAGCAGCGTTAAGTTTATCGGGAAATCAGGGATGGCGACGGGCGCTAAATCAGGGCCAGGGATATACCAGCTGTGGTTGGATATTTGATGGCGAGACCTGTTTTTCAACCACAAAGCTACTTGACTGGGTGCGTCTTTCTCCTGTTGAACGCGTTAAGGGTGTCATGCGCATCCCTGAGGGGACCTTAATTTTCAACCGACAAGGATTCGATTTTAAAATCGAAACTCAGCCGGTCGCCCCAATGGATAGCCGGGTAGAGCTCATTCATACCAGTGACGCGCCGTGGAATGAGCTGCAAAGTGCCTTACTCAAGGCTCGCGTTAACACTCTGTAACAGACCGTTTTTAGCACCAGAAAGGTTTTATGCTATTTATTTAACAACATTTTTATTGGTTAACTTTTTGAAGGTATTTTGATGGGTTTGCGTAATCTCCCTACAATTTTGCTATTAAATGCATTTGGAATAGGTTTATTCCTCTCCTGGTTTCTGCCAGAAAACCACGGTTTCTGGTTTCCTATTGATTCCACCATTTTCCATTACTTTAATCAGCACCTGGCCACCAGCAACAGCTTTTTAAAGCTGGTTGCTATCACCAATAATCGGGCTTTCGATACGGTATCCCTTCTGGCTATGGGGGGCCTTTTTCTCTATTTCTTTGTTAAACAAGATGCTGCTGGTAAACGTTGGATGATCATCATGGGTATCGTGATGTTATTGACCGCCGTGCTGCTTAACCAGTCCGGTCGTTTATTGCCGGTAGGACGCCCCAGCCCCACCTTAACTTTCACTGATATTAACCGGGTTAGTGAACTGTCCGGTATTCCAACGAAAGACGCTTCGCGAGATAGCTTTCCCGGAGACCACGGTTTGATGCTAATGATTTTTGCCGCATTTATGCTGCGTTACTTTACCCGCAAGGCATTTTGCATCGCTGTTGGCTACGTTATTATTTTCTCTTTACCCAGAATTATGGTTGGTGCTCATTGGTTTACCGACATTTATGTCGGTGCATTAAGTATGGCCTGTGTCGGTTTAAGCTGGTGGTTATTGACTCCCGCCAGTGACGCAACGATCAATTTTATCAATCGATCGATCCCGGGTAAAAACAGACTGCAAAATTAGCACTGTAATTAAGCCCGTAGCTGTTCCAGCTGCCGGTTTAGCGGATTGTTAAGGATCGAAAAATGTGCTCTGGCGCGCTTTCCTGATAGAAAAAACTCGCAATCAATTAACGAATCAAGTAGTCTTCCCGACGTTTGTGCGTACTCATTGCGTACTCTTGGCAATGCCAGAGGGCTGTTTTCCGCTCTTTTTGCCAGCCCGAATTAGTATCTGACGCCCTGGTGCGGTAGATCATGTAAATAACTTTTTTATAACGACGGTGTCGTTAAGGACTACACAGGAATTCCATACAAATGGTCAAATCTCAACCGATTCTGAGATACGTTCTACGATTAGCGCCTGCCGTAGCCGCAATCGTAATGTTATCTGGCTGTGGCACACTCTCATCAACCGCCGAAGCATCAAATTCAAAGCATGCTCAGGCACAAAAAGAGAGACAAGGACTGTCACTACAATCTACTCAGGATGAATTCGAATCCATGGTTAAGAACGTTGACATTAAGTCAAAGATTCTTAACCAATATGCCGGCTGGAAAGGTGTCCGCTATCGCATGGGCGGTACCAATAAAAGCGGCGTTGACTGTTCCAGTTTTGTTCAGATCACGTTTCGTGAGCAGTTTGGTTTAGCGCTTCCGCGTTCAACGTCAATGCAACAAAACGTAGGTCAGCAAATTAAGCGTGAAAAACTACGCCCTGGCGATATCGTACTGTTCCGTTCCGGCTCTACTGGTCGTCACGTTGGTATTTATATTGGCAATGATAACTTTGTACACGCATCCACCAGCAGCGGTGTGATAATTTCCAGTCTGAATGAGCAATACTGGAATACGCGTTACCATCAGGCTCGCCGTATCCTGAGCAAAGGTTAATCTGCTATCAAAAACCTGAGCTGAATAATTATTCAGCTCAGGTTTTTAGCTATCTGTTATTCTACCCGCTTTTGATTCCTCACTTTGCTACGATCCCTTTTATCGCACACCTCAATAACATGCTATATACTAAAAGATAATTTGTATCATCTACTGTGAAACCGTCTGTCTTACAAGTGAAAAGCTTCAGCGGCACAACTCATGGTCTTAATGTTGAGCAGAAATCTTTATGAATATGTTGCAGTCAAATCAATGGAAGAACCTTATTACTCCATCTCTTCTGTTAGTTTTAAGCATTGCATCACTATTCTCCTCTTCCGGCAGTTACGCTGAAGATAAAAAAGAAATCATTAAACAGGGAACCACTCTTTCACTTATTGGTGCCCCCAAGTACCCGGAAAATTTCCAGCACTTTGACTATACCAATCCTCAGGCCCCTAAAGGGGGGCAGCTTACCGTAGCGGCTATCGGGACTTATGATAATTTTAACCGCTATGCGCTACGTGGTAATCCTCTGGATGGTAGCGAACGTCTTAGCGATACGCTGTTTGCCTCTTCAGAAGATGAAATCAATAGTCTTTATCCACTTATCGCCACCTCTGTCCGTTATGTTGATAACTATCAGTGGATGGAAGTACAGATTAACCCACAGGCACGTTTTCAGGACGGAACACCGATTACCGCGGAAGATGTGGCATTTACCTTTGAAAAATTTATGACTGAGGGCGTACCTCAGTTTCGCAGCATATACAAAGGGGTAAAAGTCACCGCACTGTCGCCGTTGGTTGTACGTTTTGATTTACCAAAGCCAGACCGGGAACAGATGTTTGGTTTAGTGGGTGGCTTACCGGTGTTTTCAAAAAAATTCTGGCAGCAGCATAACTTGGGCGAACCATTAAATGCACCGCCCCTTAGCGGTGGTCCATATACCATTGATAGCTATAAGCTGGGCCAATACATTGTGTATAAGCGAGTGAATGATTATTGGGCGGCCAACCTACCGGTTAATAAAGGGCGCTACAATTTCGACATTATTCGCTACGACTACTATCTGGACGATAACGTTGCGTTAGAGGCGTTTAAAGCCGGTGCCTACGATTTTCGCGTTGAATCTTCACCCAAGAAATGGGCGACCCAATATCAAGGCAAAAACTTTGACCTGGGCTATATTGTAAAAAAAGATTGGGAAAATCAGGCGGCTCAAGATACCCGCTGGATCTCATTTAATATTCAACGACCCATCTTCTCTAACCCCAAAGTACGTGAAGCCATTACGCTGGCTTTTGATTTTCAATGGATGAATAAAGCGCTCTTTTACAGTGCCTATCAGCAACCGCGCAGCTATTTTCAAAATACGGTTTATGCCGCTACCGGCCTTCCCGATAAAGATGAATTGGCATGGTTAATGCCGCTGAAAGATAAAATCCCTGCCGAAGTGTTTACCAAGCCTTATCAACCACCGGTTACCGATGGTTCCGGCTATAATCGGGAGAACCTGCTTCGCGCAACTCAGCTACTCAAGGAAGCCGGATGGGAGATAAAAAATAGCGTGCTGGTTAATAGCCAAACCGGCCAACCATTTACCTTTGAACTGCTATTGTTGAGTGGCAGTGATGCCATGTATGTTCTCCCTTTTCAGCAAAATCTGGCTAAATTAGGCATTAAGATGGAAGCGCGCTATGTCGACAGCTCACAGTTTGTCAGCCGTTTACGTTCTCGTGATTTTGATATGATCCCACAGCGCTATTCCGCTATGGAGTACCCTTCTCCGGTCAGTTTGATGATCCTCTGGAACTCTGCCTATATTGACTCAACTTATAACCGACCGGGAATCAGCGATCCTGCGGTAGATGAACTAACCCAACTTATTGTTACCTATCAGGGGCAAGAAAAACCATTACTGTCGCTGGGTAGAGCGTTAGATCGGGTCCTAACCTGGCATCATTTGATGATACCTATGTGGTATTCCAACCATGATAGATTCGCCTACTGGGATAAATATTCAATGCCAGAAATCAGGCCAAAAAGCTCGCTGGGTATTGATACCTGGTGGTACGACGCCAATAAAGCCGCCCACTTACCCGAACAGCGTCGCTAAGGAACCTGAATGACCAGATATATACTGCGCAGGCTACTGCTACTGATTCCAACGCTGTGGGCTATTATTACCCTCAATTTTTTTATTGTGCAGATTGCCCCAGGCGGGCCGGTAGATCAGGCGATTGCTACCATTGAGCTGGGGCATCAAAGCGGTTTTGGCGGCGGTTCCGGTCCTAATCTCACCGGTGGTGGAAAAATGGGTCAGGTACCGGTTGGGGATCGCCAGTATCAGGGCTCCAGAGGTCTGGATCCGGAAGTCATCGAAGCAATTAAGAAACGTTTTGGTTTTGACAAACCATTACACCAGCGCTATTTCGAAATGCTGTGGAACTATATCCGTTTTGACTTTGGTGACAGTCTGTTTCGCGGTGCATCAGTAATGGAATTAATCAAACAGTCGATGCCGGTCTCCATTACCCTTGGGCTATGGAGCATGCTAATCACCTATCTTATCTCTATACCCTTGGGTATTAAAAAAGCGGTACGTAACGGTTCTGCATTTGATATCTGGAGCAGCAGCCTGATTATTATCGGTTATGCCATTCCTTCATTCCTGTTCGCGATTTTACTGATTATTGTCTTTGCCGGAGGCGGTTATCTTGACTGGTTTCCACTGCGCGGTCTGGTTTCCAATAATTTCGATAGCCTGCCCTGGTACAGTAAAATGACTGACTATCTGTGGCATATCGTACTGCCAGTTCTGGCGACGGTAATCGGCGGTTTTGCCACACTTACCATGCTGACTAAAAACTCATTTTTGGATGAAATCCATAAGCAGTACGTCATCACTGCCAGAGCCAAAGGTCTGGAAGAAAAACGCATCCTGTATGGTCATGTGTTCAGAAACGCGATGCTGCTGGTGATCGCCAGTTTTCCGGCCACCTTCATTGGAATGTTCTTTACCGGTTCATTGCTGATTGAAGTGATTTTCTCTCTCAACGGGCTGGGATTACTGGGCTATGACGCGACCTTACAGCGAGACTATCCGGTCATGTTCGGAACCCTGTATATCTTTACCCTAATCGGTTTAGTGCTAAGTATCATCAGCGATATTACCTATACGCTGGTAGATCCAAGAATCGACTTTGAGGCACGCGGATGAGTAGATTAAGCCCTATCAATCAAACCCGCTGGCTTAAGTTTAAACGTAATCGCCGCGGTTATTGGTCACTATGGATTTTTGCCATTCTGTTTGTTATCAGCATGGCCGCTGAGTTGATTGCCAATGATAAACCGCTGTTGGTTAGTTATAAAGGCGAGCTATATACGCCATTTCTGGTCAACTATAGCGAAACCACCTTTGGTGGAGAATTTAGCACCAAAGCAGACTATCGGGATCCTTATCTGGTTAATCAGATTAATAACCACGGTTGGGCTATCTGGCCGCCGATTCGCTTTAGTTATGACACAATTAACTTCCAGAGCCCTTATCCTTTCCCGGCTCCGCCATCCACGTCGAATCTTTTAGGAACTGACGATCGTGGGCAAGATGTTCTGGCCAATGTGCTCTATGGTTTTCGCATCTCCATTCTGTTTGGCTTATCGCTAACGCTGATCTCCAGCCTGATAGGCATTGCCGTTGGTGCTACTCAAGGTTACTACGGTGGTAAGGTTGATTTAGTCGGTCAGCGGTTAATTGAAGTCTGGTCTGGAATGCCCACACTATTTCTGATTATTCTGATGTCCAGCGTCATCCAGCCTAATTTCTGGTGGCTATTAGCCATTACCGTACTGTTTGGCTGGATGGGTCTGGTAGGTATTGTGCGGGCCGAGTTTTTGCGAACCCGTAACTTTGACTATGTCAGAGCCGCCAGAGCAATGGGTGTAAAAGACCGAATAATTATGGGCCGCCATATTCTGCCTAACGCCATGGTAGCGACCCTGACCTATTTACCGTTCACGCTATGTGCATCTATTACCCTGTTAACCTCTCTCGACTTTCTGGGTTTTGGCCTGCCAATGGGTTCCCCTTCATTAGGCGGATTACTGTTACAGGGTAAAAATAACCTTCAGGCTCCGTGGTTAGGCATCAGCGGTTTTATCGTTCTGGCACTGTTACTCTCTCTGCTGATCTTTATCGGCGAAGCCATTCGTGATGCATTCGACCCTGCTAAGGCCTACTAATATGACCACTATGCCAATACTGGATATTCAAAACCTGAGCATCGCCTTTCAACAGAACGGGCAGGAAAATCGAGTTGTTGATCAAATCTCTTTGCAGGTTGCTGCGGGTGAAACCATGGCGCTGGTGGGTGAGTCCGGTTCAGGAAAAAGCGTAACGGCGCTGTCAGTTTTACGGCTGCTACCCACCCCACCCGTGACCTACCCGACGGGAGACATTCTGTTTAATGGTGAGTCTTTGCTGCGCGCAGATGATAAAACTTTACGTCACCATCGGGGCAACAGCATCTCAATGATTTTTCAGGAACCGATGGTTTCGCTGAATCCATTACACACCATCGAAAAACAGTTATCTGAAGTCTTGCTGATTCATCGCGGTATGGCGAAACAGGCCGCCAGAGACGAAATTGTGGAAGTACTGGAACGCGTCAGGCTAAGGGATGTTAAAAAACGGCTCAATGCTTATCCTCACCAACTCTCCGGCGGAGAACGCCAGCGGGTAATGATCGCCATGGCGATTCTGACTAAACCCAAATTACTGATTGCCGATGAGCCCACTACCGCACTGGACGTCACGGTTCAAGCACAGATCCTGCTGTTACTGAAAGAACTCAAACAAGAGATGAACATGAGTTTACTGTTTATCACCCATGACCTGAATATCGTGCGCAAGCTGGCGGATAATGTCGCCGTTATGTGTCAGGGCAAACTGGTTGAGCAAAACTCCCGGGATATGTTATTTAGCCGTCCTCAGCACGCCTATACTCAAAAGCTACTGGACTCTGAACCTAAAGGGCGCCCTTTCCCGGCACAGGAAAACAACCGTAACTTGCTGGAAATAAAAAACCTGACTATCGGTTTCCCTCGCCCTGCTGGCTTATTCAGACCAAAGATTAACAATACTGTGGTTAACGGTATCAGCTTTACTATTCGCAAAGGTGAAAGCCTGGGGCTGGTTGGTGAATCCGGTTCAGGAAAAAGCACCACCGGTCTGGCATTGCTTCGTCTGTTAAAATCTCAGGGTGAGATCTGGTTTGACGGGCAGCCGCTACATACCCTGAATATGCGCCAGATGCTGCCTTATCGCAGTCGAATTCAGATCGTTTTTCAGGATCCGTTTTCTGCACTCAATCCACGACTGAGCATCAGCCAAATCATTGCTGAAGGTCTGGAAGTGCACCATCACTTCACGCCACAGGAGCGGGAAGCAAAAGTTATTGCAACCATGCAGGAAGTTGGACTGGATCCGACGACGCGCCATCGTTACCCAACCGAATTTTCCGGTGGGCAGCGGCAGCGAATTTCAATTGCCAGAGCGTTAATTTTGCAACCTGAGCTGCTGATCCTTGATGAACCGACTTCATCACTGGACCGTTCAGTACAGGCTCAAATTCTGGAGCTGCTGAAAAAACTGCAACAACAACATCAGCTAACCTACCTGTTTATCAGCCATGATCTACAGGTGATTCGTTCGCTCTGTCATCAAATTATTGTGATGCGTCAGGGAGAAATTGTTGAGCAGGGAGAGTGTGAAACTGTATTTGATTCACCACAACACCCCTACACACAAAACCTGCTGGAAGATTCACGCTAACAGCAGATATATCGCCTTCAGTTAACCAAAGATTGGCAGATAAACCGGCAGCAAAGTAGCAATTAAAAGGAAGAGTTGACTGGAATAAAATCAGCGATGGCAATACCAATATTTTTCAAACGGCATAGTGCGATTGGCTCATCCTGAGAATTTATAAACAGACAAGGTTCCCCTTCATTTTCAATGATGCTGTTTTCAATACCAATTCCATTCAGGTACTGACTTATCTTATGCATCACTGCCCACGCCTGATGATCCGGATAGCTCAGGAGCTTCAAACCAACCAGACTATCATCATTACCTGTCTCCGCAGATAATTCAGGTAATAATGCGGGCTCCACCCTGCTTCCTATCTCTCCGGCATACCAATGGTAAAACTGAGGTAAACGCTGAAGAACAGATAGCTTCATAGTACTCACTCAACGTGACTGTAAACAATATACAATTTTTTCACAAATTACTCACATGGTAAAGCGTATTAGCCTTTATTCTACGATTTTTGTCTAAATATTCCCTGCTTGTTTGATAGGCTCCAATGTCGTATACCCTTCATATCAAGAAAACACTAACCACCAAATTTTAAGAAATTTTTTCACTTAATACTTCAATTTATCTACATTTTATTAAGCACAAAACAATGCCAAACTTTCCTAAAACAATCTTCATCTGAAATAAATACAGAGTGAACAATATGAAAGGGCAATTAAAGGTCTTGTAATGGTCATGCCGCTATCATGACGGCATTTTTGGGAGGTAATTTTTAAACTTTCGTTAAATTAATGTGTGTATTAGCCAAAGAGCACCAATAGAAAAACACCGCACCAATAACACAGCAAGCCATGGAGATAACCATTGGCCAGGCTGATTGAGATGTCACTAACGCCAGTATTCCGCCAACTGCTGCACCTACGCCAAACCTTAGCGTTCCGGCCAGTGAAGCCGCAGTACCAGCCATATGCGGAAAATCTTCCAGAATAATTGCCATGGCATTAGAAGAGATCATTGAAATACATCCCATATAGCCAGCCACACCAACCACCATCGCCCAAAAGCCCAGTCCGGCCAGTTGAGCAAACACCAGCCATATTCCCATCACCAGTTGGACCATCAGCCCCAATCGCATCATCCTGGCTGTACCTAACCGCCGAACATGACGGCTGTTAATGGTGGTCATCACAAACAGGCAAAAGATATTCAGAGCAAAGTAATAGCCAAAATGCTGCGGCGATACGCCGTTTAAATCAATATAAACAAAAGGCCCGGCGCTCAGAAAAGAGAACATACCGGCAAATGAAAATGCACTGGCCAACATGTAGCTGATAACCCAGCGATGGCGAAACAACGAGGCAAAATTACGTAGCGTCGTCATAAAGTTAAACTTCTGTCGATTCTGTTTATGCAACGTCTCAGGAATACAGAATTTCACCATTACGACGGCAACTAACGCTACGGCACTAAGCACCCAGAAAATAGCATGCCAGCTCATCCACACCAGCAGAAAACCACCAATAATCGGAGCCATTAGCGGAGCAATCGTCATCACCAATGTCACAAAAGACATCATGCGTGAAAACTCATCCTTACTGAACATATCCCGCATCAATGCACTGATGACGACGCTGGCAGACGCCGCCGCCAGGCCATGTAGACAGCGCAACAAAATTAATTGCTCAACGCTCTGTGATAAAGCACAACCCGCTGCCGCTACGGAAAAAACCAGTACGCCACCAATAATGACCGGCTTACGCCCAAGGCTATCGGCCATTGGACCATAAAACAGTTGACCAATAGCAAAGCCAATAATGTAGGCACTTAAGGTAAGCTGAACCATTCCATCACCGACACCAAAATCCGCCGCAATGCCCGGCATCGCCGGTAAATACATATCAATGGACAGCGGCATCAGCATAGACAGCAGACCGAGAATAAATATCAGCCAGCGTTTAGAAACCTCTGGCGGCATAATTGTTGTTGATTGAGGGTCGGGCTGGGACACAGAATTAGACACGCAGAATCATCTCCCGCTATTAACGTATTAAGTAATGTAACAATCTTCCGGCAAGCCATCGCCAACCAGAAACATAATTAAAATCCGTTTATCGGGTAGAACCAACGCTATCGACTTCTTGTGGAGTTAGCGCCCGGTACTCTCCCGGCGCCAAATCTGAGCCCAATAAAATATTACCGATACGTTCACGATGCAGCGCTACAACGTGATTACCCACAGCAGCAAACATTCTTTTGACCTGATGGTAACGCCCCTCTGAAATAGTCAAACGAACGGTCATTTCATCAACCGGCTCCAGCAAAGCTGGCTTGGTCAGATGCTTTTCACCATGAAGCTGAACTCCGGCGGTAAACAACTCAGCGGTATTGTCCGCCAGCGGGTGCTCCAAAGTAACCAGATAAGTTTTTTCACAGTGATGGCGTGGAGAAGTAATCCGGTGCGACCACTGCCCATCGTCCGTCAGTAATACCAGACCGGTGGTATCCATATCCAGTCGTCCTGCGGCATGCAGCTTATCCGCCACTGGCTCATCAATAAAATAGAGAATCGTTGGATTCACCGGGTCGTCGGTGGAACAGACATAGCCTTCTGGCTTATTTAGCATGAAATAACGCGGTCCGGTTAGCTGCACCAGCGGATTCCCATCATAGGCGACTTCATCTTCCGGCAGTATTTTATAAGCACCGCTTTTAACAATCTCATTATTAATCGTTACCAGACCGGCTCTTAGCTCCCGCCCCACTAAATTGCGACTGATCCCTAACTGCTGTGACAAAAACTTATCCAAACGCATGCAATAGCTACCTGATGTTAAAATGGCGGTGCAGTATACCAAACCTGAGCATAAAGACTCGCCCTCAATAATCTCTAAAGGCATAATATGCTCAGTTTATGGTTAACATCTTAAGAGAAAAAAATGCCTTCTGTTCACGGTCACCAAGTTTTAGAGATGATGATTACATCCGAACAACCCTATACTACTGGCAGTCTTATCGAAGCCATCACTCAACGTTTTGGTTCTGATGCCCGTTTTCATACCTGCTCAAAGCAAGATTTAACCGCTGCTGAACTGGTTGATTTTTTAGCATCCAAAGGAAAATTTATTCCTGCCGATAACGGCTTTACCACTCACGCTGATAAAATCTGCAACCACTAATGGCATTTACCCTGCGGCCATATCAACAGGAAGCGGTTGAGGCTACCCTGAACTATTTCCGCACCCATCAGGAACCGGCAGTTATCGTTTTGCCTACGGGTGCTGGCAAAAGTCTGGTGATCGCCGAACTGGCAAGACTGGCCCGGGGAAAAGTACTGGTATTAGCTCATGTGAAAGAGCTGGTAGCCCAAAACCATGCTAAATATTGCGCATATGGATTGGATGCAGACATTTTCTCCGCCGGACTAAACAAGAAGCAGAGTTCAGCCAAAGTGGTATTTGGCAGTATTCAGTCCGTTGCCAGAAATCTGGATTCGTTTAGCGACACCTTCTCTTTATTAATTATAGATGAATGTCACCGTATTAGTGACGACAGCGACAGTCAGTATCAGCAAATTATCGGTCACTTACGCCAACAAAATCCTAAGCTTTGTCTATTGGGGTTAACCGCTACCCCTTATCGATTGGGTCAGGGATGGATCTACCAATATCACTATCACGGTATGATTCGCGGTGATGAAAACTGCCTGTTTCGCGACTGCATTTATGAACTGCCGCTACGTTACATGATAAAACATCACTTTCTGGTACCGCCGGAAAGATTAGATATGCCCATTGTTCAATATGACTTCAGCCGTCTGGAAGCAGGTAGTAACGGGCTATTCCGGGAAGTTGATCTTAATCGCGAGCTAAAACAACAGCAGAGAATTACGCCACATATCGTCAGCCAAATTATGGAATATGCCCAAACCCGTAAGGGAGTGATGATTTTTGCCGCAACCGTTGAACATGCCAAAGAGATATATGGTCTGCTTCCTGCCGGTCGTGCAGCCTTTATTAGCGCAGATACCCCCGGGTATGAACGCGACCACCTGATAGAGGAATTTAAACAGCAGGAACTGCATTTTTTAGTGAATGTGGCCGTTCTGACTACCGGCTTTGATGCCCCACATGTGGATCTGATTGCTATTTTGCGCCCTACCGAATCTATCAGCCTGTATCAGCAGATTATTGGCCGTGGACTACGCCTCTCGCCGGGAAAAGAAGATTGCCTGGTTCTGGACTATGCCGGTAACCCCTACGATCTGTTTACACCGGAAGTGGGCAGCAGTCGGTCACAAAGTGACAGTCAACCGGTACAAATATTCTGCCCTGGCTGTGGTTTTGCCAATACATTCTGGGGAAAGTGCACGCCATCAGGGGAAATCATCGAACACTTTGGCCGCCGCTGTCAGGGGATTCTGGAAGATGATGAAGGCCACAGGGAGCAGTGCGACTATCGATTCCGTTTTAAAACCTGCCCCCACTGCGGAGCAGAAAACGATATCGCCGCAAGACGCTGTCACCAGTGTCAGGTGATACTGGTGGATCCTGATGATATGTTGAAAGATGCCTTGCGTCTGAAGAATGCCAGAGTACTACGCTGTAGTGGTATGCAGTTAAAGCGAGGACAGGACGATAAAGGCGAATGGCTCAGTGTTACCTATTATGATGAAGACGGTGCCGATGTAACAGAACGCTTTCGGCTAAAAACACCGGCTCAGAGAACCGCATTTCAACAACTATTTATTCGCCCTCATCAACGGGTGCCGGGCGTACCTTTTCTCTGGAATAACGCCAGTGATGTCATTCGCCAGCAGGAACTATTACGTCACCCCGATTTTGTTATCGCTTACTTACGGGGCGAGTTTTGGCGAGTGCGCGAAAAGATGTTTGACTATCAGGGCCGATATCGTCGGGCCAATGAACTGTAAAAATAACGGTTTTGTTTGCTGTCACCGGTGAATTCCGTTAGAATCCCGTCCGCTTTATAAGCAGATCACTCACCTCGTTGCTGGGTCGCCTGTAACGGGAGTTAATTTCTTTAAGAGAAAATAAAATGTTTACTATTAATGCTGAAGTACGTACCGAGCAGGGAAAGAGTGCGAGCCGCCGCCTGCGTCATGCTAACAAGTTCCCGGCTATCGTTTACGGTGGAACTGAGAAGCCAGTAGCTGTTGCTCTGGATCAAGATGTTCTGATGAACATGCAAACCAAACTAGGCTTCTATGAAGAAGTTCTGACTCTGGTTATCGACGGTAAACCAGCCAAAGTTAAAATTCAGGCTGCTCAACGTCACCCGTTCAAACCAAAATTCACTCATATCGACTTCGTTCGCGCTTAATTGCCAACCGTCATGAGTGCTGCTGATTATCAGCAGTGAACGTAAAAAACGCCGCATAGCGGCGTTTTTTTATAGCTCTCATTCAAGCCATTAATTATCACCACCGTTTAAGCGGCGCTGAAGCTGGTCGCGCAGGTTTGGCGGCAGCCCTTTGATGGTTAACGTGTCCGTTGCCGGATCCCAAAATATCCGCTCACCCAACAGTAATGCATCAAACCCCAGCGTAATACCACCACCGCTGCCAGAGAATTTGGTTAGCTGGCGCAGCGTGCTGCGGTCCGCCGGAAAATGCTCTTCCAGCTCATAACCATTCTCATTAGTAAACTGGCGAAAATCTTTTTCACCAACGGTTGGCAACTCTTTTGCCAGCTCATCAATGGCAATTTCCTCACCGGCTTGCAGTTGCCCATTACAATAGGTGTATACCTGCTGACGATATGACTGACGTTCATTTTTATTCAGTTGGCCTTCAGCACAATAATCATCAACCGCCTGAAGTAATCCGCGGTTCTGCGCTTTAGCATCCAGACCTTCGCTGGCCGCCAGAAAATCCATGAAAAAGTCAGATACTTTTCTGCCTACCCGCCCTCTCAGGAAGGTTAAATAACGAACCGACTCGGGATTTGTCTCCCACTCGGTTAAATCAATACGGGCAACGATATCAGCCCGATCGATATCCAGATAATGTGTGGTAGAAATATCCAACTGCTCATTAACCAGCATACTGCTACAGCTGGTAAGTACCGCCACCAGTAAATACTCAACGGCCAGATAACGATACTGGCAGAAAACCACAATACCGCCTTCGGCAAACGGATATTTGGCTAATTCGTTACGTAACATCTCCGTGCTGTTGCGAGTAAAATCCAGAAAACTCTCTTCACCTTTACGGCAACCTTTCAGCGCATCAGCAAACTGGCTCTCACCGTTAAATAGCCCAAAAGCTTTACTCTTTCCGCTATATACCCGGTGCAACTCTGTTACCATCTCTTCGGTAGCCTGATTATTGGTTAATGGAGAATCACGTAACACAACATCAAGCGTCTGTTCATCACGCTTAATCAACTGATGTAAAACGATCTGGTTAAGATCCAGACTCATAACGACTCCTCTGTACGACTGAATATACACCGGGGGTTAAATACCCAGTGATAATGGGAATATAATAGCAGGAGCCATCTTTCAAGGTAATAGCAAAAATCTGGCAACGACCAAATGCTTCACATCCCTTCGCGCTATAGACTATATAGTTTGTGGGGTTGTTGTTTCACCATTTGAAGCGCTATTATTCGTACTTCCCCGCAAAATCGCGGAAGAGAAACAAGATTTTCTGTATAAACTACAGAAAATAATCAATCGATACGGTAAGATAGGCGCCATTAAATCACCTGACAAATACACTAAGCACAAATTTATGCCACAAGCTTCCCGTTACAGTGATGAACTGGTAGAAAAGTTATTAAGCGAACTGGTTCAGGTTCTGGAAAAGAATCAGACACCTACCGACCTGTCACTCATGGTTTTAGGTAACATGGTAACCAACCTGATTAATACCAGCGTTGCCCCTGCGGCCCGGCCAGCTATCGTCCGATCTTTTGTTGAAGCATTACAGGCTTCAATCAGAGACGATAAAGCCCATTAATTTGTTTATCCTAAAGTGAATATGGTGACAAACCGTCAGCAATATAAAGAGAAAGTCTCCCAGATGATTAGCTGGGGGCATTGGTTTGCTCTCTTTAATATTATTCTCAGCCTGGTACTCAGCAGTCGCTATTTGTTTATTACCGACTGGCCCGGCACGCTACTGGGGCGCATCTATGCGCTGGTCAGCTGGCTGGGGCATTTTGGTTTTATCACCTTTGCCGTCTATCTTCTTATTCTATTTCCGCTGACGTTTATTATTATGTCTCAGCGGTTGATGAGGGTTCTTTCGGCCATTCTGGCAACGGCCGGGCTCACATTATTAATTATTGATACAGAGGTCTTCTTCCGTTTCCGTCTGCATCTTAACCCCACGGTTTGGGGCTTGCTGATAAACCCGGACGAAACCGAACTGGTTCGTGACTGGCAGTTATTGTTTATCTGTATTCCTGTTATTCTTTTGATTGAACTGCTGTTTGGTACCTGGAGCTGGCAGAAATTACGCAGCCTGAACCGGCAGACATTTGGTAAACCGCTGGCTGCAATATTTATCACCGCCTTTATTTTTACCCATATGGCTTACATTTGGGCGGATGCTAACTTCTATCGGCCTATTACCATGCAGCGGGCCAACCTACCACTTTCTTATCCAATGACCGCCCGTCGGTTTCTGGAAAAATATGGATTACTGGATGCTCAGGCTTATCAGGATAGGCTAATTCAACAAGGCAATCCGGAAGCCGTTGATGTTGAATATCCATTGGCTAAATTGAGTTATGACGAACGCGCAACCAAATACAATCTGTTAGTTATTGTGGTTGATGGCATCCGTAATCAGGATATGCCGGATGACATGCCAAAGCTGTCTGCCCTGGCTGATAAAAATATTCAATTCACTCGCCATTACAGCTCCGGAAATATGCAGGATACCGGACTATTTGGCCTGTTCTACGGTATATCGCCTACCTATATTGATAGTATTCTGGCAGGCAAAAAATCTTCGGCCTTAATCACAGCATTAAGCCAACAGAACTATCAATTCGGCCTGTTCTCCGCCTCCGGATTCAGAAGCCCTCTTTATCGTCAGGCCTTGCTATCCGACTTCACCTTGCCGCCAATGGTTGCACAAAGCAATAGCGCAACCACAGAACAGTGGCAGGAATGGGTCAATTCGCCGGGCGAAAATAATCCATGGTTCTCTTATATTCAGTACAGTAACAATAGCATTCTGAATGCTAATGCTGATAAAGCACCGACAGACTTCATTAACAAGTACCATAATTCTGTTAATGATATAGACCAGCAAATCGATAGTGTGATGCAAACGCTTTCTGATAAAGGTTTACTGGAAAAAACCGTGGTGGTTATTACCGCGGCCCACGGCGTTGAATTTAATGATACCCGGCAAAACGTTCAGGGCTTTGGTCAGAACTATAGCCGTTACCAATTGCAGGTTCCGTTGGTTATTCACTGGCCGGGAACCCCTGCACAAAAAATTAATAAAATGACCGGCCATACGGACATCATGGCAACCCTGATGCAGCGGTTATTGCATGTTAAAAATGCCACCAGCACCTACTCTCAGGGTGAAGACCTGTTTACCGCCCAGCGCCGCTATCCTTGGGTAACCGCCGGTGATGCTAAACAGCTGGTGGTTATTACACCAGACGAGACCATTCTCATCAGTGCCAATGGTCGTTACAGAACCTATGACGCGAACTTCCAGCAGATTGATAAAGAAAAACCAAGTTTATCTTTATTGTTGCAAGTACTAACAGACGTTAAGCGTTTTATGGCTAACTGATTAAAACTAAAGCAAACGTAATCTCCGGGTCTTGCATTAGACGCAAGAAAAGGTAGTATTAGTCTCCAGTTTCGGCACGTAGCGCAGCCTGGTAGCGCACCGTCATGGGGTGTCGGGGGTCGGAGGTTCAAATCCTCTCGTGCCGACCAAATTCCTCCAATAAAAAACCAACCTGCTACGGTTGGTTTTTTATTGCCTGTATTTTATTGATAACAAAACAGGATTACCCGACATTCTCTTCGAACTGCATCAATCCAGTTTGTTAATTTTATAAGGCGTGAAAATATAAAACACGACAGGATTTATAATGATTGATACGACTAAAAATTGAATGCTCATCTTAACCATTTCAGCAATCCCATCAAAATTATAATAGCCCATCTTTTCTGCCATCAGGAAAACAGGGAAAAGGCACAAAGCATGTATCAGCCCCGTAGACAACGCAAAAGTGATTCATTCCTTCTTGACTGCCTTTCTTGCCTTATCTTGTGTAAATACTAAAGCGGCTACATATACAGCCTGCACAACCTTCCCTGCCTGAATATGAAAACTAAATACCTGACATCAAGTCAAGGTACTCTCCCGCAACAGCTCCAGATAATCATACCCATCAAAAGTAATGCGAGAAATTGACCATTTATCATCGCCATTCTGTGCCGCCAGAACATAGTGTTTATCACACAGCAGTTGAATATGGGCCGCCACCAATGCTGGATCGCGGTTTGGAAAATCTTTATTGGTAACAAAGGGAACGCCGTGCGGTTGCTGTTCAACTTTCGATAAAATGACTTCTAATAACTTAAGATCTCTTTTCATCGCACGCCTCATGTATCTGTCGGGGATTACTACTATTTTAGCAGCCAGTAAAAAAAGTATCGGTCAGTTATCAGCCGGTCCGAAAACTTTTTAAATAGTTATTATCATCCGTTCACTATGTGACCGCCCTCTGATTTACCTGCAATTTGAACTCGTATAATTAAATTTCGGTTAGGCTAACAATAGGGATGTACTATGTTTCCAGAGTACCGTGATTTAATCACTCAGCTTAAAACAACCCACCCTCGTTTCCATTCATTGTTTGATAAACATAACGACCTCGACCACGAAATCCTCCGTTTAGAGGCCCAGAATGGAAACCGTCTTAACGATAAAATAGCCACATTAAAAAAGGAAAAATTGCGCCTTAAAGATGAGCTATACCGCATTTTACGAGAGGAATCTCAGGCCCGAGCCTGATAACCGCCATCGTTAGATGCAAAAAAACCGCCGAAGAGCGGGTAATGCCAGTCAGTTAATCAACTGACTGGCATTGCCCATGGCACTACTCTTTTATTCAATTCCATTTTTCTTTATTCCGTATATTTTGTATCGCCCTAATCATAACAAGAATATATCTGACAGATAATTCCCTGTTATCACAGCTTTTCTATATTCACCGCTATGTTTTTTGACTGTCCGAAACGATTCCATAAAAATTTCCGTTGCATTGCAAAATCGCCCCAATGTACTATATATATATACAGTATTATATGAATGCTACTGAGGTTCAAAATGCAAGTTGAAATTTCTATTCGTAAAGAAGACCCGTTACCGGGTGGAGCAGAAGCCGCATTAAAAGAAGAGCTGGAAAAACGTCTGCTATGTCATTTTGCCGATGTTCGCGTCAGAGTCCGGCGTGGTAGCGCTAACGACGTGACCGTATTAGGCGGAATGAAAACTGACAAAGAGCTGGTCACTGAAATATTACAACAAACCTGGGAAAGCGCTGACGACTGGTTCGAAGCTTACCAGTAATAAATAGAAAGCCCCCTATTCTTTATCAGAAATCGGGGGCTTTTGATCTGTCTGAAGCGGTTAATCCTGAGGATTATTCTTCATCAGTTTCCGGCGTTGCATCATCTGATGGCTGATTTTGCATCTCTTCGGTATTTTCATCACCGCAGAGGCTTTCATCATCATCTTCTTCCGGCTCAACAACACGTTGTAAGCCAACAACATTCTCGTCTTCAGCGGTACGAATCAGAGTAACACCGTGAGTGTTACGACCCACTACGCTGACTTCTGACACACGAGTACGAACCAGAGTACCCGCATCAGTAATCATCATAATCTGATCGCACTGATCCACCTGAACCGCACCGACTACACGACCATTACGTTCACTCACCTTAATAGAGATTACGCCCTGAGTCGCACGAGACTTGGTAGGATAATCAGACAGTTCAGTACGTTTACCGTAGCCGTTTTGCGTCACGGTCAGAATTTCACCTTCACCGCGTGGAACAATCAGTGAAACAACGCGATCGTCATCACTCAGTTTGATACCACGTACACCGGCAGCGGTACGGCCCATTGGGCGCACGCCTTTAATGGTACCATCTTCCAGTTTCTCTTCTTCCAGGAAGCGAACAACTTTCCCTTCCGCAGAGAACAGCATGATCTCATTAGTACCGTCAGTTAAATCAACACCAATCAGCTCATCGCCCTCATTCAGATTGACGGCGATAATACCGGCACTGCGTGGGCGGCTAAATTCGGTCAGTTGAGTTTTCTTCACGGTACCGTTGGCGGTCGCCATAAAGACATTCAGACCGGCTTCATATTCACGCACCGGCAGAATGGCGGTAATACGTTCATCCTGTTCCAGCGGTAGAATATTAATGATCGGACGACCACGTGCACCGCGACTGGCTTCAGGTAACTGATACACTTTCAGCCAGTACAGGCGACCACGGCTGGAAAAGCACAGAATAGTGTCATGGGTGTTAGCCACCAGCAGACGCTCAATAAAGTCTTCTTCTTTAATACGTGCTGCTGACTTACCTTTACCACCGCGACGCTGCGCCTCATAGTCAGACAGCGGTTGATACTTCACATAGCCCTGATGGGACAAGGTGACAACCACATCTTCCTGAGTGATCAGATCTTCGATATTAATATCGGCAGTATTGACAGTAATTTCGGTACGGCGAGGATCGTTATACTGATCGCGAATCGCTTCAAGCTCTTCACGGATAACTTCCATCAGGCGTTCCGGGCTTTCAAGAATAAACAGCAGTGCCGCAATTTGTGTCAGCAGCTCTTTATACTCATCCAGCAGTTTTTCATGCTCAAGACCGGTCAGGCGGTGTAAACGTAATTCAAGGATCGCCTGAGCCTGTTGCTCGGTCAGATAATATTTACCGTCACGAATACCGTATTCTGGCTCCAGCCACTCAGGACGAGCCGCATCGTTACCGGCGCGCTCAAGCATGGAAGCTACGTTACCCAATTCCCACGGGCGAGCCAATAATCCAATTTTCGCATCGGCAGGCGTTGCCGCAGCACGGATCAGCTCAATAATCGGATCGATGTTAGCTAATGCGATAGCCAAACCTTCCAGAATATGAGCACGTTCACGGGCTTTACGCAGTTCAAAAATAGTCCGGCGGGTAACCACTTCACGGCGGTGGCGAACAAACGCCTCCAGCATCTCTTTCAGGCCCAACAGCTTTGGCTGCCCCTGATGGAGTGCCACCATGTTGATGCCAAACGTGACCTGAAGCTGAGTTTGTGAATACAGATTATTCAGTACCACTTCCGCTACGGCATCGCGCTTAACTTCAATCACAACACGCATGCCGTCTTTATCAGACTCATCACGTAATGCGCTGATACCCTCAACTTTCTTATCTTTTACCAGCTCGGCAATCTTTTCAATTAACCGGGCTTTGTTCACCTGATAAGGAATTTCGTGAACAAGAATGGTTTCGCGACCGCTTTTTTCATCCACTTCGATTTCTGCACGGGCACGAATATAAATTTTGCCGCGGCCCGTCCTGTAGGCTTCTTCAATACCGCGACGACCATTGATAATGGCTGCCGTCGGGAAGTCAGGACCCGGGATGTGTTCCATCAGCCCTTCAAGACTGATATTTTCATCCTCAATAAAGGCCAGGCAACCATTAATCACTTCCACCAGGTTATGCGGAGGTATGTTGGTTGCCATACCAACGGCGATACCGGAAGAACCGTTAACCAGCAGGTTAGGGATTCTGGTTGGTAATACCGTTGGGATCTGTTCTGTTCCGTCGTAGTTAGGCCCAAAGTCAACGGTCTCTTTATCCAGATCCGCCAACAGGTCGTGAGCCATTTTAGACATACGAATTTCGGTATAACGCATCGCCGCCGCTGAGTCGCCGTCAATGGAACCAAAGTTCCCCTGACCATCAACTAACATATAACGCAGTGAGAACGGTTGAGCCATACGAACAATGGTATCGTAGACCGCGCTATCACCATGTGGGTGGTATTTACCGATTACGTCGCCAACTACACGCGCCGATTTTTTATATGGTTTGTTCCAGTCATTACCAAGTACGTTCATAGCGAACAATACGCGGCGGTGTACTGGCTTCAGGCCGTCTCGAACATCAGGTAATGCGCGTCCGACAATTACGGACATTGCATAATCAAGATAAGAGTTTTTAAGCTCATCTTCGATGTTGACCGGCATAATTTCTCTGGCAAGGTCGCTCATGGAGCCGCTATCCCTCTATTATTATCAGCCCGGAAAAGGTGCAAAATTATATCATATCTCGCGGCCTGTTTCTAATTTTCACCGCGTTATCTTGCCCGAAAAGGTATAGATACGGGTGTCTAATCTATTTCTGATGTTCCGCCAGCCGCCCCAGTCATATGTTGCATCAAAAAAGGCCGCTAAATCGTTAATGCAAAAATAGATCACGCCTGATGATGAAAAGCGTCAACGACCGATGCACCTAACCCATTCCTCATAAACTCATGTATAATTGCCAACCCTGTAGCGAATAGTTGGATAACTCCTATGCACTCATCAGAAAACGTTGACCAGAAAGAGATTGCTAAATTTGAAGCCGTAGCTTCACGCTGGTGGGATCTTGAAGGTGAGTTTAAACCCCTTCATCAAATTAACCCTCTGCGCCTGGACTATATTCAGCAACGGGCCGATGGCATCTTTGGTAAAAGAATTCTCGATGTTGGTTGCGGTGGCGGTATTCTTTCTGAAAGCATGGCGAAAGAAGGTGCCAACGTTACCGGCTTAGATATGGGTTCAGAACCCCTGCTAGTGGCTCGCTTGCATGCCATAGAAAGCGGTGTTCCCGTAGAATATGTTCAGCAAACCGTTGAAGCCCATGCACTGGAAAATCAGGGTCATTATGACATTGTTACCTGTATGGAGATGCTGGAGCATGTGCCCGACCCTGCCTCGGTGATTCGGGCTTGTGCCAAACTGGTTAAACCGGGTGGTCATGTCTTCTTCTCTACCATCAACCGCAATACAAAAGCCTGGTTAATGCTAGTTGTCGGTGCTGAATATGTGATGAATATGGTGCCGAAAGGAACTCATGATGCCAATAAGTTCATTCGACCTTCAGAACTGATTAGCTGGGTTGATAGCACCACACTTCGCGACCGTCATATTACTGGTCTTCACTATAATCCGCTGTTACAGACCTTTAAACTGGGTGGTAACGTTGATGTGAACTATATGCTGCATTGCACTAATGATATCGAGGCATAGCCATTGATATAGCAGGGTTATTAAACAATACATTTACTCTGTAAAACATTTTTATTTCTTGACTGATTAAGAAAACAACGGTTTGAAAAATTTTTATATCAAACCGTTAAATATTTATTTACCATCCAATATAATAATAACCCAAGACCCGACGGGAACTTAGCAGGTTTATCCCAAAAGTTATCCACATAATTCCCCTATTTTGTTCACTTGCAAAAATTCTCTCAGACCACTATCTTGTAGCTCATGCACACGACATCCACTATATATTGTGTTTTTATCGTGCAATTACACCTGAAAGGTTTTACTCATGTTGGTGTAAGCCATACATTCTCACGGAAAGGTAGTATTACGCTATGAATCAAAGTCTATTAGTCACCAAACGCGATGGTCGCAAGGAACGCATTAATCTCGATAAAATTCATCGAGTCATTGATTGGGCAGCAGAAGGTCTGCACAACGTATCCGTTTCTCAGGTTGAGCTTCGTTCACACATTCAATTTTATGATGGTATTCGAACCTCTGACATCCATGAGACGATTATCCGCGCTGCAGCGGACTTAATTTCGCGTGATTCTCCGGACTATCAATATCTGGCCGCCCGTTTGGCTATCTTCCATTTGCGCAAAAAGGCTTATGGTCAGTTTGAACCACCTGCACTGTATACTCACGTCAAGAGCATGGTTGAGAAAGGAAAATACGATAAACATCTGCTGGAAGACTACAGTCAGGAAGAGTTTGAGCAGATGGGCGCCTTTATCGATCACTGGCGTGATATGAACTTCTCCTACGCGGCGGTTAAGCAGTTGGAAGGGAAATATCTGGTACAAAACCGCGTGACCGGTGAAGTGTATGAAAGTGCACAGTTCCTTTATATTCTGGTGGCAGCCTGCCTGTTCTCCCGCTACCCACGTGAAACTCGCCTTGATTACGTCAAACGTTTCTACGATGCGATTTCAACCTTTAAAATTTCACTCCCTACGCCAATTATGGCGGGAGTTCGTACCCCTACCCGTCAATTCAGCTCCTGTGTACTGATTGAATGTGGTGATAGTCTGGATTCCATTAACGCCACCGCCAGCGCCATTGTGAAATATGTTTCTCAACGTGCCGGTATTGGTATTAATGCGGGACGTATTCGCGCCCAGGGTAGCCCAATCCGTAATGGCGAAGCATTCCACACTGGCTGTATCCCATTCTATAAGCACTTCCAGACCGCGGTTAAATCCTGCTCTCAGGGCGGCGTGCGCGGTGGTGCGGCAACGGTGTTCTATCCATTATGGCATTTAGAAGTAGAAAGCCTGCTGGTATTAAGAAATAACCGTGGTGTTGAAGAGAACCGCGTTCGTCACATGGACTATGGTGTTCAGTTAAACAAACTGATGTATCAGCGTCTGGTGAAAAACGAAAACATTACCCTGTTCAGTCCGTCTGACGTACCGGGGCTGTATGATGCCTTCTTCGCCGATCAGGATGAGTTTGAGCGTCTGTATGTAAAATATGAAGCAGATTCATCCATTCGTCAGCGTCAGATTAAAGCGGTCGAGCTGTTCTCACTGATGATGCAGGAACGTGCTTCAACCGGTCGTATTTATATTCAGAACGTTGACCATTGTAATACCCATAGCCCGTTTGATCCGACCGTAGCGCCAGTGCGCCAGTCAAACCTGTGTCTGGAAATTGCACTGCCAACCAAACCGCTAAACGACATCAACGATGAAAACGGTGAAATCGCCCTTTGTACCCTGTCGGCCTTTAACCTGGGTGCCATTGACAGTCTGGATGAGTTAGAAGAGCTGGCAACGCTGGCAGTACGCTCGCTGGATGCCCTGCTGGACTATCAGGATTATCCAATTCTGGCGGCTAAACTTGGCTCCATGGGCCGCCGTACTCTGGGTATTGGCGTAATTAACTATGCGTACTATCTGGCAAAAAATGGCGTTCGTTATTCTGACGGTAGCGCAAACGGCCTGACCCACAGAGCATTTGAAGCTATTCAGTACTATCTGCTGAAAGCCTCTAATGAGCTGGCGCGTGAACAAGGCCCATGCCCGTGGTTTGATCAAACCCGTTATGCTCAAGGCATTCTGCCAATTGATAACTATAAAAAGGATCTGGACTCCCTGTGCAATGAGCCGCTGCGCTATGACTGGGAAGCCTTACGCCAGAGCATCAAAACTCACGGTTTGCGTAACTCCACGCTCTCAGCCCTGATGCCGTCTGAAACTTCATCGCAAATTTCCAATGCCACTAACGGTATTGAGCCACCGCGCGGTTACATCAGTATCAAAGCGTCAAAAGACGGTATTTTGCGTCAGGTAGTGCCTGACTATGAAAAGCTGAACAACGCCTATGAACTGTTATGGGATATGCCAAACAATGATGGTTACCTGCATCTGGTTGGTTTAATGCAGAAATTTATCGATCAATCGATTTCAGCAAATACCAACTATGACCCAACCCGTTTCCCGGGTGGCAAAGTGCCGATGAAACAGCTACTGAAAGATCTGCTGACCGCCTATAAATATGGCGTGAAAACTCTCTATTATCAAAACACTCGCGATGGTGCAGAGGATTCTCAGGAAGATTTATTACCAGCTAAACAAGAAGATGATGGCTGCGAAAGCGGCGCATGTAAGATTTAATCATTTTCAGGGGGGCATTTGCCCCCGATTACAGGGATATATTATGCCGCATACCTACACTACATTTTCGCAGACAAAAAACGATCAGCTTAAAGAACCGATGTTTTTTGGCCAACCGGTTAACGTCGCGCGTTACGATCAACAAAAGCATGAACTATTTGAAAAGCTGATAGAGAAGCAGCTTTCCTTCTTCTGGCGCCCTGAGGAAGTTGACGTTTCCCGCGATCGTATTGACTATCAGGCTCTGCCTGAGCATGAAAAGCATATTTTTATCAGCAACCTGAAATATCAAACCCTGCTGGACTCTATTCAGGGCCGTAGTCCTAACGTAGCCTTCCTGCCGCTGATTTCAATTCCTGAGCTGGAAACCTGGGTAGAAACCTGGTCTTTCTCTGAAACCATTCATTCACGTTCTTACACACACATTATTCGTAATATCGTGAACGATCCGGCAATTGTGTTTGATGATATCGTTTCTAACGAAGAGATTCTGAAGCGTGCCAAAGATATTTCCGGTTATTACGATGACCTGATCTCCATGAGCAACTATTATCATCTGCTGGGAGAAGGCACCCATCAGGTTAATGGCAAGTCGGTCACCGTGAGTTTACGTGCGCTGAAGAAACAGCTTTACCTCTGTCTGATGAGTGTAAATGCGCTGGAAGCCATTCGTTTCTACGTGAGCTTTGCCTGCTCTTTCGCCTTCGCTGAACGTGAGCTGATGGAAGGCAACGCCAAAATTATCAAACTCATTGCCCGTGACGAAGCGCTGCACCTGACCAGCACTCAGCATATGATTAATTTGATGCGCTCCGGTAATGACGATCCGGAAATGGTGGAAATTGCTAAAGAGTGCGAACAGCAGTGCTATGACCTGTTTGTTCTGGCCGCCCGGCAGGAAAAAGAGTGGGCAGGCTATCTGTTCCGCGATGGCTCGATGATTGGCCTGAACAAAGACATTCTTTGCCAGTATGTGGAATATATTACCAATATTCGTATGCAGGCGGTTGGTCTGTCACTACCGTTTGAAACCCGCTCTAACCCAATTCCATGGATTAACGCCTGGCTGGTTTCTGATAACGTTCAGGTAGCTCCGCAGGAAGTTGAGGTGAGTTCTTATCTGGTTGGTCAGATTGACTCTGAAGTGAACGCTGACGATTTGAGTGATTTTGAGCTTTAAAACATTTTGTTCTGTCTGGTATTGAAATGGCCTGTCTTAGACAGGCCATTTTTATGGTTGAAACAGCATCGCCACCCATTGCTCTTCCGATTTCATAAAGCCAATCTTATCCAGATTGCTGCGAACCTCATCAGAGCCTTCTGGCTGAAAATCAGAGTAGACATTGCAAATCAGCGTCTGATCTTCCTGAACTTCACAATCATCAACGGCAGTAACATGCATTCGACTAATATCGGTTTTAACCATATCCAGGGCTACGGGAGTACTGTTTTGTTGTGCATCCTGCAAAAATGCTGCTTTTACTGCCTCTTCCGCTTCCGGTACCGTTGGTGATAAAACGGAAACCTCCTGTTTCGCCACGCAGGCCATCAGCATCAGGCAAACACCTCCGATACATAACATATCGATTCCTTTCACCTTTCCCCCTGTATCTCAAATTAAAAATTAAACCTTTCAGTATGATAGTTTAGCAATCGGAATATTTCCGTAGTTAACATCAAATTTCCACACTTTTTCATAAAAAACTGCACCTTACTCAGTTGGTATCCAACTTTTGGGGTGCAGTCCATTACACGGTGTTTTAAATTCAATTGGATACCAGTAGAAGCCCGGTGGGTTATACCACCATCGGTGCCAGCATAAATCCAAAAGCGACACCGGCGATGATTCCTCCCAGGCCCGGCAACATAAATGGGTGGTTCAATACATATTTTCCAACCCGGGTGGTGCCGGTAGTATCAAACTCCATTGCCGCCAGCGAAGTAGGATAAGTTGGTAATACAAATACCCCGGTAACCGCTACATAAGAAGCAAGAATAGCCCAGGTAGGAACCCCCAATGCCACCGCCAGCGGAATAATCAGCGGCGTAGTTGCCCCTTGAGAATAGAGTAGTGCACAGGTGCCAAATAGTACTAATGCCAGCAACATCGGATATTGTGCTAACACGTCACCGGCAATCTCCTTGATTTGTACCATATGGGCATCCACAAAGGTGGTACCCAAAGTAACAATACCAAGAATAACGGCGACTGAGCTCATACCGGCCCTGAAGGTTGGCGCCAGAACAATTGAGGTAGTCGAGGTTTTACAAAATACCACCATCAAACAGGCGGCGCTCATCATACAGATAATAATGATGTCCCGGGTTCCCATTGGTTTACCAATATCGAATCCGGGGCGCAATTGTGGAAATGCTGCCAGAATAACAATGGCTACCGTTGCCAACAGGAACAGACCAACAGACAGTTTGGCGCCCTTGGTATCTTCCCCTTTCTTCTCTTCGTATTTACGCACCAAACCTTGTTGCAAACGTGCCAGATAAACTTCATCGTCTTCCAGTTCACAGCCCTGACGGGAAGCGATAAACGCCGCCACCATCGCAGCCACAAAAGAGGCCGGTAAACATACCGCCATCACCTGAATAAAGGTAACGCCGTTACCTTCCATAATGGTCAGCATTGCCGCCATCGCGGCACTGATTGGTGAACCGGAAATCGCTATCTGAGATGCAACCACCGAACCGGCCAGCGTTCTGGAAGGACGAATACCGGACTCTTTTGCCACTTCAGCAATAACCGGTAAGGTTGAGAAAACAATAAAACCTGTTCCTGCCATAATCGTCATGGTCCAGGTGATGATTGGCGCAATAACATTGATATATTTAGGATTGCGCCGCATAAATGCGCCAGCAACCCGAACCAAATAATCCATACCGCCCGCGGCCTGTAAAGCAGAAGCTGCTACTACCACGGTCATAATAATCAGAATAACGTCAACCGGTGGTGAGCCGATGGATAATCCAAAACCTAAGGTTAATATAGCTAATCCCAGACCTCCACACAGACCAATACCAATACCACCCATGCGGATACCAAAAAATATCGCACCTAATACAACAATAATCTCTAACCAAACCATAACAGGCTCCAATAGACAATTATTTGTCATTGATAATTATAAATAATTAAATGTGTTATTATTTTGTCGGCATTATTTATCAGGCTGACAATGTGATTAATTAATCAGCCATTTTTAAATTAATAAGTTATTTTTGCCCACACGATTTTCGTACCATTTAATTCCGGCACGCACTAACGCTCCTGTTGAATCAATATATTTATTTGGATTGTTTCTTACTTCATTTGCAAGTATTACTGGTACTTCGGTACATCCTAAAACAATTATTTCAGCACCCTGATTAAATAATTGCTCCTCTTGCTCTTTCATTAAATATTCAGCCAGTTCATTATCACCCGATTTTAAAGCATAAATACTTTCCATCACTTTAATCTGGTTCTTTTCATCTGGTCTGATACATTCAAAACCCCGTTCTTCAATACCCTTTTGATATAGCTCCATATACAAAGTGGCATTGGTTGCCAGCAGTCCCACCTTTTTTTTACCTGAAGCAATCACTTCTTCCATGGTGGTTTCAACAATACTGAGCATGTCCACATGACAGGAGCCTTTTAATTCTGAAAACCAGAAATGTGCAGTATTACAAGGAATAACAATGCATTCAGCGCCCGCATCCTCCAGCCTTTTCAGATAATCCTGCATAACCGGAAGGGGTGATTTTCCATGGTGCATTAGCGCTTCGGTTCGATCCGGAATATCGGGAATCGAAGAGATAATTAATGGAATATGTTCCTGATCGTTATGCGCTGCCGTATAAGTAACAAACTTATTGAATAAATCAACGGTGGCAGCCGGTCCCATTCCACCTAATACACCAATTAAACCTTTCACAATGAATATCCCTTAATAACTTTAATTAATTATTACCCGCAATCATGATTAAACTGCCTATTACTGATAATAATTAACGTTATTAACTGTTATTTATCTTTTATGCTAATGACTAATATTTCATTAGCCCGGAATTTGATAATCAATATTTAACAGCTGTATTCAGATAAGAGAAATGCAAGTATGTATGGTATGATGCAAAATCTGCATAAAGACACATCACAATTTAGTTTTTTGCTATAGCGCACATTGGTGTTTAATGCCAGTATAAGTACATAAAGACCCATAACATCAAGTATGGTGCATATCATTACAATATCAGTCTGATGTTAAAAACGAAGGGACTATGCAAAATACAAATAACGACAGGTAATTTTGAGTATGATGATCAAACCTGAAGGTCCAGTTTTATGCCTTAGAATAACTAATCGGAGAGAGAGGTTCTCGCGGTGGGCGACCTGGCACAAGGCTGATCTCGCTACAGATTCAGGCACTCGCTTTTTAGGGTCGGAATATGTATTGATGCCAATACTAGCTATTTTGACAATCTAAAATAATCAGCAATCAATACTGAAATAATGAACTGATAACTATACCCCGAATAAAAAAGCCTATTTGCGATAACAAAAACTGAACTTAATTAACAAAGAAAACACATTAACCATTAAAAAATAAATTATGCAGCAGGCGATAAAATGAAAAATATAGAGACAAAATGGTTGTATGACTTTTTAACCCTCGAAGCCTGCCGTCATTTCTCTCATGCTGCTGAACAGCGAAATATTTCACAACCGGCCTTTAGTCGTCGGATAAAAGCGCTGGAGTCATCCATTGGCGTGGAGCTGTTTGACAGAACCACGACACCACTACAGCTAACGGAGGAGGGAAAGCTATTTCACTCTCAAACCCGCAGCCTGCTTCAACAGCTGGAGTGCAATCTTAGCGAGCTTTCCGGTCATAACTTATTAAGTATTCCCAATATCAAAATTGCCGCGGCGCACTCCCTGTCTCTGACGCTGCTACCTAAACTGGTTCACTCCCTGTCAGATTACGGTGGTGAATTTGTTTATCATGTTGAAGCCATTGACGTGGTTCAGGTGGTTAATACCCTGCGTGAAGGGAAAAGCGACTTTATTATCTCATTCTACGATGAAGACCTGATGCAATCTCCTTTTTGCTGTCTGAAGGTGTTTGAATCTGAGCTTTATCCAGTCTGCGCGGCTGATGCGCAGGGCAAGCCACTGTTTGATATCTACCAGCCTGAAGTGCCGCTGCTCAACTACACCAGCGCTTCTTATATGGGACGATTAGTAAATCGTCGTCTGGGGGAAGTCGGGGCCATAGCACCACGCACTTTATTTATGTCCTCCATGAGTGAACTGCTAAAACACATGGCGCTGGATGGCCACGGCATTGCCTGGCTACCTATCTATTCGGTCGTAAATGAACTGAAAGAGAAAAAACTGGTATGTCTGGATACGCCTGAACTTACCGTTCCTATTCAGGCTTATATATACAGAATGGATACTCGTCTGAACAAAACGGCGGAACTGTTCTGGAGTATTCTGAAAAACAATATGCCCAAGAATTTGAATAACGGATAAATGCCCGCCGTTGGTATTTCACAGCGGGATATGATGGATTCTAGTGCGCCAGCGTTTCCGCCTGTTCCAGCCATTCATAATGACCAAAAACATTCCGCTGATTGAACCAGCGCGACAACATATCTAACGCCAGCGTTGCGCTAACATCCTGCTGCACTTTAATGCTGTGGTTACCAGGCATATAGCGAACTCGCTGGGCATAGCTGCCATTTGGGGTGGCTAACGCTAATGACAGACACTCATCATGGTGGGATCCGATAACCATACTGATATCCGCCTGTTGTTGTGTTGCCATCCGTTTTGCTTTTTCCAGTAGTTGCTCAAGGCTCATGGTATCGGTTGAAGGTTGAACTTCAGACTGAAGGATCGGAGCCTGAGCTGAAAACAGATTCCAGCTAAGTAATCCGGCACTGAATTGTTCACTCAGCACAACCTTTAGACCACGTTCTGTCAGTTGACGAGAGATAATAGCCGGTAGCCCTTCTGTTCCCTCATACAACATATTTTCCTCGACCCCTTGCTTAACAATCTGCCAGTTTCTTAGCATCTCCTGACGCTGACTTTCCGGCCCGGTCAGTTTTAACTCAATGATCGGCGTGGAAGAGCGATAGCCCATTACGCAACCTTCCGGCAGGGTCAGAACATCGAACTGTTGAGCCAGGCTGCTCTCGGTACGACCAAAGCTGGTTAAACGTAAACAGAGTGGTGATGGTGGTAAAGGGTAGCGCTGGCGTAAACGGGGCAGAATTTGATCGTTAACCATGACTTTAAATTCTGACGGCACGCCGGGGGTAAAAAACATCAGGCAATCATTAATGGTTAACGCAAAGCCACAGGCGGTACCTACCGGGTTATCAACCAGTTCTGCACTTTCGGGGATCATCGCCTGTTTACGGTTAGTATCCGACATCACCCGCCCCCGAGCGGCAAAATAGCTCTCCATATAGGTAATCCACTCAGGATGCTCAATCAGAGACTCGCCGGCCGCCGTCGCCGCAGCCAGAGCGCTCAAATCGTCACTGGTTGGCCCTAATCCACCATTAACAATCAATACGTCGGCATACAGACTGCGTTCCAGCAACACATCCACCAGGCTGTCCAGATTATCACCCACCGTTGTTCTGGTACTGAGCGGTAACCCATGCTGAAAAAAGCAGTCGGCCAGCCAGGCGGCATTCGTATCCACGATCTGCCCATGAAGAACTTCGTCTCCCGTACTTAACATTTCTACCATTAACATCCGATGGCTCCCGTTTATAGTTATTCTTTGTATTATCTGCAAATAATATCGACTATGTTACGCCTGATGAACTCGCTTATCAGCTAAAAATAGCATAGTGGCCTTATTACGGCGAATGCGCTGATAAAACCGGCAAGCTGAACAAATTTAATTCAAATCGCCCCTTGACTGTAAAGATAAAATTACATCTCGTATCAATAATTTGACACCTACATTCATCTCACATACCCTACCTTCGTCTTCCGGCTGTCGTCTGTTTTTGATAGCTGTGTAATAAGAAAGTGCCGCCTGACTGGTGCTTATCTAGCCGATTAACATAACTAAAATAAATCGAGGTCCGTGTGAGGAATCGCACTCTGGGTAGTATATTTATCGTTGCCGGTACCACTATCGGCGCAGGGATGTTAGCTATGCCTCTGGCAGCGGCAGGCGTCGGTTTTGGCGTTACCTTTGCTATGCTGGTTATCTTATGGATGATGATGTGTTACACCGCATTATTGCTGGTGGAAGTTTATCAGCACAGCCATTTTGATGACGGTCTTGGCACGCTGGCGAAACGCTATCTGGGCGCTAAAGGCCATCTTCTTACCGGTTTCGCCATGCTGTTTTTAATGTATGCTCTGGTTGCTGCCTATATCAGCGGCGGCGGTGAGCTACTGTTTGTCAGCCTGAAAGACTCTATGGGGCTGGATCTTCCTCCGGTTTCCGGCCCTCTGCTGTTTGCTATTATTGGTGGTGGCGTTGTCTGTATTGGTACTCACTCCGTCGATCTGATTAACCGAATTCTGTTTAGCGCAAAAATTGTGTTTCTGGTGATCATGCTGTCTTTGATGATTCCACACGTTCAGGCGGTTAACCTGACCACATTACCGCTGGAACAAGGTTTGGCAATCTCTGCAATTCCATTGATTTTTACCTCCTTTGGTTTCCACGGCAGTATTCCCAGCATTGTTAAGTATATGAATGGCGATGTGGCTAAACTGCGCAAAATCTTTATTATCGGTAGCGCCATTCCTCTGATTGCCTACATCTTATGGCAGTTGGCAACTCTGGGAGCTATCAGCTCCAGTACCTTTGTGGGCATTATTGCCGCCGAATCCGGTTTAAATGGTTTACTGCAAGCGGTTAAAGAAGTAGTAAACACCCCAAGCGTTGAGATTTCAGTACGTCTGTTCTCTGCTCTGGCGCTGGCCACTTCCTTCCTCGGTGTTGCGCTAGGGCTGTTTGATTATCTGGCGGATCTGTTTAAGCGCGCCAATAATACATCCGGCCGTTTGCAAACCGGGCTGATTACCTTTTTGCCTCCTTTAATATTTGCCCTGTTCTATCAGAAAGGCTTCATTATGGCACTGGGCTATGCTGCTATTGCCTTATCTATTCTGGCACTGCTGATACCGGCTATGTTAGTGATGCAATCCCGTAAACAGAACAAAGGTGGCTATCGTGTTCCCGGTGGTTCATTAGGGCTGTTTCTTGCGCTGGTCTTCGGCTTCGCCATTATTCTGATTCAGTTTGGTATTGTATTTGGCTGGCTGCCGCAGACTTAATCATCGATACAGGTCATCTGTTAAATATGGGCTATCGGTCAGTACTGATGGCCTATTTTTTTATCGCTTACCGGTAACCAAACGGCAAAACCAGCGTGATTGCGGGTCACTATGAACATCCGTTTTCCATCGGCAAATCCAACATTGTCACTTTCAGGCCATTATCAGAGATAGAGATCCCGCCAGTGATTACATCTTTATTTGATGAAAAACTTGGGACTTATATCTCAAATAAAAAACAATGATAACCTGAATAAAATATTTCAAATTAAAATAGTGAGCCTGACAGCTTTAATTAACACAACTTTGATTTTAAACAAATAATTACTTGCCCAACCTCTTACTAAATCAGTACAGCAATGGTTTAATCATAGATGTGTGACTCTTTGATGATGCCAATTACTGCTAAAAATTCACAGAAGATAATTTCTTGTTTTTGGCAGCTATAAAAATAAACGTTCGCAATACCTTATAAACCACCTCGTTAATGCAATATTGGTAACAGAAGCCCGTACCACAGGGCTCTGATATGAATCTGTCTATACTTTTACTTACGCCGGTCAGGTTCAGTACTTCCCTATATTGGCTACACAAATAGCCATAATAGGCAGTAACAATTGGCTATATTGGGCCTATCACTTTACTAATAGTAACAGTAGCAGGACCAATAATGATGTTTTAGCTCTTTGTCAGTATGACGATGATATTTTGGTGTTTAACAGGAGAAAGTAATGAGCGATAAGAAACTCACCACGGCATCTGGTGTGCCGGTAGTTGATAATAATAATGTGATGACAGCGGGCCCAAGAGGACCAATGTTACTACAGGACATCTGGTTCCTTGAAAAACTGGCTCACTTTGACCGTGAAGTCATTCCTGAACGCCGTATGCATGCTAAAGGTTCCGGTGCTTATGGTACTTTCACTGTTACACATGATATTACTAAATATACCCGGGCCAAAATCTTCTCCGAGATTGGCAAAAAAACCGATCTTTTTGTTCGCTTCTCTACCGTCGCCGGTGAGCGCGGTGCGGCAGATGCGGAACGTGATATCCGTGGTTTTGCCATTAAATTCTATACCGAAGAAGGCAACTGGGATCTGGTAGGTAACGATACCCCCATATTCTATCTGCGCGATCCGCTAAAATTCCCGGACTTAAACCACGTGGTGAAACGCGATCCGCACACCAACCTGCGTAATCCAACCTATAAGTGGGACTTCTTCTCTCAACTACCTGAATCACTGCATCAGTTAACCATCGACTTCAGCGACCGTGGATTACCAAAGTCTTACCGCAATATGCATGGTTTCGGCAGCCATACATTCAGCTTTATCAGCGAAGATAACCAACGTTATTGGGTTAAATTCCATTTCCGTTGCCAGCAAGGCATTGAGAATTTAATGGACGAAGAAGCTGAAGCACTGGTTGGTAAAGATCGTGAAAGTTCACAGCGCGATCTGTATGACAACATCGCCGCCGGTAACTTCCCTCGCTGGAAGCTGTTTGTTCAGATTATTCCGGAAAATGAAATTTCCAAACTGCCTTACAATCCATTCGACTTAACTAAAGTCTGGTTACATAAAGATGCCCCACTGATTGAAGTGGGTGTATTGGAACTAAACCGCAACCCGGACAACTACTTTGCTGAAGTTGAACAAGTAGCAATGAACCCAGCAAACGTGGTGCCTGGCGTAGGCTTCTCACCGGACAAGATGTTACAGGGTCGTCTGTTCTCCTACGGTGATGCCCATCGCTATCGCTTAGGCATTAACCATCATCAAATTCCGGTTAATGCTCCACGTTGTCCATTCCATAACTATCACCGCGATGGTGCTATGCGTGTAGACAGTAACAGTGGCAACGGCGCTACCTATGAGCCAAACAGCTTTGGCGTCTTTAAAGAACAGCCAAACTTTAGTGAACCACCACTCACTTTAGAAGGTGCGGCAGACCACTGGAATCATCGTGAAGATGACGACTATTTTAGCCAGCCACGTGCACTGTTTAACCTGCTGAGTAAAGAAGAGCATCAGCGTATGTTTAAACGCATTGCCGGTGAACTGTGTGAAATCCCTGAAAACATTCGTCAGCGTCAAATCGATCTGTTTACCAAAGTTCATCCTGACTACGGCAATGGTATCGTTGAAGCACTGAAGAAGATGAAATAATTTTCTTAAACCTCAAATCTGACAATATGAACCCGCTGGCACAATCCGGCGGGTTTATTTTTCAGGCTTCCCATTCCCTCGCTATCGGTTAGAATAACCCACTTCGCCCTTCTGCCATCAGCGGTAACACCTGACTTATGATTCTGCTCATCGATAACTACGACTCCTTCAGCTATAACCTGTACGATTATCTTTGCCAATCTTATCCTGAAGTGAAGATCGTTAAGAATGACCAGTTACAGCTTGATGAAATAGCCGCCTTAGCCCCTTCGGCTATTATTCTTTCTCCCGGTCCGGGAACCCCGGAAGATGCTGGTATCACTCTGGACGTGATTCGAAGTTTTGCCGGTACCATTCCTCTATTAGGTGTTTGTCTTGGCCATCAGGCCATTGCGCAGGCATTTGGCGCCCGCATTGTTAAGTGCCCGGTACCAACCCACGGCAAAACCGAATTAATTACCCATGATGGCCGCACGCTGTTTAATCATCTTCCCAGCCCGCTACAGGTCACCCGCTACCATTCTCTGATGGTAGAGCCCGCTTCATTACCTGAAGCGTTGGAGATATCGGCGATAACCCACGAGGGTATTATTATGGGGCTACGTCATAAACAGTGGCCGATTGAAGGGGTGCAGTTTCATCCTGAAGCGATTCTGACTGAAAGCGGTTTAAAGCTGTTACAGCAATTTGTGACCACTTACACCAATGAAGGAGCCTGATTATGACATTACGCTTTGATTTTAATCGTCAGGTTCAGCTGTTTGAACACCCATTAAAGATCATTACGACCTCCCTACTCGGTGAAGTAACGACAAAGCTGGCGGAAGTTGAACAGGCGGTAGACAGCGGATTGTATGCAGCCGGGTATCTGTCCTATGAAGCTGCCGCCGCATTTCAGCCCTATTACCAAACGCCTCCGCAGGGCGATATGCCACTTTTGTGGTTTGGCTTGTATCAGCAACCATGTACTGACGACTCTTCAGATACGCCCGGTGAAACATTCGAAAATATTCTGACAGAGTGGCAACCCACCACCTCCACGGAAGCTTACCGTCAGGCGATTTGGCGTATCAAATCAGAAATTGAAGCGGGTAATACTTATCAAACCAATTACACCATTCGGCTGGAAGCTAAAGTAACGACACCTGATGAGCAGGCATATAATCAACTATACCAACAGCTACTTAGTGCCCAGCAGGCTGATTATGCCGCCTGTCTGGATATTGGTCGTTTCAAAATTCTGTCCGCTTCACCGGAACTGTTTTTTCACTGGCATCAGGGAACGCTCACCGCTAAACCCATGAAGGGAACCGCCAAAAGAGGTTTGGATGCTCAGGACGATCTGATGCGTCAGGAACAGCTAAGAGCCTCAGAAAAAGACCGGGCGGAAAACGTGATGATCGTTGATTTACTGCGCAACGACATGAGCCAGGTGGCGATAGCCGGCAGCGTTAAAGTACCGGCGCTGTTTGATATTGAACAGTACCCTACCGTCTGGCAAATGACCTCAACGATTAGCGCTAAGACGCGTCCACAAACCAGCCTTACCGATATTTTTCGTGCGCTATTTCCCTGCGGTTCAATTACCGGAGCGCCTAAGGCCAGCACCATGAAGCTAATCGCCCAACTTGAACCACAGGCCCGGGAAGTGTACTGCGGCGCTATCGGTTATATCACTCCAGACAAAGAGGCGCTGTTTAGCGTGCCAATCCGCACGGTTATTGTCGACAGTGAACAGAATATCGCTCGTTATGGCGTGGGTGGAGGTATCACCTGGGATTCCACCGCAGAGAATGAGTATCAGGAAGTAATTAATAAAGCTCAGGTTTTGCGCGGTGTTACTCTGCCAAAGCAACTGTTGGAAAGCCTGCTGTTAAGGAATGGGGAATACCATCTGTTAACATTACATCTTAAGCGTTTATCCGCTTCTGCCCGCTATTTTAACTTTTTGTTTGCTGCCGATAAGCTAACCGAGCAATTACAACAGTTAGCTACCACCCATCAACGGGGCGAATATAAAGTTCGCCTGTTGCTGGAACAAAACGGTAAAGCAACGCTGAGTTGCGACGCCGTTACACCACTGACTCAACCTCTGCTTGCCCGCTGGGCTCCTTTTGCGGTACACAGCGATAATAACCTGCTTTACCATAAAACCACGCTGCGGGATCACTACCCTGCGGCTACGCTGGACAACGAGTTTTTGCTGTATAACCAGCGGGATGAAATCACCGAGTTTGTAAATGGTAATGTGGTTTTATTGATTGATGGACAGTGGCTAACCCCGGCAATCTCTTGTGGTCTCTTGCCGGGAACCGAACGGCAGGCATTATTGCAGGCGGGAACCATCCGGGAAGCGATTCTGAGCAAAGCACAGTTAAAGCAGGCGCAGAAGATTGGGTTTATTAATAGTGTTAGAGGGTGGCGGGAAGTGGTGTGGCAGGATGATTGAAATTAACACCGGAACGGTAAATTAACTATTATGATCGACAAACCTAATAAATCAGCAACTGTAAATATTCCGACCGTAAAAATAATGCACTTCAATTTATATCGAGAGCGGTCGGTAAACCGTCTATGACTCAGCTACGGAGCACGTCAGACCAGCGCAGCTCAAACAGAGAAAAGTCTGTTTCAGATTGATGACAAAGTCGGATGATTCAGTTTTATGTTTTAGCATAGCCAATCGGAGGGAGAGACGGGCGTGGGGGTCGACTTGGCGTAAGCCAACGACAAACAGGCTTTGCCTGTTTGAACAGCGCTAGCGCTGGCCCGTCAGGGTGAAACACCGCTAGGTGTTTCATAACTGCCCGTAGCCCGGCTAGGCCCGACGCACTCTATAGCTAAGTGCAACTGGTCTTCCGGCCGAGCACCAAGGTGATATGAGCGACATCGTTTTTACGGCCGGAATATGCACAGTTGCTGATTGATTAATAATCTCTGATTTATTCGTTAACCTACTTCACCACATCATTATTCAGCGACTTAACCCATTCCTTCACCGCCAACCGCGAAATCTTAATCCCCCCCTGCTTCAACTCAACAGGCAAAACATAGTAACTATCCGGGATTTGAAAACGGGTGATCTTTCCTTCCAGCCATACGGATAATTGAGATAAATCCAGCCCGGGTAGTGCATCAATCACCGCCACCGGACGCTGTCCGAACTCCACATCATCCACCGGTACTACAAACGCCTGTTCAATCAGAGGATGGGTTACCAGTATTCGCTCAATGTCTTCCGGCTGAATTCCTTCCCCACCGCTGAAAAACAGATTGTCCATACGCCCGCAGATATACAGCTCTCCATTTCTCATCTCACCGCGATCCCGGGTATGAAACCAGCCCTGACTATCGCTTAACGGCCTGATTTCACCCTGTAACCAGTAACCCAGCGCCTGACCGCTACCCCGCAGCCAGACTTCATTATCCACCAGCTGTAGCTCTCTGCCGGGCAATGGCACGCCAACGCCCGTGCTTGCATCAGCGGGTTTGGCACAGGTGGTAGAGGCCATTTCTGTCATGCCATATCCACACCAGCAGCTAATTCCAGCCTGTCGTGCACGTTCAGTTAGCTCAACCGGAATCGAAGCCCCACCCAGTAATACCTGCTTAAGCACTAACTTATCGGCATCCTGCTCCAGCAAACGCCAAAGCTGAGTTGGTACCAGTGAAGCATGAGTACAGCCCGCCAGTGCCCGCTCCAAAGGATGCATATGACGCAGTACCAGCGTCGCCCCTTTTTGCAGCCAGCGCCATATAACTCCTTGTCCGGAAACATGAAATAGCGGTAAAGAGAGCAACCAACTGTCACCCGCTTCAAACTGCATTCGCTGCAACAGCCCGGCCGCATTGGCCAGATGGGCTTGTGGTGTATGTACTGCGGCTTTAGGAAGACCACTGGAACCGGAGGTTAGCGTCATGGTCAATGGACGTGCCGATGACCAGTCAGTCATTAATTGAGTATCAGGACTATCAATGGAGAGTTGTTTCATAATAAATGACGGTAGTGGCTTAACGCTGTCCGGCCACGCCAAAGGCGAGTTACTCCAACCCCAGTCAATATTCAGAACAGGTAATAGTTGAGCCTGCAATGCTTCAGGTAATTGAGGATTGAGCGGTAATACTCTGGCTCCCAATTGTAACACTGCCAGATACCCCAGCAGCAGCTCAGGACTGCTTTTACCACTCAGTGCCACACCCTGTCCGGCGCGAACACCTTGCTGATAAAACAGGTGACAAAGAGCATTAACCTCGTCAGCTAAACACCGCCAACTGATCGACTGCTGTTCTCTGATAATTGCCGTGGCGTTTGGCTGTTCAGTTGCCCACTGCTGCCACGGCCAGTTGCTAAAAACAGTTGAAGTTAACGACGCCATACCACTTCCAGCGCATCAACATCCAGCACAGGGAGTTCACTATCAGGCCACGGGCGTACCAGTTGTGATTGCATCAGTGATAGCGTATCTAACCCCGGAATGGTATCCGGCGTTAGCCATGCTGCCATTCTTGCCAACTGGGTCAGACCAAGGCTGCTTTCAATGGATGAGCTGATAACCGCCATCATGCCCGCTTTGTGCGCCTGTTCAATCAACATATGACAGCGTTGAATGCTACCCACCAGCGTTGGCTTAATCACTATTGCGGCAACCCCTGGCTCTGCTTCAACCACAAAGTCTGCTTCACGCACGCTCTCATCCCAGGCGATGGCAATCCCCGTTTCACGGGAAAAATCGCGGGATTCATCACGGGTTTTGCACGGCTCTTCCAGAAACTGAATGCGATCCCGGAACTGAGGCTGAACATATTTGGCAAAACCATCGGCTTTTGCCCGGGCCCAGCTACGGTTGGCATCCAGCCGCAGTTTTAAATCAGGAATGGCTTCCAGCAGCAGGTTAACAATCATGCCGTCACGAACTGCTTCGTACAGGCCGACTTTAACTTTTGCCACTTTCTCGCCCGGCATCGCACCCAAGACGGCAAACAGCTCATCCGGGTCGCCATTACACAGCGGAGCCTTGCGGTAATCTGCTTTTTGCGGCAGAAAACCTGACAGCTCTCCCAGCGCACAGCTCAAACCAAAAGCCACGGAAGGCAATGCGCTTTCAAACGCCTGCTCGCCGTTGACCCAGCTATGTAACCAACCCAGCGTAGAGGCTTCCGCCTCTTCCAGCGTCTCTTCAGAAAACTCAGGCAGCGGAGAGATCTCTCCCCACCCCTGTTTACCATTTTCCGTCAGGCAAACCAGCAAACCATCACGAGTTTTTAGCCGTTGATTACGCAGAATAACCCCTGCCTCCATCGGCAGGCTAAAACGGTAGAGTTCAACTTTACGCATTATGGATTACGCTTAAATTTGCTGAAGTCCGGCTGGCGTTTCTCATTAAATGCATTACGCCCTTCCTGACCTTCGTCAGTCATATAGAACAGCATAGTGGCGTTACCCGCCAGCTCTTGCAGACCCGCCTGACCGTCACAATCAGCATTCAGAGCCGCTTTCAGACAGCGCAACGCCATTGGGCTGTTTTGCAGCATTTCACGACACCAGCGAACCGTCTCTTTCTCTAAATCGGCAACAGGAACCACGGTGTTAACCAGTCCCATATCCAGCGCTTCCTGAGCATTGTACTGACGGCACAGGAACCAAATTTCACGGGCTTTTTTCTGACCAACGATACGAGCCATATAAGAAGCGCCCCAGCCACCGTCAAAAGAACCCACTTTAGGGCCTGTCTGACCGAAAACCGCGTTCTCTGCGGCGATAGTCAGGTCACACATCATATGCAGCACATGACCGCCACCGATTGAGTAACCGGCTACGGCGGCAACAATGGGTTTAGGACAGGTACGAATCTGGCGCTGGAAATCCAGCACGTTCAGATGGTGAGTACCGCTGTCATCTTTATAACCGCCGTAATCGCCGCGCACTTTCTGGTCACCGCCGGAACAGAACGCTTTATCACCTTCACCGGTCAAAATAATGGTACCGATATGATCGTCATAACGGGCATCTGCTAACGCCTGAATCATCTCTTTCACGGTCAGAGGACGAAATGCATTACGCACTTCAGGACGGTTTATAGTAATTTTTGCAATACCGTCGGCTGATTTATGGTAACGAATATCCTGAAATCCTTCAGAGCAATCCTGCCATTCGATAGGGGCGTAGAGTTCCTGTTCACTTGGATAAAGCATAATTAGCATTCCTTCAAAAATGTAAGCAACTGTTTGGCAAAACCTTCAGGGTTTGCCGAATGTGCATTATGACCTGCTGCGGCTACAATACGCAGCGGAAAGTGATTTTCAAGCGCAATTTGCTGAAACTTTGCGTCCTGTTCACCACAGAGATAACAAAAAGGTATATTTCGGCGTTTTAACTGTGTATTTAATATGTCAGCCAATCGGGGCTGACGGCCCAATGAGGTAGATTCCAGCATCCGCGCCACATTATTGCCCCCATTGTGACCGCGACGCACAATCAAGCGCTGGCGGCTTTCATCGCTCAGGTTGGCAAATACCGGCTGTTGATACCATTGAGCTAACACCTCTGGCAGCGGCTGATGGCGAAACTGTTCAGCCCAGCGGCTGTCGTGCAGCAAACGCGCCTGTCGTTCCGCTTCAGAACTTAGTCCAGGGTTTCCCCCTTCGACCACCAGTCCAACTACGCCATCACTCTCACCAAAACAGGTATGATACATCGCACTGCGACCACCAAGAGAGTAACCAATTAGAATATAGCGTTTAATATTACAGGCTTGCAGAGTTTCAGCCAGTTGCTGACTTAACTGCTCAAAGTCATCCACACTGATATTTTGCGAGTTACCGTGGTCCGGCAAATCAATGGTAATACAAGGCCAGTGATTAAGATGGGGCAATAATGCTTCCCAATCCTGTCCATCACCCAATAGCCCGTGGAGAAACACCAGCCAGGGCCGGTTGTTATCTGCTTCAACTAATGGATAACGGGTTACCGCCAGCATTAAAAGCTCACCGCATCACTGACTAGCTGGCGCAGGGTTTCTGCACCATCATGTGGGGCTACCTGTAACTCCAGCAGCAAGACACCCCGCTGTTGCCAGTGAGCATCTACCGTCTGTTTAACTGCCTGCCAGCTTTTGGGGTTGGCATAGGATAAACCAAACATGGCCGCCGCATGCTCAAAGTTTATGCCATGAGGCATACGATAAAAGCGTTCTCTTTCTGCTTCTGGCGTAGGTAACAGCGAGAAAATTGACCCGCCATCATTGTTCACCACTATCAATACCACCGGCGCAGTGCAGTGTTTCATTAACGCCAGAGAATTTAAATCGTACAGTGCAGAAATATCTCCCAGCACCGCCAGCATCGGTTTGTCAGCCGCACGTTGAACCCCCGCTGCGGTCGAGAATAAACCATCAATGCCGCTGGCACCGCGGTTGCTGTATACCGGATAGCCAACGGGCAGTTGTGCCAATGCATCAATCAATCGCACAATCAGGCTGTTTCCCGCCCAAAACAGGCCGTTTGACGGCAACAGTTCACTTAAATGGCTGGCCAGTTGGGCTTCACCAAACTGATGTTGCAGATAATCAGTAACATGAGCGCGCGCCCGGGCGGCCAGAGTATTAAGCTCATCCGCCCATGGCTGGTGAGATGCTACCGGATGTAGTTTCAACCATTCGCTAATATCTGCCGTTAAACGGCGACCGCGATGATTAGCCGGATCCAGACGTCCACTCATGTTATCTATCAACCAGTACTCTTTTGGGCAACAACTGGCTTGCCATTGCAGCATACGTTTACCCGTCAGGCTGGCGCCAAACTGCACCACGATTTCCGCCTGCGCCAGAATCTCCTGCGCTTTAGAATTATTTAGCCACAGATCGGCACAGGGTAACGGCTGCCCGGTACTGGAGAGCACATCCGCTAACAGTGGCCAGCCGGCTTGTTTAGCCCAGGCCGCTACCTGTTTCCCCTGCTCTGCGCCCATGCGCGCCGCAATCACCACACCACGCCGTTGCCGCCACTGGGGCCAGTCAGGTTGCTGTGTCACTGTGCGTTGGTTATCGCTGATTAACCAGGGTTTATCACTTTGCCACCAGTCGCCCAATGTTTCAGACCAGTCAGCATAGGCAGACGCATCGCCACCATACAGAGGTTCCGCAAACGGGCAGTTAATATGTAATGCTCCATGTCGCTGTTCGCTTAACGCCTGATCGAGAGTCGAAGCCAGCCATGCGGCTGAAATATCTGGTGTAGGTCGGGGGAGCGACAACGATTGGCCCGGATGGTCGGCAAAAATGCCCTGCTGACGAATCGCCTGATTAGCACCACAGTCAATCAGCTCCGGAGGGCGATCGGCCGTCAGTAGCACCAGACGCTCTCCCGTCAGACTAGCTTCAATTAGCGCAGGATAAAGGTTTGCTACCGCCGTACCGGAAGTCACAATTACCGCAACCGGCTGGCCGGTGACTTTAGCAATACCTAAAGCTAAATGACCAAGGCCGCGCTCATCAAAATGGGTATGGCAGGTTATTTTAGCGTTGGCCGCCGCTTCCAGCGTAAGAGAGGTAGAACGGGAACCCGGCGCAATGCAGACATGTTGAACCCCGTGGCGGGTTAATGTTTCTAATAGCACTGCCGCCCAACGGCGGTTAAACACACTTATCGACATGGGGAGCTCACCGAAGATCAGTTTAATCTATTGATTTAACTGAAAAATAGAATCCATAATTGCCACATATATTACACTAACCCGGCAATGGGAACAATGAAATGCCCGAATGGTGCGGATTTGTTCACAAACGCATTGATTTTTAAGTTAATCCACATTCAGTGGCAACCTTTCAACCGTCGGCTCTGTAACATGATTGTTATTAATTATGGCAACAGGAGGAAATCAGAAACATTAAGATACATTTAGTTTCAGGTCATTACAGATGACTAAAATTAGTGCTGTACTAATATCATCTAATTTAAACGAAACATTGGCCTATCGCTAAAAGCAATCAGCCGCTGTTCACTGCTTTCCGGCTCTTCATCATGATCGTAGACCAACACTTTAAAATCCAAAAGCTTGGGAATAGCAGCATATTCCGGGGTTTGCAGAAACTCATTCATCACTTGAGCCAGCAGATGGATCCAGTACTGATACTTTTGTTGGTTATCATCCGTATCGAAATAGCTGCAATCCTCATCTTTAACGCAATTCATACTGCTAAAGCACTGATACTTCCAGTCGCCGGAATTATATTTCAGGCTTAAAATACCTTCATCCGTCCGATAGTAGTCTCCTCGCGCCCCCGTTTGATAGTAATGCAGGAGCTCATTCAGATACCCTTGAGTCGTCAGGCATAGATTCAGTTCAACGCCTTCCCAAATGTTACAGTCAAAAGCAAACCCGGAGAACACCTCCCCGGGATGAGCATCAATAAACTGGCTAACTTCATGTCTGACAAATAGCAGCACCTCATTAAACGAGGCCTGATTGTTTTTATCCAAAGCGGATATCTCCGATCCATAGAGTACAGGTTAATAATTTAATGGTAATACCAGTCAGGCTCGGTTTCATTTGCATCAGGGTGGCTGTTAAATACAGGAACCAGGGTTGGATAGAACCACAAACTGGCTGGGGTTACGGTTTGACGATCCCAGGGTATCGCCCCTAAAAACCAAAAGTGCCAGAATTGTAACTTCGCCTCGGGATTACTACTGAGCAGTGCGTCGAAGGTTTCAATTTTCCCTATGGAAATCGACAGCCCTTCACGATATAAATCGAATACAAATTTGGAACAAAACTGCCGGGAAGACTCATACTTAAAGCCGGTGTGATACAGCACTTTTAAACGCTCAGGCACCTTCTCAACCAGCGCCTGTTTTTGCTGCTCGGTTAATCCCCCTTCCAGACGACGCACGCCGTAACGCCCATCTACCGAGCGGGAAACAAATTTAGTCAGCGTCGTGGTTTGGGACAGAGGAACTTTACTCTCCGCCACAATGTAATCCTTATCGTCGTGGCCAATAATAATCCCAACGTGGTTGCTCCAGCAGGCCGATGCGGCAGAAACCTGACGAAACAACAAATTGCCAATACAGGTAAATACCACATCGCCTACTTCATAGGCTGTCGGATAATTAACGCTCATAGCGATTCCTTTAACTTACGGGACGTTGATTAAGCAGAAATTTCCCACAAATTATCCAGATACCACTATTGAATCAATGGACTCGACAAACCTTTACCATCACTGACAAATCTGACAGTTGGCTACCCCCGCTTCAGCATCAAAATACAGCGCAGCAGGTTGTACAAGACATGGAAGCAGATCACTACTTCCGCAGCAGGCAGCGAATACTGGCTGTTCTTCCGGGAAAGGTCAATTAAAGAGCAAGGCTATAAACAAAGGCTTTATCAGAGCCAGCGCCGTACCTTGCGTTGATAATCCTGATAACGCTGACCAAACAGTACCATTAACGCCCTTTCTTCCGGAATAATTTGAAAACGGGTGATAAATGCAATAAACAGCGCAACGCCTGCCAACCCCAGCAAATTTCCCAACCAGAAGCAGATACTCAGCAACAATAAAGCCAATGCCAGATACATCGGATTACGGGAAAAGGCATACAGGCCACTATCAACCAGAGTCGTGGCTGAATTTACCCTGACAGGATTAACCGTGGTCTTCTCCCGGTAGAACATTGCCAGACTGGATAAACCAATAATACCGGATGCCAGAAAACAGATACCAGACACGACCAGCATCAGCGTAGTTTCAATTCTGAATGCCGGAAACCACCGGTTAATTAAGCCAATCAACAACAGGGATACGGCAAAAACAATCGGCGGTGGAAAACGCAACTCCAGAACAGAACATTTCATCGCGGGTCCTTTACTCTTCCAGCAGCGTTCTTAACCCCGCCGCTTTGTTTTCTATTTCCTGCCACTCTTGCTCAGGGTCGGAGCCCGCCACAATACCAGCACCGGCATACAGATGGATATTACTGCCCTCCACCAGCGCAGAACGCAGAGAAACAGCAAACTCAGTTTGGTTCAAAGAGATATACCCGGCGGAACCAGCGTACCAGTCTCGGGTAAAGGGTTCATGTTGCAGAATAAACTGACGAGCAGGTTCACGAGGAAGCCCTGCCACTGCCGCCGTGGGCTGTAACCGTTGCAGGCTGTCCGCATCGTTGGCAGCCGCCAGATCCGCATGAATACAGCGACGCAGGTGCTGTACTTTACGTAAACGAACAATCTCCGCTGGCAGAACATCAATAGCCAGAATACCGCCTTGCAAGCGCTGGCAAATATCATCAACCACCAGCAGGTTCTCATGCTGGTTCTTTTTATCCTGCATTAACCAGTCACCCAGCTGTTTAGCCTGTTGGTTATCCGATGAACTGGCTACCGTACCCGCCAGCGCTTCGGTGGTCAGATGCTGCCCTACCCGCAAAAACAGACACTCGGGGGACGACCCCAGAAACGCTGTTTTATCATCCATGCGCATCATAAAATGAAAACAGTGGTGGTTTACTTTCTCGCTGGCATTAAGAAAAGCCGCCGGATTCAGCGGTTCATTTAGCGATAGCGTCGACTTACGCGCCAATACTACCTTTTCAAACTGCCCCTGCTGAATAGATTCCAACGCCTGATTTAACAGATCGCACCACCCCTGCTTTTCTGGCTGATGCTGTACCGAATTAACCTTTACGTTAAGTACCGGTAAAGGTCTGGAAGTGGTTAACTGCTCAATCATTGCCTGCGCAATAGCCACATCATCAGCCAGCGACGTTTCGCTGTACAGATTGACCACCAGCTTGCCGCTGTCCATATCCCGTAATAGCTCAATACGTGGCAAAAATAACGCACTTTTGGGTGTATTTAAGGATGGCGTCTCTACCTGATCAAAGGTATTCAGCCCCCAGATACGCATATCGGCGACATTATTCACCACCAAAAATTGACGGGCGGAATCCGCATCGTTAAACCGGATCACCTCACCACATACCGCCGCCTCTTCCAAATCATCACGCTGACGCCAGTAAAACTGTGGGAAAACAGGTTGAGCCGCAAGCCAGCTGAGTAACGAGGTACGTTGCTGAAGCGTGAGGGAAACGGTAATACGCTCCCGACCTGGTTCCGGGCGAGCAACTTCTTGCAGGCGCTTATGCAGCTGCTTCACCAGTTCAGATATTTGCTTCACTACAACCTCTCGGAGATAAAACTTAAAACAACGGATTATACGGTGGATTGAATGGAAAATCAGATAAAAATGTTTCACCATCAGTTGGTCTTGAGCTATCAGCAAATTCAAACATCAGGAGAGATTGCCGTTGGGGTCGACTTGGCGTAAGCCAACGACAAACAGGCAAAGCCTGTTTGAACAGCGCTTGCGCTGGCCCGAAGGGCGAAACACCGCAAGGTGTTTCATAACCGCCCCGAGGGAATCTATGCCCGACGCTCGCTAATGCCAAGACTGATGGTTTTCCGACCGGGCACAACGTCAATATACGCTCATAGTCTTTACGGTCGGAATATCCACTGAAACTGATACCTATAAATTAAAAATACCGGCAAACATCGCCGGTATTTTCATCAATACAACTAACTACCAATTACATCATCGGAAACGCATATCGCGCCAACTTAATCAGCGGCTCCGGATACAGACCGAAGAACAGCACCGCCAACGCCGACAGCAGAACCACCACTCCACCGGCGGTTAACGCCCAGTTGCTTGGCGTATCACGCTGACGCTCTTGCGGCGCTTCCAGATACAGGCTGACCATGGTACGCAGATAGTAGTAAAGACCAATGGCACTACCCACCACTACCGTAACGGTTAACCACCAGAGGTCAGCGCTCACACCGATTGCGATAACATAGAACTTACCAATAAAGCCTAAAGTCATTGGCACACCGGCCAGCGACAGCATCATCACGGTTAACACCGCAGACAGAATTGGCTTATGCCAGAACAGACCGCGATAAGCATACAAAGATTCAGCATCCGGGCCGGTATACGGGCTGGACATCAGACTGACCACACCAAAGGCACCCAGGCTGGCAAACAGATAACCCGCCAGATAAACATTGATGGTTTCAATTGACAGTTGATGCCCCTGAACCGCAATCAGCGCTACCAGCAGGTAACCCAGATGAGCGATAGAGGAGTAACCCAGCATCCGCTTAATGTTGCTTTGAGTCAGTGCCAGAATATTACCAAACAGAATGGAACAGAAGGCAATAATCCCCAGCACGATACGAACCGACTCACCGTCAGCCACTGGCGCGTACATAAACATCCGCACCAGCGCACCAAAGATAGCGATCTTACTGGCCGTTGCCAGAAAGGTTGATACCGGAGCCGGAGCACCCTGATAAACGTCCGGCGTCCAGAGTTGGAACGGCACCAGCGACAGCTTAAAGCCAAAACCAACCAGCATCATGCCCAGACCAACAATCAACAGCGGTTGATGCAGCACTTTATCGCTCATGCTGTGACCCAGGTCGGCGAAAGACAAACCACCGGTTCCCGCATACAGCAGCGCCATACCGAACAGTAAAAATGAAGAAGCCGCAGCGGACAACACCATATATTTAATGGACGCTTCCAGTGAGCGGCGCTGGCGATAGGCATAACCCACCAGACCAAACAGCGGCAGTGAAAGCAGTTCAATACCAATAAACAGCGATGCCAGATGGTTAGCACCAGCCAATACCACCCCACCCAATGCAGCGATCAGCACCAGCAGATAAAACTCTTCTTTATTATCCGGGTAGCCACTCAGCCATGGGTAAGCAAAGGTACAGGTTGCCAGGCTCGCCAGCAGCACCAGTGCGGTGAAAAAGATTGAGAATCCATCAATTCGTAACAGCGGTGTCACATCCGTTGCCGGTTGCTGTGCAACAATAAACAGCGAAAGCAGCGCAACGTTAAGGCCAATAACCGTAATCGTTGCATTAAGGAAGTGATCGCGTCGCCACGCAATGGACAGCATCACAACCACCACGGTCAATCCAACGATTAACAGCGGCAATAGAGAAAGCATATGTTGTGCAGTTAGTGTCATGGCGATTTACTTTCCTATAGACATGTCTGGAGATACGGAAGCCGCAGCGTTATACCATTGAGAAATGGTGCTCACCGCAGAGTGTGACGTATCCAGAACCGGCTGAGGGTAAACGCCTAACAGTACCAGCAACACCACCAGTAACAGTACCATGGACAGCTCACGCACGTTCATGCCTGCAATGGGTTTATCAGATTTTGGTGCACCGTAATAAGCACGTTGCATCATAACCAGTGAGTAAACTGATGCGAATACCAAACCAAACGTTGCCACCACGGTAATAACCGGCACTACCGGATAGCTTCCAAACAGAATCATAAATTCACCAACGAAGTTACCGGTTCCCGGCATACCTAACGTCGCTACGGCAAAGAACAGCGACAGCGCTGGTAAATAACGAATACGCTTCCACAAACCGCCCATCTCACGCATATCGCGAGTGTGCAGGCGCTCGTACAGCTGACCACTGATGATAAACAGACCGGCAGCCGACAGACCGTGAGCAATCATCTGCACCACCGCACCCTGATAAGCCAATACGCTGCCGCTATAGATAGCTATCATCACAAAGCCCATATGGGAAATACTGGTGTAAGCGATTAAACGTTTAATATCGGTCTGAACAAACGCCATCCATGCACCGTAGAAGATCCCCAACACACCCAACCACATAGCGATTGGCGCGAATGCATGAGAGGCTTCCGGGAAGAATGGCAAGTTAAAGCGCAGTAAACCATAAGCCGCAGTCTTTAACAGCAGACCGGCCAGGTCAACGGAACCTGCGGTTGGTGCCTGACTGTGAGCATCCGGCAACCAGCCATGTAGCGGCACTACCGGCATTTTCATCGCAAAAGCGATAAAGAAGCCCAGCATCAGCAAGAACTGTACTTCATAAGACATTGGCGTATTCAGCAAGTCTTCATAGTTGAAGGTCATCACGCCGGTGGCTTTGAAGTGAACAAATACCAGACCAACGATGGCAATCAACATGAACAGGCTGCTGGCCTGCGCATAAATAAAGAATTTAGTCGCTGCGCTAATGCGGGTTTTACCGTCAGATCCTTTATGCCCCCAGAGAGCAATCAGGAAGTACATCGGAACCAGCATAATCTCCCAGAAGAAGAAGAACAGGAACATATCGACCGCCAGGAACACCCCCATCACCCCGCCAAGAATCCACAGCAGGTTTAAATGGAAGAAACCCTGAGAGCGTTGACCTTCTGTCCATGAACAGAGAATAGCCAGCAGCCCCAGAAAAGCCGTCAATACAACCATCAGCAGTGACAGACCATCTAATGCCAGATGGATCTGAATGCCAAGGCTTGGGATCCAGTCTACGCGGAATGGTTCAGCCAGCCACATGTTCTGCGGAGAAGTGACGGTAAAACCGCTCTCCATCCACAGATACAGGGAAAGAACCAGCGTTAACCCCATCGATATCAGCGCAACATAGCGAGGTACTTGTTTACCTAAGCGCTCGCACGGCCAGCAGAGAAAGCCGCCGATAAAGGGTAAAAGTATTAGCCAAGGTAGTAGCATGGCGTTTTATGTCCTTTATTTGAATAAGCTTTATTTGAATAAACTCTATTTGAAAAACTTCAAAATTTTTCGTTCGTTAAGCTATTCAGTTAAACCCACAATAACAGAGCCAAGACGACCACTGCCCCCAAAGCCATTGACGCGGCGTACCAGCGCAACAGACCATTCTCACTAACCACCATCGTGCGGTTACATAAGCGGACAAACATCGCCGTCAGGTTCATCAGAGAGTTCAGTGGATCATGCTGTAACAGTTTCGCCACCGCCAGATAAGGTTTAACAAACACCTTGTCATACAGCCAGTCGAAGCCCCACGCGTTATACCACCAGGTAGAGAGCAGTTTGCCCGGTCCGCTTTGTGCAATGCTGGTCACCAGTTGACGTTTGCCAAGGTACAGCACCGCCGCCAGTAAGATACCAACAATCGCCACACCACCGGAGATCATCTCTAACATCAGTTTGCCTTCTTCTGGCCATTCGCGAACCGGTAACACACCGTCCAGCGGCAGCGCTAGGAAAGCACCCACAGCGGTTGATAACACCAGCAGCACCACCAGCGGTAAAGTGTGAGAAATCCCACCCACTGAATGCGCTTCGGTTTTCGCTTCGCCGTGGAACACAATAAAGATCATGCGGAAGGTATACAGCGAGGTCAGGAATGCCCCGATTAAACCTGCCAGCATTAGGTTAAAGTGGCCTGATGCATAGGCTTCAAACAGGATCTTATCCTTACTAAAGAAACCGGAAGTCACCATTGGTAATGCAGACAGCGCCGCACCGCCCACCAGGAAGCAAACATACACCAGAGGGATCTTGTTACGTAATCCACCCATTTTGAAAATGTTTTGCTCATGATGGCAGGCCAGAATCACCGAGCCGGATGACAGGAATAACAGCGCTTTAAAGAAAGCGTGCGTCATCAGGTGGAAGATTGCTGCGTCCCATGCCTGTACGCCCAGCGCCAGGAACATGTAACCCAGTTGACTCATGGTTGAGTAGGCCAGAACACGTTTAATATCGGTTTGAACCAGTGCTGCAAAACCTGCCAGCAACAATGTCACACCACCGATAACACCCACCAGATTCAGTACCTCTGGCGTCAGCAGGAACAGACCATTAGTACGGGCAATCAGATAGACACCCGCGGTAACCATGGTCGCGGCGTGGATCAGAGCAGAAACCGGTGTTGGACCCGCCATCGCATCGGCCAGCCAGGTTTGTAATGGTAACTGTGCTGATTTACCCACTGCACCACCCACTAACATCAGGGTTGCCCAGTTCAGCGCCGTTGAACCTGCCGCAAATTTCTGCGGAGCCAGTTCCAGCATCTCACGGATATTCAGCGTACCCAGTTCACGGAACAGGATAAACAGGCCAATGGCCAGGAACACGTCACCCACACGGGTCACGATAAAGGCTTTCATGGCCGCTGCGCCATTGTTTGGATTGGTATAGTAGAAACCAATTAACAGGTAACTACACAGCCCTACCCCTTCCCAGCCGAGATACATCAGCAGTAAGTTGTCGGCCAGTACCAAAACCACCATGCTGGCAATAAACAGGTTGGTATAAGCAAAGAAACGGGAATACCCCTCTTCACCACGCATATACCATGAGGCATACAGGTGAATGAAGAAGCCAACGCCTACCACCACTGACAGCATGGTGACCGACAGGCTATCCAGCGTTAACGTCACGCTGATATCGAAGTTATCCACTTTCATCCAGGTCCAGAGTACCTGTTGAGATACTTCTGCCGGATTGCCCTGAGAGACAAAGCTATAAACTATCCACGCCGTAACCAGAGCTGCCAGACCGATAGAACCCACACCCACCGTAGCAGAGGTGTTCTCAGACCAGCGACCGCGGGAGAATGCCAGCAGCAAAAAGCCCAGCAGCGGTAGCAAAATTGTTAGATATAGTAGGTTCTGGTTCATCCGCGCATCTCACTGACAGAGTCGACATTCAGGGTTTGACGACGACGATGAAGCTGTAATAACAGCGCCAGACCAATACTGGCCTCTGCCGCTGCCAGGCTAATCACCAGAATGTACATCACCTGTCCATCCGGCTGTTGCCAAAAGCTACCCGCCACTACAAACGCCAACGCTACGGCGTTGATCATGATTTCCAGGCTGATCAGCATGAATAACAAATTACGACGGATCAGCAGCCCGGTCAGACCCAGCGCGAACAGAATCGCCGCCAGTATCAGACCATGTTCCAATGGGATCATGCTTGTTCCTCCGTTTTGTTAATCGACGCTTCAGCACTCTTGTTCTCACGACCTAAGTGGTAAGCAACAACAAGACCTGCTAACAGCAGCATAGAAGCCAGTTCAACGGCAAGAACGTAAGGACCGAACAGGCTCACACCTACTCGTTTCGCGTCTACCATATCCCCATAAATTGGTTGACCCGCTGCGCTATAGATACCAATACACAGGATAACTAACAGCACCAGACACAGTGCTGCAGGGCCAAGCCATACGCCAGGTTTCAGCCATTCGCGCTCCTGATGGGTGACTGAATCGCCAAGATTCAGCATCATCACCACGAACACGAACAGCACCATAATGGCCCCGGCGTAAACGATAATTTCAAGCGCACCGGCAAAGTAGGCTCCCAGCGAGAAGAACACGCAGGAAATAGCCAGCAGCGAGACGATTAAAAACAGCAACGCATGCACCGGATTGGTATGTGTAATCACCCTTAGCGTTGCCAGAACGGCAATGGCCGCTGAAATATAAAATGCAACTTCCACGTTCCGCTCCTTTAGGGTAAAAGACTTTTCAGGTCGATTGGTTTAGATTCATTTTCCGCTTCGCCTTTACCCTTGTCGTCAATCGCCATACCGGACATACGGTAGAAGCTATACTCAGGGTATTTACCCGGACCAGAAATCAGCAGATCTTCTTTTTCATACACCAGATCCTGACGCTTAAAGTCAGCCATTTCAAAGTCTGGCGTTAGCTGAATGGCCGTAGTCGGGCAAGCCTCTTCACACATACCGCAGAAAATGCAGCGTGAGAAGTTAATGCGGAAAAACTCCGGATACCAACGGCCATCCTGCATCTCGGCTTTTTGCAGCGAAATACAGCCAACCGGACAGGCAACCGCACACAGGTTACAGGCTACGCAACGCTCTTCTCCGTCTGGATCGCGAGTCAGAACAATACGGCCACGGTAACGAGGCGGGACGTAAATAGGTACATCCGGGTACATTCTCGTGTCACGCTTATGAAACGCGTGCAGGAAAATCATCCACAGACTGCGCAGTTGGGTACCGAAACCAACCACTAACTCTTTTAATGTCATGGTTATCTCTCCCTTATTGCGCTTTGATCAGAATGATGGCCGCGGTAACCAGCAGGTTCAACAGCGTCAACGGCAGGCAAACGCGCCAGCCAAAAGACATCACCTGGTCATAACGTGGACGAGGCAATGATGCCCGCACCAGAATAAACATCATCATGAAGAAGCCGGTTTTCAGTGCAAACCACACAATCGGTGGTAAGAACGGCCCCTGCCAGCCACCAAAGAACAGCGTCACGATTAAGGCAGAAATGGTTACGATACCGACGTATTCACCCACGAAGAACAGACCGAACTTCATACCGGAATATTCAATGTGGTAACCGTCAGCCAGCTCCTGTTCCGCTTCCGGCTGGTCAAATGGGTGACGGTGACATACTGCGATGCCCGCTATCACAAAGGTGACAAAGCCAAAGAACTGAGGAATAACAAACCAGACGTCAGCCTGCGCTTCTACGATGTCGCGCATGTTAAACGAGCCGGTCACCGCAACAATACCCATTAGCGACAAGCCCAGGAACACTTCATAGCTCAGGGTTTGCGCCGAGGCGCGCATGGCACCTAACAGAGCATATTTGTTGTTACTTGACCAACCGGCGAACAGCACCGCATATACCGCCAGACCTGCCAGCATAAAGAAGAACAGAATGCCGATATTCAGGTCAGATACGCCCCAGGTCGGGGTAACAGGTACGATAGCGAAAGCCAGTAGCATTGAGCTGAAGGCAATAATCGGCGCCAGAGTAAAGATCATTTTGTCAGAGAAGTTGGGAACCCAGTCCTCTTTAAAGAACATCTTGATCATGTCCGCCACGATTTGCAGTGAACCAAACGGCCCTACGCGGTTTGGTCCATAACGATCCTGAAACAGAGATAACAGGCGACGTTCACCGAAACTCATCAGTGCACCGCAGGTTACCACTACCAGCAGGATCACCACTGCTTTACCGATAGCAATCAGAGTATCCGTCACTTCCGGAGTCAGCCAACTCATACCGTCGTCTCCTTCAGGTTGTCAACGCGCTTGCCAACCAGAGCAGGAGAAATGCCCGGTAAGCCCAGAGGCAGACCGATAAAACCTGCTTCCAGCGCAGCGCTGATTCTCACCGGCAGCTTCAGGTCGGAGCCTTCGCAGCTGAAAGCCACGACGGAACCGGTATTGACGCTCAGTTTGGCGGCATCTTGTGGATTCAACATCACATAAGCCTCTGGCATACGTTGCTGAATCACATCGGAACGCTGTGACATTTCGTCACTGCCAAACAGGTGGTAATAAGGCGCTACCTGCCAGCTGTTTTCGCCGTTAGCGGCTACATTCACTACCGCATCAAAATAGGCCAGTTCGCCGCTTTCCGCTTTCTCAATCAGACGCACACCCGGATCGCCAGAACGCAGTTTCCCGCCCACTTCAGACTGGAATTTGTTCCACGCCTGTGGGGAGTTCCAGCCCGGCGCCCAGGCAAACGGAATCTGCTGACGATCGGCTTCAGGTGCGCTATAGCCTTCCATTGAATAAGCAAACGCAGTGTCATTATCCTGAGGTTGACGTTTTTCATGCACGCTGACATCAGCCATCATTGCGGTACGACCGCTGTAACGGTGAGGTTCACGGGCAATTTTCAGACCTTTAATGCGGAATGACGCATCCGGTGCGGCGTTAACGATACCCGCCAGTTGCGGGAACTCTTGAGCCACCGCGCTAACCACGTGATCCAACAGCGTCCAGTCAAGACGACGGCTGTTATACACGCTGTCCAGCGAATGCAGCCAGCGCCAGCTTTCCAGAATATAGCTCTTATGAGCAGCATCTTTATCGTAAAACGAAGGTTCATAAACCTGGAAGAAGCGCTGAGCACGGCCTTCCTGATTCACCAGCGTACCGTCACTTTCTGCGAAGCTTGCCGCAGAAAGAATCAGGGTCGCTTTATCCATCACTTCAGTACGCTGATGGTCAACAACGATAAGATTTTCAATTTTGGCCAGTGCCGCATCAATACGCGCTCTGGAAGCATGACGATATAAATCATTCTCCATCACGATTAAGGTATCGGCTTCACCGCTTTCGATTTGAGTCAATGCATCATCGATGGAACTACCACCCATCATTGCCACACCCATGCTGTTGGCTTCTGCCGCAACAAAGGTGATACCGGTTTCCAGCCCCTGCTTTTTCAGAGCCAGTGCAATATTGGTTGCTGCCTGAATAATTTCTTCACTGCCAGCACCGCTGCCGGTAACAATTAATGGTTTCCTGGCACCGGACAACGCCTGAACGATGATGTCCACTTTGCTCTTTAACGATGCCGGTAAATCCGCTACCGCTGGGGCAGAACTGTCGATGCCATGAGCAATGGCAAAACCTAAACGAGCCTGCTCGGCAACGGAAGCGCTGTAGTTCCAGGCAGCAACATCATCCAGACGGGTGCTATCAATATTGGTCACAAACAGCGGATATTTCGCATGTTGACCAATGTTCTGTACCGCAGCAATTTGCCAGTCGGCAACGCGCTGGGCAGCCGCCATCTCGCGAGCTTTGCCTTTCACTGCCTGGCGCAGTGCCAGAGCGATACGCGCACCGGTTTGAGTGACATCTTCACCCAGTACCAGCACCGCATCATAGCCTTCCATCTCGCGCAGTGAAGGGGTATATAAACCGCTTTCACGCAGCACTTTCTGCATCAGTTGAACCCGGGCTAATTCGCCGGCTTCAATACCGTTGGAGTAGTTCTCAGCGCCAACCAGTTGGCGTAACGCATAGTTACTTTCCAGACTGGCACGCGGTGAACCAATACCGATGGTTTTCTTAGATTGACGCAATACGTCTGCGGCACCTTCCATCGCCTGTTCCGGATTCAGGTGAATCCAGTCCTGACCGCGTAACTGTTGCGGACTGCGTGGACGGTCTTTCAGGTTAACGTAACCGTAGCCAAAACGACCGCGGTCACATAAGAAATAGTGGTTTACCGTGCCGTTGTAACGGTTCTCAATGCGGCGCAATTCACCATAGCGTTCGCCCGGGCTGGTATTACAGCCGACGCTGCACTGCTGGCAAATGCTTGGGGCAAACTGCATATCCCATTTACGGTTGTAGCGCTCAGAGTGTGTCTTATCGGTGAACACACCGGTAGGACAGACTTCCACCAGGTTACCGGAGAATTCGCTTTCCAGGGTGCCGTCTTCCGGACGCCCAAAGTACACGTTGTCATGGGAACCATATACGCCAAAGTCTTCACCGCCCGCATAATCTTTGTAATAACGAACGCAGCGATAACAGGCGATACAACGGTTCATTTCATGGTTAATGAAAGGCCCCAGCTCCTGATTGTTGTGCGTACGCTTATTAAAGCGATATTTGCGGAAGCTATGACCGGTCATAACGGTCATATCTTGTAAATGACAGTTTCCGCCCTCCTCACAGACCGGACAGTCGTGAGGGTGGTTTACCATTAAGAACTCCACGACGGCTTCGCGGAATTTTTTGGCTTCTTCATCTTCAATAGCAATATAGCTACCGTCAGATGCCGGTGTCATACATGACATCACCAGACGCCCGCGTTTATCATCAGGCCCCTGGAACTGCTTTACCGCACATTGGCGGCAAGCGCCGACGCTACCGAGCGCCGGATGCCAGCAAAAGTAAGGAATATCGAGGCCCAGTGAGAGACATGCCTGCAGCAGGTTCTCAGCACCATCAACTTCGTATTCTTCGCCGTCTACATGAATCGTTGCCATAGTCAGCATGCTTCCTGTAGCCCGCAACAGCGGGCATATAACTTAAAAAATTCGTTCCCGGATCGTCGTCGTTTCTTTATATATCAATGACGCTTACCAACGCTGCTTCAACAGGTTTGGCTGGATCCCGGCGATTGGATTCAGGTTATTAAAGGTTTTCACCTTAATACCCGCTTCAAACTCTTCACGGAAATACTTAATCGCACTTTGTAACGGCTCAACCGCTCCCGGTGCCAGTGCGCAGAAAGTGTGGCCCGGCGACAGGAAACGACACAGCTGCTCAAGGGTTTCAACATCACCCGGCTGGCCTTCGCCCTTTTCCAGTGCGGTCAGAATTTTCACGCTCCACGGTAAACCGTCACGGCATGGCGTACACCAGCCGCAGGATTCGCGCGCGAAGAACTCTTCGAGATTGCGAGTCAATCCAACCATACTAATTTTGTCATCAACGGCCATCGCCAACGCGGTACCTAAACGGCTACCGGCTTTTGCAATATTGGCAAAGTCCATTGGTAAATCGAGATGTGCATCAGTGAGGAAATCGGTTCCTGCTCCACCCGGCTGCCAGGCTTTTAGCTTCAAACCATCCTGCATACCGCCAGCATAATCTTCCAGCAGTTCACGCGCGGTAATCCCGAAAGGTAACTCCCACAGGCCCGGATTCTTCACCCGACCAGAGAAGCCCATCAGTTTAGTTCCCGCATCCTGGCTCTTGCCGGCAGACAGCCCGCGATACCACTCAGGGCCATGCTGAACAATAGAAGGCACGTTACACAGGGTTTCTACGTTATTTACGCAAGTTGGTTTACCCCATGCACCGGAAGTGGCCGGGAATGGTGGCTTGGAGCGAGGGTTAGCACGACGGCCTTCCAGCGAGTTAATCAATGCAGTTTCTTCACCGCAGATATAACGCCCTGCACCGGTATGAACAAACAGTTCGAAATCAAATCCACTGCCTAAAATGTTCTTACCCAGGAAGCCGGCCTTTTTAGCCTCTTCAATGGCACGACGCAGATGGTCGGCTGCTTCAATATATTCACCACGCAGGAAGATATAACCGCGATAGGCTTTCAGCGCAAAACCGCCAATCAGCATACCTTCAACCAGCAGGTGAGGCAGTTGCTCCATCAGCAGACGGTCTTTATAAGTGCCCGGTTCCATCTCATCTGCGTTACACAGGATATAACGGACATTCATGCTTTCGTCTTTCGGCATCAGGCTCCACTTAAGACCCGTGGAGAAACCTGCGCCGCCGCGACCGCTTAAGCCTGAGTCTTTGACGGTAGAAACCACATCATCCGGCGCCATTCCCTTCAGGGCTTTTTCCGCACCGACATAACCGCTTTTGCTACGGTACTCATCAAACCATACCGGCTGCTGGTTAGCTCGCAGGCGCCAGGTCAGAGGATGTTGCTCTTCTGTCAGGATACGTTGAGTACCTAAAAATGTTGGCCCGCTCATTGATATTGCTCCAGTAGTTTCTCAATATCTTCCGGTTTCAGATGTTCGTGAGTGTCCTCATCGATCATCATACTTGGCCCTTTGTCACAGTTACCTAAACAGCAGGTTGGCAACAGGGTGAAACGTCCATCAAAGGTGGTTTGGCCCGGCTTGATATCCAGCTTTCTCTCAAGCGCTGCCTGAATCCCCTGATAGCCATTGATATAACACACTACGCTGTCGCAGTAGCGAATCACATGACGGCCAACCGGGCGACGATAAATCTGGCTGTAAAAGGTGGCCACACCCTCTACGTCACTGGCAGGAATGCCTAATACATCAGCAATTGCCCCAATGGCACCATCAGGAACCCAGCCGCGTTTCTTCTGCACCAGCTTCAGTGCTTCAATCGATGCCGCGCGCGGATCTTCGTAATGGTGTTTCTCGTGCTCAATGGCTTCGAGCTCTTCCGCACTCAGCGTGAAAATTTCTTTATCGGTCATAACTAGCGATCCACGTCTGACATAACAAAATCAATACTACCCAGATAGACAATTAAGTCTGATACCAGGCAGCCACGAATGACGGACGGGATCTGCTGCAGATGCGCATAGCTCGGCGTACGAACCCGGGTACGGTAGCTCATGGTGCCGCCGTCGCTGGTCAGATAGTAGCTATTGATCCCTTTGGTGGCTTCCACCATGCTGAACGATTCGTTCGCTGGCATTACCGGACCCCAGGACACTTGCAGGAAGTGAGTAATCAGGGTTTCGATATGCTGCAATGAACGCTCTTTCGGTGGAGGCGTAGTCAGTGGATGGTCTGCTTTAAACGGCCCTTCAGGCATGTTATTCATACACTGCTCCAGAATCCGCAGGCTCTGGCGTAGCTCTTCCACTTTCAGCATCACACGGTCATAACAGTCGCCGTTATAGCTGATGGGCACTTCAAACTCGAAGTTTTCATAGCCAGAGTATGGACGCGCTTTACGCACATCAAAGTCGATACCCGTTGCGCGCAATCCGGCACCGGTAACACCCCAGGCCAGCGCTTCTTCTGCACTGTACTGAGCCACACCAACGGTACGGCCTTTCAGAATGGTGTTTTGCAGCGCAGCTTTAACATAAGAGTCAAGACGCTTCGGCATCCAGTCGAGGAACTCTTTTAGCAGCTTCTCCCAACCTTTTGGCAGGTCGTGAGCCACACCGCCAATACGGAACCAGGCCGGGTGCATACGGAAACCGGTAATAGCTTCAACGATGTCATAAATACGGGCACGGTCACTAAAGGCGTAGAACACTGGTGTCATCGCACCAACGTCCTGAATATAGGTAGAGATATACAACAGGTGACTGTTAATACGGAACAGCTCAGACAGCATCACCCGGATGGTTTTCACCTTGTCCGGAACCTCAATGCCTGCCAGCTTCTCAACCGCCAGTACATAAGGCATTTCATTGATACAACCACCCAGGTATTCAATACGGTCGGTAAAAGGAATGTAGCTGTGCCATGACTGGCGCTCGCCCATTTTTTCTGCACCGCGGTGGTGGTAACCGATATCCGGTACGCAATCGACAATCTCTTCACCGTCCAACTGCATAATGATACGGAATGCACCGTGAGAAGATGGATGGTTAGGACCCAGGTTGAGGAACATAAAGTCCTCATTTTTGGTTCCACGCTTCATACCCCATTGCTCAGGTTTGAAGGTCAGTGACTCCATCTCCAGATCTTCTTTCGCTTTGGTTAAGACAAAAGGATCGAATTCTGTCGCACGTGCCGGGTAATCTTTACGCAGCGGATGCCCTTCCCAGGTGTCCGGCATCATAATACGACGCAGGTTTGGGTGACCATCGATAGTGATACCAAACATTTCCCAGGTTTCACGCTCATACCAATTGGCGTTAGGGAAAATGCCGGTCACGGTCGGCACATGCAGGTCGTTCTCCACCAGAGCGACTTTCAGCATAATGTCTTTATTACGCTCAACAGAAATCAGGTGGTAGAAAACGGAAAAATCCGCAGCCGGTAAACCGTTGCGGTGAGTACGTAAACGTTCATCCATACCATGCAAATCAAATAGCATGACATAAGGCTTGGGTTGCTTACGTAAGAAGGTCATTACCTCCAGAAGCTGCTCACGTTTAACCCACACCACCGGCACGCCAGTACGGGTAGGCTGAACGGTAAAGGCGTCTGGCCCAAAACGGTTGTGCAGTTCACCTATTACCGGATCATCGAGATGATCCCGTGTTTGCCAGGCGGGTTGGTCGCTCGCCTGCGTCATCGGTTCTGTCATAGTTGTTTTCGCCGCTCATTACTCAAATAATATTCTGTTGCTAAAACACCCGCATTAACGGGCAGGTGCTTTGGCTAAAGTTAAATTTCGTCAGGGGTGCGCAGATTCGTGACGGCAATGCGCTCAGCGCGCTTGCGTTCTTTTTCTGACTGCATCTCTTTGCGATACACGCCCTGCTCGCCAACCACCCAAGAGAGCGGACGACGTTCCTGACCGATAGAATCACGTAATAACAGGAGTGCCTGCATGTAGGCTTCCGGACGCGGCGGACAACCGGGAATATACACATCAACCGGTATAAATTTATCAACGCCTTGTACTACGGAATAGATGTCATACATGCCGCCAGAGTTGGCACACGCACCCATCGAGATAACCCATTTAGGTTCCAGCATCTGATCGTACAGACGCTGAATAACCGGCGCCATTTTGACGAAACAGGTTCCGGCAACCACCATAAAGTCGGCCTGACGCGGAGAAGCACGCAGTACTTCCGCACCAAAGCGAGAAACGTCATGAACCGCGGTAAACGAGGTCACCATTTCAACGTAGCAACAGGACAGACCGAAGTTAAAAGGCCAGAGCGAGTTTTTACGCCCCCAGTTAACGACATCGTTCAGGGCAGTATCGAGCTTGCCCATAAAGATGCCTTTTTGAGCATCCTGTTCCAGGGGATCGGTGACAATTTCCTGTTTTTGTAGAGGATAACGATCGTTTTCACCGTCGAGATCTACGCGAGTGAGCGTATATTTCATCTTCAAGCCTCGCTGTTACTGCAAGTTACTGGGAATTTTTGCGCTGTTCTTAAGCTGCCGTTTGGAACGCTGTGGCGTCCAGTCCAATGCACCGATGCGCACCAGATAAAACAATCCGGCCAAAAGAACAAAAATGAAAATGGCTGCTTCGATGAAACCTATCCAGCCGCTTTCACGAACAGAAACAGACCAGGCAAACAGATAAAGGGCTTCAACATCGAAGATAACGAAGAACATGGCAACCAGATAGAATTTAGCAGAGAGGCGCAAACGTGCGGACCCTACGGCATCGATACCTGATTCATATGGCGTATTTTTGGTTCTTGCTCTGGCACGCCCCCCCAGGAAATAGGCGGCGGTAAGCATGAAGGCACACAGCCCCAACGCAATAACAATAAATACGGCAAAAGCCCAGTTATGGGCGAAAACTTCAGTGCTTGTAGGCATATGCTCTTACTACTCTTAGAAAAAATAGTATTTACCGGCTTGTTCTCAGGAGAGCCAATCCGATGACTACGACAATTAAAAGGAAAAATAAAACGCCTGCGCCTTGGTTGGGCTTCATTGTCTTACGCAATGATTAACGTGGAGTTTTACTCTTTTTTACAACAATTTGTCAACATCAACCAAACATTTACTAATACAAATCACAAAACAGAGATAAAACTGCTCGATCTAACTAAATCGAGTCAGCATAAAAATAACTGAACTCAATCAAGCGGCTATTCTGACAGAAATAGATATTTTTACCACCGTTGTAACAGAAGTTTTTCTTTGACATTCCCACATCATGAAACATTTCTGGTACATCCTGGAAATATTAGTGTTGCTTCTTTTCGCCACACGGCCTTTGGTAAGCATAGCTTTCAGCCAGATATTCGTATAGCCAATAAGGCGATTAAGAAAGACTTTTTCCTGAAAACGAAAAAGGCGACTAATAAGTCGCCTTTAACACAAGTTTGTAACATCGGTTGAAATAGTTACCCGAGGTAAATAAAGGTCATCACCAGGTTCACAATGGCCGCCACCGCCATAGGAATTGCGGTACGTTTTACCACCTGGAATGGGGAAACGTTGGCAATACCAGCGATAGCCACAATGGCGGCGGTAATGGGTGATACCGTTCGTCCAAAGCTGGTCATAATTTGCATTGGCAGGATCAGTGTTACTACGTCCACTTTCAGGAAGGCCGCAATTTTTGGCGTTAAGGCTGCAAAAGAGAAGAATGCCGCATTACCGGAACCCATCAGGAATGCCGCCAGCGCCAGAATAAAGCTCATGACGATGATCATTGCCCCTACGCCGAAGCCCGCATTCTGCGCCGCCGTAATCAGCGTATCTACCGCGCCCACTTTCAGTAAACCGTTAGCAAAAACTTCACCACATACAATCAGTGAAACCACCAGAACAAACTGTTTACCCATTCCCTCGAAGAACAGCATAAAACTGTCCATCACCGCTTTGGCACTCTTCAATCTGAAGTACTCAAACACCAGCGCCACAATGGTACTGATAATCATCGCCGTGGTGACATCCATCTTAATGCTGGAATGGAAAATCGGGCTAAAACCAATGATCAGAACTAAAGGTACCACCGGTAAGAGTGCATAGATGAGTGGCGGACGGCTGTGATCGTTATGGTCAATATTGTCCATCGTTTCCTGATTAAATACGTAGCCTTCACGTTTATCCCACCAGCGCTGTGCAATAAAGTGGGTAACCGCTACCGCCAGAATAATCGGAATGGTCACCGGTAACTGATGGTGGACAAAGTAAACCGCCGGATCGAGCCCTGCCGTTTTCGCCGCCATGATAACGTTACCGGAGCCTGGGCCGTGGTCAATAAACTGACAAGTACCAATCACCGCCAGCGCCGACAGAGGACTAACGCCGGTACGAATCAGAATAGGATACATGGTCACCATTAATAGCATTCCCAGCCCGGCATGGCTTGGAATAAAGATAACCAGAACCTGAGTCACCAGAAAGGAAACCACTAATAGAATATAAGGAGAACGCACCGCTTTTAACGGGCGCTCAAACACCGCAAACAGCGCTTTACTGGCACCCACATGGTCCATATAGCGCGAGAAACCGGCAATCGCCATCAGGGTCAGGCCCAATCCTGCAAGCCTTGAACTTAATAAATTGCTAAAGACCTTAAAGATGTCAAAAAACTCAAAGTTAGTGGTGGTCTTTTCCGGTAATAAGGGCCCGATATCAAAAGCGACCGTTAACCCCATCAACAATAAACCACCCAGCAACAGAACCGGTTGTGGCTTGTACCCCTTCGCCAGCATATAAATCACCAGCACCGTCACCAATAAGGCAAGAATAACGCCAAGCATAATTTTTCCTCATTAAAATGGTCTGAACAGTCAGGTTCCGGCAGGCGATGACTCCACGACTCGCCCGTCGGATAACATCAGACTTTCAGCGCCTGAATTCCCTGTTCTAAATCCGCCAGCAAGTCACTCACCTCTTCCAGACCGATATGGAAGCGAATGAATTGCCCGTGTTGGCTCCAGTCCGTTGCGCTGCGTGCCCCTTTAACGTTGGCCGGCAACACCAGACTTTCATAGCCACCCCATGAAGCACCAATGCCAAACAGATCCAGCGCATCAATAAAGGCTTCAGCCTGAGCCAGGGTGTATTGAGGGTGTAGCTCAATGGTTAGCAGGCCATTTAATCCTTTACAGTCGCGTTGATAGAGATCGTGGCGAGGATGGTCTTCCAGACCCGGAAAATAGACTTTTTTCACTTCCGGACGCTGCTGTAACCACTTGGCTACGGTCATCGCGTTTTGACCATGTACCGCCAGACGGGTAGACAGCGTTCTCATTCCCCTCAGAACCAGAGAGACATCATCCGGGCTGCTTACCTGACCCAGCGCTTCCGGCAGTTCGCCGATTTGATTCCATGCCTGTTCGTTGGCGACAACAATACCCATCATCACGTCGGAGTGACCGCACAGATACTTGGTTGCAGCAATTACCGAAACGTCGGCCCCCAGTTCCAGCGGGTTATATAACCAGCCAGAACCCCAGGTGTTATCTACGGCTACCGGTATATTGCGCTCATGAGCAATACGGCAGATTTCAGGCAGATCCAACATCTCATACAGCAGTGAACCCGGTGATTCAGCGAATACCAGTTGAGTTTCCGGACGAAGTTTGGCTTCAAAATCGCTGCCATCAGTTTTAAAGAAGTCGTAGCTAATATTGTTTGGCTTTAATAAGTGGCTACAGATTTTACGCACCGGCTCATACACCGAGTCAGCAAAGAGTACGTGGCCTCCGGCCCGGGCATAGCCCATGATAGTGACAGCAATAGCGGCCAACCCGGTAGGGAATAGCTGGGCACGATAACCACCTTCCAGTTCAGTAATTAATTGTTCTAATGCGAAGGCGGTTTCAGTACCCCGGGCACCGTAGCTCAGTAAACGCTCAGTTTCTCTGCGTTTACGGGCATCACGCCAGGTAGTGATTGAATCAAAAAGAATGGTGCTGGCCCGCATTACCGGCGGATTTACCGGACCAATGTCCCGTGCTGGTCCTCTGCCACCATGAATAAGACGAGTTTTGCGCGTTTGAGTCATTATTATTTACTCCTTAGAAAGAATATTTCCGGATATATTTCTTTATTTTTCACTACAAATTAAGAAATAGAGAATTAATGAAATAGATAATTGAACGGGTTATAAATTCATTCGATATATAAAAGATAAATCATCTCAGCTCAATTTTCATTCAAATATATCCTTGCTACCTGAATTGAAACTACCACCTAAAAATTAACTAAAAAATCCAAATAAATTGAAATATTGATCGCGATCTCAATTTAATACATTAATTATTCTAAACAGTGTTGAAGCTAAATTTATATGAGAATTTAATTCAACAAAAACAAATAGATGCAAATAAAAACCACAATTAAATAATCACATTAACTTTTTGTTTAAGTCAGTGATAAGAGCATTTTTAGATACATTAAAATTATTTAACAATGGATTAATATTACTAATGGAATATTAGTCTAAAACACCTTGTTTATCTTCTTTCGTTATTGGAAGATTAAAACAAGACCATAATTTGAATTTACAAATTAATTACAGAATATTTAAAAAAATAATAACACCTAATGAGTGTTATCTATTCCTTCGTATTACTAAAACCCTATTTAAATTAGGAGCTAAAATTATGTCTACCAGCGTTTTTGACTCAGTATTACTGAAGAACCTGTGGTCCACCGAAGAGATGCGTCAGGTTTTTTCTGACGATGTGCGTATGCAGATGTGGCTGGATTATGAAGCAGCACTGGCCATTGAACAGGCCAAAATGGGAATTATTCCTCAGGAAGCGGCCGATGAGATCGTCGCCTGCGCCAAACTTGAACGTCTGGATATGGATTTTATCCTTGAGCAGGTTCGTTTAACTAAGCATCCGCTGGTACCTACTATTCGCGGCCTTGAACATGCTTGTGCTAACGGTTTTGGTGAATATGTTCACTTTGGTCCCACTACTCAGGATGTGATGGATACCGGTATGGTATTACAATTTAAAATGGCGCATAAAATTTTCCTGCGCGATCTGAAAGAGATTGGTCGTTCATTACTAAAACTGTCCGAAGAGCACCGCAATACCCCAATGGCTGGCAGAACATTAGCCCTTCAGGCAATCCCTATTACTTTTGGTCATAAAACCGCAATCTGGCTGGCAGAAATGATGCGCCATCATGAGCGTCTGGTACAGCTGGAACCGCGTCTGTTTGTAGGTAGCGTAGTGGGTGCCGTAGGTACCAAAGCCTCATTTGGCGAAGGGGCTGATGAACTGGAACAGCGCGTACTGACTCGCCTCGGTTTAGGCACGCCGGAAATTTCCTGGCAGCCTGCCCGCGACCGCTTCTGCGAGTACGGCATGGTACTGGGTATGATTAGCGCCACGCTGGGCAAAATTGCCAATGAAATCCTGCTGCTGGCCCATAACGAATTTGATGAAGTTGCCGAGCCTTTTGCTAAAGGTCAGGTAGGTTCTTCGACCATGCCTCATAAACGTAACCCGGCAATTACTGAAAACGCTTCCTGCGTCAGTAACACCTTAAAAGGCAACGTCTCTATTCTGTTAGATCTGATGAAGCATCAGCATGAACGCGATGGCGCTATCTGGAAAATGGAGTGGAAACTGTTACCGGAAATCTGCCTGATGCTGTCCGTCATTATGGATAACATGAAGTTCACCCTTTCCGGCCTGCAAGTGAAGAAAGAGAAGATGCGCAGCAATCTGGATATTCTCGGTGGCTTTATGCTGGCAGAGCGCGTGATGTTTGAACTGTCGGAAAAACTGGGTAAGCAAACGGCCCATGAACTGGTATATGAAGCCTCAATGCACGGCTTAGAAGATGGCGGAACTTTCAGTCAGGCGCTGTCAGACGATCCACGCATTAAAGCCGCGTTAACCAAAGAAGAACTGGATGCGGTTCTCGATCCAACCACCTATGTTGGCAACGCGCCACAGCAAGTTGACCGCGTAGTCGCTGAAGTTAAAGCCAGCGGCTGGCTGAAGTAATTACCTCATCAGTGACAGGGGAAATCATTAAACCTCTGTCACTGATTCAGCCCGACAGAGCCCATCTCAGTAAGCGGTCTTAGTGAGATAAGCCCTGAGAACCACTCGAAAGCATCTGGAAACACAATCATGACCCACAGTGAATATTTAAGTCAGTTTATTACCCAACAAAATTTTCAGTCTATTCCCCCTCAGGTTATTGAGCGGGCCAAACTTCACTTACTGGATACCTTTGGCGTTGCGCTGGCGGGCTCTGTTCAGGCTAACGGCATCAACAGCCGTACCAGTCTGGTTGAAATGCCACACACGCAGGGAACATGTCGGATATGGGGAAGCCCCTTCACCCTTTCTCCTGCTTATGCGGCAATAGCAAACGGTATTGCCTCGCACGTGCTGGATTTTGATGATACGCATACCGACTCTATTGTTCACGGTAGTGCAGTGCTGGCACCCTTAGTTATGGCGCTGGCCGAAGATCTGAAGCTTGATAGTCGCACTATGTTGGCTGCCTATGTGATTGGCTGGGAAGTCGCTGCCCGGGTAGGTATTGCCTCTAAAGGCTCATTTCATCAGCGCGGTTTCCACTCCACCGCTATTGCCGGCGTATTTGGTGCTGTAAGCAGCGCCGCCCATTTGCTAAAACTAAACCCGGAAGCCTGTGCTCACGCCATTGGCTTAACCGGCAGTCAGGCCTCCGGCGTAGCGGAATACCTGACCAACAGCTCTTCGGCTAAATGCTTCCATGCCGGTTGGTCTGCCCATTCCGGACTGATTTCAGCTTATATGGCCCAAAGCGGTATGACAGGACCACTGACCATTTTTGAAGGCCGTTACGGGCTATATGTCACTCACGGTATAAAAGAAAATGCCAAACCGACAGAAGTGTATGCTGAATTAGGCCAGCGTTGGGAGATGATGCATGTTTCCATTAAACCATACCCATGCTGTCATTTTGCTCACGCCACCGTAGATTGCGCCCGTATGTTACGCCAGGATGGTATCGCACCGGATAACATCGAAAGTATTCACTGTGTAGTGGACCCCATCGCCGCCGCGCTGATTTGCGAACCATTAGAAAACAAGTTTGCTCCACAAACGCCTTATGCCGCGAAATTCAGCCTGCCATATCTGGTCGCCAGCGGCATCTACGATGATGGCCTGAATCTTTCATCATTCCAGCCGCAGCAGTTAACCCGTCCGGAAGTATTAGAGATGGCAAAAAAGGTCTCTTACCGTTATTGCCAACCGGGAGAGATCCCCTTCCCGACCTACTTCCCCGGTTACATTGATGTGACGCTGAAAGACGGTGCCAAAGTCAGCAAACGTCTGGATATTAACTATGGTAATCCGGATAACCCAATGCAGCGCAGCGACGTAGAACGCAAATTTCGCGACAACGTAGCCGGCATATTGACGCCGGAAGCCACTGAAAAAGTCATTAAACTGGTCAGCGATTTGGAAAATCAGTCAATCACCGAGCTGGCAAAACTCCTCACTGACACAGTGAAGTCATTCTAATAATAAAAAATATTATTTCCTTGTATACCCCTTGCCCTTATCTCACTCTAACCGTGATAAGGGCCTTTTTTATTCTTCTGTCCATGAGTAATAAAAATATCGCTTTTCTTTTAACTTTGTCCTTTTCACTGCCCTTGATCTGGCCCTTCAACAAAGAGCACTGGAATTCAGCCGACAACTGAGAGAGGGTAGCACGCCAAACAGGGATGTTTGGCGAGGCATGGCTTCGTCTGACAAAATTGCTCCTGCAATTTTGAACAGCACAACGTGCTGGCCCCGTAGGGGTTAGCCTCATGGATGAGGCGAATAAACCGAATCCATGCCGGTGCGTAAGCCCGAATGAAGGCGGAGGGAAGTCGCCGTCAGGCGACCTGGATTCGTGTGCGAAGGCGCGGGAGTGCAGAGGGCGCTCGCCCCAGCGCCCTTTGCTCGGCCACCTGCACGGCAGTCAATTCAAACACGGCACTATTGGTGGGCGAAACTGACACATAACTATATTCCTCCATCCTCCAAATGATAATCATCCCCCTTCAGCGACTCAAACAACACCTTCGCCGCCTTCTGCGGACTATTACTCCGCATATACAGGTTATATTTAATATCCGGCAACCGCGGCAGGCCATCCGCCTCCCCCAGAATTCTTAAATCATCACCCAATAACTCAATGGAACGCGCCATTATTCCTAATCCTGCCCGAACTGCCGCTCTGGCCCCCGAGAGCGTGGTGGCCACATAGGCGATTCGCCAGGCAATACCCGCCTGCTCCAGATGATTAATCGCCATATTGCGATAAGTGCTGGGCTCATCCAGCACCACTAGCGGCAATGGCTCATCAATATTTAGTTCATAGTTAGTGGCGCAATACCATAAAGAGGGAGAAACCCGCAGTACCAGACTGGGATAATCGACGCTTTCTACCGTGGAGATAGCCATATCCACTACGTCATTTTTCAGCATCTCCATCAGAAACGGGCTGCGCTTAACGACAATTTCAATCACCAACCGTGGATATGCTTTAGAAAAACGGGAGAGTAGCTCAGGTAAAATAGTATTGGCCGTATCATCCGGTGAACCGATACGTAATACACCATCCACATCGTCATACATTAATGAAAGACATGCTTCATCATTCAGACGCAATATACGCCGGGCATAGCCCAACATTTTTACGCCATGTTCGGTCAACGATTTATTTCGTCCGCTGCGACCAAATAGTTCTTTACCAACCAACTGTTCCAGACGTTGCATCTGCTGGCTAACGGCAGATTGTGTACGGTGCACCGACTCCGCTGCGGCGGCAAAACTATTACCCTCGGCCACAGCAACAAAGGTTCGTAACAGATCAAGCTCAAGATTAGGAATTGGACGTTTCAGATTTACCATAGTGTAACTCTTTCATTTCTCCACAGAACTACCGGGCGTACTCTGTTAGTTGATCATCGCTAAATCACGCCAATGACAACCAGAATTGGATTACCTTATCCTACTCCCATACCAAGCGCAAAGTTGATATAGCCACTGGCATTCGCCAAAAAATACGCTTTTAGTAAAAAAGAAGATAAAATGACTCAACAAATTATTCTGATTGAATCATATTCCACATATTTATTACCTCGAATTGATTAAATCAATGCGCCGTTTGATTGATTTTTAGTCAACCAATATTTGCCAAATCGTTATATTTAACCTTTAACGCGCAACCTGACTGCCCTTACAACCACAATTAAGCGAATTAATTAGACTAAACATCCATTAATGAGCAATAAACCAGCTATTAAATCCAATAATTTGGTTTCAGCACCAAATTTTTGCATATTTTATGCTACTGCTATTGCGTAAAGGCCGCCAATCATAGAGTATCCCCATTGAATGGTAATCCGCTGGATAATTGACTCAGTTTTAGTGAATAAATTGGGTTTATTCATTAAAACTGAATTTAAATGCAATTTGCGCGTTTTTTACCACACATTAATCTATTATTTAACCGGACTTGGCTTTTTAAAATTTATTTATTTTATAAAAATAATCAATAAGTTATCGGTTTTTATTTAAGACAAGGAATGACACATGAACCAACGTTTGAGCCGCGCCGATACCATCGGCTTAGGCTTAATGACCTTCGCTTTCTTTTTAGGCGCAGGCAACATTATCTTCCCTCCATTGGAAGGCCAGTTGGCAGGTACTAATGTACTGTATGCCATGTTTGGCTTTCTGTTGACTGCGGTAGGCCTGCCGCTGGTATCGATTATTGCCGTTGCGCGCGTTGGTGGTGGTTTACCTTCCATGACCACTGACCTGCCAAGAGGCACCGGTACTTTTGCCGCTGTATTGCTGTTTATCATTATCGGCCCGGCTTTTGCTACACCTCGTACCGGTCTGGTCGCGTATGAGATGGCAATCAAACCGCTGATCGGCACGCTGGAAGATAACCAACTGACATTGTCTGCCGATATTATTCTCGATAAAACACAGGCTATCATTACCAGTCTGTTTTTCGTTATCACCCTGATCTTCTCCTGGAGCCGCGGTAAGCTGATTGATAACATCGGTAAGATACTGACTCCTGCCCTGTTCCTGTTGTTGATCTGTCTGGCTATTGGTGTGGTAGTTGCTCCTCAGGGTGCACTGTCTGCCCCTACTGCCAGCTATCAGGATGACTCCTTTACTAAAGGCTTCATCGGTGGCTATAACACCATGGATACCTTCGCTGCACTGATGTTTGGTATGTTGCTGGTAGACGTACTGCGCGGTAAAGGTGTAACAGAACCTAAAGCCACTTATAAGTATCTGGTGATTGCCGGTCTGATCGCTGCTGCAGGTTTAGCCTTTGTTTATATTTCGCTGTTCTGGCTGGGTGCAACCTCCTCAACCGTTGCGCCGGATGCCAAAAACGGCGGCGTGGTTCTGGCGGCTTATGTACAAGCTCTGTTCGGCCAACCGGGGCAGTGGATCCTTTCCGGTGTGGTGCTGTTAGCCTGTTTGACTACGGCTGTTGGGCTGGTAAGTGCCTGTGCTGATTACTTCGCTACCCTGACACCGCTGCGCTATCGCCAATGGGTTATTGTGCTGTGCATTATCTGTGCGCTGGTTGCCAACGTAGGTTTGAGCCAGTTAATCGCACTGTCTGTACCGGTATTATTAGCCCTGTATCCACTGACTATCGCACTGGTTGCCCTGACGTTTATTCGTCCGTGGTTACCAAACCCTAAATATGCTTTCCGTACTGTGATGTTTGTGGCACTGATTTTCAGCCTGCTGGATGGTATGCGCGGCATTGCTGGCTTACAAAATGTAGGTTGGATTAAATCCCTGCTGGATGCACAAACTGAGTATATGCCGCTGGCCGCTCAGGGTATGGCCTGGGTTCTACCGACAGTTATCGTGATGCTGTTGGTATTCCTGATTCCCGGGAAGAAGAAAACCGCTCACGGCTAATGACTGATGTATATAAACACCAAAAGGCAGGGGTAACGCTGCTTTTTTATGACCAAACGCCGGGCATTGCCCGGCGTACACCAATGCTGAATACCTCCCCCGGTATCAACACCTCTCCCCAAAATGTATATACACTCACCATAACTCCCCACAAAAACATCTATAAACATTTTTTTAATGAATTTTATTAACCCCCCCTTGCCATAAAGTATATCCAATAGTAGGATTCGCCATATACAAAAACTTACACAACAATATACAACCTATAACGTACTAAGGCGGTGTGGCATGACAGGGTCAAATGAATGGATCGATCTGACATCCTTCAAAAGCGGTAACTCTCAGGCGTTACGCCTAAAAAAAGAACTTTTAGATGCTGCTCCCGCTTTTGCATCAGGCGCGACTATGCGTCTGCTCTCGGATAATACCGGTATTATTGTTGCTTCAGATGAAAACCAGACGGAGCCAAAAAGCGACGATCCTATGGTTAACGCCATGCTGGATGCCGCAGAACAAAGCCTGACTACACCAAAAATCATTAAGCCATCAGGTGAACCAAGCTCAAACAAAGTTATCGAGAAATCCCGAAAGCTGGATAACGTTTGTTACGACATTCGCGGCCCGGTGTTGAAAGAAGCCAAGCGTCTGGAAGAAGAAGGCAATAAAGTTCTTAAGCTAAACATTGGTAACCCGGCCCCCTTTGGTTTTGAAGCACCTGACGAAATTCTGGTAGACGTTATCCGTAATCTGCCGACGGCACAGGGTTACAGCGACTCCAAAGGCCTCTATTCTGCCCGTAAAGCCATTATGCAACACTATCAGGCACAAGGCATTCGGGATATCACCGTAGAAGATATCTATATCGGTAACGGGGTATCTGAACTGATTGTACAGGCCATGCAGGCGCTGCTGAATATGGGCGATGAGATGTTAATCCCTGCTCCGGACTATCCGCTCTGGACGGCAGCAGTTTCCCTGTCGGGTGGTAAAGCCGTGCACTATATGTGTGATGAAGAGTCAGACTGGTTCCCGGACTTAAATGATATTCGTAAAAAGATTACGCCACGCACCCGCGGTATTGTCATTATCAACCCGAACAACCCAACCGGTGCGGTTTACAGTAAAGAGCTGCTGCTGGAAATCGTTCAGATCGCTCGTGAACATAATCTGATTATTTTCGCTGACGAAATCTACGACAAGATTCTTTATGATGAAGCACAGCATCACTCTATCGCAGCGTTAGCGCCCGATCTGTTAACTATCACCTTTAACGGTCTGTCTAAAACTTATCGCGTTGCCGGTTTTCGTCAGGGTTGGATGGTATTAAGCGGCCCGAAAGAGCATGCAAAAGGCTATATCGAAGGTTTAGAGATGCTGGCATCCATGCGCCTGTGCGCTAACGTGCCGATGCAGCATGCGATTCAAACCGCCATTGGCGGCTACCAAAGCATTAATGAATTTATTCAGCCGGGTGGACGTCTGTATGAACAGCGTAACCGAGCCTGGGAGCTGATTAATCAAATTCCGGGGGTTTCCTGCGTGAAGCCAAAAGGTGCGCTGTATATGTTCCCGAAAATTGATGCTAAAAAATTCAATATAAAAAATGACCAGCAGATGGTTCTTGACCTGCTGCTACAACAAAAGGTTCTGCTGGTTCAGGGCTCAGGCTTTAACTGGCCTTATCCGGACCATGTGCGTATCGTAACCCTGCCTCGGGTGGATGAGCTGGAAATGGCTATCGGTAAGTTTGCTAAGTTCCTGGAAACCTATAAACAACAGTAATTATCTGCTGATGGCGGTGTACCCCACCGCCATTCATATTTCTCCTCTGATTATTTTTCTCTGTGTTGACGACTGTTTTCTAAATATTCACACATTCAGTTTGCACTCAACGCGATAACTCCCCACAATCTAGCCTTGTTTTTTGCACCAACAGAGGTAAACCATCATGAGCCAAAACCAAAGTCACTTTTTTGCCTATTTATCGCGTCTGAAATTGATCAGCCGCTGGCCCCTGATGCGTAATGTCCGCACTGAAAACGTTTCTGAACATAGCCTGCAAGTAGCGTTTGTCGCCCATGCTTTGGCGGTAATCAAAAATCGTAAATTTAACGGTAATGTGAATCCTGACCGAATCGCACTGTTAGCCATGTATCATGACGCCAGCGAAGTACTGACCGGCGATATGCCTACACCTATCAAATACTACAATCCGCAAATTGCTCACGAATATAAGAAAATAGAGAAAGTGGCACAGTTAAAGCTGATTGAAATGTTACCCGAAGAGTTACAGCAGGATTTTCGCTCTGTTCTGGATGATAACTACTACAGTGAAGATGAAAAGCTGGTCGTTAAACAAGCCGATGCGCTTTGTGCCTACCTGAAAAGCCTGGAAGAATTATCCGCCGGAAATAATGAATTCACGCTGGCAAAACAGCGACTGGAAAAAACGTTAAAACTCCGCCATAGCCCGGAAATGGACTATTTCATTAACGTATTTGTACCGAGTTTTAGTTTGTCGCTGGATGAGATTAGTGGGGATAGTCAGCTATAGCATAGCCCTTGACCTTAAACTGCGTCGGAATGTTGCCGAAGGAAGACCAAAGGTAGCACGAGCCGCATGGATGCGGCGAGAGGCATAGCGACGCCGGGAGCGGCTCTATGCCGGTGCGTTAAGCCTTTGGGTTGACTGAGGTTGCCGCCGCAACGCGGCGGTCAACATTCTGCGCAAAGGCGCGGGTGTGCAGAGGGTATTCGCCCTAATACCCTCTGCTCGCCGCAAGCTTCGGAGCCAATTTGTACACAATTCTTAAGGCGGCGAAACGTACACAGAATCAAAGTTTCAAAGCCTCCGCAGGAGAATAACGATACGTCAACATTACTGGCAGTAGTAATACCACGCCGATAACACCCCATATCTCCGCTATCAGCAGAGCATCTTCAGGTTGGATGGTGACCGGCAGTTTCATGCCATACAGTGAAGATATACACTGAGATACCCATAGCGTCGCCAGATAACCCGCAATAACGCCCAACAGAATTCCAATGGTCATCATTAACATCAGGCCTGACCAGATTAATGCCACAATACCCCGTTGCGGTGCGCCAAAGGCTCTCAGTGCACCAAGCTGGCGCTTGCGTTGCTCCAGATGAACCACGATCACCATCAGGATTGCGATCACCACCAGAACCTGTGTTCCTGTCGCCATCAGAGAAAGAACCTGACGAGCATCACCCAGCGTACCGTATAAACGCGTCAATACTTCACCGGGAAATACCGCTAAACTCTGGCCGGAACGATATTGGGACCGGAGCTGATAGGCACCGGCAATACTTTTGGGTTTAACCACCACCGCAGAGACATCGCCCTCATGATGATATTTTTCAGCCCCGGCGTTGCTTTCATGTTCTTCCTCACCATGTACCGCCCATACGGCAGTGATAGGTACCAGAATTGCTTTATCCCAGGCATCACCAGAAGTTGGCAATACGCCGGTAACGGTATAATTGACCGCCTCATGTTGGTGAACGCCTTCACTGCCAATCTGACCATGAATAGGGATAACTTTATCACCCACAACAAGCCCAGTTGCCGCCCCAACAATTGCCCCATAATCACTACCAAATACTGAGTTTTTATGGTTCTGACTGTTATTACCGTACTGTATATCCCTGCCACGCAACAGATCGTCATCAGTTCCAATAATCGGCATACCTTTATAGCTGTCACCAAAGGCTAATGGTGATGCTGACTCTACTAATGGGTGCTGTTTCAGTCCATCCAGATAGTGATGAGGTAACAACGGCAACAGCGAAGGCTGTAAAAATACGCTGGATAGTACCAGTTGAGTCTCACTGCCTGCGGCACCAACGATCAAATCAAAGCGATCTGCTGCTCTGGCACTCCCTTCCCGCAACGCTCTTTCTTGCAGATTGACCACCATACTGAAAGCCACGGCGGCGGCAATCAGCAGGGTAAGGGTCAGTGTTCCACCCCACAGGCGCTTAAAATCGGCATAGATAATTTTAAAAGGAATCATAATATTCTTCCCGTGGTGACATCTTTAACCGGGCGACCATTTTCCAGTGTAATTCGCCGACGCATTTCATCACTTAAACGAGGGTCGTGTGTAATGCATATCAGGGTCGCTTTCGACAACTTTGCAAACTGAGTGAGCAAACGGATCACTTCCAGCCCGTTATTCGCATCCAGGCTGGCGGTAGGCTCATCAGCAATAACAATTTCCGGTTTACTCAATAACGCTCTGGCTATGGCCACCCGCTGTTTTTCGCCGCGCGATAAGGTATCTACCACTTGCCGGTGTTGTCGAATACCCACCTGCTCCAGTAGCTCAGCCGCGCGTGTTTTTAACGATGTCGGCAAGCGCCAGTAGTGAAAGCGCGCCGGTAATAAAACGTTATCCAGTGCATTTAATCCGGGATACAGATGGAAGTCCTGCATAACTAAACCAACATGATGCGCCCGCCAGCAATCCCGCTGGCGTTCTGACATACGACCAATATCTTTACCATTCCAGAAAATTTTGCCGCTGCCACTACGCTCAAGACCACTAATGGCATTAACCAGCGTAGTTTTTCCACTGCCGGAAGCGCCGGTAACGGCCACATGCGCTCCGGTAGATATCACCAACTGAGGAATACTTAATGCTGCCTGAACGCTACCGTTAAACCTGACCTGTAACTGATTAATAAACAGTTCTGACATATACAGACTCCCGATTAAAGTTCGCTAAATTGCGCATCTCTCAGGCGCAGCAGGCTGACAAATCCCGTCTCTTTATCGTGCCAGGTTCCATACTCCAGCGTTCCCGTTACTTTTATCATGCTGTTGTTTTGTACAAAGGTTTGGCGTTTGGTGAGATAGACCACCAGAATATCTTCCGGCCAGTCGGCGTCCGAAGAGCAAAACGGACAAATTGCCATCGGCATTTTGGTTAAGACAAAAAACTGGGACTCCGCCTTGATAGGAGGAGCCATAAAACCGGTTATTTCGATTCTTTTACCTGACAACTGCTTTACAGGATCAGAAAACTCCAGCCCCAGCACGCTTACTTTGCTATAAAACTGCTCAAAGGTTAGTGTTGGCTCTGCTTTTAACGGTGATGCGATAAACAGTATCAGCAGCAACCATTGGCAATTACACCAACCGGAAAAACCGCCGGGAAACCTCCGGCAGTTCAGTGCTCTGTATCTTGCCATTATCACCCCTGCTTACCATGGCCTAACGACAGAGAGTCAACAATCACGCGGAATAATTCTGTGTTATCCATATAGCCATGAATGCGTTCAGCGCCCGGGCCCGATGCCTGAACAATCATGTCATCGACAGAGTGCACCCCGGTATCAGTGTTACGCGGAATATTACCGGTTCTTAATACCGCTCCCGGTATATCTTTGTATATGGCGTTGGCAATATACTCCCCCTTCTCATTCTGAATGGCAGGTACAAAGCGTTCGTCGAGCTTAGGCCTGAAGGTTTCATAATGGTCAGGGAAGTTATTAAAGAACACCGCCAGACGTTTAGAGACATCAACCCTGTCCGGATAACCATCACCATCTTTATCCTGATAGTTTGGATAGCCTGCGGTTTCATATACGCCGACTTTCTCACGCATATCGTCACCCGGCTTATCATCATCAACGGTGCCGACTATTGAGATGCCGTGAGTATGGTCACCGGTAACAATAATCAGCGTATCAGGATGGGTTTCGGCAAACTTTTTAGCGATAGCTACGGATTGATCCAGCATAATGGTGTTATAGGCTGCACGTTCCCAATCCAGTGGGTGTGAGGCTTTATCAATTAGCGCTGACTCAACCATCAGGAAGAAACCATCCTGATTTTTTGATAGCACATCCAGTGCGGTTTGGGTCATGTCCGTCAGATCGGGCTGGTCAGGAAACTTTTTAGTGACATCATTTTTCAGGAAGCGCCGGTCCAGCACGTCATCCATATTACCGGTATGGAACAGACCGAGTAGCTTATCCGCACCGGAGCCCTGCTTTTTCAACTGTTCAGCATTGGTCACCAGTTGATAGCCTGCCTGTTGGAAGCGCTCAACATAGTTTTGGTTATCTTTACGTTTAGAGCCCGGTGTCGTTTCCGGTAGAAAATAGGCCGAGCCACCGCCCAGCAATACATCCGGCTTAACGTCATAGAACATACTGACGATTTCCGCTTTATCGGCACGGCGGCGAGTATGAGACAGTACCGCTGCTGGTGTGGCGTCTTCCAGTTCGGCATCACTGACTATACCCACTGACATGCGGGTTGTGCGTTTAATCAACTCACCCAAAGTTTCCTGTTTGGGATGATTAAGCGAATCTTTAGCCCGGCTGACATAAACCCCCAGCGCATTAACGCCGGATTTATGGCCGGTCATATAGGCACTCATGGTGTTAGCGCTATCCGCAGCAATGGAGTCAGTACTTGAAGTGCCGATAAATGCCATATTGGTCAGGTCATCAATAGCCAGACGACCATTGGCTTTCCCTTCGGTAATGCCTTTTGACATCACTCTGGCAGCGGTTCGGTGAGCAACCGACAGGCCATCACCAATAAACAGAATAACGTTTTTAGCCTGACGCTTTTCCGGCGTTTGGTAAACATTCCAGCTTACCGTACCTTTTTCATCACCAGCCGAAACTTCAACTTTATAATCACCCGGCGTAGCAATATCGACATTCTTTATCACCAGCGATGAGGCATTCTGACCATCTTCATCTTTAATAAACTCGCTTTTTTGGTTCCATACCTGTTGGTATGCTTTTCCATTAATTTTGATGCTGACCTGAGCCGGATCCACCTGCTTGTCAAACTCAACCTTAAAGTCAAATTTGCCGCCGGTTAGCATCGTTGCACGGTCGATAGGATAGATATTCACGGCGGATGCCGTAGCAGGAATCACCACAGGGGCTAACGCAAAAGTGAGAGGAATCAACCAACTTGCCTTCATAATATTCTCCTGATTTTTATTTTTCAGAAGCAGATTACTCAGACTGAATGTCAATTTTATGAACGATATATGTCCAATTTATGTCTCAGAATGGAAACAGCAAAGGAATAACGATCACGCTTACCACCATGACCAGCAAGGTAAATGGAACACCAATACGCAGGAAATCACTAAATTTATAGCCGCCAGGCCCAAGCACCATCGTATTTACCGGTGAAGAAACCGGTGTCATAAAGGCTGCTGAAGCGGCAATTGCCACCACCATAGCAAACGGTAAGGCAGAAACGCCCATCTGATTCGCCGCACCAATGGCTATCGGAGCCATCAATACCGCAGTGGCCGTATTGGAAATAAACAATCCTATTACTGCACACAGGACAAACAGACTAAGCAGTACTACCCTTGGCCCCATATCGCCGACGGCCCCCATTAACCCTTGAACCACCAGATCGATACCTCCGGTTTTTTGTAACGCATGGGCAAAAGGCAACATACCAACAATCAGAATAAGGGTCGGCCAGTGGATAGACTTATAGGCACTTTCCATATCAATACAGCGGAATTTACCCATCAGCAAACAGGCCAGGAGCGCCGCAATCACGTTAGGCACAATATCCGTCACCATCAGAAAAATCATCAGAATCAGACACAACAGCGCATGAGGTGCCTGACTGGTGGCCGGCGCAACTTCGTCCACCTCGGCGGGCAGGTTCATAACCAGGAAGTCACGGGTATTGCTTTGTAATTGACGAATCTGACGCCAGTCGCCAATCACCAGCATCATATCACCAACTTTAAGTTCTTCATCAATCTGGCTGGTTTCGATCAGTTTACCGTTACGGCGAATACCAATTACATTCAGATTATAACGGGTGCGGAACCCCATTTGTCGCAACGTTTTACCTATATATTCAGATTCAGGAACCAGCGACACTTCCGCCATTCCCACTTCTCGTGCCTGTTCGGAGAAATATTCACCGCGCAAAATCATTGGTTCCAGTTGCTCTTCGGTACAGAAGTGTCGAACGTCCGCTTCCGGATCAAACATATCCACCAGCAGAATGTCATGCACCCGAAGTTCCGTGGCGGCAAAAGCCCCAATCATCACCCGGCGAAATTTACGCCAGCGCTCAATCCCCACCACGTTTGCGCTATAGCGGGAACGCAGATGCAGTTCATCCAGAGTACGACCAATTAATGGCGATCCCGGGCGAATAGAGAGGCGTCGGGCGCGGCCACTCAGCTTATAGTCATGAATCAGATCGCGCATAGTGCGGCGAGTACGGGATTTGGCTTTGTCCTGAGTCGCCGGTTTCACCAGTAACGGGCGAACCAGTAGCATATAACCTATCCCCATGACCAGAATTACAATACCAATCGGCGTAACGCTGAAGAAATCAAACTGCCCTACACCATAACGTTGTAATTCGCTGTTCACCACCAGGTTTGGCGGTGTGGCAACCAGCGTCATCATACCGCTGATTAATCCGGCGAAAGCCAGCGGCATCATCAGGCGGCCCGGCTCTCTCTCCATGCGTGATGAAACGCTCATCACCACCGGGATAAAGATAGCGACAACACCGGTAGAACTCATTACTGAACCTAACCCGGCAACCGCTAACATCAGTAGCACCAACAGTTTGGACTCACTGCTACCCGCAACCCGAACCAGCCAGTCCCCTACCTGATAGGCAATACCGGTGCGCACCAGCCCCTCACCAATCACAAACAGTAGCGCAATCAGAATAACGTTGGGATCGCTGAAACCGGAGATGGCTTCAGATAAAGTCAGAATACCGCTGGTAACAAAAACGGTAATCAATAACAAAGCAACCACATCCATCCGCACTTTATTGGATATAAACAGGATTATTGCAATAAATAGAAAGCACACCACCCAAAAAAGTTGGCTATTGGCTAGCATACCCATCGCTGTCAATAATCGCTCGAACACTGTGGTTCCCTTATCTGGTTATCTGAACGTTTTTGCCCTATACAAGATATTATCGAATACTAATCGTGATAAAATATTCGCTTTGAGATGTTTTTTCAGCCTGCATGTAAAGTTACTCTATTTTTCCCTCAATAAAGGAACAATATATGCGATTTAACCGATTAAAACAGAATAAAGCACATCACCAACCTTATATCAATTAAAAAGCGAAACATTCAGTAGAAACAAGGAGATTAGCCAGATATGTCATTAGCATGTTAATAAAAAAGCCCCAAATTATGGAGCTTTCTTATCTTTATGCCGTTAATCATTCATTTAATTAATCAAATTGAATTCTGGCAATGTTATCTGCATAACTGACATGTAATTGTTGCAGCGTTTTTAACGATTTATCCACCCGAGCCAGTTCAGGGGTATTTAGTGGTGCATTTACTGCAATCACCTGACAACCCGCTGCCAGCCCGGAAGCCAAACCTGCTGCGGCATCTTCAACTACCACACAATCTGATGGAACTAACCCCAAACGTTCCGCTCCCAGCAGATAGGCATCAGGCTCAGGCTTACCTCTGGCAACCAGTTCAGCGGTAACAAACACGTCAGGAAAAGGAATTCCTGCCGCTTTACTACGCGCATGAGCAATAGGAATGGTGCCTGAAGTCACAATTGCCCAAGGCACCTTCAGTTCATTCAGATGATTGAGTAACTCAATGGCTCCCGGCAGAGCCTCTACGCCTTCGGTATCGGTAGCTTCAATTTGTTCCAGTCGATCAAACTCTTTTTTGATTGCATCCTCACTCTGACCCGCCATAAAGTGGCGCAGTGAAGTGATTGCCTGCTTACCGTGAATAAAATCGAGCATTTCCTGCGGTGCAACATTCAGACGTTCGGCAACCCCTAACCAGGCACGTTCAACAACTGGTAAAGAGCTAACCAGCGTACCGTCCAAATCAAAAAGAAAACCTTTGCAATTCAAATTAATATTCTCACTGACAAAACAGAAAAGTAAATGGCCGGTATTCACCGACCACTCTGCATAACGAAGGGAAAACATCAGGCATTGATGATTTGAGAAATCTCAATGGCGCATAAGTGATACTGGCGCGGACAGGATTGCCAGATGGCCAGCATACGCTGATATTTATCCCACATTTTAGTTTGTGAGTTAAAGCCATGGGTTCCTGAATCAAAATGGGTATAGCGACCTTCAGTATTCACCAGAAAACGAACATAGCTGAGATAACGGGCTTCTGTCGCGGCATCAAAGCCAAGAAAATTGATACGACGTTCATCAATTTCAGCCTTATCTTTCAGATTTTCACGCATATTCTCAAAGGAGACTCTTAAAGCGTGATGCATTTCCATAATATTGATAATAGTGCGACAGGTCTCTTCTGACAGTTCACCAAACTCGCGCTCCAGTTCCTTCATCTGTAAACCAAAACCGCGCTCAATGATGGTCTGTAACCGGCGATAACGTTCCGCGTTATCCGGATCCAGCATGGTCATCATTTTATATTGGTTTGAAAGGATTAGCCGTTGGGCATTAGTCATTTCCACAATAACAACTCCTGAGATTCAAAAACAAAAAAGAATTCTGTATGTGAATAAACGTCATCACGAATAGATAGAGAATGGCATATTGCGCAACAGAGTGATACCCATTCAGTGTAATTTTTTGTTTACTCAGGAAGAGGAGGTATAGAGGAAGGAAAATCAATCAACAGCGTAGCTTCTGAACAGAATCAGAAGCCGCGCATTTAGTTATAGCTCATCCAGAAAAGTTTTATCCAGCAGGTTAAAAGCTTGCTTAAGCAGCTCCGCCAGATGCTGGTAAGTTGGCTCTTGCTCTAAAGGGGCAAACTCCTGCCCGGCTTCCGCCAGTTTCTCCCGCAGTTGCAAAAACCACTGCTTTAGCGATGGTGGTAGTATTGAAATGGAACGCTGGCCTAACCACCACAACCCCTGCATAGGTAAACTACAGGCAAAAATCGCCGTGGCAACTGCGGGCCCCAATTGACCATTCATAGCAATTTGCCAGGCAAGGGTAAAGATGGCAACGGGCGGCATAAAGCGAACGCCAAAGCGCGTTGCCGTGGTGATACGGTTTTCAGGGAACACCGCAGACAAACGCTTTTCGTTTGGCCAGGTTTTCATGTAAGTCTGCCCGCGCTGAAATATCTGAATCCAACGGATAGGACCTGATGAACGTAGCATTTAATTTGCCGCCTTTGATTCCAGATCTATCGATATGTACATTATGTTTCGATCCGGATTATAATGTACATTCAAAAAATCATGTGAATTTTAAAACAAATACACAAATAACTTGATGCAGTTTAATAAATATCAATTTAATTTGCATTTCTGTTTTATTTTTACTTAGCCAGGTATTATTCTGGCTAAGGCCTTACGGCCAATTTTTTTGTTAGGGATAAAACAATACCAATAACCTGTTTTCAGGCAATTGTGTACAATAATAAAACGCGGGTACGCTAGCAAACCTGGTGATAAAAGTTCGGCCTTACCGGTTAACGCTACGCTTGCCCTATTTTCGTTTTTCAAATCACCACATTAAATAGGTACTTCTCATGTCGAGTAAGCTGGTTCTGGTTCTTAACTGCGGTAGTTCTTCTCTGAAATTCGCCATCATTGATGCTGCCAATGGCGAAGAACACCTTTCTGGTTTAGCCGAGTGTTTCCACCTTCCGGAAGCCCGTATCAAATGGAAAATGGACGGAAGCAAACACGAAGAAGCCCTTGGAGCAGGTGCTGCACACAGCGAAGCTCTGAAATTCATCGTTAATACTATTCTGGCTAAAAAACCAGAACTGTCAAACAACCTGACCGCTATCGGTCACCGTGTTGTACACGGTGGCGAACAATTTACTCAGTCGGTTGTAATCAATGCTGATGTGCTGAAAGGTATTCAGGCTGCCTCTCCATTCGCACCGCTGCATAACCCGGCTGGCCTAATCGGCATTGAAGAAGCATTCAAAGCGTTCCCATCTCTTAAAAATAAAAACGTGGCCGTTTTTGATACCGCTTTCCATCAAACAATGCCTGCTGAATCTTACCTGTATGCTCTACCGTACAGCCTGTATAAAGAACACGGTATTCGTCGTTATGGCTTCCACGGTACCAGCCACTACTATGTCAGCCGTGAAGCAGCAAAAATGCTGAACAAACCGGTAGAACAACTGAACGTTATTACCTGTCATTTAGGTAACGGCGGTTCTGTTTCTGCCATTCGTAACGGTGAGTGTGTAGATACCTCTATGGGTCTGACCCCGCTGGAAGGTCTGGTTATGGGTACCCGTAGCGGTGATATCGACCCTGCGATCATTTTCCATCTGTATGATGTGATGGGAATGAGCATGGAACAGATCAATAAGATGCTGAACAAAGAGTCTGGTCTGCAAGGCTTGACCGAAGTGACCAGCGACTGCCGCTATGTTGAAGATAACTATGCGGAGAAAGAAGATGCCAAACGTGCAATGGATGTATTCTGCCACCGTTTAGCAAAATATATCGGTGCTTACACGGCACTGATGGACGGTCGTTTAGATGCAGTCATCTTCACCGGCGGTATTGGTGAAAACGCTGCAATGGTTCGTGAACTGGCACTGGGTAAACTGGCTCTGTTAGGCTTTGAAGTCGACCACGAGCGTAACCTGGCAGCCCGCTTTGGTAAGTCAGGAAACATCGCAAAAGATGGCACCCGTGCTGCGCTGATCATTCCAACCAACGAAGAGTTGGTGATCGCTCAGGACGCGTCTCGTCTGACCGCGTAAATAACGACAACAACACCGTCAGCTCAGGCTGGCGGTGTTGTTTTAGCCAAAGCATAACCTAAAGAGGTTTCGTCGTGTCTCGTACAATTATGTTAATTCCTACCGGTACCAGCGTCGGGTTGACCAGCGTCAGCCTTGGTGTCGTTCGCGCTATGGAGCGCAAAGGCGTTCGTTTAGGCGTACTTAAGCCTGTTGCACAATCCCGTTCGGGTGCCGATGTGCCGGACCAGACTACTACTATTCTGCGTGCTAACTCTAACGCCGTCACGGCGGAACCTCTGGGCATGGCTCAGGTTGAGAGCATGTTGAGTAACAACAAACAAGACGTGCTGATGGAAACGATCGTTGAACGTTACCAGGAGTGCGCTAAGGACGCTGAAGTCGTTCTGATTGAAGGTTTAGTTCCTACTTCTCATCATCAATTCGTTAATGCCCTGAACTATGAAATCGCTAAAACACTGGGTGCAGAAATTGTTTTTGTGATGGCATTAGGTAACGACTCCCCTGCCCAACTGAAAGAGCGTATTGATTTAGCGCGTTCTAACTTCGGCGGCAGCAAAAATGAGAACATCACCGGCGTTATCATCAACAAGCTAAACGCGCCAGTTGATGAGCAGGGTCGTACTCGCCCTGACCTGTCAGAGATGTTTGATGATTCAGCAAGCAAACCGGCAATTAGCGTGGTTGATACTGCCCAGCTGTTCACCAATTCTTCCCTGCCAATTTTAGGCTGCATTCCGTGGAACCTGGATCTGATTGCCACCCGTGCAATCGATATGGCTCACCACCTGAAAGCGCGTATTATCAACGAAGGTGACATTCGTACCCGTCGTATTAAGAACGTGACGTTCTGTGCGCGTAGCATCCCTAATATGTTATTACACTTCCGTCCGGGTTCACTGTTAGTGACTTCAGCGGATCGCCCTGATGTTCTGGTTTCTGCCTGTCTGGCAGCGATGAACGGGGTAGAGATCGGTGCCGTGCTGTTAACCGGCGGCTATGCCATAGATGAGCGCGTACATAAGCTGTGTGAACAGGCTTTTGAAACCGGTTTACCGGTATTCATGGTTGATACCAACACCTGGCAAACTTCCCTGTCGCTGCAAAGCCTCAGTCTGGAAGCTCCGGCGGATGACCATCAGCGTATTGAACAAGCACAAAACTATATCGCTAACCATATCAACAGCGAATGGATTGATACCCTGACGGCAAACAGCGAAGGTTCTCGCCGTATGTCTCCTCCAGCATTCCGCTATCAGTTAACTGAACTGGCACGTAAAGCTGGCAAGCGTGTGGTTCTGCCTGAAGGTGATGAACCTCGTACCATTAAAGCTGCGGCTATCTGTGCTGACCGTGGTATTGCACAATGTATTCTGCTGGGTAACCCGGAAGAAGTCAGACGTGTTGCTGAAGCTCAGGGCGTTGAGTTGGGTAAAGGCGTAGAAATCGTTGACCCGGCTGAAGTGCGTGAAAACTATGTTCCTCGTCTGGTTGAGCTGCGTAAGAGCAAAGGCATGACCGAAGTGGTTGCTCGTGAGCAACTGCAGGACAACGTGGTACTGGGTACCATGATGCTGGAGCAAAACGAAGTTGACGGTCTGGTATCTGGTGCGGTTCACACCACAGCAAATACGATTCGTCCACCGCTACAGTTAATCAAAACTGCACCGGGCAGCTCTCTGGTTTCTTCAATCTTCTTTATGCTGTTGCCTGAACAAGTTCTGGTATACGGTGACTGTGCGATTAACCCGGATCCAACCGCAGAACAACTGGCTGAAATTGCTATTCAGTCTGCTGACTCTGCTGCGGCCTTCGGCGTTGACCCTCGCGTTGCGATGATCTCCTACTCTACCGGCAATTCCGGTACCGGTAGTGATGTTGATAAAGTACGTGAAGCAACGCGTCTGGCTCAGGAAAAACGTCCTGACCTGGTGATTGACGGTCCGTTACAGTATGACGCGGCAATTATGGAAGATGTAGCAAGATCTAAAGCGCCAAACTCGCCGGTTGCGGGTAAAGCCACGGTATTCATCTTCCCTGACCTGAACACCGGTAACACGACCTATAAAGCGGTTCAGCGTTCAGCAGATCTGGTTTCTATTGGGCCAATGTTACAGGGTATGCGTAAACCAGTTAACGACCTGTCTCGTGGTGCGTTAGTCGACGATATCGTGTACACCATCGCATTAACGGCTATTCAGGCTGCGCAAAACGAAGGTTAATGCTCTCGTTTTTGGGTAAAATAATGCCGGGTCTCATACCCGGCATTATTATTGAGTGAAATCACTTCATGCTGATAAAAGCTCCTGACATCAGGCCTGATGTTCTACGCTCTCCGCCATTTCTTGCTGTTCCGGATTACGCGTCACCCATAAATTAAGCGCCTTCACCGAGTCCGGAGTAAACTCATCGGCTCGTTGATTGATCTCTTCCAGCGTCAACCAATGAACGCTCTCAATCTCTTCTTCCTGCAAGGCGAATGGACCATGGGTAACACAGCTAAACAGTGCCCCCCAAACCATACAGTTATCCGACTCATAGTAAAAAGTACCGTGATCGGCAAATGGCACATCGGCAATACCTAATTCCTCTTCCGCTTCCCGGCGGGCTGAAACCAGCATGTCTTCCCCCTGCTGAACAACACCACCAGCCGCAGCATCAAGCCAGCCCGGATAGAAATCTTTATTGTCGGTACGGCGCTGCACCAAAATTTTGCCCATGCCGTTATGAACCACGATATAGGTTGCCCGATGGCGCAAATTCTTCTGCCGCATTTGCTGGCGGGTCACTTGAGCCATGACATTGTTATTTTCATCAACAACATCAACCCACTCGACTTGTTCGGCTTGCTTTTGTTCTTCCATCTGTTAAAACCTTTTCTCTAAAGATACCTGAACGATGGGCTCTTGTTGTTGCAAGCTTAAAACCTGTAACACACCATCGTTCAGTATACCAAAACTAGCCGGATATCCACCTTTAGGCAGGCTGGCAGATCCCGGATTTAATAAGTAAATATCCCCATGCTTTTCAGCCTGAGGTATGTGCGTGTGACCATAAGCAAACACATCCCCGGAACGTAATGCAGGGAGCTTATCAGGATGATAATGATGCCCATGAGTTAAAAACAACCGATGTTGTTCAAGTAATACCTGCTGCCAGGTTGCCTCTATTGGAAAGTGTAATAGCATTTGGTCTACTTCACTATCACAATTCCCGCGAACCGCCATGATTCTATCAGCAAACCGGTTGAGATACAGCGCTACTTCAGCAGGATTATACTCATCCGGCAAGGGGTTACGTGGTCCGTGATATAACAAATCCCCCAATAAAATTAACCAGTCGGCATTGGAATGCTCAAAACGCTCTAACACCAGTCGAGTTGCTGATAAAGAACCATGTAAATCAGATGCAAACATCAATTTCATCAGTGAATATTCCTGAATATAAGATCAACCAAGATTGAAATTTGACCAGTCACAGTATGTTAAAAATATTAGCCCAGATTACCGCACATTTTACTGAATAAAAAAGGCATCTCACGGCATAATATACCCGTTAATCGCTGAGAAAAATCAGTCACGTCATTAAGCCAGTAAAATTTATGACATGGAGGGAACTATGATTAAATTTTATTACACTCCAATTCCTGATGGAAAAAAGATCGCCATCTTTCTTGAAGAGCTTGAACTGTCTTACAGCATACACCCCTTCAAGCTTAGTAATGTTGACTACCCCTTGCAGACACTGACGGCATTATCTCCGGAAGAGAGAGGCCCAATAATTATTGACCCCAGGCCACATACCGGTGAACCACCTTTAACGCTCCATGGCGCAAGCACCATTCTGGTGTATCTGGCTGAAAAGAGCGGTCATCTGTCCTCTTTTGGGCTTCGTCATCGTTATGATGTACTGCAATGGCTATTTTGGGTAGAAAACAAATTGATGCCAACGCTGGAGAATATGGAATATTTCAGTCATCACTCTAAGCGCATCATTCCCTCTACTATTGAGCTTTATCAGCATGAAACTACCGCTGTTTATCAGTCACTTAATCAAAGCCTGACCAAAAATATGTATATTGCCGGCGACAGCTACAGTATTGCTGATATTGCGCTTTATCCATTGATCGATGCTTATCAAAAACAGCGTATTGATTTGCAGAATTACCCGGCCGTCAACAACTGGTATCAGCGAATCAGTAAACGACAGGCAGTGGTTATCGCCCGGCGAATAGATACCGAATGGCAGCTAAAAGGCAAAATGGAGTAAAAACACAAAGTTGTGAGCGATCATAATATTTTGTGGCAACTATCCGCTATGATAAGTAGATGCAAGACGGTTTTGTTCCTTACGACTGCTTCAGGAGATCGCCCATGCATATACTTATTACCGGTGCTACCGGGCTTATCGGTCGTCATTTGACCAAAAGCCTGTTATCGCAGTCCCACACTATTACTGTGGTTAGCCGCAGCATTGAAAAAGCCAGAACGCTATTTGGTGACAGCGTCAACTATCTCAATGCGCTGGATAATCTAAAAAATCTGGATAATTTTAACGCCGTGATCAATCTGGCGGGAGAGCCTATCGCCGATAAACGCTGGACAGCCGTGCAAAAAAGGCGCCTGTGCAACAGTCGCTGGCAATTAACCGCCCATCTCAGCAAACTGTTCCATGATAGTCATACGCCTCCGTCAGTATTTATTTCCGGCTCTGCCGTTGGTTATTATGGCGATCAGGGTCAAAGCGTAGTCACCGAAGACGAACCACCACACCCGGAATTTACCCATACGCTCTGTCAACGTTGGGAGGAAGAAGCCCTGCTGGCAAAAAGCGCTCATACTCGGGTTTGCCTGCTGCGTACTGGTATTGTGCTATCGGCGGAAGGCGGAGCGCTGGCCAAAATGCTCCCCATATTTAAGATGGGCTTAGGTGGTCCATTAGGTTCCGGGCTGCAATATATGCCATGGATTCACATTAAGGATATGGTGAATGCCATCCTGTTTTTGCTGACTACGCCGAAACTGGAAGGTCCATTTAATATGGTTTCTCCTTATCCGGTACACAATGAACTATTCACCGACCTGTTGGCTTCGGCTATCGACAGGCCGCATTTCTTCCGCACTCCGGCATGTGTTATTCGCTTACTGATGGGGGAATCAGCGCTACTGGTGCTCAGTGGGCAACATGCGTTACCAAAGCGGCTGGAAGAAGCGGGATACCATTTTGAGTTTAGTGATTTAGAGAAGGCGTTTGATGATTTGTTTCCAAAAGATTAAATACAGAGAAACGCGCTGCGACAATTGTCCTGAAGTCGATTAACACCTATAAGCGCCAGGACACGCTTATAGGTGTACAGTAAAGATTATTACGTTTGACCCAACATTCGTAGGTATTGGCTACCCCATTCAGGCCCGTTTAGTACGACGTTCCGCAATCAAAGAAACCAGGAATATTGCACCAATCAGATCAAAGAACCCCATAGCAATAAACAGCGGGTTAAAACCTATTTTGTCTGCGGTAACGCCAATCAGTAATGAGAACAGAAAACTGGCGATCCAGGCGGTAGAGCCACGCATGCCGTTAACCGTTGCCATCTGACCTTTATCAAAAGAGTCCACGACCAGCGCACTCAACATACAAGAGATAATCTGATGACCAAAACCCCCAATAGAGATTAATACGATAGCGATATAGGGATCTTTTGTTATCGCAACCAGAGCCAGCGAAATCATCAAAAATGCACCGGTAACGGAACTGGCCACCACAGAATTAGTACGGGAACAACCAAACCAACGAACATACAGTTTGGTCAGATAGCCACTGGCAACGCTGCCCAAATCAGCAGCCAGGAATGGCAACCAGGCAAACATAGCAATTTGCTTTAAGTCCATACCCCGTTCGTTAGCCAGATACAGTGGAACCCAGAAACTCATTACTGCCCAGGCCGGTTCTGCCATAAATGCCGGAATGGCGATACCGTAAAAACGTTTGTTTTTAGACACGGTTTTCAGTGCAGTAAAGAAAGGCAGCTTTACCGCTGGCGCTTCATTATCCTGCTTGATAAATGCCAACTCTTCTTTACTCAAATTCGGATGCTGCTCGGGATTATGGTAAAACAGCCACCACAGGATAACCCATAGCATCGCCAACACACCGGTAAACATAAATGCACCCTGCCAGCCAAAAGAGGCATGTGCAAAATAGATAATCGGCGGAGCCAGCATCGCACCAATCGAGAACCCTACCCCTGCCCAACCGGCAGCAACCGGACGCTCCTTTTTAGGGAACCACTCACCAATAGTTTTAGCGTTAGCGGGCGTTGCTGCCGCTTCGGCTCCCCCCATCATAAAGCGTAAAATAGCCAATTGTAGCCAGCTTCCCGCGCCTGCATGCATCATACAAACAACTGACCACACAATGGCACATACCAGAAAGCCCAGCTTCAGACCTATCACATCAATGAGCCAACCGCATATTGGCTGGAAAACCGTATAGGCCAACTGAAATGCACCAACAATCCATGAGTACTGCTCGGTGGTAATACCCAGACTATTTTTTAATTCCGGCGCTAAAATACCAAGGGAGTTACGGGTAATGTAGTTAACAGTAACCCCCATCAAAAACAGCACCAATACCCACCAACGTAAATTACGGATGGTTCGCGTGGCTTTCACTGCGGTTACATCCTGATTTATTTCAGAACTCATCTTGCTCTCCTCCTTGCAGCGATAATAATCAGGACTGGTATGACAACCTTCCGGCAGCCACTCTCTTTAACCATCTGATTAGTTGTTTTTTTATTTAAATTTTTGCGTAGAAAAGCTAAAAGCAATTCGACAAATTGAGCCTAAATGAGTTATAAATCGGCCAATAGTAGATTCGCTGCAATAATTTTCATCAGCCAAAAAAAGGTAGTTAAACATTTAGTTAAACGCCTTTAAAAATGGTGAATACTCAATGATGAAAAATCTTTCATTTGCAAAATGGGCATAGATCACAGAATGAGTAAAAAGCTAAAAATAGGCGAAATTGCTGCCCAAACCGGACTGTCAATCAGTACGGTTTCAAGAGTGCTGGCAGGAAAAGCCAATACCAGTGAAGTGGCAAAACAACGGGTGCTGGCTTGTGCACAACAAAACGGGGTACTGCAAGGAATGGCAGCAGGACGCTTATTGCTTAATAACCTGATGGTATTCGCTCCCCAACGGGCCTTTGATGAGCGTCTGGATGTCTTTTATTACCGGGTTATTCAGGGCATCAGCAAAGCACTGAGTACCCATGAGGTACGATTACGCTATTGTGCACTGGAGGAGCTGGATAGCGACACCAATCTGTTTTTGACAAAAATGAATGAGCCGGATACTGAGGCGGTGATCCTGCTGGGTATTGACGATCCTCATATTCACGATTTAGCTGTAGATATAGGTAAACCCTGCGTGCTGATAAACTGCCGCGACCACAAAATGCGCCTGCCGGGGGTTTCTCCTGATAATCAGCTTATTGGTGAATATGCCGCAAGCTACCTCTTCGAACAGGGGCATAAGGCGGTAGTCAACCTGCTATGCCTGCGACGCCATACTATGGAGCTTCGCCTTGCAGGAATTCGTGATGCATGGGAAGCCCATAATCTTCCGTTTGATGATAATCAGCATCTGATTACCGCCCAAAGCTTTAGCTCGAAAGAGAGTGAACAACTTATCAGTGACTATCTCGCCGTCACCCCGCGGGATAAATTGCCCAGCGCCTTACTGGTGGGGGGAGATTTTATGGCCGCAGGTGCCGTCAGCGCGCTACAAAAAGCCGGGCTGCGGGTTCCTAATGATATTTCAGTGATGAGTATTGATGGCTTCAATCTGGCGGCGATACATGATGTCCCCCTAACCTCTGTTCATGTACCCCGCGATCAACTGGGTGAAGAAGCTGTTCATATTCTTCAGCAGCGCCTGATTCGCCCACAGGCATCTACCGGAAACTTATTGCTAAACGGAACGCTGGTAATACGGGAGTCGGTACGCCGTATTCGCCCGAATAAGAGCCATACCGCAGTGCGTAATGACGGGTTGTATGATGAGTAAATAATTGAGGGTTATTTCAGGATTAATGGTTACTGAAATAACCTGATTTTCCACCAGCAGAAGAACGCTATAGCTTACTGCCCTGCCAGCGCTCAAACAGATCCTGTTCTAACTGAATATCCAGTTGATCCAACACTCGGTTTACCGTTTGATCAACAATATCCTGCACGCTTTGGGGCCGATGATAAAACGCCGGAGCCGGAGGCATAATCACCGCCCCCAGCTCCGCCGCCTGCGTCATTAATCGCAAATGCCCCAAATGTAGCGGTGTTTCCCGCACACACAGCACCAGCGGTTTACGCTCTTTTAGTGTCACATCCGCCGCCCGGCTTAATAAGTCATCGGTATAGCTGTTTACAATAGCCGACAGAGTTTTCATCGAGCATGGCAAAATCACCATACCGTGGCAGCGAAACGAACCGGAAGAAACCGAGGCGGCAATATCCCTCACATCATGAACCACAGAAGCCAGTGAGGTGACATCCCGCAGACTATAATCCGTTTCCATCGCCAACGTCTGACGGGCAGCATTACTGACTATCAGATGGGTTTCCACTTCCGCACAACCTTGCAGAACCTGCAACAGGCGAACGCCATAAATCGCACCACTGGCGCCAGAGATACCGACAATCAAACGTTTCATAAGAAAACTCTTTGCATTCGCTGAATAATGACAGGACTTTGCCGTAATCAGGACACTTTATCAATCAGAATCCTATTGGGTAATAACACTTATGAATAAAAAATGCCGCACTAAAACATCAGCACGGCATTTCAGACTGATAACAAAGTCATATAATTTAGTTTTATATTGGTTTTGTGTTTTAGCATAGCCAATCAGAGGGAGAGATTGCCGTTGGGGTCGTAGCAGCTTTAGCTGCCGGAGCGCCCCTAGGGAATCTAGGCCCGACGCGCTCTACAGCTAAGTACAGATGGTCTTCCGGCCGAGCACGAAAGTGATTTGAGCCACATCGTTTTTACGGCCGGAATATTCACAGATGCTGATTATTAGGTTTGCCAGCAGTCTCAAATACCGCACTAAAACAAAAACATCAGCACGGCATTTCCGAAGTTCAACCATTAATAACTGCCAGTCTACCCTTCGTTATACAACTCCAGATTCTCAGCGTTATGATGATCTTTATCCGCCTTAGCGTCATCATTACGCAGAGTATCCAGATAATCGAGGTAGTTCTGGTCAATATCCCGTGTAACATAAATGCCATCGAATACCGAGCTCTCAAACTTCTCAATATCGTGGTTATCTTCACGAACCGCTTCAACCAAATCGTCCAGATTCTGGAAAATCAATGCATCTGCACCAATGATTTGATTAATCTCCGCCACTTCACGACCATGAGCGATCAGCTCATTGGCGGTTGGCATATCAATACCGTAAACGTTAGGGAAACGCACTTCAGGCGCCGCCGATGCCAGATAGACTTTTTTGGCTCCGGCTTCACGGGCCATTTCTACGATCTGCTCTGAAGTGGTGCCGCGCACAATGGAATCATCCACTAACAGTACATTCTTATCACGAAACTCTGCGCGGTTGGCGTTAAGTTTGCGACGTACCGACTGTTTACGCGCCTGTTGACCAGGCATGATAAAGGTCCGGCCAACATAGCGATTTTTCACAAACCCCTGACGGTAAGGCTTATCGAGAATACGGGCAATTTCCAGAGCGATATCACAAGAGGTTTCCGGAATAGGAATGACGACATCAATATCCAAATCATCCCACTCACGAGCGATTTTCTCCCCCAGCTTTTTCCCCATACGAACGCGGGCGCTGTATACGGAAATCTTATCGATAAAAGAGTCCGGACGAGCAAAATAGACATATTCAAACAGACAAGGATGACTTTGCGGATTATCGGCGCATTGTTGGGTAAACATTTGCCCCTGTTCTGATACGTAGATGGCCTCTCCCGGCTCCACGTCGCGCAGGAACTCAAACCCCAGGGTATCCAACGCTACGCTCTCAGAAGCCACCATATACTCGATACGACCATCGGTCAGCTTACGTTTACCAATCACTAACGGACGAATACCGTTAGGATCGCGAAACGCCAGCATGCCGTGACCAATAATCATTGCCACACAGGCATAAGCGCCGCGGATTAATTTATGGGTATTACGGACCGACGTAAAAATATCTTCAGGCGTTAACGGATAATGGCGAAAGTTATCCAGCTCGCTGGCCAGAATATTCAGCAGAACTTCAGAATCAGAGGTGGTGTTAATGTGGCGGCGGGCCACTTCAAACATCTTATGCTTTAACTCATGGGCGTTGGTCAGATTGCCATTGTGCGCCAGAGAGATACCATAAGGAGAGTTAACGTAAAACGGTTGAGCTTCTGAAGCGCTGGAGCCGCCTGCCGTAGGGTAGCGAACATGTCCGATACCCATATTCCCCTGCAGGCGCTGCATATGCCGCATCTCGAACACGTCTTTGACCAGGCCGTTGGCTTTTCTTAAGCGAAAGTTATTATTCTCATCAATAGTAACAATGCCCGCTGCATCCTGCCCACGATGCTGAAGCACCGTGAGCGCATCATAGATGGATTGGTTGACTGGTGTAAAACCAACAATACCGACAATACCGCACATGCTGTCTTTTCCTCATCAGTATCACCCCACGCCCACCCTGACGAAAATGTCTATTGCGTAACGTGAGGCAAGAAACTCGACGAACTTTGCAAGTAGTCAAAGAACCACTTAATAATATGACTAAATTGCGGAATCAACTGGGACTGCACCCAATCTGCGCTTTGAGAAAATGATGTAAATGAGTCAAGGAAAAACAGTAACGCCGCCACAATTAACACGCCTCTTAACGCACCAAAACAGATGCCTAAAACGCGGTCTGTGCCGGAAAGTCCGGTATGTTTTACCAAAGAACCTATCACATAGTTAACAATAGCACCCACAATCAATGTCGCAATAAATAGCGCGGCGATAGCTATTCCGTTACGTACCAACTCGTCCTGAAACTGCGTAAAGTAAATTGTCAGGTAAGGGTAAAATTGGCTGGCTACAAAAAACGCCGCTACCCAGGTTACTAATGACAAGGCTTCACGAACGAATCCCCGAATCAGGCTAACCAGCACTGAAAAAACAATGATGCCGATAATGGCATAGTCAACCCAGTTCAACATATGTACGTCCATGTATTCATAATGTGGTACTTCATAAAATCAGCCTATATAAATGCTACGCCGTCTGATTTGCAGCGCATTCTAACAGAAAAAGAAAACGTTTGCGTATCGTTTTTCCACTTAAGCAAACGTTATCGTCCGGTACTATATGCTTTAACTTGTCCACTCAGGCCAGTCAGTCGATGTAAATCTGATAATGATGCTTCAAGCTTCTGTTTTGAAGGATCTGGACCAACCACTAAACGTGTAATCTGCCCCTGAACCGGTGTAGCTGGGATCGTATACACCCGATATCCGGACAAACGTAACGTTGCCACTAATTCATTGACCTTATCGGCATTTTTTAATGCGCCAAGCTGAACGATATAGGCCTGACCAACCGGTGGTTTTTCCACTGGCTTGGTTGGCTCTGTCGGTTTAGCAGGTTCGGTGGGTTTAACCGTTGGCTTAGGTTCAGGCTTTGGTTCTGGTTTAGGATCCGCAGGCTTCACCGTCGGTTTTGGCTCTGGCTTAGGCTCTGGTTTTGGCTCAGGCTTAACTTCTGGTTTCTGAACTGGAGCAACCACGCCCGGAGGCGTGGTTGCTCCGCCATTGCCGTTTGCTAACGGTGGCGGGGCTATAGCACCCGCTTCAGAACCGTTACCTGACTCCGGGACCGTAGCGCCCGTATTTACCGGCGGTAGATTGTGATTTACCGAAGGTAAAATTTCTGTATTTTGATCGTCTCCCTCTTTAGGTACTAAAGGGATCGATGCAAACTCATCTTCGTAATGTTTTTTCTTACCATCAAACAGGCTGGGAATAACGATTACCCCAATGGCGACAATAATGATTGCCCCCACCAACCGGTTCTGAAATTGACTAGCCATCCTGTTCTCCTGTGCATAACTCCAGCACTTCCATCACCTGTGCAACCGTATGGAAGGAACCACAGACAATAATGGTGTCCTGACTACCTGCATCCTGCAACGCTTGATTCCAGGCCTGTTTAACATCAGAAAAGATATGTGGTTGCGGTAAATATTGCGCCAGCTGTTCTGCTGTTGCGCCGCGAGGCCCTTCCAGAGGGGCGCAATACCATATATCTACTTGAGGTTTCAGTAATGCTAAAGTGCCTTCAATATCTTTATCCGACAGCATACCGACCACTGCATATACTTTCCCCCCCTGCTTAGGTAATGCTGCCAGACGCCCGGCTAAATAGCCTGCTGCATGAGGGTTATGGGCTACATCCAGAATTCTTAGCGGCGACTGACCAATCGTCTGAAAACGCCCAGGCAGGGAGGCCTGTTTTAGCCCCTGATGAATGGCGTCATCGCCCAGATTCAGGGAAGAGTAATGCAGGGCTGCCATCGCTGTAGCTGCATTCGCTAATGGCACGTTAGGTAATGGCAAAGAGGTTAATTGTTCCCCATTGGTCTGCCAGCTCCAGCTATCACCCGCGGGATTCAGATCAAATGACCATTCATAGCCGCGACGATAGATCGGTGCATTAAGCTGACGGGCAACATCGGCAATACTTTGCGGCATATCCGGTTCGCCAACCACCGCAGGACGCGCAGAACGGAAAATGCCCGCTTTTTCACGGCCAATACTTTCGCGATCAAAACCCAGCCAGTCGGTATGGTCCAGCGCAATACTGGTGACTACCGCTACATCGGCATCAACGATGTTTGTTGCATCCAGACGACCACCCAGTCCAACCTCCAGAATGACCACATCCAGTTTAGCTTGCTTAAACAGTTGGAACGCGGACAGCGTACCAAACTCAAAATAGGTCAGAGAGATTTCTCCCCTTCCCTGCTCTACCAGAGAAAAAGCCTGCGTATGGTCAGTTTCAGTCAGTTCTTGTCCCTGAATACGTACCCGTTCGGTATAACGAATTAAATGGGGGGAGCTGTAAACACCAACGCGATAGCCTTCAGCCATCAGGATAGCTTCCAGAGTTCGACAGGTCGTTCCTTTGCCGTTAGTTCCGGCAACGGTAAACACATAGGGGGCCGGCTTAAGCAGTTCAAGGCGTTCAGCAACGGAACGAACCCGTTCCAGACCTAATTCAATAGCCTTACTATGCAGGTGCTCGAGATAATAAAGCCACGAGGCAAGAGGCGACGTGGCTTGTGGTATTTCCAGATCTTTCATGATTCCCGTTCACTTAGCTACGGTGTTATTTTGCACAAACCGGCCAAAAGGCCGGATTGTGCAATATATCATTAGTAAATCGCCGTTCAGAGCTACTCTTCCGCGTCTTGCACGGGCTCTGAAGGTTCGCCCTGAATTTCACCCTCAGGAGGTAAAGGCTGACCGGTCATTTTTGCCAGCAGGCCAGCTAAACGCTGACGCATTTCAGGACGGCGGACAATCATATCAATTGCCCCTTTCTCAATCAGGAACTCACTGCGTTGGAAGCCAGGCGGTAATTTTTCACGTACCGTTTGTTCAATTACCCGTGGACCCGCAAAACCAATCAGGGCTTTTGGTTCCGCCACGTTAATGTCGCCCAGCATTGCCAGACTGGCAGAAACTCCGCCCATGGTTGGGTCAGTTAATACCGAAATATAAGGCAAACCGCGCTCTTGCATTTTAGCTAATGCAGCACTGGTTTTAGCCATCTGCATCAGGGAGAACAGCGCTTCCTGCATACGAGCACCGCCGCTGGCAGAGAAACAAACCAGTGGACAATTATCTTCCAGCGCCTGTTCAACACCACGAACGAAACGGGCACCAACCACTGACGCCATTGAACCACCCATAAAAGAGAATTCAAATGATGCAACCACGACCGGCATTCCACACAGAGTGCCTTTCATTACTACCAGCGCATCTTTTTCATCAGTCTCTTTTTGAGCTGTGGACAGACGGTCTTTATATTTTTTAGAGTCTTTAAACTTCAGCAGGTCTTTAGGTTCAAGCTCACTACCCAGCTCCACTTCGCTGCCTTTATCCAGGAAGCTATGCAGACGTACCCGAGCGCTCATACGCATATGGTGGTCGCACTTAGGACAAACGTCCAGATTACGATCCAGTTCAGCGCGGTAAAGCACCTGACCACAGCTATCGCACTTGGTCCAAACCCCTTCAGGGATGCTAGCTTTGCGCGTTGGAGCGCTGCTCTTACTTAAAATTCTTTCAATCCAGCTCATTGATGACCTTTCTGTTTAAACCGAGCATACTGCTGGTCTGTTATTCAGACGGATATCTTCCCGTGATAATGACAGCCACTGTCTGACACAGGTATATGACACAAATAATCGCCCATTAAACCATAACGCTCCGATAGAGTGGACTAAAAACTTATCGGAACCCTTCATTCTGTGCAGCAAAAATTATAATGATATGAATTATCAGGTATTTTTATTTTTTGCTGCCGCACGACGGTGGCGAATAACCTCAATCACACCAGGCATAATGGAAATAATAATAATCGCTACTATCAATAACTTTAAGTTATCTTGCACGATCTTTAAATCGCCGAAAATATATCCTGCATAGGTGAACAGCACAACCCAGAGCAGTGCTCCAATAACATTATAAGCGGCAAAATGGCGATAGCTCATATGCCCCATACCGGCAACAAAGGGGGCAAATGTCCTGACGATCGGAACAAATCGAGCCAAAATAATGGTTTTTCCACCATGACGTTCATAAAACTCATGGGTTTTCACCAGATAGCTTCGACGAAATATTTTAGAATCCGGATTTCTAAATAGTTGTTCGCCGAACAGTTTACCAATGGTGTAGTTTACCGCATCGCCTAAAATAGCGGCAGTAATCATCAATGCCACCATGGCATGCACATTAATATCGTTCCCCGGCAGAGCAGATAGCGCACCGGCAACGAACAGTAGTGAATCCCCCGGCAGGAAAGGTGTTACCACCAGGCCTGTTTCACAAAACAGAATCAAAAACAGGATGCCATACACCCACATACCATAATTTTCAAAAATCTGCGCTAAATGCACATCGATATGGAGAATGAAATCAATTATATAAGTAATGTAATCCATAGTAGGTGTTATTCATCCACAAAGGTTGTTATCTAAAAAAAGCGGGCCTAAGGGTAAGTCTGGTAATGCAAAGCGCTCCGGGTAATCCACGGATACCAGATACAAACCTTCCGCTTTTGCCGTTGCAGCAGCCAGCGTTCGGTCTTTCGCAACCAGCAGCTCTGCCATCCAGCGCTCACCTTGATTGCCACAACCGACTTCCAACAGACTGCCAACAATATTTCTAACCATATGATGCACAAACGCATTGGCCTTTATATCTACCACTACATAAGCCCCTTGTCGCGTGACATTTAAATGATTTACATTCCGCCACGGAGTGCGCGATTGACACTGCACTGCCCGGAAAGAGGTAAAATCATTTTCACCCAGTAAATACTGACCGGCACGATGCATACGAGCTTCGTCCAGCGGCAAATGAAAATGGGTAACGCCACTGCTTAAAATGGCAGGGCGAAAACGATGGTTATAAATAATATAGCGGTATCGACGAGCGGTTGCACTGAAACGAGCATGGAAACCCTCATCAACGCGTTTTACCCAACGTACAGCAATATTCTTTGGTAAATTGGCATTTACGCCCATTGTCCATGCAACATCCTGTCGTTGAACATCCGTTTCAAAATGAACTACCTGACCAGTAGCATGCACGCCAGCATCGGTGCGCCCGGCACAAAAAACGGATATTGGCTGGTTAGCTACTTGAGTTAATGCCTGCTCCAGATGCCCCTGAACGCTGGCAACTTCCTGTTGGCGCTGCCAGCCATAATAAGCGCTGCCATCATACTCAATACCTAATGCAACCCTGGTTTTTCCCGCTTCTGACATCAGTAAAAATACTCCTGAGTCAGGCTCTCCGCCGTTTTAACCATCATTAATGCACCGCCAAAACGGATATTATCCGCTACTGACCAGAACTGAATCTGCTCAGGAATTCCATAATCATTACGTAAACAACCAACGCTTAAGTGAGGATTACCGGTAGCGTCACCAACCTGAGTGGGATAATCGTCATTCTCACTCAGTTGAATATCTTCAGCATTAGATAGTTCATCATAAGCCTCTTCAGCCGACAGTGGACGCAGCCCTTCCATATGCACCACCTGCGCATTACCGTAAAACACCGGTGACTGAATGCAAGAAATAGAAATCGCCAGCCCATCATCCTGCAACACCTTACGGGTCTCATCCACCATACGGCGCTCTTCCCGCACGCTTCCTTCTGCGTCGGGTAACAATGGCAGCAGGTTAAACGCCAGTTGCTTATTAAAGAAACCCTCTTCTACCGGTAATCCATTAAGCAAACGGGCACTTTGACCGGCCAGATCGTCCACAGCCGCTTTACCATGTGCAGAGGCGGATAACATGGCGGTGACCTGAAGTCGCGACAGACCAGCCGCTTCAGAAAGCGGCTTAATAGCCGTCAGTAACTGACTGGTTAAGCTATCCGCCACGACCACAATATTACGATTACGGTATTCAGACAGCACATGATTATTCACTCCCGGCACCACTAAAGGCACTTCCGGCTCAAGGGAGAATGCCCCGCTGTTATCAATGACCAGACATCCACTGTTCGCCGCTTCATCTGCATAACGTACTGCCGCTTCGGTTCCGGCAATAAAGAAAGCCAGTTGGGCCTGCGACCAGTCAAATTCAGCCGCATTCTGTACCACAATGCTTTTACCATTAAAACGCAGCGTTTCACCGGCTGTACGTTCACTGGCTAAAAGATACAGTTCTCCTACGGGGAAATTGCGATCCTGTAATAGCTCAAGCAGGGCTTCACCTACTGCCCCTGTCGCCCCAAGTACCGCAACTTGCCAACCATCAGTCATGCTGAACTCTCCAAATCATTACATATATGCGCATCACAGCTCGCTCTGTCTTCCTTTGAAAAAAGAGCGGGCTGTAAAATCATTTTAAATCAGGTGTTATCGATATCTGACGCTAAAACCAAGCTGTTGAAGCTGAGCGGCAGTATCCGCATTGTCACACTCAACGGTCAGAGAGGACCACTCTCTGCGTTCGACATACTCTTTACGTAAACGGTCAAACTCACCGCGCTGGCCTGCTACTTTTCTTAGCGGCGCATCATCCCGGCGCACATCATACACCAGATGCACTAATCGTTTTAACCTGTGTTCGTCCAATTCACCATTAAAAGTAATATGGTTAAACTCCGCCTGTGGCAGCAAGGAGGAAAGCTCGATACTTTTCGGCTGCCCCATATATTCGCTCAGTGCGTGATAAATCTGGGTGGTGCCGCGCGCCTTACCCTCCAGCGAATAACCCGCAATATGTGGAGTACCAATATCGACCCTCGCCAACAACGGCAGGAGTAAATCCGGCTCAGGTTCCCAGACGTCAAGGATAGTACTCAGCGGTTTTCCTTTCTCCAACGCCCGCAGTAAAGCAATATTATCGACTACCGCACCACGACTGGCATTAATTAAAATACGTCCCGGCGCGATGGCGGCCAGTACGGAATCATCCACCATATGGAAAGTTTTATCCTCCCCATCTTTATGCAACGGCGTGTGGAAAGTCAAAATATCAGCCTGCTGCACCAGCGTTTCCAGCGGTAAAAACTCCGCGTTTTTTTCTTTGCGTGCTCTGGGTGGATCGCATAACAGGGTTTTGATACCTAATGCTTTTAGCCGGTGATTTAAACGTGAACCAACGTTTCCGATGCCAACAATACCGACGGTTTTATCTCTGAGTTGAAAACCATCACGTTCAGCCAGCATTAACAGCGCAGAAAAAACATACTCAACAACGGCGATAGCGTTGCAACCCGGCGCGCCTGAAAAACCAATGCCGTGCTGTTTAAGCCAGACATCATCAACATGATCAGTACCCGCCGTAGCTGTACCCACAAAGCGAATCTGAGAACCGCTTAACAGCTCAGCGTTAACTTTGGTGACTGAACGTACCATTAACACGTCAGTATCCGCTAATCGTTCGGTATTTAACTGCCGTCCGGCAACCAGACTTACCTCTCCCAACTGCCCGAAAAGTTCACGGGCATAAGGCATATTTTCATCAGCCAGTATTTTCACGTTATTTTTCTCTTATCTGTTCCGCCTCAGCAGAAATCGTTGGTTCGGATTGAAGGCTTCCATAATAAACATGGCAACATCACCGGTGAATCACTATTATTAGCTGCTTTGCCGATTATGGGTATCCCTGATATCACTATATTTGCCATATTGTCAGTCAGACAATTCAGAACAATGTAATGAAGAATACCCCGAATGTATATGCTATTTCCCCCGATAACGGCGATATCAGACAGAAACAGTTGATGGAGTGATTATGAAGCGTGCAGTGGTTGTTTTTAGCGGTGGCCAGGACTCAACAACCTGTCTGATTCAGGCTCTGACTCAGTATGATGAAGTTCATTGCGTGACCTTCGATTACGGTCAACGCCATCAGGCTGAAATTGAGGTTGCCAGAACCCTTGCTAAACAGCTTGGAGCTACCGCTCATAAAGTGATGGATGTCGGTTTATTAAATCAATTGGCTATCAGCAGTTTAACCCGCGACAATATTCCCGTCCCTACCGACGTTGACGATGGCATTCCGAATACCTTCGTACCCGGTAGAAATATCCTGTTTCTGACTCTGGCAGCGATTTATGCCTATCAGATCAAAGCACAGGCCGTGATTACCGGCGTATGTGAAACCGACTTTTCTGGCTATCCGGATTGTCGTGATGAATTTGTCAAAGCGCTAAACCATGCGGTTGCGTTAGGCATGGATTACCCGGTGAACTTTGAAACCCCTCTGATGTGGCTAAATAAAGCCGAAACCTGGGCTCTGGCCGACTATTACGGCAAGCTGGAATTAATCCGCCACCAGACATTAACCTGCTACAACGGTATTCAGGGCGATGGTTGCGGAGAGTGTCCGGCCTGCCATTTGCGTACTAATGGGCTAAATACTTATCAGAATAACCGCCAGCAGGTTATGGCTCAGTTAAAAAGTAAACTGGTATTAAGTTAAGCTCTTCTGATAAACACCACGCCATACCGGCGTGGTGTCATTATGGGTTTTATCAACGTTTACCAGAACTCAAAGTTGCAGACGCGTTAAGTTACGTTCAACTGTTGCGGCGCCAATACCGGGTACATCCTGAAGCCGCTCAATGCTGACAAAGGGCCCGTGCTGTTCCCGATAACTCACTATGCTTTGGGCCTTTTTCAGCCCTATTCCCAACATGACCTCTGCCAGTTGCTCCGCAGTAGCCTGATTAATATTCACCTGAACGTTATCTGACGCTTTTTTCCCTTTACTGGTAACCGACACCGCTTCGGGTGCTGGTACAGCTACTGCCGCTGCTGGCGGAATACTCTCTTTTAACGGCGCTTTATCGGCAAAAACCGGACCGCTAAGTGGTAGCAACAATGCGCCGAGGAACAGGCAGTGGCGTAAAGTCAGAACTGATTCTTTCATATGCATATCCTTTGGTTATTAAACTGTGCCTTATGGTCACAGCCATAACAGATTGCCCGTCTCTGTGATTCAGTTAAATTCAGGTTTTTCAGATATGCAAAAGGCCGCGAAAGCGGCCTTTGATTATGATGAGATGTTACATCTAAATGCGATGTATGCCGCACGTATTACTGAACGTTGGCTAAATCACCCATTTTGATTTTTGCCTGCTGACGCAGGTTGCTGATCAGGGCATCCAGTACTACACCGCTATCCTGATTAGCCATTTGGGCACTAAATGCTTTTAATGCAGCAGCATCCATTTTGCCCGGTTCAACCGAGTCCAGAGCAACTAAAACGATATTATCACTCTTATCGCTGGATACACCGTATGAAGGTTTGCCATCGTTTGGCAGAGGTAACGCAAATACGCTTTCAGCCAGTTGTGCATCTTCAGACATACGGGTAATTACTTTCTTGTCACCAAACTTAATTTTGGCAGCCTGAAGTGCTTCATCACCTTTATCCGTTTTTAGTGCAGCAACCAGTTGTTCAGCTTGCTCGCGCGCCAGCTTGATAACGTTCTGGCGTTTTAGCAACTCGGTAATATCCGCAGAGACTTCTTCAAACGGCTGTACGGCTTCCGGACGATGCTCAACAATACGCAGAACAAATGCACGATCGCCTTCTACCGTAATCAGATCGGAGTTAGGACCCGGAGCACCCTTCACACCCAGCAGATCCCCACTGAAAATGGCCTGAACCACTTCAGGATAAGCCAGCTCTTTCGGCATATTATCGCGAGATAACCAGCCACTTTCAGCGGCTTTCAGACCTGATGATTTTTCTGCTGCATCCAGAGACAGGTTATTGCTGGCTGCGCCATCCATTAACCTGGTCTGAATATCTTCAAACTTGTTATAAGATTTATCCTGTAACAGGTTTTTAGTAATTTCAGCTTTCACCTCTTCCAGAGGTTTCTCTTTTGCCGCCTGAATATCATTCAGACGAACGACCAGATAACCCATATCAGAGTGGATCACATCAGACAACTGGCCTTTTTCGATTAATTTCGCTTTTGCAATATCATCAGGAACCGCTGCGGCTTCCAACCAGCCTAATTCGCCGCCTTTAGCGCCGGAATCTTTTTCCAGTGATTTCTCTTTCGCTAATGCGGCAAAATCACCACCACTTTTCAGCTGTGCCAGTACATCTTTAGCATCGCTTTCTTTAGACAGTACGATAATACTGTAATTGCTGCGGGGTGCCTGAACATAGAGCGGCTTATTCTTGGTATAGAAATCGGCAACTTCCTGATCGCTAACGCGGATATCATCTGTCAGTTTTGCGGCATCGACTTCAATATATTTAACGCGAGCCATTTCTGGTGCGGTAAAGCGGCTCTTATTCTGATCGTAGAAGGTTTTGACCTGTTCTGCCGTCGGAGTAACTTCAGGCTTGGCTTCCAGCGCTTTCATATCGATATTGGCAACACGAACATTGCGCTGCTGTTGAATCAATGCGACAACAGATTCGGTTTCAGCCGGCAGAGAGAAATTGGTGCCGGCAAATGCCGCTAACAGCTGCTGACTCAGCAATTGTTTACGCGTCATTTCTGCATATTGTTCAGGCGCTATCTGGAAGCGATTGAGTAAGTCACGATACTTACTGTTATCGAACTTGCCGTCGGTAGCAAACTCTGGTGATGTCTGAATAGAAAGTTTAACCTGATCGTCACCAATCGCCATGCCAATCTTAGCGGCATATTGGTCAAGTAACAGATCGTTAATCATGCGGTTAAGCACCTGCTGACGCATCTGCTTCACGTATGCTTCATTGCCTGCCAGTTGAGAGAACTGTTCGCCAAGCTGTTGTTGTAAACGAGCACGTTCATTCATGACCGACTGCTCAAACCGGGCGCGATCAATTTCTTGTCCGTTTACTTCGGCAACGTAAGACTTTGAACCGCCAACCAGGTAACTACCCACGCCGGTCAAAACAAACGATAGCATAATCAAAGCAAGGATAACTTTAAGCACGACACTATTCGAGGCCGCGCGTAGATTGTCCATCATAGGGTGACAACTCTCCGCTGTAATAGAGCTAAACCATGAAACATAGATATGGTTGACCGCCATCTGACGATTTACCAACGGGTCTATATGTTTACCGCCAGAATTGGTGCTTATCTGACAGATGGCTATAAGTTTATATTAACCTTCAAAAAAAGGCGTAAAAAAAGCGCATCATCCGATGCGCCTCTATTCTATCAGTTCATTGCCTTAAGGTAATACCTTACATGGCAAAAACCAAAAAAATCTTAGTTAACGGCATCTTTCAGCGCTTTACCTGCGCGGAATGCCGGAACTTTTGCTGCTGCAATTTTGATTTCTTTGCCAGTTTGTGGGTTACGGCCGGTACGGGCAGCACGCTCACGAACAACAAATGAACCAAAACCAACCAGAGAAACTTGATCGCCATTTTTCAGAGCGTCAGTTACTGCATCAATGATTGCGTCTAATGAGCGGCCAGCTGCGGCCTTAGAAATATCTGCTCCCGCAGCAATTCGGTCGATCAGTTGCGATTTATTCACTATAAAATCCCCTTTACGATAAATTGTCGTCCCTGATCATCGATAGGGATACGACGCCACTGCCGTTATATCAAGCAAAACAAGCGATAGCAAGTCAGCCTGGGCACTAATTTAACGGTACATAAAAAAAGTGGCAAGAGAGAAATCCCTTGCCAGCCCTAGTTTTATCAAGAATATTTGCTCTACATCACTTTTTTGATGCTTTTATCGCCGCTGTTGGCTTCTTTACTATCACTGGCGCAGCGCCAAACGGTGGATTTTGCAGCGCAAGTGCAAGCACTTCTTCGATGCGCTCTACCGGATGAATATCCAGATCGGCAATCACGTTTTCCGGAATATCTTCCAAATCGCGTTTATTTTCTGCCGGAATCAGTACCGTCTTAATACCACCACGATGCGCTGCCAGTAACTTCTCTTTCAGACCACCAATTGGCAGAACCTGACCGCGCAATGTAATTTCGCCCGTCATGGCAACATCGGCACGCACCGGGTTACCGGTTAAACAGGAAACCAACGCGGTACACATGGCGGTACCAGCACTTGGGCCATCTTTTGGTGTAGCCCCTTCCGGTACGTGAACGTGAATATCACGTTTTTCGTAAAAATCACCGTTAATACCCAGTTTCTCTGCGCGAGCACGCACAACGGTAAGAGCAGCCTGAATAGACTCTTGCATAACCTCACCTAATGAACCGGTGTAAGTCAGCTTGCCTTTACCCGGTACACAGGCGGTTTCAATCGTCAGTAAGTCACCGCCGACTTCCGTCCACGCCAAACCGGTTACCTGGCCTACACGATTTTCATTATCCGCACGACCATAGTCAAAGCGCTGAACCCCCAGGAACTCTTTCAGGTTATCCGCATTCACCGTAATGTGTTTCACGTTCTTGTTCATCAGCAAGGTTTTAACTGCCTTGCGACAAACTTTAGAGATTTCACGCTCTAAGCTACGAACGCCAGCCTCACGGGTGTAATAGCGAATCATAGAAACAATCGCTGAATCATCTAGCGTTAACTCACCTTTCTTCAACGCATTACGCTCAAGCTGTTTTGGCAACAGGTGCTGTTTAGCAATATTCAGTTTTTCATCTTCGGTATAACCCGATAAGCGGATCACTTCCATACGGTCCAATAGCGGCGCAGGAATATTCATGGAGTTCGATGTGGCAACAAACATGACATCGGACAAATCGTAATCCACTTCCAGATAGTGGTCGTTAAACGCCACGTTTTGTTCCGGATCCAGTACCTCTAACAGCGCTGAAGCCGGGTCACCGCGCATGTCGGAGGACATCTTGTCAATCTCATCCAGCAGGAACAGCGGGTTTTTCACTCCAACCTTGGCCATTTTCTGAATCAGTTTGCCCGGCATTGAACCGATATAGGTACGACGGTGGCCTCGAATTTCGGCTTCATCACGCACGCCACCCAGTGCCATACGGACATATTTACGCCCGGTCGCATTAGCAATGGATTGGCCCAGGGAGGTTTTACCTACGCCCGGAGGCCCAACCAGGCACAGAATCGGCCCTTTAATTTTGCTGACCCGGCTCTGAACCGCTAAATACTCAAGAATACGATCTTTCACCCGGTCAAGACCGTAGTGATCGGTATCCAGAGTCTCTTGTGCTTTGTTCAGATCTTTTTTCACTTTGCTACGGGAATTCCATGGCACCTGAAGCATCCACTCAATATAACCGCGCACTACCGTGGCTTCAGCGGACATCGGAGACATCATCTTCAGCTTCTGCAATTCAGCTTCGGTTTTCTCCCGCGCATCTTTTGGCATTTTTGCCGCTTCAATTTTGCGCTTAAGGGTTTCTATCTCGTCCGGCGCATCGTCCATCTCCCCCAGCTCTTTCTGAATGGCTTTCATTTGCTCATTCAGATAGTACTCACGCTGGCTTTTTTCCATCTGCTTTTTAACACGATTACGGATGCGCTTCTCAACCTGTAGCAGGTCAATTTCAGACTCCATCATCGCCATCAGGAATTCCAGACGCTCACCCACATCCACCATTTCCAGCACGGTTTGCTTGTCGCTTAACTTCAGAGACATATGTGCAGCAATGGTATCCGCCAGACGAGCAGGATCTTCGATGCCATTCAGGGAAGTCAGGACTTCTGGTGGAATCTTTTTATTTAATTTGATGTAACCATCAAACTGATTGATAGCGGTGCGGATAAGAACTTCCTGCTCCTGCTCATCAATAGTGGCACTCGGCATATATTCTGCCTGTGCAGAGAAATGCTCGCCGTTATCGGCCAGCATGGTAATACGAGCACGCTGTAACCCTTCTACCAGTACTTTTACCGTACCGTCAGGCAGCTTCAGCATTTGTAAAATAGAGGCAACGGTTCCCACCGAAAACAGATCGTTAACACCAGGATCATCCATGGTGGCGTCTTTCTGCGCGACCATCAGAACCTTTTTATCCTGATCCATCGCCGCCTCAAGGCAACGAATAGATTTCTCCCTTCCAACAAACAGTGGAATAACCATGTGTGGATAAACCACCACGTCTCTTAAGGGCAGCGCAGGGATTTCAATGCGTTCGGAACGCTCAGCATTCATAGAGCTCTCTCTTTGTTCGTTTTCCGCCAACCAAAAACATTAACGGAAATGGGGGATACGTTATTAACGTAGTACATGAAAGAGTATATGGGGACTATTCAATTACATTCAACGGTAGATAAAGATAAAAAAACAGGAGGATATTATCCCCCTGCTTTTATCACTGATTACAACGCCACTTTTAACCGTATTTTATTAAAATCTGGCGATGGTTTTATTGATTACTCACCTGATGCCTGAGCTTCAGCCTGGCTGTAAATCAGTAGTGGATCGGTATTATTTTCAATAACCGAAGCATCGATCACCACTTTGTCCACATTTTCCATTGAAGGAATGTCATACATGGTGTTAAGCAATGCCGCCTCAACGATTGAACGCAGACCACGAGCACCAGTTTTGCGTGACATCGCTTTTTTAGCGATGGCTTCCAGCGCTTCATCACGGAATTCCAGCTCAACATTTTCAAGGTGGAATAGCGCCTGATACTGTTTAGTTAACGCATTTTTAGGCTCTTTCAGAATCTGAATCAGCGCTTGCTCATCCAGTTCACCCAGCGTAGCCACTACCGGCAGACGACCAATAAACTCCGGAATCAAACCGTACTTGATCAAATCACCCGGTTCAACCTGCTTAAACAGCTCGCCTTCGGTGGCTTTATCCGATGCTTTTTTCACCGTTGCGCCAAAGCCGATACCGGTACCTGTTTCAATACGCATGCCGATAACTTTATCCAACCCGGCAAACGCACCACCACAAATAAACAGGATCTTAGAGGTATCTACCTGTAAGAACTCTTGCTGTGGATGCTTACGTCCACCCTGCGGAGGAACGGCAGCAATAGTACCTTCAATCAGCTTCAACAGTGCTTGCTGCACCCCTTCACCGGATACATCACGGGTGATAGACGGATTGTCTGACTTACGGGAAATCTTATCGATTTCATCGATATAAACGATACCGCGTTGAGCCTTCTCAACATCGTAATCACATTTTTGCAGCAGTTTTTGGATGATGTTTTCAACATCTTCACCCACATATCCCGCTTCCGTTAATGTGGTTGCATCCGCCATAGTAAATGGCACATCCAGAAAACGCGCCAGCGTTTCCGCCAGTAATGTTTTACCGCTACCCGTTGGGCCAATCAGCAAAATATTACTTTTACCTAATTCAACATCGTGGCTGCTATCGCTATTACGTAAACGCTTATAGTGATTGTAAACCGCAACCGCCAGAACCTTTTTAGCCTGCTCTTGTCCGATCACATAGTCATCAAGATGCTGACGAATTTCGTGTGGTGTAGGCAGTGCATTGCGCTCTCTGTGTGGGATTAATTCTTTAATCTCTTCGCGAATAATATCGTTACATAAGTCGACACATTCATCGCAGATATACACTGACGGACCAGCGATTAACTTGCGAACTTCGTGCTGGCTTTTACCACAGAAGGTACAGTACAGCAGCTTTCCTGAACCGTCTTTGCCCTTATCTGTCATCAGTAAACCTCATAAATTTAAACTTTCTTTGCGCATCCTGCTTCACTTCCCCTGACGCCTACCTGTTTCTATAAGTGTAGGCGCTAAACAGACTCAATGTCAGGGATAATGATTATACCCTTGAGGTAACGATTTCATCGATCAAACCGTACTCCAACGCTTCCTGAGCGGACAGGAATCTGTCACGGTCAGTATCACGCTCGATATCTTCAAGTGGTTTTCCGCTATGGTGGGACATCAGTTGATTCATTTTAGCTTTGATCTTCAGGATCTCTTCCGCATGAATCTGAATGTCTGAAGCCTGGCCTCTGTAACCACCTAATGGTTGGTGGATCATGACGCGAGCATTCGGTAAACATAAACGTTTACCCGCAGCACCAGCGGTCAACAGAAACGCACCCATTGAACAAGCCTGACCTAAACACATAGTGCTAACATCAGGTTTGATAAACTGCATGGTGTCATAAATAGACATACCAGAAGTGATCACGCCACCCGGTGAGTTGATATACATGAAAATATCTTTTTCCGGGTTTTCAGCTTCCAGAAACAGCAACTGAGCCACAATCAGATTCGCCATATGATCTTCAATCTGACCGTTAAGGAAAACGATACGCTCCTTTAACAGACGAGAGAAAATATCGTAAGAACGCTCTCCACGGGAAGTCTGCTCAACCACCATTGGTACTAACGCCATGTGAGGTGCCATAGGCTGTTCCATATCTGATGAAAAATTATCTAACTTGCCACTGTAGGACATTGGGGTCTCCTGATAGAAAAATGGCCCGGAAACAGAGCCTCCGAGCCATATTTGCAGAAGAATAGCGACTAAGTCAACTTTCTGTCTGCTCTCAAAGCATTATCATGCAGCTGGAGTCTGATTCATTAGCTCGCTGAATGACATAGCCTTCTCAGTTACTTTAGCGTTAGCCAGCAGTGTTTCTACTGCTTCTTCTTCCATAGCAACGTTGCGCATGTTGTTCATCAGTTCACTGTTCTTATTATAGAACTCAATTACTTCTTGTGGATCTTCATACGCAGAAGCCATTTCTTCAATCAGTGCATTAACGCGAGTCTGGTCAGCTTTCAGTTCATTCTTACGAATGACTTCACCTAACAGTAAACCCACGACAACACGACGTTTAGCTTGCTCTTCGAACAGTTCGCGAGGTAATTCCATCGCTTGCTGTTGTTTGCCACCAAAACGCTGTGCCGCTTGTTGACGCAGCACGTCGATCTCACTGTCAACCAGTGAAGCAGGAACATCCACCTCATTCGTTTTGATCAGACCATCGATAACCTGAGTCTTAACGCGATTACGGATAGCGCCTTTCAGCTCACGTTCCATATTTTTACGAACTTCCGCTTTTAAGCCATCCAGCGTACCGTCAGCTACGCCAAAGCGAGAAATGAATTCTGGTGTAAATTCTGGCAGTTCACGCTCTTCAACTTTCTTCAGAACGATAGCAAACTTAGCCGCTTTACCTTTCAGGTTTTCTGCATGGTAATCGTCAGGGAAGTTAACATCGATAGTAAACTCTTCACCTTTCTTATGACCCAGAATGCCTTCTTCAAAGCCTGGAATCATACGGCCCTGGCCCATGGCCAGAACGAAATCAGAGGCTTTACCACCTTCGAACTCTTCACCGTCGATAGAACCGGTGAAATCTACCGTTACGCGATCTTCAGCTTTAGCCTGGCCATCAGTTTCTTTCCAGGTTGCCTGCTGCTTGCGTAACGTATCCAGCATGGTTTCAACGTCGGCTTCACCCACGTTAACCACTGGCTTTTCAACTTCGATGGTGTTTAAGTCTTTCAGTTCTACTTCCGGATACACTTCAAACTCTACCGCATAGTTGAAGTCTTCACCCAGCTTGTATTCGCCCGGTACATACTTCGGTGCGCCAGCCGGATTGATTTTTTCTTTGATGATGGCATCAATAAAATGACGCTGCATCAGCTCACCCAGCACGTCCTGGCGCGCAGAAGCACCATAACGCTGAGCGATAATATTCATTGGTACTTTTCCTTTACGGAAGCCGTCGATACGTACTTTCTTGGCAATATCTACCAGCTCTTTTTTTACTGCTTCTTCAATCACGTCAGCCGCAACAGCGATTGATAGACGGCGCCCTAGGCCTTGAGTTGTTTCAACGGAAACTTGCATCTTGTTACCTCAAAAAATCACAGTGCTCGGTCAACTCCAGAAGCGATTTTCAATGTTGCACCAGGCAAATTTGAAAACGTTTCTTAAGACCGGGACGGCCGCGCTTACGGTACCCTATCCCTTATTGTCGGAAGCATCCCGAATAAAGTCCGGAAAATTAGACGCAGCATTATAGCCGCGCATTGATGATGAGTCGAGAAAAGAGAGGGAGTTAGTACCAGATAAATCGTGATTCAGTTCCCGAAACTTTACCCAACCGATGGTTATTAGCCTATTTTTATGGATATCAGGCCCGATTTTCATCCTGATTCAATAACTATGAAAAACGGCTACCGCCACGGCACTCGGGTGAATCCGGCACTGAGTCCTGCTGTTTCTGCCACTCGTCAGGCGTATAGGTATGCAATGCCAGCGCATGAATTGGTTGTTGCATCTCCTGTTCTAACAGCTGATAAATTATACGATGACGCGCCAGTAGGCGCTGCCCTTCAAAGTGACTTGAAGCGATAACAACTTTAAAGTGGCTTTCTGAACCCGCTGGCACATTGTGTTGATCGCTTTCGTTCACCACACCAATAAATACCGGCTCCAGCACCGCTAACTTATTTTTAATAATCTCTTGCATCATGATTTAGTTATCCAACCGGCTTCCTGATGATTAATTCTTGCTCTGTTCAGCATCAACATTTTATTACCCATGCAATTAAAGTACAGCATCAATGGTTTTGCCTGAGAAAAGCGCACTTTTATTTAAAAATAAATCAACGCGGTAGATTAACTGAGTTGAGCCCGAATGAGCGATCAAAAACCGACGACGGGCAATCCCTATAAAAAACACATTAACCTGTACGATATTATCATTTCCCCTCTTCCCCATCACCAGAGCAATGATATGATAGGTGCCGGTCTTATTTGTACCACGGTTTATCTCGGCAATATAATTAACAATGCAGGTGACTAAACCAACACACAAGCCGCTCTGACCTCTGATTAGGATCAGGTATTCGTTGATGATGCCATCATCGAGGCGGTACATGGATAATAAATTGAATTTAAAGGTTTACCGTGATTAAAATGACTCTGCCACAGCGTATTTTTTTTCCCTTAATGGCGTTATTTATTCTGGCCGGTTGTGCCCGCCCGGATACGACATTAAATATCAACCCAACCATGAACCTTCCTCAGCAAGATCCATCGCTGATGGGAGCAACCATCAGCCTCACCAGTGCAGACCAGCGTCAGGATAGTGCTTTAGCTAAAGTAAATCGTGACGGTCAACTGTTAACGCTGACCCCATCGCGGGATGTGCGTTTCCTGCTACAGGAGGCCCTGGAGAAGCAACTGCGTGCCCGTGGTTATATGGTAGGCCCGGAAGGCAGCGTTAACGTACAGATTATTATCAATAACCTGTACGCGGACGTTCAGGAAGGTGACTTACGCTATAACATCGTCACCAAAGTTAATATTTCGATTATCAGCCAGGCCAAAAATGGCCAGCAGCAAACTAAAAACTTCCGCACCACCCACAATACTAAAGGTGCCTTCACCGCCAGCAACAAAAACATCGAAGATGTTATCAATGCGGCGTTAACCGACACCATTAATGAAATGGCGCAGGATACCAGCATCAGCGACTTTATCCGTCAAAATGCACGTAATTAATCCAGTATTAACCCCTGCTCAAACCGGCAGGGGTTTCTGAGCCTATGACTAATCACTATTTTAAAGCGTTTACTCAACGTAATACCGCGGTATTGTTACTGCTTGGTTTTGCATCCGGGCTGCCTCTGGCTTTAACTTCCGGAACCCTGCAAGCCTGGATGACCGTAGCGGGTCTGGATCTAACCACCATTGGTTTCTTCTCTTTAGTTGGGCAAGCCTACGTTTTCAAGTTTCTCTGGTCACCGTTGATGGACCGCTACAGTCTGCCATTTCTTGGCCGCCGTCGTGGCTGGATGCTGTTAACCCAGGTTGCACTGGTTATTTTGATTTTTGCTATTGGCTGCCTGAACCCTCAACACGATTTATGGCTCATGGCAGCACTGGCGGTAATGATTGCCTTCTTCTCCGCCTCCCAGGATATTGTGTTTGATGCTTATAAAACCGATGTACTGACGGCGGACCAGCGGGGAAACGGTGCTGCTATTTCAGTATTAGGCTATCGTTTAGCCATGTTAGTTTCTGGTGGTCTGGCGCTGTGGATTGCCCATTACTATTTGGGCTGGCGCGCGACCTACTGGCTAATGGCGCTGTTGATGGTTATCGGTATTATCGCCACCTTATGGGCAAAAGAGCCTGAAACCATGGCGTCAACGCCCAGAACCATTGAACAGGCGGTAGTTGAACCGCTAAAAGATTTCTTTGGCCGTAATAATGCCTGGCTGATTCTGTTGCTGATCGTACTGTATAAAATGGGTGATGCTTTTGCAGGTAGCCTGAGTACCACTTTCCTGATTCGCGGCGTAGGCTTTAACGCCGGTGAAGTAGGTCTGGTAAATAAAACGCTGGGCCTGTTCGCCACCATTATTGGCGTACTGATCGGCGGCATTTTGATGCAAAAGCTAACGCTGTTTCGCTCGCTGATGCTGTTCGGTATTTTGCAGGCGGTATCCAACTTTGGTCACTGGATTCTGGCGGTAACCGACAAAAATATTATCACCATGGGCAGCGCAATTTTCTTCGAAAATCTGTGTGGAGGAATGGGTACCGCAGCCTTTGTTGCCCTGCTGATGACCCTGTGTAATAAATCATTCTCTGCAACCCAATTTGCCCTGCTCTCAGCATTGTCTGCCGTTGGTCGTGTTTACGTTGGCCCGGTTGCCGGTTGGTTTGTTGAACATTACAACTGGCCTATGTTCTATCTGTTTACCATTGTAATGGCGATTCCCGGATTGCTGTTGCTGGCACTATGCCGTCAGACTCTGGAATATACCCAACAAACAAACAGCTTTATGCCCAGAATACATTTTTCCCGTCAGTACCAGTCGGCTATCCGATTAGTTATCGCCGGTGCAAGCATGTTGGGTATATGGCTGATATTACTGCTCTGGTCCGCAACTGAGTTCAGTACGCTCTACTATATAAAAGAAGCGCTGTTAAATATTGGCGGGCTGCTGTGTCTGATGGGTATCTTGATAGGCTGCTGGTTGGATTATTATTCAATCAGGAAAGCGCAATTGAAATCCGTTAGTTAGAGATTGAAGTAAGAAATTAACAGAAAGAGCTGTCATATCAATGACAGCTCTTTTTAATTGCGCTGATAATGCGGTTACTGCCCCTAATAAGCATTCTTACCATGCTTACGCAAATAGTGTTTATCCAATAGCTCCTGCTGCATTTCACCTAAATCTGGCGTTAGCTGGCGGGTAAACAGATTCATATAGGCGATCTCTTCCAGCACTACGGCGTTATGCACGGCATTATCCGGATCGGTTCCCCAGGCAAAAGGACCGTGAGAATTAACCAATACAGCCGGCACATCTTTAGCGTTGATACCCAGAACTTTAAACGTTTCGATAATCACATTACCGGTTTCCAGTTCATACTCTCCGGCTATTTCTGCCGGTGTCATTCTTCGGGTACAAGGAATGGGGCCATAGAAATAGTCTGCGTGGGTAGTTCCCCATGCAGATAAATCGCGCCCGGCCTGCGCCCAAATAGTGGCATGACGAGAATGAGTATGCACAATCCCACCAATCTCAGGGAATGCCCGATACAGCGCCAGATGAGTTTCGGTATCCGATGACGGCTTTTTGTTACCTTCAACAACCTTTCCGGTTTCCAGACTCACTACCACCATATCGTCAGCCGTCATATGTTCATACTCAACACCTGACGGCTTAATCACAATCACACCGCGCTCACGATCGACTCCGCTGACATTTCCCCAGGTAAAGGTCACTAAATGGTAACGGGGCAAAGCCAGATTAGCTTCTAAAACCTGTTTTTTCAGTTGCTGGTACATAGTGTTTTGCCTTCTCATCTTTTCTTTCTCAATAAACCGTTAGAATTAACCGATAACTGAAAGAGGAGAGCCTCTGACATCAATGCCAGAGGCTTAGAGTTCATCGTTAGCACCGTGCCTGTTCTGGTACGATACTATCAGCGACGACATTCAGGTTATCTCTATGTCTTAGCGACACAGCTTGTAGTAAACCTCATTCCAGCGAATTTCGTTCTTAAACGCCGGAATCTCGGTACTCTGGTCAATAACCAGCATCTCAATACCGCACATTTCAGCATAGATACGCAGATGCTCAACATCCAGCGCCTGAGTGAACACCGTATGGTGCGCGCCCCCGCCAGAATCCAGGCTTCAACCGCTACGTCCAGTGATGGATGCGTTTTCCAGACTGCATGCGCAACCGGAAGCTTAGGCAAATCGTGTGGTGGCTTAACGGTATCAACCGTATTCACCAGCAGACGGAAACGGCCGCCCATATCAATCAGGCTGGCATTTAGTGCTGGCCCTGCCGGCGCCGAGAAAATCAGACGAGCCGGATCGTCTTTGCCACCAATTCCCAAATGTTGCACATCCAGCAGTGGTTTCTCTTCACTGGCGATAGATGGACAAACTTCCAGCATGTGAGAACCTAAAACCAGATCGTTACCCGCAGCAAAGTTGTAGGTGTAGTCTTCCATAAAGGAAGTGCCGCCTTTCATACCGCCTGCCATTACTTTCATAATGCGCAGCAGTGCAGCAGTTTTCCAGTCGCCTTCAGCACCAAAGCCATAACCCTGTTGCATTAAGCGTTGTACTGATAATCCCGGCAGTTGTTTTAAGCCATACAGGTTTTCAAAGGTCGTGGTGAAAGCACCAAACTTGCCCTGCTCCAGGAATTTTTTCAGGCCCAGTTCAATACGGGCTGCTTCCAGCAGATTGCTACGTTTAGCGCCATTAACTTTCACCACATCAGTCAGACGATAAGTAGCTTCGTACTCTTCAACCAGCGCATCAATCTCACCTTTAGAAACGGCATCCACGACTGAGACTAAATCACCTAAGCCGTAGCCGTTTACCGCATAACCAAATTTGATCTGTGCAGAAACTTTGTTACCTTCAGTGACCGCTACTTCACGCATATTGTCGCCAAAACGTGCAACTTTCAGGTTTTTGCTTTCATAAATACCGGCAGCAACGCGCATCCAGCGATCCAGCTTGTGATGCACTTCTTTATCTTTCCATGAGCCCACAACGGCGGTGTACTCATTACGCATACGAGCGCCAATAAAACCAAACTCACGACCACCGTGAGCGGTTTGGCTCAGGTTCATGAAATCCATATCAATGGTGCCCCATGGGATTTCATTACTGTATTGGGTATGGAGTTGTAATAACGGCTTTTCCAGCAGGCTTAAACCAGCAATCCACATTCTGGCTGGAGAGAAAGTGTGTAACCAGGTGACAATACCTACGCAACTTTGTGCATAGTTCGCTTCCCGACACAGGTTCACAATCTCATCCGGCGTAGTTGCCAGCGGTTTGATAACTAATTTAATCGGTAATCCGGCCTGCTTATTTAAGCCATCAACCACTTCCTGAGCCTGCTGGCTCACCTGTTGCAGCGTTTTTGGCCCGTACAGATGCTGGCTACCGATAACAAACCAAACTTCTAACTGATTAAAGACGTTCATATAAACTCCTATAGAGAGCCTGCTTCTCAGCAGGCTAATTCAAAATGGGGTAACAGGTTATTCGGCTTTTGCCGCATAGCAAGGTTCAGCGACGTTGCTCCATTGCTGATAACGCTGATAAAGTTTTTCATACTGTGCAGCACGCTGTGGATCTGGCGTCAGCGTGCGTTCGATTGGGCTGGCCATGTGCTGTTGAGCATCCTGAATCGTGGTGTGAACACCGGCAGCAACCGCAGCAAAAATAGCGGCCCCCAGAGCACAGCACTGATCGGACTCAACGATTTGCAGAGGGCGATTCATGACATCGGTACAAACCTGCATGATCACCGGCGATTTACGGGCAATACCGCCTAATGCCAGTACGTTCTCCACAGGAATATCCTGCTCAACAAAACACTCCATAATGGCGCGGGCACCAAATGCTGTAGAGGCAATGAATCCACCAAACAGGGTTGGTGCATCGGTACCTAAATTTAAATCCGTGATAACCCCCTTCAGTCGCTGGTTGGCAAACGGCGTTCTGCGGCCATTAAACCAGTCAAGCACAACAGGGAGTTTTTCCAGTGAGGTTTGTTGAGCCCAGGCTTCTGTTAAGGCGGGCAATAAATTAGATTCGATTTGCTTCAACGCTGGTGCTAACTCAGGGTTTTGGGTTGCCGCATGATTCAACGGCCATGACAGTAAGCGGCTAAACCAGGCGTACATATCACCAAATGCCGACTGCCCCGCTTCCATCCCGATAAAACCCGGAATAACGCTACCGTCTACCTGACCACAAATACCGGCAACGGCACGATCGCCTACCAGTTGGTAATCCGCCAGCAGAATGTCACAGGTGGAAGTGCCAATCACTTTCACCAGCGTATAGGGTTGAGCTCCAGCCCCTACCGCGCCCATATGACAATCAAATTCACCACCGGAAATCATCACGTTTTCCGGCAGGCCTAAACGCGCAGCCCACTCTTTGGTGATTTGCCCTACTGGTTTTTCGGCGGTATGGGTTTCGGTAAACATAGGATAAGTCAGGTCATTAACCAGAATAGGATCTAATGCCTGAAGAAAATCACGCGGAGGTAAACCATTCCAGTCCCTATGCCACAAGGCTTTATGCCCGGCAGCACAACGGCTACGTTTAATATTGGTTGGCGCCTGAGTACCGCTCAATAATGCAGGAACCCAGTCACAGAGCTCAACCCATGAGGTAGCCGCACTGCGTACCGCAGCATCCGCGCGGGAAACATGTAGTATTTTGGCCCAGAACCATTCGGATGAATAGACACCACCAATATAACGGGTGTAGTCATCGAATTTACCGTTATGGCACAGGCGGTTAATCTCTTCCGCTTCTTCAATAGCGGTATGATCTTTCCATAACACAAACATCGCATTTGGGTTATCAGCAAACTCAGGACGCAGCGCCAGCACCCGCCCTTCATTATCAATCGGAGCCGGCGTTGAACCCGTCGTATCCACACCGATGCCCACAATATTCTTACGCTGTTCCGGCGTCAGCATGGCAACCACGGCTTTAATTGCCTGTTCCATCGACTCAATATAATCCTGAGGGTGGTGGCGGAACTGATTATCAGATGGTTTACAGAATAGTCCCTGCTTCCAGCGAGGATAGTAGACGACTTCCGTTGCAATCTCGGAGCCTTCTATGCAATCGACAGCCAAAGCGCGAACAGAGTCACTACCGAAGTCAAGCCCAAGAGCAATAGCGCCTTTTGACATAAAAACCTCATATACGAATTAATGGTGATTTTGTTTGGGGATACCATAAAAAAATCCCATCAAATCGGCGAGGATGCATTAGCTAGAAATATGCACAATCTTGCTTTCTTAAGATGGAGTGTGATCTACCTCAAAATCAAAATACATCACTTTTTCACTGAATATATGAACGATATTGCTGTAATTTCTAATTGTGATGGCGCTCTAAAAAATCATATTCAATAAACGTTAAAACTTATGCCACTTTGTTATGGATTGCATATGAACAAGCTTAAAACAGGCATGTTAAATACAAATCCGTTGTTATAACAATAGTAGATCTCGCTGAGTCAATATCATAAAGATAGCCAATTAGACTATATAGACCAAGTACAGGAGAGATAGAACATATGCATAAATTCACTAAGGCCCTTGCTGTTGTAGGATTGTCGGCGATTATGTCACATTCAGCTATCGCTGAAACGATGAAGCTCGGCTTTCTGGTTAAACAACCTGAAGAACCTTGGTTCCAAACCGAGTGGGCATTTGCGGATAAAGCAGGTAAAGACCTCGGTTTTGACGTAATCAAAATTGCCGTTCCGGACGGCGAAAAAACTCTGAACGCTATCGACAGCCTGGCTGCTAACGGAGCTAAGGGTTTTGTTATTTGTACTCCGGACCCGAAATTAGGGCCGGCAATTATGGCTAAGGCCAAAAGTTACAACCTGAAAGTGGTTACCGTTGATGACCAGTTCGTTAACGCTAAAGGTAAACCGATGGATACGGTTCCTCTGGTCATGATGGCCGCCACCAAAATTGGTGAGCGCCAGGGCCAGGAGCTATGGAAAGAGATGAGTAAACGTAAGTGGAACATCGCTGAAACAGGCGTTATGGCGATTACCTCTAACGAGCTGGATACCGCACGTCGCCGCACTTCAGGCTCTATGGAGGCGCTGAAAGCGGCTGGCTTCCCTGAGAAACAAATTTATCAGGTACCCAGCAAATCAAATGATATCCCGGGTTCTTTTGATGCTGCTAACTCCATGTTAGTACAGCATCCGGAAGTGAAAAACTGGCTGATCGTTGGCTTTAACGACAACACCATTCTGGGCGGAGTACGTGCAACAGAGGGTCAGAACTTCAAACCTGAGAACGTTATCTGTATTGGTATCAACGGTGTGGATGCGGTAAATGAGCTGTCAAAAGCTAACGCTACCGGCTTCTATGGCTCACTGTTACCAAGCCCGGACGTACACGGTTATAAGAGTATTGAAATGCTCTATAACTGGGAAACCAAAGGAGTTGAACCGGCTAAATTCACAGAAGTTACTGACGTAGTGCTGATCACTCGTGACAACTTCAAAGCTGAACTGGAAAAGAAAGGACTGTAATTGTCCATCGGGCAGATGGTTAACCATCTGCCCTCTTAATACAGCGTCTTGTTATCAAAACAAAAAATATACTTATTCCGTCAGTCACTTGTTATAGGCCGTGTACATTTACAGGCCCCCTGCGGATAAGTGGTACGAGCATTAAGGAACTTATTATGCCTACGCTGCAATCACCTTATCTCGAGTTTTGTCAAATCAGTAAAACGTTTCCAGGCGTGAAAGCGCTGCAAAACATTAGCTTTGACTGCCACCCAGGTCAGGTTCATGCACTGATGGGAGAAAATGGAGCAGGAAAATCAACCCTGCTTAAAATACTCAGTGGCAACTATATCCCAACCTCGGGTGAGATTAAGGTCAAGGGACAGCCGGTAAAATTCACTAATACCATGGATGCCCTGAATTCCGGTATTGCCATTATTTATCAGGAATTGCATTTAGTTCCTGAAATGACCGTCGCTGAAAATATCTATTTGGGGCAGTTGCCAACCAAAGGCGGCGTGGTCAATAAAAAACTCCTCAACTATGAGGCTCGTATTCAACTGGAGCATCTGGGGCTGGATATTAATCCGGATACTCCACTTAAATATCTCTCCATTGGTCAGTGGCAAATGGTGGAAATAGCCAAGGCACTGGCACGTAACGCTAAGATCATTGCTTTTGATGAACCAACCAGTTCGCTGTCCGCCAGAGAGATTGAACAATTATTTCGCGTTATTCGCGAACTCCGTGCTGAAGGCCGCGTTATTCTGTACGTATCACACCGCATGGAAGAGATCTTCGCGCTTAGCGACGCCATCACCGTGTTTAAAGATGGCTGCTACATGAAAACCTTTACCGATATTCCAAACCTGACCCACGACGAACTGGTTCAAACCATGGTTGGGCGTGATATTGGCGATATTTATGGCTATAGCCCTCGCCCTTTAGGACAAGTCCGCTTTGAACTGAAAAATGTTAAAGCACCGGGCGTTAAACACCCTATTAGTTTCCAGGTGCGCCAGGGGGAAATCGTTGGTTTATTTGGTCTGGTGGGTGCTGGCCGCAGTGAACTCCTGAAATCACTCTTTGGTGCAACGCGCATTACCAGTGGTAGTGTCGAATTAGATGGTAAGGCGCTGAATATCACCACCCCTATCGACGGTATCTGTCAGGGGATTATGTTATGCCCTGAAGACCGTAAAGCCGAAGGCATCATTCCGGTGCATTCCGTCAAAGACAATATCAATATCAGCGCCCGGCGCAAAACCCTTAGCGCAGGCTGCCTGATCAATAACCGTTGGGAAAACAGCAATGCGCAACAGCGTATTCGCGAACTCAATATCAAAACCCCATCGGCAGAACAGTTGATTATGAATCTTTCCGGCGGTAACCAGCAAAAAGCCATTCTTGGCCGCTGGTTATCAGAAGAGATGAAAGTGATTTTGTTAGATGAACCTACGCGCGGTATCGACGTCGGTGCTAAACACGAAATCTATAACGTTATTTATGAACTCGCAAAACAGGGCATCGCCGTTGTTTTTGCCTCCAGTGATTTACCGGAAGTGCTCGGCCTTGCCGACCGTATTCTGGTAATGCGCGAAGGCGCGCTGTCCGGGGAGTTAACCCATGACGAAGCCACTGAAGGAAAAGCCCTGAGTTTGGCCATGTTAAATTCCACCGCGGATGCGGTTGCCTAAGAGAAGGAAAATCTTCATGTCGATAACATCTACAACCACATCCCCGGCAAAAGCATCAGTTAATGACTCGGGCAATACCCTGAGCCGTATCTGGGATAGCTACGGCATGTTGGTAGTATTCGCCGTACTGTTTATTGCCTGTATGATATTTGTACCTAACTTTGCCTCTTGGATTAATATGCGCGGTCTGGGTCTGGCGATTTCCATGTCCGGTATGGTGGCCTGCGGAATGCTATTTTGTCTGGCATCTGGCGATTTTGATCTGTCAGTGGCTTCGATCATTGCCTGTGCCGGTGTCACCACGGCGGTTGTCATCAACCATACTGAAAGTCTGGCTCTCGGTATCGGTGCGGGTTTATTACTGGGTCTGGCATTCGGTTTACTTAACGGTTTCGTTATTGCCCGGCTGAAAATTAACGCCCTGATTACCACCCTTGCCACTATGCAAATAGCGCGCGGATTAGCCTATATCATCTCCGATGGTAAAGCGGTAGGTATCGAAGACGAACGTTTTTTTGAGTTAGGTAACACCAGTTGGTTTAGCATTCCTGTTCCTATCTGGATCACACTGTTCTGCTTTATCCTGTTTGGCTTCCTGCTCAATAAGACCACCTTTGGTCGTAATACGCTGGCGGTTGGTGGTAATGAAGAAGCTTCCCGTCTGGCGGGCGTACCGGTAATTCGTACTAAGATCATCATCTTCGCTCTGACCGGTTTAATCTCCGCTGCTGCCGGAATTATCCTGGCTTCGCGGATGACCAGCGGACAGCCAATGACCTCTATGGGTTATGAGCTGATCGTTATCTCTGCTTGTGTACTGGGTGGGGTTTCCCTGAAAGGGGGTATTGGTAAAATATCTTATGTTATTGCCGGTGTACTGATTCTGGGTACGGTAGAAAACGCCATGAACCTGCTAAATATTTCACCATTCTATCAATATGTGGTACGTGGTTTAATTCTGCTGGCTGCGGTTATTTTCGATCGCTATAAGCAACTGGCAAAACAGAAAGTATAATTACTCATCATTACCACAATTACCATACCGGGTTACGCCCGGTATGGTATGTTAAATTATCTAATGTCAGCCTGAGGAGGAAAGATTGTACCAGCGCATTGTCTCTGATTCACAACCTAACCTACTGTTACCCGGATATTCCTTTAACGCCTATCTGGTGGCCGGACTGACCCCCATCGTCACTGATGGTCCTCTCGACTTTTTTATCGATCGTCCTAACGGTATGAAGGGCTATATTCTGAATCTGACCATTAAAGGTCAGGGGCAAATTTTTGACGGCGAAAATGCGTTTTACTGTAATCCCGGCGATATGCTGTTATTTCAGCCTAAAGAGGCCCACTATTATGGCCGTTCGCCTAATAGTGACTGCTGGTATCACCGCTGGATCTACTTCCGTCCGCGCGCCTACTGGGCAGACTGGCTGGAGTGGTATAGCCAGACCAACCGGGTTGGTCGCCTGACTCTGCCAACAGAAGCACTACAGGAAGAATTTGAGCAGCTGTTTACCTCTATTGAGCAAACCCATCAGTCCGGCAGACGCCTGTCTGAAGAGCTATCAATGAACCTGCTGGAAAGATTGCTGTTGCGCTGTATTGAAGAAGATCCTCAATCGCCGCAAAAAATTATGGACCCGCGCATCATTGAAGCCTGCCAGTATATGACCAGCAACTTATCGGATGATGTACGCATTGAAGATATTGCTAACCATGTTTGCCTCTCCCCTTCCCGTCTTGCCCATCTGTTTCGCGAACAGGTTGGAATAAACATGCTGCGCTGGCGTGAAGACCAGCGGGTTATTCGCGCCAAACTGCTGCTACAAACAACTCAGGAATCCATCGCCAGCGTAGGCCGTATTGTGGGTTATGACGATCAGCTCTACTTCTCCCGCGTATTTCGTAAACGCGTCGGCGTTAGCCCCAGCGATTTTCGCCGCAGGAATATGGAACTCACCACCTACCCTGATACAGAGAACCCAATGCCGGCAGAAATAACGCTTTAGAGACGAATTAAACGAAGTCAGCCACTTTACTGACTCCGTTTAATTTGTATATTCAGGGGATCTTTTTCCTGCATTCATTATTATATATATTAGTTTCTCGTTTCAGCATTTATATTAAACTACTCCTTCACCTCAGGTATTCAGATTATTTATTTAGATTGTATAAATAATAATTAGCCACTAAAACATACCTCAATAAGTGAATAGCTAAATACTCTTAATAATTTATAACCAGAATAAAGATATAAAACATTAGATAGCAGATAAAATAACCACCACTAATTGTGATCTAAGTCTCAAAACAGAATGGCGGCATTTATGTCCATATAAATAGCCAATAAATACATAACCATTTTGACATTAAAACTCTACAGTCCTGTGGCGGAGAGGAGTATTGACGGGGTTTATAGAGAACATTCCAAAATCACCGCGACTATCCATAATTATTTTATAACCAGCTTTTACATAAAAAGGCATCTTAATTACGGCAAATTCACTCCTTTATCGTTAAACATGATGTAACTGTGCGCAAAAAAGAAATGGATATTTTGTTTATCTCCGCATAAACAAAATCATTAACGTAAATTATATTTACCACCAGCCCGAGGTATAAGATGAGTAAAATGAATTTGGCTAAACTATTATCCGCCAGTTTACTGGGGTTAATGGTCTGTTCTACCGCCGCAATGGCAAAAGAAGTTGAAGTGGTTAATATTTCTAAAATCGGCGGCATGCCATGGTTTAACCGGATGGGTGAAGGGGTAACCAATGCCGGTAAAGATTTAGGTATTAAAGCCTATCAGGTTGGCCCATCCAGTACCGATGCTCCTCAACAGGTTAAAATTATTGAAGATTTAATCGCTAAAAAAGTCTCAGCAATTACTATCGTACCAAATGACGCAGATGTGTTGGAACCAGTGTTCAAAAAAGCCCGTAGCGAAGGTATCGTGGTGTTAACCAACGAATCACCAGGACAGCCAAGCGCTAACTGGGATGTTGAAATCATCGATAATGAAAAATTTGCTGCTGACAACGTTGAAGAAATGGCAAAAGCCATGGGTGGTAAAGGCGGTTACGTGATTTATGTTGGCAGCCTGACCGTTCCTCAACACAACCTGTGGACCGATCTGTTTGTTAAATATCAGAAAGCACATTATCCGGAGATGTTTGAAGTCACCAGCCGTATGCCTGTGGCAGAAAACATTGATGACGCTCGTCGCACTACGCTGGATTTAATGAAAGCCTATCCGGCAATGAAAGGCGTTGTGGCATTCGGTTCACAAGGTCCAATTGGTGCTGGCCGTGCCGTTAAAGAAAAACGCGCACGAGGTAAAGTTTTCGTTTACGGCATGATGATCCCATCACAGGCCGCATCACTGATTAAAAGCGGTGATATCGCTATGGGCATAACCTATGACCCGGCGTCAGCCGGTTATGCTCTGACCGCGGTGGCTAACAAAATCCTCAAAGGCGAAGAGATTACCAAAGATCTGGAGATTCCAAATCTGGGTAAAGCCGATGTGGATATGGATAAACGCATTATCAAGTTCCATAAAGTTCTGCGTGTTACCAAAGAAAACATCGATAGCCTGTATTAATCGCTCCACCGCCCCTGCCGGTAATCCACGGCAGGGGAAGAAAAAACACAGCAGTTTGCTACAAATGGGTGACAAGTTAATAAGAGGTAAAAATGGAACCCTTTATTTCACTGGGTAATATCAGCAAGACCTTCTATGGTGTTAAAGCGCTGGATAATATCGCTCTGACGCTATTACCGGGAGAAGTTCACTGTCTGGCCGGGCAGAATGGCTGCGGGAAATCAACGCTGATTAAAATTATTTCCGGCGTTTACCAGCCGGATACGGGAGCAGAAATTACCATTAATGGTAAATCATACTCTCACCTTTCCCCGATTGATTCAGTGAAAGCCGGTATTCAGGTTATCTATCAGGATCTATCGCTGTTTCCCAATTTGACTGTTGCTGAAAACATTGGCATCAACCAATATCACCATAATTTATTAGTTAATAAACGTGAAATTCGCCGCATTGCCGAACTCACTATTAAGAGCATTGATGCCGAACTGGATCTGGATGCCACAGTAGAGTCCCTGCCTATTGCTCAGCGGCAGATAGTTGCCATTTGTCGGGCGCTGTCGCAGGAAGCCAAACTGATTATTATGGATGAACCCACCGCCTCTCTGACAATGCAGGAAGTAAAAGGCTTATTACGGGTGGTTCATGACCTGAAGAAAAGAAACATTTGCGTGGTATTCGTTAGCCATCGGCTGGACGAAGTGATGGAAATTTCTGACCGAATCACCGTACTGAAAGACGGCAAGCTGGTAGGTACTTACCCTGCTACAGAAATCGATAATAAAAAGCTGGCCTTCCTGATGACCGGTAAAGAGTTCTCCTATGCGGTACTGCCACCAATAAAGGAAAAAGATGCCGTCGCGCTGGAAGTGAAAAACCTCTGCCGCAATCAGGAATATAATCAAATATCCTTTAGCCTGCATAAAGGCGAAATTGTTGCTATCACCGGCCTGCTTGGTGCAGGTCGTACCGAGCTTTGCCTTAGCCTGTTTGGCCTCACTAAACCTGATTCGGGTGAAATTCTGCTGGAAGGTAAACCGATTAACTTCACCAGCAACCGGGAAGCGATTAAAGCCGGAATTGGTTACGTTTCAGAAGACCGGATGAGTACGGGTTTAGTCATGGAGCAATCCATTAATGACAATATTATCTCCACCGTGCTCAATCGCTTAAAAACCCCGCTACAACTATTAAACAGGCCTAAAGCCGATGCGGTAGTGGTGGATTTAGTTGAGCAGCTAACCATTAAAATCGGCAGTGTGAATTTACCGGTAAATACACTGTCTGGTGGTAATGCCCAGCGGGTCGCCATTGCCAAATGGCTGGCGATTAATCCTAAAGTTCTGATCCTCGATTCCCCGACCGTTGGGGTAGATATCGCCAATAAAGCCGGTATCTATCAGATTATCTCTGCACTATCACAAAAAGGCATTGCGGTACTGATGATTACCGATGAAATCGATGAAGCCTTCTTTAACAGCCACCGAATTTTAGTTATGCGTAAAGGTGAAATCACCGCGGAGTATTTACCGGGAGAAACAACGGAAGCAGCCCTGGCAGAGGTGGTCAATGGTTAATAAATTAGGCATCAAACCACATGAACTGTTTTTAGGCTTAACCATCCTGGTAATTGGTGGTTATCTCTCTTTTGCCAGCCCGGACTTTATGACGTTTGGCAACATTTACGATCTGATCAATAACTACGCTATGTTGACCATACTGGCCTGCGGTCTGTTTATTGTTCTGATTTCCGGCGGTATTGATATTTCTTTCCCGGCAATGACCATTATCGCTCAGTATGTCATGGTTAGCCTTATTCAGGGCACTACCGGTAACTTTGCCATTGCTTTTGCGCTGTCCGGCGGGATTGGATTACTGTTAGGCATGGTTAACGCGGTGCTGGTTAACCGGCTTAAAGTGCCTTCTATCATTATCACTATATCAACCCTGAATATCTTCTATGGATTGCTACTCTACCTCACTAAAGGCGTGTGGTTATACAGCTATCCTGAGTGGTTTGAACAAGGGGTTATGCTGTTTAAATTCACCGCGGCAGATGGTTATGATTATGGCCTGAGCCTGCAAATTATTACCATGATTGTGGTCGTTGCCCTGACCGGCATCATCATGAATAAAACCAGCATTGGACGTATGATTTACGCCATGGGCGGTAATAAAGAGGCTGCCTCACGCATGGGTTTTGGCATCTTTAAACTTCAGCTATTTGTCTATGGCTATATGGGGTTAATGTCTGGTGTAGCCGGTGTGGTTCAGTCAGCCACGGTTTTAACCGTAGCGCCAGACTCACTGTTGGGCTATGAGCTCACGGTATTGGCGGCGGTGGTGTTGGGTGGTACCAGCATCGTAGGTGGACGAGGAACCCTACTGGGTACTCTGCTGGGCGTTATTCTATTAGCGGTACTACAAAATGGTCTGATCCTGCTGAACATTTCTTCTTACTGGCATACTGTGGTTACCGGTTTAGTGATCGTTATTAGTGTCAGTATGACGGCCTGGAGCCAGCGTAAAGGTCAGGGGGTATAACCATGAGCGCAAGAAAAGTAAAAGATAATGTAGAGGTTTACCTGAGTCTGCTGATTGGTCTGGTTGTCATTTCCTTCAGTTTTCTGATCCCTGATGTTTTCTGGTCATCCGCTAACTTCCAGTCAATTGCATCGCAAATGCCGGTGCTTGGCGTACTGGCGCTGGCAATGGCCATCACCATGCTCACCGGTGGGATTAATTTATCGATTATTGCCACCATGAATGCCTGTGGTTTAGTTATGGCCTGGGTGGCTACCAACTATCCACCAAGTGCTGGCAGTATGGCACTGGTGCTGCTTGCTGGTTTAGCAATGGCTATGGTGATTGGCAGCGTGAACGGCCTCCTGATTGCGGTAGTCAGGGTCTCTCCTATTCTGGCAACCCTGGGTATTATGACCTTGCTGAACGGGATTAATATTTTGATCTCCCGCGGCTCGGCTATTTCCAACTTCCCTGACTATATTCTGGCGATTAACAGTACCAATCTGTTTGGTATTCCTGTACCGCTGTTAGTCTTTTTAGCCGTGGTAACCGCAATCTGGATCATTCTGGAGAAATCCGCCTTTGGCCGCACCATCTATCTGATTGGATCCAATGAACAGGCTACCCATTACTCCGGTATTAACACCCGTAAAACGATTGTCTGGGTGTATATCCTATCCTCCATACTCTGCGTGGTTGCTGCGTTGCTGATGATGTCCAAGCTTAACTCGGCTAAAGCCTCTTATGGTGAATCCTATCTGCTGGTTTCGATTCTGGCGGCAGTATTAGGTGGAATAAACCCGGACGGTGGATTTGGTAAAGTGTTTGGCATGGCGATGGCGCTGATCTTATTACAGATGCTGGAAAGTGGGCTAAATATTCTGGGCGTAAGCAGCTACATTACTATGGCACTATGGGGCGGGTTACTACTGGCCTTTATCTTCCTGAAAGGCCTTAACCTCTCCAGGCTGTTTGGACGATAAATCGAACTATTTTGATAGCCCTCTGGCCTGGAATATTCATTCCGGGCCAGAATAACATTACCCTTCAATATCAACTATCTTTTGACTCTTCTCTTCTTGCTCTTTTTATTCTTTTTGACGTTCTTATGGTCAATAACTTCAAGTTTTGCAAACAGCGGAGAGGCATAGCTCTCTACCGAGACACCATTCAGCGAATAACCACTCAGGTGGCAGCCATCCCCTTTTACCCTTGTGTCAGGTTGCTGTATCACCTTAGTTTTCATGCCGTTTAATACAAAAACCTGTTGGTCAGAAACCCTAATGGTATATTTATCCCGAACGTGCAGTTGTCGGCTATAGTCATACAGGGAAAAATTATTTTCGCCGGATTTAAAGCTGTAAGTATCTACATGCAGCGAAAATTGCTCGATAACTTCCCCATTTCGTTGGTGTTTTACCTCGACCTCTTTCAACTCATCATAAGTAAAACCGGAGAAAGAAAAATCTATTCCGCCCAGCGTTTCAACCTGCGCGCAATACTCGGCAAACTCGAGCTGTTGTTGTTCATACCGGTTACTGCATCCGCTTAAAAAAATTCCAGCGCCGATAAACAGCGATAATACCCGGGAATAATTTTTCAGCACACCAGCTTTACTCATACAAACTCCATTTTAAGTAAACCAGACAACCCTGACTTAGCAATGCTGTCTGGTATTCGGCCTTATTCCCTTAATCACGGAAGTTATTAAACTGGAACGGCTGTCCTAACTCGGCACCTCTCACCAGCGCCATTGCCCCCTGTAAGTCATCACGGGATTTGCCGGTAACCCGTACCTGATCCCCCTGGATTTGGGCCTGAACTTTCAGTTTATTATCTTTAATCAGCTTAATAATTTTTTTAGCCACATCGGTTTCAATACCCTGCTTGAGCTTAACCTCAACGCTGTATGTTTTGCCGCTGTGTACCATCTCTTCAGGGATTTCTAACGCCCCGGCATCAATACCGCGTTTAGCAAACTTATCGCGCAGAATATCCAGCAATTGCTGAACCTGAAACTCAGACTCACTGGCAACCTTAACGATTTCACTCTTCTCATTCAGGTCAAAACTGGCGGGAATATTACGGAAATCCCAACGGTTGGTCAGTTCACGGCTGGCATTTTCCACCGCATTGCGAACTTCAGGCATATCAATTTCAGATACAATATCGAAAGATGGCATAACTTCTTCCTTTTTTATGTTGGCTCTTTTAATCACAAATAATGTTATGCATGATAACGGTTATATTCACGCCTGCACAACCTGTCAGGCTGACAATCTTATTGATTAAGGAGTACAAAATGGCGCCAAGAGCACTGGTTTGCCTGGCTCACGGCACGGAAGAAACCGAAGCCGTTACCACTATTGACCTGCTGGTTCGCGGTGGAATTGAGGTTACTACCGCCAGCGTCGAAGGGGATGGCTGCCTGACTATCGTCTGTTCCCGGGGGGTGAAATTAGTTGCCGACCATGCTTTGGTTGACGTAGCCGATGAACATTTTGACGCCGTCGTGTTGCCCGGTGGAGTAAAAGGTGCCGAATGTTTTCGGGATAGCCCTCTGCTGGTAGAAAGAGTTCGCCAGACTCATCTTAGCGGTAATATTGTCGCTGCGATTTGTGCAGCCCCTGCACTGGTACTGGAACACCACAAGCTGTTTCCTGTAGGAAATATGGCGGTTAACCCTGGCTTTAAGCATATGATTCCCGATAATAAGTGGGTGGATCGACGGGTCAACTATGATGAACGCGTCAATCTGGTCACCAGCCAGGGGCCTGGAACCTCAATCGATTTTGGTCTGAAATTAATAGAGCTGTTGGTCAACAGAGATAAGGCCGCCGAAGTGGCTGAACAGCTCATCGTTGCCCCGGGAATATACGCCTATCTTTAAGCCGTTTTGCGGAACACTATTGCTCCGCACCCTACTTTTTGTTTGATGAAAATCGACCGTATTTCTCATCAGAATAAACTTCATTTATTAATTATCTTTAATCAGTATAAAAATAGATTCCCTGCACTTTGCTTGTGCATTTTTGCACTATAATAAATCGAAATGTTATATAGCCGAATAGCAATAGCATTCAGTTTTGAATAAATCAGATGAGATATAAATCGTTGCTTTAATAATAAACGGAAATGATTAAGAACATTATTTCCATTAATTAACGAAAAAGTACCGTTCATTTATCCATCAGTGTTAAGGCTATATCCACATTACCGAACCAGCCAGTCATGCACCGGTAATGTGCAAAGCGGTTGATAAAAAACATATAGTTTATGTGGTCTATAAGTTTTGCGAATGCTAACAGCCTGAAAATTAAATTTATTTACAATGTGTATCAGGTCATGAGGAATGACTCCCTGTTTCGATTATTTAAAATAGATTTATCTAACAAAATCATAATAATAGTTTTTAGAGTCTTAATACTGAAAAATATTCCAATATAAAGCAGAAACATTTATTTTTATTCTTTATCCTTTATTTACATTTTATCAATAACCAGAAATTCATTTAATTACTAAGCTCAAACAGCAAGTAACGGGATTTAATCTCACCCTTGTTTTTATCATTATCACCACAGGCCATAATATTATGAAAAAAGTAATAGCAGTGCTCATCTCAACCATCGTTGCTGCCGGTGCAGCTCATGGGGCCGAAATCTATAACAAGGATGGAAATAAACTGAACCTGTATGGAAAAATAGATGGTTTACACTATTTCTCATCGGATAGCAGTCAGGATGGCGACGCTACCTACACGCGTTTTGGTATTAAAGGTGAAACTCAGGTCAACGAAGATGTTGTTGGCTTTGGGCAATGGGAATACAACATTCTTGCCAGTAACCCAGAAGGTAGCAGCAACCAAAGCTTTACCCGTCTGGCTTTTGCCGGAATAAAACATCGCCTTGCCGGCTCACTGGATTATGGCCGTAACTACGGAATTTTATATGATGTCGAAGGTTGGACCGATGTGCTGCCGGAATTTGGTGGTGACAGCTACACCGGAGCAGACAACTATATGGTAAGCCGTGCTAATGGCGTGGCAACTTACCGTAATACCGACCTGTTTGGTCAGGTAGAAGGTTTGAATTTTGCCGTCCAGTATCAGGGGAAAAATGACGGGCAGAATTGTGATGAATCAACCGGGACCAAAGTATGTGAAAACCTGAGTCGAAATCCGCATGACGTTCAACATCAGAACGGTGATGGCTGGGGTATCTCTTCCACCTATGACATTGGCGAAGGCATCAGCCTGGGGGCAGCCTACAGTTCTTCTAACCGTACCGGAGAACAAAAAACCGCCGGTGGTAATATTGCCGGTGGCGACATGGCCCAGGCCTGGACAGCTGGTATACGCTATAACGCTAATAATGTTTATCTGGCGACCATGTATTCAGAAACGAATAACATGACGCCATACGGCGGCGATGGTATCGCCAACAAAACTCAAAACTATGAAGTGGTTGCTCAATATCAGTTTGATTTTGGTTTAGCCCCTTCTCTTGCCTATCTGCAATCAAAAGGCAAAAACTTAAATACCAACAACGGCCAGTATAGCGATAATCAGGATCTGGTGAAGTATGCTGACGTGGGGGTAACACAGACCTTCAACAAAAATCTGTCGGCCTATGTGGACTACAAAATCAACCTGTTAGACGATAACAGCTTCTACAAGGATAACGGTATTTCCACCGATAATATTGTCGCGACGGGTTTGGTGTATCAGTTCTGATATGGTTTTTATATATGAAAAATACTGATAGTTCAGTTTGGTACTTTCAATAGCCAATCGTTAGGAGGGACGGGTGTTGGGGTCGTAGCAGCTTTAGCGTTGTTCCGAAGGGTGAAACACCGTCAGATGTTTCATAACTGCCCCTAACCCGGCCTGGCCCAACGCACTCCATAGCTAAGTACTGACGGTTTATCGACCGTTATCGATGTAAAGATGTAAATATGGACACATTGCTATTACGGTCGGTATATTTGCAGGTGCTGATTTATCAGGTTTGTCAACAGTTTGAAAGGCCCGATTTCGGGCCTTTCAAACTATCCGAAACAATAATCTGTTAGCTTCACAGATTATTTCGGTCGTAAAAACATCATGTAATTTAAAGAAAAGTGCCCGACCGGCATGCGAGATTAAGCACTCTTGCGATAAACCTTCACGTTATTATATCCCTGCTCCTGCAAATACAACGCCTGCAAACGGCTCATTACACCGCGATCGCAATACAGCAGATAAGTTTTCGATTTATCCAGTTCGCTAAATGCCGTGCCCAATTTGTAGAATGGAATATGTTTTACGCTAACTTCGTTCAACTTCAGCGGGCTGGTTTCATGCTCGTCTGATGAACGAATATCAATAATCACATCGTTACTGCCAAAAGCGGCCACGGTTTCTACTTCAGTGATTTGCTGCTGTGTTTGTTCTGCTATCTGGCGAATATCAATATTCACCGCCTGCTCAACAACTTTATCCAGAATAGTGAAATCAAAATTTGCCTCTTCAGCCTCAATTTTAGCCTTCACCGCTTTCACGGTTGGGCTTTTTGAGATCACACCACAAAACTCAGGCATGGTTTTGGCAAAATCTTCGGTCCCAATCTGGCGAGCCATATTGATAATGTGCTCTTTATCATGAGAAATCAGCGGACGCAAAATCAGCGTATCGGAAGCATTATCAATCAGGCGCAGGTTGGTTAAGGTCTGGCTGGAAACCTGACCCAATGCCTCACCGGTTACAATAGCCTGAACGCCATAACGTTCAGCAATCGCTGAAGAGGCTCTGACCATCATACGTTTAAGCACCACGCCCATTTGGCCATCATCTACTTTTTCCAGAATTTCACTCACCACTGGCGCAAAATCAACGGAAATAAAACGTACCTTATGGGAACTGCCGAACCGACTCCAGATATAGTGTGCTACCTGCTTAACGCCAATCTCATGGGTTGCACCACCCAAATTAAAAAAGCAGTAATGAACCCGACAGCCGCGGCGCATCAGCATATAGCTTGAAACCCCGGAATCAAACCCACCGGAAATCAGCGATAGCACATCTTCCTGCGTACCAATCGGGAAACCACCCAACCCTTCATAGCGGCCCTGCACCATAATCAGGCGGTCGTCTTCAATCTCTAAACGCACGGTTACGTCCGGATTGGTCAGATTGACTTTAGCCGACTCAATATGCTGGTTTAAGCCACCGCCAACGTAACGCTCCACATCCTGAGAGTTAAAATCCTGCTTGCCACGACGCTTAACCCGCACACAAAATGTTTTACCTTCCAACTGCTCACGATAGTTCGCCAGCGTCTGTTCAAAGATATTGTGCATATCGGTATAAGGGGTTTCGTCCACTTCAAGAATGTGATGAATGCCGGGAATTCGCGTCAGTGCATCCCGAATAATTGGGCCATTTGCCGGGTCTTTGGTTCTGACTTCCAGAAAATCCCAATGGCGAACCACGGCACACTCCTCAATGCGCTGCCTTAAAACGTTACGAGCGTTTCCGGTCAGGATTTTGATGAAGCGCATACGCACAGACTGGCTTTTAATCGTAATTTCAGGGAACAGCTTAATGATAAACTTCATGATAGTTGCGAGTACTTACGTCGTTAAATCGAATGAAAAGGATGATAGATTTCTGGGCGTGGAGTATACACCCGGAAAGGCAATCGGCGCACTAAACAATCTGCGCCTGAGGAATATTTCATGGGTTTCGATCGAAGATTAGCTGGAACAGGAGATTTCCAGTCGTTTTCCCCAGTCCGGCGGTAACCCGGCTAAATCGCTAAATTCCGGGGAATTCACATAAGGGTTCATGAGCCCCTGATGAATATGAGCCAGTACGCTGGTATCCCCTTGTTCAGCGGCTTCAATCGCCTTTTGAGCCAGATAATTGCGTAAAATTCGCTGTGGATTCGCACCTTTCATCACCTGCTGACGCCGGGCATCATCTACCCGTTCCTGTTGTAAACGTTGGCGCCATGCCTGATACCAACTGTCGAAACTCTGACGATCGATAAACTCATCCCGTAGAGCAATATAAGGGCTGGCCTGTTCAACATCGCTTAATAAGCGGAAAGTGAGGGTGTAATCGCGTTTCTCTTTTGCCATCATGTCCAATAGCTGATTTAACAGATCATTATCCTGTGGATCCTGAGTGAAAAAACCCAGTTTTGCCCTCATCAGTCGGCCATAGGCTGACATCAACGCGGGTTCGTATGCTGCTAAACCAGCCTGTAGCTGTTCCATAGTCATTAAGCCTGACAGCGCATTCGCTAATCGATGTAGATTCCAGTAGGCCACCGCGGGTTGATTGCTGAAAGCATAGCGCCCCTGATAATCACTGTGATTACAGATGTAATCAGGGGAGTAATCATCCAGAAAGCCATAGGAGCCAAAATCCATGGTAATTCCCAAAATTGACATATTGTCAGTGTTCATTACCCCATGGGCAAAACCTACCGACTGCCAGAGCGCAATCATTTCCGCTGTTCGTTCTGCAATATCTTTAAACCAGAGAAAATAACGCTCCGGCTGTTGCTGCCATTGAGGCCAATGGTGCTGAATAGCGTAATCAGCCAGTTGCTGTACCTGCTCCTGTTGATTACGACGATAAAAATGTTCAAAATGACCAAAGCGAATATGGCTTTCAGCGATTCGCATTAGCATGGCGCCCGGCTCGGGCTGTTCACGAAATACCGGCTGCTCGCTGGTAACAATGGATAAAGCACGGGTCGTTGGAATACCTAAATAGTAAAGCGCTTCTGAGGCTAAAAACTCTCTGACCACCGAACGAAGTACTGCCCTGCCATCGCCCATACGGGAATATGGCGTCAGGCCAGCCCCCTTCAGATGCCAGTCCATCTTTTTTCCGCTGTCGGTGAGCTGTTCACCCAGTAAAATCCCTCGTCCGTCGCCAAGCTGCCCGGCCCATACGCCAAACTGATGGCCGCTGTATACCTGCGCCAATGGTTTCATTCCCGGCAGTAACTTTTCCCCGGACCAGATTTTCTGGTTGTCACCAGAAAACAGTGAATCCTCCAGCCCCAGTTCTTTTGCCAATGGTTCACTGTGATATAACAACCTCGCCTGACTCAGAGGCGTTGGCTCCAGCTCGGTATAAAAGCCAGGTAGTTCATCGTAATAGGAATGAATAAATTTTGGCATTTTTGGCATAGTTGGTGTAGGTATCACTATCAATTGAGATTAGGTCAGTGTAGTGCGCAAGCCAAAGAATTAATACCAACTAAGTGTAGGGTGATTATTGCTTTTCATTAAATTTCTATTGCCAGCGCCGGTGGTCCGGCCCTTACTCCTTATAAGTAAAATATTGATAATATGTACCACTGCACAATTTCATGGTTAATTATCATTTTTATGGGTCATTTAGTGGTAAACTCCCGCTATAGCTTAGGTATTATTTAACCATAGCCGACAAAATGATCAGCAGCGGTGTATTATCTTCGCAATGCCTAGCACTCCTGATGAAATGGTGCTGGTTAATGCTTTCAAAGTCCGCTAATGCGGTTATTTATTAAAGATCACATTTAATCGAAGCCACTATTAGATATGCCAAAAATGCCGAAAAAAACGCCTCAGCCAGCCAGTTTTGAAACTGCATTAGGTGAGCTGGAACAAATTGTAAATAGTCTTGAAAGTGGCGACCTTCCGCTGGAAGAAGCATTAAACGAGTTTGAGCGCGGTATTCAACTGGCGCGTCAGGGTCAACAGCAATTACAACAGGCTGAACAACGGGTTCAGATCCTGTTAAGCAGCGAGCCAGAGGCTCCGTTGTCCCCTTTTAATCAGGATGAAGCCTGATGCCATCCTTTACTCAACTTCAATCAGAACATCGTCAGCGTGTCGATCGGGCGCTGGAGCACTATCTTTCTGCCTTACCGTTTAATCAGGCACCTCTGGTAGAAGCCATGCGATATGGTGCCCTGCTGGGGGGAAAGCGCCTGCGGCCATTTTTAGTCTATGCCACCGGTGAAATGCTGGGTTTAAGCGCTCAAAATATGGATGCTCCCGCAGCAGCCATCGAGTGTATCCATGCCTACTCACTGATTCATGACGATTTACCCGCCATGGATGATGATGATTTACGTCGTGGTCAGCCGACCTGCCATATTAAATTTGGTGAAGCCCACGCTATTCTGGCGGGGGATGCGTTACAGACGCTGGCATTCTCTATTCTGAGCGATGCGACAATGCCCGATGTGCAAACCACTTCTCGTCTGGCGATGATTAGCGAGTTGGCCTGCGCCAGCGGTGCCGCCGGGATGTGTGCCGGGCAGGCGCTGGATCTGGAAGCTGAGAAGAAAAAAACCAATTTAGAAGAGTTAGAGCGCATTCATCGTCATAAAACCGGGGCATTGATTCGTTCCGCTATTCGGCTTGCTGCACTGGCTGCCGGTGAACGTGGTAAAGCTATCCTGCCGATTCTGGACCGTTATGCTAATGCTATTGGTTTAGCTTTTCAGGTACAGGACGATATTCTCGATGTAGTCGGTGCCACAGAGAAAACCGGCAAGCGTCAGGGTTCTGATTTACAACATGAAAAAAGCACTTACCCTGCACTGCTTGGTATTGAAGGCGCACAGACTAAAGCGCTGGACCTGTATCGGGAAGCGATGAGCGCACTATCGGAATTAGCATCACAGTCTTATAATACGGCTTCGCTGGAAGCACTGGCCGGTTTTGTTATCGAACGAGATAACTAAACTGCACATTTAAGCAAATAATTTTAGACGAGTTTTGGATGAGTCTTGATATAAATCGATATCCATTGTTGGCGTTAATTAATAGCCCTGACGATCTGCGCCTGATATCAAAAGATAACCTGCCGAAGCTCTGTGATGAGCTGCGCGAATATCTGCTGAACAGCGTTAGTCGCTCCAGCGGTCATCTGGCTTCTGGCCTTGGTACCGTAGAACTGACGGTCGCGTTGCACTACGTCTACAACACGCCATTCGACCATATTGTTTGGGATGTGGGGCATCAGTCTTATCCCCATAAGATCCTGACGGGTCGTCGCGATCAAATGCCAACTATTCGTCAAAAAGATGGGCTTCACCCTTTTCCATGGCGCGAAGAGAGTGAATATGATGTGCTGTCGGTGGGCCACTCTTCTACATCAATCAGTGCCAGCCTGGGATTAGCCATTGCCGCCCAGCGTGAAGCAAAAGGTCGTCATGTTGCCTGTGTTATCGGCGATGGTGCCATTACCGCCGGTATGGCGTTTGAAGCCATGAACCATGCGGGTGATGTTAAACCCGATATGCTGGTCATTCTGAACGACAATGAAATGTCGATTTCAGAAAACGTGGGTGCCCTGAATAATCATTTAGCTCAAATTCTCTCCGGTAAGCTTTACTCCACCCTGCGTGAAAGCGGAAAAATGGTGTTATCTGGCTTACCGCCAATTAAAGAGCTGGTCAAACGCACCGAAGAGCACCTGAAAGGTATGGTGGTGCCGGGTACACTGTTTGAGGAGTTCGGTTTTAACTATATTGGCCCGGTTGACGGGCACGATGTACAGGCACTGGTTCAAACCCTGAAAAATATGCGTAGCCTTAAAGGGCCTCAATTACTGCATATTATGACCAAAAAGGGTAAAGGCTATGCGCCTGCGGAGAAAGATCCTATTGGCTGGCACGGTGTACCAAAATTCGATCCGGCAACCGGCACTCAGCAGAAAGGTGGCAGCGCTCATCCAAGCTATTCCAGCGTGTTTGGCGACTGGCTGTGTGAGACAGCGGCCAATGATAAAAAACTGATGGCCGTGACCCCAGCGATGCGTGAAGGTTCTGGCATGGTGCGTTTTTCCCGAGAATATCCGGATCAATATTTTGACGTTGCCATAGCAGAGCAGCATGCGGTTACTTTTGCCGCCGGGCTGGCTATTGGTGGATACAATCCTGTTGTAGCGATTTACTCCACCTTTCTGCAACGAGCATACGATCAGGTTATCCATGATGTAGCTATTCAGAAACTACCCGTAATGTTTGCCATCGATCGCGGTGGCATTGTTGGAGCCGATGGACCAACCCATCAGGGTGCTTTCGATCTCAGCTATTTGCGCTGTATCCCTGAAATGGTGGTGATGACTCCAAGCGATGAAAACGAATGTCGCCAGATGCTGTATACCGGCTATCACTATCAGGATGGTCCGGTGGCGGTGCGTTATCCTCGAGGTAACGGTATTGGCGTGGAGCTGGAACCGCTGGCGATAATACCGATGGGGAAAGCCAAAGTTTGCCGTAACGGTGAAAAAGTGGCCATTCTTAACTTTGGTACTTTGTTGCCGGATGCGCTACAGGCCGCCGAACAGTTAAATGCTACCGTTGTGGATATGCGTTTTGTTAAGCCTCTGGATGAGTCATTAGTTCTTGAGCTTGCTGAGTCCCACGATGCATTTATCACGCTGGAAGAAAACGCCATTATGGGCGGAGCCGGTAGTGGTGTGAATGAGCTGCTGATGGCGTATCGTAAAACGGTTCCGGTATTGAATCTTGGCTTGCCTGATGAGTTTATTGCTCAGGGTGGGCAGGAAGAGGTTCGAGCGGGATTAAGACTTGATGCCGAAGGGATTGTTGCGCAATATCGGGAATGGGATAACAGTTAGTTCTGAGTTTATTGTTTCTTCAAATCAGCTTTTGAGGATGTTCCGGCCGTAATGGCAATGTGGTTATATGATCGCTGTGCTCGGCCGGAAGACCATCTGTACTTAGCTGTAGAGCGCGTCGGGCCTAGCCCGCCTGCGGGCTGTTATGAAACACCTTGCGGTGTTTCACCCTGCCAGCGCTAGCGCTGTTCAAACAGGCTTCGCCTGTTTGTCGTTGGCTTCCGCCAAGTCGACCCCAACGGAAATCTCTCCCTCCGATTGAATTCGGCTAAAAGACAAAAAACTCAAAACTAAAACTAAAACTAAAACTAAAACTAAAACTAAAAACCATATTCAGGGGCAATGCTGCTGAATGCTAACCAATATTTTGACCTTCATCTTTTGACCTTTAAGAGCACTGGAATTCAGCCGACAACTGAATGAAGGTAGCACGACCAGCAGGGATGCTGGTCGAGGCGCAGCGACGTCTGGAGCGGCTCTGCGCCGGTGCGTAAGCCCGAATGAAGGCGGAGGGCAGTCGCGTAGCGACCTGAATTCGTGTGCGAAGGCGCGGAGGTGCAGGAGGCGTTCGCCTTAACGCCTCTTGCTCGGCCGCCGCACGGTAGTCTGGCTTGGCACTACATCATTTGCGGACGAAACCTACACTGAATTTAATCATGCTCAGTTCACATTTCTGATATCAGCACTAAAACTGAACTTCCCTTTTATTTCCTAATAAAAGATCAGCCACTAAAGTGATCATACCCACGCCCCTCAAACTCCACCGCCTGATTCCCATCCAACAACTGCAATCCACCATTGGCGGTAATCTGCCCGATACAGTGATAAGGAATACCTAAACCAGAAAGTGCGGTATCCAGAGCGCCACGGTTATTTTCCGGTACGGTAAAGCACAGTTCGTAGTCTTCACCGCCGGTCAGCGCCCATCGGATCGCCTGCTCACGGCTACAGTTATCCGTCAGTGCTGATGAAAACACCAGTCGGTCGAGATGTATTCTGGCACCACAGCCGCTGGCTTTCAGAATATGGCCTAAGTCCGGTAACAGGCCATCGGAAATATCAATAGCGGCGGTTGCCAGTTGGCGCATACCCTGCCCCATTAAAATACGTGGCTGAGGGCGAAGATGGCGTTTTACCAAGTAGTTTCTCTGCTCCTGATTCTCTACCTCAAGCTTACCCTGCAAAATAGCCAGACCGGCCGCACTGTCACCAGGCCAGCCAGTCACGTAGATCCAATGTCCGGCCTTAGCACCACTGCGGGTCAGTTGCTTATCAACAGGTACCCAGCCGTTAATGGTTAATGTCAGACTAAGCGGCCCTTTAGTGGTATCGCCACCAATCAATTGCATTCCGTAGTAGTCCAACAGGCCAAACAAACTTTCACTAAAGCTGGCCAGCCAGGGTTCATCGATTTCAGGCAGGGTTAATGCCAGCGAAACCCAGGCCGGGTCGGCTCCCATTGCAGCCAGATCGCTTAAGTTAACCACCAGCGACTTGTAGCCTAAATCAGCAGGATCGATATCAGGAAGAAAATGAATGCCGGACACCAGCGTGTCGGTACTAATAGCCAGATACTGTTTTTGTGAAGGGATAAGTAGCGCACAATCATCACCAATACCCAACAGCACGTCTTTACGAATAGTACTTTGCCGATTGAAATAGCGGGCAATAACGTCAAACTCACTGCACGACATAGTAGCGGTACTCCAGTCGAACTTAGCAATAAGGCCGGCATTGCCGGCCTTATCAAAATTCTTAATGGTGAATCAGGATAAGACTCATTGCCTGGCGTTACGTACACGCAAGCGAGGAACCACTTTATCCAGAACGCCATTAACAAATTTATGGCTGTCTTCTGCACCAAAGATTTTGGCTAACTCAATGGCCTCATTGATAACCACTTTATAAGGGATATCTTCACGCTTGCTCAGTTCGTAAACGGCAACGCGTAGAATGGCTCTCTCAATTTGGCCCAGCTCATCCAGAGTACGGGACAGATAAGGTGCCATCAATTTGTCCAGCTCACCCGCATGGGTGGCCGCGCCGGAAAACAGCTCACGGAAGTAAGTTAAATCAACATCTTTAACATCCTGTTCCGCCAGAAATTGTAATTCAACATCGGCAATATCATTTTTGGATAATTGCCAGGAGTATAACGCCTGAACGGCGCACTCGCGGGCGCGGCGACGAGCAGCAGGTTTCACGGGGTTTCCCTCAAATCTTAGTCAGACAATCAATATTTACAGCCGGGGGTAACCCATGCTTACGCTTTGATTGCCTTAATTACATTAATCATTTCCAGTGCGGTCATGGCCGCTTCGGCACCTTTGTTACCGGCTTTAGTTCCGGCACGTTCGATAGCCTGTTCAATATTTTCTGTTGTCAGTACGCCGAAAGATACCGGGATTTGGCTTTCCATGGCAACGCTGGATAAACCAGAGCTACATTCACCAGCAACATACTCAAAGTGTGCAGTACCACCGCGAATAACGGTACCCAGCGCAATAACCGCATCATAGCGACCGGTATCCGCCAGTGTGCGAACAGCCAAAGGCAATTCATAAGCACCCGGTACCCAAACCACAGTGATATTTGAATCAGAAACCTGACCAATACGTTTTAATGCATCAATAGCCCCTTCCAGCAGACTATCGTTAATAAAATTGTTAAAGCGAGCAATAGCAATGGCAACACGGGCTTGTGGTGCTGCAACAATACCTTCGATAACGTTCATAAAAGTATATCCTTGGTTTCTTGATTCAATAATCCAACAAGGGGGCGGATTCTATCATATTCTTTCAGTTGTGGCGCTGCGGATTTGCTATCTGCGCACAATTACTGCAACTCACTGCGGGGCACCAGGTGTAAACGTAAGTCCTCACCGACCTGCTGTACATGTTGTATTTTAAACTCAGGCGCCTGCGCCAGTTGGCTAAGGCCGGGAAGCTTGCACAATCCACGCGCATCATCCCCCAGCAGTTTGGGTGCCAGATACAGCACCAGCTCATCCACTACTCCTGCCTGCAATAAGGCTCCGGCTATGGTTGGCCCGGCCTCAGTCCAGACAGTATTTATCTGACGGCGTCCCAGTTGCATCATCAGCACCACCAGATCGATGCCCTTCTGATAAGCAGGAACAATAAGCTGCTCAACGTTATCAGGCCAGTCTTCATCACCTTTGTGGGTGCGCACTAACCAGATATCACCGGGTAATGAAAATAGTTTAAGGTCCGGCGTTAAACGGTTCTGGCTATCAAGGATGACTCTTACAGGCTGACGCAGTAAACTTTTAGGATAAATATCGTGAGTTTGACGGTCCAGCTCTTCCCAGCGAACGTTCAACGCCGGGTTATCCGCCAGCACCGTAGCGCTGGTGCTTAAAATAGCCGAACTTTGGGCTCTGAACTGTTGAACATCACGACGGGAATCTATCGAAGTGATCCACTGGCTCTCACCCGAGGCCATGGCCGTTTTGCCATCCAGTGAGGCCGCCAGTTTAAGCTGAAGATAAGGAAAACCGGTGCGCATACGCTTAAAGAAACCGCGATTAACCGCTTCGGCTTCCGCCATCATCACGCCATGTTCCACTTCGATGCCTGCCTGCTGTAAACGATACAGACCACGACCAGCCACTTCAGGGTTGGGATCCTGCATCGCAGCGACCACGCGCTTAACACCAGCATTAATCAATGCGTCCGCGCATGGGGGGGTGCGTCCATGATGGCTGCATGGCTCCAACGTAACATAGGCTGTGGCTCCCCGCGCTTTTTCTCCCGCCATGCTTAACGCATGAACTTCAGCATGGGGCTCGCCTGCCTTATGGTGATATCCCTCTCCAACGATTTTTCCATCACGTACCAGCACACAGCCAACATTAGGGTTAGGTGTGGTGATAAAGCGCCCTTGCCAGGCCAGCTCAAGCGCTCGTGCCATATACTTTGCGTCATTCTGCATAGGGCTATTAGTCCTGTAATTTGGCGATCTCTTCACCAAACTCTCGAATATCTTCAAAGCTACGGTAAACCGAAGCAAAACGAATATAGGCGACCTTATCTAACTTCTTCAGGGCATCCATTACCAGGTTACCCACCAGTGATGCCAAAACCTCGCGTTCACCGGTAGCGCGTAGTTGAGATTTAATATGGCTGATGGCCATTTCAATATCGTCAGAATTAACCGGTCGTTTCTCCAACGCTTTTAACATACCCCGACGCAATTTCTCTTCATCAAAGGGCTCGCGAATTTCATTACTTTTAATCACGCGAGGCATCACCAGTTCTGCCACTTCAAACGTAGTAAAGCGCTCATGGCAAACTAAACATTGGCGGCGGCGGCGTACCTGAGAGCCATCGCCGACCAAACGCGAATCAATGACTTTAGTATCTACAGCAGCACAAAAAGGGCAATGCATAACATCTCCTGAAAATATTTCCGGGGAAAAGCATACTCATATAATGATCTACCATTTTAAACGCCTCAGCTAAATAGTGATATAGCTAAGGCCTATAAAGCAGATATTTAATGATAATCAATACCGGATGAATATATCAGTAATCTTACGTTAAAGAGATGGATTGCCAAATATTCAGGCTTTCACCGTTTTATTTTCAATCACTACCCAGCGCTTATGGATCCATAATGACAGCAACATAATGGCTCCTCCCGCCAGGGTTTTTCCCCATTCTGGCTGCTCTTGCCAGATAAGAAGATTAACCATCAGGCCAACGGGTATCATGGCGTTATTCATAATTGCCAGCGTTCCGGCATCTACTTTTCCGGCACCATAATTCCACATAAAGTAGCCCAGACCGGAAGCGCCTAATCCCAACCATACCAATATTCCCCACTGCGTAGACGTCGTAGGCAGTTGTTCGGTATTGCCCAACAGCAGCCATGCCACAATGGCTACACAGAGTGCACCTAAATAGAACAAGGCGCTACTCTGCTTTGGCGGCATTGGGTAAAGCTCCATTGCGCGCTTATAGCCAACCTGTCCTAAGGCAAAGAAAAAGTTAGCGGTTTGAATAATTAACATACCAAACCAGAAATTCTCTCTGGGATGACTAAAGTTAATTACGCCCGCCCCCAATACCGCCAACAGAGCGCTAAACAAATAGCCCAAACGTAGTGATTGCCCCTTCAGCAGATCGTAAATTAACGTGATATAAATGGGCATGGTAATACCAAACAACAATACTTCCGGCACGGTCAAATAAAGAAATGACTGATAGTAGAACAGATACATAATCCCTAACTGGCAGGCCCCTGCCGCCATAAAAGCAATACAGGCTCTGGAACTTGTCCCGCTAAAACGCATAAAGGGTACAAATAATAGCGTAGCTAAACCAACTCGCATCAGGATAGAGAACCAGGGGTCAACCTGCCCCGCCAGATAAACGCCAATCAGGCTAAATGAGAACGACCAGATAACAGTAGTAATAATCAAAAACGGCATGACAACTCCAGGATAAATAGAAAAATTAGCCAAAAAGGATGTCCGGTCGGGATACCACATGGCGGATAGCCTTAATCAACCGCAATAACTGTTCAGGCTGAATGATATAGGGCGGCATTAAATAGATAAGTTTGCCAAATGGCCGAACCCACACGCCCTGAGCAACAAAGAATTTTTGCAGACTGGCCATATCCACCGGCTTAACTACTTCAACAACGCCGATCGCCCCCAGCACCCTCACCTGATGAACGTAAGGAGAATCTTCCAGTGGGCGCAATCCCTGCTCTAAAACATTGGCAATCTGTATCACCTGAGACTGCCAGTGATTTTCAGCCAGTAAATCTAAACTGGCACAGGCAACCGCACAGGCCAACGGGTTAGCCATAAACGTGGGGCCGTGCATAAAACATCCCGCCTCCCCCTGACTGATAACTTCGGCAACATGACGGGTGGTCATCACCGCAGAGAGTGTCATATAGCCCCCGGTTAATGCTTTTCCTACACACTGAATATCCGGTGAAATACCCGCATGCTGGCAGGCAAACAGCTTACCGGTACGACCAAAACCGGTGGCGATTTCATCGGTAATCATCAGAATTTGGTATTTATCGCAGAGCTGGCGTATATGTTTGAGATAGGCGGGATGATAGAAACGCATCCCTCCGGCCCCCTGCACCACTGGCTCCAGAATAACGGCGGCAATATCTTGCTGATGTTGTTCCATCAGGCGGGAAAAGTGCTCCATTGCCCCTTCATGCCACTCTCCGGAAAAGGGAATATCAACGCCATCAGCAAACAGATTCTGCGGTAAAAAGCCCTGATACAGGCTATGCATCGAGTTGTGCGGATCGCATACCGACATAGCCCCAAAGGTATCGCCATGATAACCGTGACGCAAAGCCAGAAACCGATGTCGCCGTTCCCCCTTGCTCTGCCAGTATTGCAGTGCCATCTTCATCGCAACCTCAATGGCAACCGAGCCGGAATCTGCCAGAAAAACCGTTTCCAGTTCAGGTTCAGTTATCTCGATCAGACGACGACACAGCTCAACGGCAGGCTGATGGGTAATACCGCCAAACATGACATGCGCCATTTTGACTAACTGTTGGCTGACGGCTTGATTTAATTTTGGATGGTTATAACCATGAATTGCAGCCCACCAGGATGACATACCATCAACCAACTCGCTGCCATCCTGTAAAAAGAGTGAAGCACCCCGGGCAGAACTGACCGGATAACAGGGTAATGGCTGAATCATTGAAGTGTAGGGATGCCAGATATGGCGCTGGTCAAATTCAATATCTGAAAACATAAAAAACAACCGTAAACTAAATTGACATAAAATTAGTTTACAATTAAAGTTTTTCAAAACCAACAGATTATTGATCGGACCTCTTATGAATCAGACTGAACGCTGGAGTGCAGCACAAACCCAGGCTCTTTTCGATATGCCATTACTTGAGTTACTTTTCACTGCGCAGCAGGTGCATCGTGAACATTTCAATCCCCGGCACATTCAGGTCAGCACCTTGTTATCCATTAAAACCGGTAATTGCCCTGAAGACTGTAAATACTGCCCGCAAAGTGCACGCTATAAAACCGGTCTGGCCACCGAAGCCTTAATGGCGGTAGAACAGGTACTGGAGTCCGCACGTCAGGCAAAAGCCACCGGTTCAGGACGTTTTTGTATGGGGGCCGCATGGAAGAATCCCCATGAACGTGATCTTCCCTATCTGGAACAGATGATTCGCGGTGTAAAAGCGCTGGGAATGGAAAGCTGTATGACATTAGGCTCACTCACCCCCTCTCAGGCTGAAAGGCTAAAGCAAGCCGGTCTGGACTATTACAATCATAATCTGGATACCTCACCGGAATACTATGACCAGATTATTACTACTCGCAGCTATCAGGAACGGTTAAATACGCTGGATTATGTGCGTCAGGCCGGTATCAAAGTCTGCTCTGGCGGTATTCTGGGGCTGGGAGAATCGGTAACCGACAGAGCAGGTTTATTGCGTCAGTTAGCCAATATGCCAGAACCACCGGAAAGCGTACCAATTAATATGCTGGTTAAAGTTGCAGGTACCCCACTGGATAATCTTCCTGATATAGACCCTTTCGAGTTTATTCGCACCATCGCCATCGCCCGCATTATGATGCCCCGCTCTTATGTGCGTTTGTCAGCCGGTCGGGAACAGATGAATGAACAGACTCAAGCCATGTGCTTTATGGCCGGCGCTAACTCCATTTTTTATGGCTGCAAATTACTCACTACCCCCAACCCGGCACAGAACAGCGATCTGAAACTGTTCCACAAGCTGGGGTTAAATCCTGAAAAACAACAAATACAACAGACCTACAGCAAACAGTTGGTACGAATCGCTAAACAGCAGCATGAACCCGATACCGAGCACTATTACAATGCAGCACCTTAATATCCCAGAGAATATTATAAATCACACCTGGTTTGTCACCGGTACCGACACCGATGCCGGAAAAACGATTGCCGTCAGAGCATTGCTACAATCATTTTCAGCTCGCCACTATCGGGTTGCAGGTTACAAACCTGTAGCTTCGGGCAGCCAGCTAACAGAAGATGGATTACGCAATCAGGATGCGCTGATTTTGCAGCAATATTCATCAGAAGATCTGGAGTACAACCAGATTAATCCGGTGACATTTCTGCACCCAACATCCCCCCATATCGCCAGCCGTCTGGTATCGCAACCGATATCACTATCGCTGCTGTCATCAGGATTAGCCAGCTTACAGCAAAAAAGTGATGTAGTCGTCGTTGAGGGTGCCGGGGGATGGTTTACTCCTGTCGATGAACATTATTCTCTGTCTGACTGGGTTATCGCCGGGCAGTTACCGGTGGTAATGGTAGTGGGAATCAAACTTGGCTGTATCAATCATGCCTTACTGACCCAGCAGGCGCTGATAACTGCCGGAGTAAATTTTAGCGGCTGGATAGCCAATAGCGTACAGCCTGGCTATCCTCACTATGATGATTATATGAGCACACTGAAAAGGCGAATTACAGCCCCGCTGCTGGGGGAAATTCCTTATTTACCATACCTTTCATCACTCCCTTCATTAGCGCAATATATTGATAGCTCGCTGCTGCTGCCTGAATAAAGAATTCAACGCAATAAAAAACCCTCATATCGCTATGAGGGTTTTTCTGTTCAATCATCGTATTGATTAAGGCAGCATTGAAGGCTGATCGGCGCCCTCTTTTTCCACTTTAGTTGGTAACATGTGCTCACGCTTCACGCCCATCTTCAGCGCCATATAGGCCGCTACCCAGATGGATGACACCGTACCCAGCAAAATACCAATAGCCAGTGATTCAGAGAAGCCTTTCAACATCTCACCACCAAAGAACAACAGACACAGAACCGCAAGTAAGGTAGTCCCTGATGTCATCAACGTTCGACTCAGCGTCTGAGTCAGAGAGACGTTCATGATCTCATAAGATGTACCGCGACGAATCTTACGGAAGTTCTCACGCATCCGGTCAAATACCACGATGGTATCGTTCAGTGAGTAACCGATAATCGACAACATTGCTGCAACGATAGTCAGATCGACTTCACGCTGGAATAACGAAATGATACCTAATGTAATCACCACGTCATGCGCCAGTGCAAATACCGCACCCGCTGCCAGACGCCACTCGAAACGAAAACCAACATAGACCAGAATACAGAGTAAACAAACGATGATTGCCATCAGACCCGATTGTGCCAACTCGGCACCAACGCTTGGTCCAACAAATTCGATACGTTTAACTTCTGCACCTTCATCGGCGTTGCTGTGAACAATATCCAGAATCTTGCTGCTCAATACTTCACTGTTCATGCCTTCAATAGGCGCCATACGGATCATAACGTCACGGCTACTACCAAAGTTTTGAACAATTGGGTCTTTAAAGCCCTGTGCATTCAGGTCAGCACGCACTTTTTCCAAGTCTATCGGATGGGTTAATTTAACTTCAATCACAGTACCACCGGTGAAGTCCAGACCCCAGTTAAACCCTTTCATGCTTATGATGACTAATGAAGCAACCACCAGAATCATAGAAATAGCAAAAGCGGCATTACCCACGCGCAGGAAGTCATAGACTTTGCGACCGTGGTTAAGCTGCTCTACTTTATATTCCTCTGCCACAACAGACTCCTTAAATAGACAGCTTGGTAATGCGCTTGCCGCCATACGCCAGGTTAACAATGGCGCGCGTACCTACAATCGCAGTGAACATGGAAGTCAATACGCCGATAGACAGCGTAATGGCAAAGCCTTTAATCGAGCCGGTACCTACAGCATACAGAATTGCAGCGGTAATCAGCGTAGTCAGGTTAGCGTCCAGAATACTGCTGAAAGCCCCTTTATACCCTTCATGAATCGCCTGTTGGACACTACGCCCATTTTTCAGCTCTTCTTTTATCCGCTCGTTAATCAGTACGTTAGCATCAACCGCCATACCTACCGTTAGTACAATACCGGCAATGCCCGGCATACTTAGCGTTGCCCCCGGCAACAGCGACATAGTACCAACAATAAGAATAACGTTAACCACCAGTGCCGCACTGGCCATCAAGCCAAATACGCGATACACCAGCAGCATAAAGATCACCGATACCATCAGACCCCAGAAACAGGCTTCCAGACCCTGAGTAATATTCTGCTGCCCCATTGATGGACCGATAGTACGCTCTTCAACAATCTGAATTGGCGCTATCAGCGCACCGGCACGTAGCAACAGTGAAAGCTGGCGAGCTTCAGCGGCATTATCAATACCGGTAATGCGGAAACTGTTACCCAAACGAGACTGAATGGTCGCAACGTTGATCACTTCTTCATGCTTTTCAAGAATAGCTCTGCCGTTAGCATCCTTTTTACCGCTGTCTTTATACTCTACGAACACCGTGGCCATATTTTTGCCAATGCTGTCCTTAGTAAAGTTAGACATGATATTACCGCCAGCGCTGTCCAGAGAAATGTTCACCTGTGGGCGGCCATACTCATCATTGCTGGAGGTAGAATCGGTAATATGATCGCCGGTCAGAACCACCTTCTTGTATAACACCACTGGGGAGTTATCACGGCGGTACTTCACTTCAGACTTACTACGATCACGACCGCGTAATACCGAAGCGGCATCAATACTGGTATTTACCAGACGGAACTCAAGCGTTGCGGTCGCACCCAAAATCTCTTTAGCACGAGCGGTATCCTGAATACCCGGTAATTCAACCACAATTCGATCGGCACCCTGACGCTGAACTACCGGCTCAGCAACCCCTAACTGGTTTACCCGGTTACGCAAGATGTTAACGTTTTGCTGAACCGCATATTCACGCGCTTCGCTTAAACGTTGTGCAGTCATCTGCGTGGTAAAGCTGTTGTTAGAGCCCGGAGTGATTATCAGATCCCGATGACGAGGTGTCAGAAAATCAATGGCTTTAGTCAACGTATCTGCATCAGGAAAACGAACCTCAACACCGAAGTTGCTGCCTTTAACTACTTCAGAATAAGCAATACCTTCCGTATGCAGTTCGCTTTCAATCGAATCTTGCGTTTGCTCTTGCAGTTTGGACATTGCGGTTTCCATATCCACTTCCATCAGGAAGTGCACACCACCGCGCAGATCGAGGCCCAGTTTCATTGGTTCTGCACCAATTTTCTGTAGCCAGGTTGGCGTGGCTGGAGCAAGGTTCAATGCAATAACAAACTGATTCCCCAGCGATTCTGCCAGAATCTCCCGTGCCCGCAGTTGGACATCAGTATTGTCAAACCGCACCAGCAAAGAGCCATTCTCTTCCAGCACTACCGATTTGATAACAATATTCTGTTGCTTCAGTGCATCTTCTACCTGACCCAACGTAGCAGTACTGGCGGTGCCACCGCGCACCCCAGTAATCTGAATCGCCGGATCCTCACCATAAATGTTAGGAAGTGCATAAAGCAAACCGATGCCGATCACAAAGACCAGCATCAGATACTTCCATAAAGGATAACGGTTTAACACAATAGTAGTTTCCCTTCGGGAAAATCAAAAAGTATAGCGCTCAAATCAGAGCGCTTTCATTGTGCCTTTAGGCAATACAGCCGCAACGAAGTCACGTTTGATAGTAACTTCAGTTGTATCATTCAGAGCAATAACGATGTAGCCAGTATCAGAAACTTTAGATACACGACCCACTAACCCACCGGTGGTTAATACTTCATCACCTTTAGTAATGGAATTCATCAGATTCTTATGATCTTTAGCACGCTTCTGCTGTGGGCGCAGGATCATAAAATAGAAGATCAAACCGAAAACTACCAGCATGATAACTAAAGAATATGGGCTGCCTTGAGCTGGTGCACCGGCTGCGGCCACTGCGTCAGAAATAAAAAGACTCATTAATGAGATTCCTCTGTTGTTATGTTGATGAATATACGAATTATTTAGCTAATGGCGGGACAGTCTTACCTATCCGTCCATAAAAATCAGTAACAAAGTGCTCTAATGTACCTTGCTCAATGGCCTCACGCAAACCTGCCATTAAACGCTGGTAATATCTCAGGTTATGAATGGTATTTAACCGTGCACCCAATATTTCATTACAGCGATCGAGATGATGCAAATATGCCCGACTGTAATGGCGACAGGTGTAACAATCACAGTGTTCATCAAGCGTAGATGTATCATCTTTATGTTTTGCATTACGAATTTTAACCACTCCATCCGTAACAAACAAATGTCCATTGCGCGCATTGCGCGTTGGCATCACACAATCAAACATATCGATGCCCCGGCGAACTCCCTCCACCAGATCTTCCGGTTTTCCAACCCCCATTAAATAGCGTGGTTTATCTTCCGGAATTTGAGGACAAACATGCTCTAAAATCCGATGCATATCCTCTTTTGGCTCACCTACGGCCAAACCGCCGACAGCGTAACCGTCAAAACCAATCTCTACCAGCCCTTTTACAGATACGTCACGTAAATCTTCGTAAACGCTGCCCTGAATGATGCCAAACAACGCATTTTTATTCTGTAGTTCATCAAAACGTTGACGACTACGTTTCGCCCAGCGCAAAGACATCTCCATTGAGCGTTTAGCATAATCCCAGTCGGCCGGGTATGGCGTACACTCGTCAAAGATCATAACGATATCAGAACCGAGGTCGTATTGAATTTCCATCGACTTTTCCGGGCTCAGGAATATCGCATCACCATTAATCGGGTTACGGAAATTTACCCCTTCTTCAGTGATTTTACGGATATCTCCCAGGCTAAACACCTGAAAGCCGCCGGAGTCAGTCAAAATAGGACCGTGCCACTGCATAAAATCGTGCAGATCGCCATGCTTACGCATGATCTCCTGACCGGGGCGCAACCATAAATGAAAGGTGTTGCCCAGAATAATTTGGGCACCGGTGTCTTTCACCTCTTCTGGCGTCATGCCCTTTACCGTACCGTAGGTCCCGACTGGCATAAACGCCGGTGTCTCTACCGTACCGCGTTCAAAAACTAAACGACCGCGTCTGGCACGACCATCTTTTGTCTGTAGTTCAAACTTCACGTAAAACCTCCGCCACCAGATAAACAGTCTGGAGCTTGTTTCTGTTAATTACGATTTCCCACCTGGGATTTCATTAATCGCTTCCGGATTACGGGTGATAAACATGGCATCCCCATAGCTAAAGAAACGGTATTGCTTCTCGACCGCCTGCTGATATGCCCGCATGGTATTGCTATAACCGGCAAATGCCGATACCAGCATAATTAGCGTTGATTCAGGCAGGTGAAAATTAGTAATCAGGGTATCAATAACCCGGAACTGATAACCGGGATAAATAAAGATGCTGGTATCACCAAAAAATGGCTCAATGAGATCCTGTTTAGCCGCCTGCGCGGCGCTTTCCAGCGATCTGACCGATGTCGTTCCCACGGCTATCACTTTATTGCCCCGGGCTTTACAGGCCAGCACCGCATCCACCACGGATTGTGGTACTTCCGCATACTCGGCATGCATCACATGCTGTTTGATATCATCAACCCGCACTGGCTGGAATGTCCCGGCACCTACGTGCAGGGTAACGAATTCCATATTGATCCCTTTGGCGCGCAAGGCTTCCAATAGCGGCTGATCGAAGTGTAAGCCTGCCGTTGGTGCAGCAACCGCTCCGGGGCGCTGGCTGTAAACCGTTTGATACAGCTCACGGTCAGCATCTTCATCTGGCCTATCAATATAAGGAGGTAAAGGCATATGCCCGGCAGCGTTAAGAATCGTCAGTACATCACGCCCATCGGTAAAATGAAGCTCAAATAACGCATCGTGGCGTGCAGCCATAATGGCCGGGATAGATTCATCATCGCCCAGCAACAGTTCTGTGCCCGGCTTTGGTGCTTTAGAAGCACGAACGTGGGCCAGAACCCTTCTATCATCCAGCACTCGCTCAACCAAAACTTCAATCTTTCCGCCGCTGGCTTTCTTACCAAACAGACGTGCCGGGATCACTCGGGTATTATTAAATACCAGTAAATCGCCAGAGTTCAGCTTATCTAGCACATCGGTAAATGTGTCATCAGAGAGTGCGCCACTGATCCCATCGAGAGAAAGCATACGACAAGCGCTGCGTTCCGCCTGAGGGTAGCGGGCAATCAGGGATTCAGGAAGTTCAAATGAAAAATCAGTAACGCGCATGGGTTTTCAAATCTCAAAAAACAAGCGGCTTAGTCTAGAGCCAGTCGGATAAGGCTGCAACCTATAAGGCAATAAAAGTATAAGAAAACCAGCAATAATCGACTTACTTCGCATAGTCTGGCAATCCGTGATGATAATAAAGCATATCAGTGATGTCAGATTACACTATAATTACACCATGAATTTTCTTGCTCACCTCCATTTAGCCTCACTGGCCGACAGCTCCCTGCTGGGAAATCTGCTGGCTGATTTTGTACGCGGCAATCCTGACGGGGAATATGCTCCGGAAGTGGTTAGCGGCATTATGCTGCACCGGCGTATTGATAAACTTACCGATAATCTTGAACCGGTGAGAGAAGCCCGCCGCCTGTTTAGTCAGCCTCACTACCGGGTTGCACCTATTGCATTAGACGTACTCTGGGATCATTTTCTCGCCCGGCATTGGGAGCAGCTTGATAGCACAATGCCATTGGTAAACTTTGTTGCTCAGGCAAAAAACAACATTGTTCCCCAGTTGTCAGCAACGCCGCCAGGATTTCAACATATCAATCAGTATATCTGGAGAGATCGCTGGCTGGAGCGCTATGCCGAACTGCCATTCATTGCCGATACCTTACATAATATGGCTATTCGCCGCCCGCGTCTGAAAGCACTCAGCGACTGCATTGAAGACATCCGGCAACATTATCACCCATTGGAAGAGACATTTTTGCACTTCTATCCACAGGTGATGATACAGGCCAGATCGAAACAACTATAATATTTTCATTTAGTTAGATAAAAAAACCAAAGTAAATTACTCTATAGTCGCTTTACAAGGTATGATGTTATGGTTATGTTTACCGTCTGTAATAAGTGCCCTTGTTTACCATAGGCAGAAGCTATCTCAACAATCGGTCTGATATCCTTTGCGATCGATACCTGACCGCCTATACTGGCACCCAAATTATATTTCCTTATTTATCAACCTAATTGACAGGAGAGTTATTATGGTTCTGGTTACTCGCCAAGCCCCTGATTTTACTGCTGCAGCTGTTCTTGGTAACGGCGAAATCGTTGAAAACTTCAATCTGAAGAATCATCTGAATGGCAAAGCAGCTGTGCTGTTCTTCTGGCCAATGGACTTTACTTTCGTATGTCCTTCTGAATTGATTGCTTTCGACCACCGTTATGAAGAATTCAAAAAACGCGGCATCGAAGTTGTTGGTATCTCTTTCGATTCAGAGTTCGTACACAACGCATGGCGTAAAACCCCAGTAGACAACGGCGGCATCGGCGAAGTTAAATACGCAATGGTTGCTGACGTTAAGCGTGAAATTCAACAAGCATACGGTATCGAGCATCCGGATGCTGGCGTTGCTTTACGTGCATCTTTCCTGATCGACAAAAAGGGTGTTGTTCGTCACCAGGTAGTTAACGACCTGCCACTGGGCCGTAACATCGACGAAATGATCCGTATGGTTGACGCACTGCAATTCCACGAAGAGCACGGCCAGGTGTGCCCGGCTCAGTGGGAAAAAGGTCAGGAAGGCATGAACGCATCTCCGGACGGCGTTGCTAAGTTCCTGTCTCAAAACGCTGGCAAACTGTAATTAGCTGTTTGTTCTGATTTTGATATTGAAAAGAGCCGCGATGCGGCTCTTTTTTTTGGCATGACTTATTGTATTGGTGCCAGTTTCGTCCGTAATAGTCCTGAGTCTATCTCAACGCCAGTGCAACGGACGAGCAGAAGGGGTTAGCGAACCCCCTCTGTACTCCCACGCTTTCGCACAGGAATCCAGGTCGCTTAGGCGACTTCCTTCCTCCTTCGTTCAGCCCTAACGCACCGGCACAGAGCCGCTCCCGGCGTCGCTGTGCCTCGAGCAGCATCCATGCTGCTCGTGCTGGCCTCTCTCAGTCGTCAGCTGAATTCAAGTGCTCATAGTCAAGGTCAAGGTCAAGGTCAAGGTCAAGGTCAAGGTCAAGGTCAAGGTCAAGGTCAAGGTCAAGGTCAAGGTCAAGGTATATGATACAAAAAAATGGCCCCAACAATCGGAGCCATTCTCAATGAAATCGAACAACAGCAATTAACCTGCTTTCTTCGATCCCATACCTTTCAAATAATAAACTGCTACCAACAGTGCTATCCAGGCAAAGCCTACATACAGCGAAACACGCGTAGTTGGGAAGTAACCTATCAGGCCGATAATGCCAAACAGGAAGATCAAAGCAATCACAGAAGTGGTAGTACCACCGCGCAGAGGGAAATCCAGCTTGCTGACCTGCTCTGGCGTTAGCTTACGCCGGAAACCAATTTGTGACAGCAGGATCATAATCCATACCCATACGGTGGCAAAAGTTGCCAACGACGCAATAATCACAAATACATCTTCAGGAATAATGTAGTTCAGGTAAGCTGCCACCAGCAGACCAGCCATCATAAACAGTACGGTAATCCACGGCACGCCGCGTTTAGACAGCGTAGTGAACATTTTTGGTGCCTGTCCCTGCTCTGCCAGACCGTACAACATACGACCTACGCCAAATACGTCGCTGTTAATGGCTGAAAGTGAAGCGGTGATTACCACAAAGTTCAGAATACCCGCCGCAGCAGTAATACCCAGATTTTCAAAAGTCAGAACAAATGGGCTACCGTGGGTACCTACCTGATTCCACGGATAGATAGACATAATAACGAACAGTGTACCCACATAGAAAATCAAAATACGGAAAGGTACAGAGTTAATCGCTTTTGGAATGGTCTTTCTCGGATCCTCTGCTTCACCAGCAGTGATACCAATAATCTCAATACCACCATAAGCAAACATCACCATTTGCAGGGAGAGAACCATACCGATAAAGCCATTGGCAAAGAACCCGCCATTAGTCCATAAGTTATGAATACCTGTTGGTTCACCCTGATTGCCAAATCCCCAGACGATAATACCGATACCCGCCAGAATCATAATAATAATGGTGGCAACTTTGATGAATGACAGCCAGAACTCAAATTCACCAAAGACCTTCACATGCACCAGATTAATTGCGCCGATAATCAGTACTACACTCAATGCCCAGACCCAAAGCTCGACGTTAGGGAACCAGAAGCTCATATACAGACCAAAAGCCGTAACGTCAGCAATGGCTACAATCAGAATCTCAAAGCAGTACGTCCAACCGGTGATATAACCCGCCAGTGGTCCCAGATAGTCCTGCGCATAGCGGGAAAATGCTCCGGCCTGTGGATTATGAACGGACATCTCCCCCAGCGCTCGCATGATGATAAAAGCGAAAATACCACCGATGAGATAGGCCAGCAGAACACTGGGACCTGCCATTTTTATTGCACTTGCGGAACCGTAGAACAATCCGGTTCCTATTGCCGACCCCAACGCCATAAAACGGATATGGCGAGCGGTTAAGCCTCGTTTAAGTTTGTTGGTTTGATTTTCCATGCCGAAGTTACTCGTCTTTTCTCGTTATAACGCCGCAGATTAAGACCGCGGCGTTTATTATCAATAAATAATACCCTGTCTAAAAATTACGTTCTGGTTGCTTCCTGATGCAGAGGCATTAAGCGATCGATAATCACTGCAATCACTAATGTTACAACCGCAGGAGGTAGCCATGCCAGCCCCTGCTGCGCACCAGGAAGTGTATCAATCCAGCTCGGTAAAATGTGCGCAATAGCTGATGCTTTGATGCCATCCAAAATACCGACCGCTGATGTTACCAGCATTACCGGAATCATAATACGACTTTCAGAACGCCACATACGACTGGTAAAGCTTAATACAACCAAAGCGATACAAGGAGGATAAATTGCAGTTAATACCGGCACCGAGAACTGAATCAGGTGGCTTAGCCCTAAATTGGATATCACCATGGCAAAAATAGCCAGAATAAACACCAGGGTACGGTAGGATAACGGCAGTAATTTAGAGAAAAACTCCGCACAAGCACAGGTTAAGCCAATCGCTGTAACCATACAGGCAATAAAGATCATTGCCGCCAGGAAGAAGCTACCGAAGTCGCCAAAGGTGTGCTGAATATAGGCATGAAGAATGACTGCGCCATTGGTGGCATCAGGTACCAGAGAACCACTGCCGGAACCTAAATTGAACAGGCTTAAATAAACCAGCGTTAAACCAATACCCGCTATCAAACCGGCAACAACCGTATAGCGCGTTAACAACGTAGGGCTGGAAACACCGCGAGAACACGCGGCATTAACAATAATGATGCCAAATACCAGTGCTCCCAGGGTATCCATCGTCAGATAACCTTCAACAAACCCTTTGGAGAATGGAATATTTTGATAAACCTGTATCGCAGGCAGATGTTCCCCGGCAGGCCACAGCAGTGCAACAATACCTAAAACCGCCAGTGAAATAATTTTTAACGGAGCCAGAAAACGACCAACGGTATCCAGCAGTTTGCCCGGATAAAGAGAGACCAGAATCACCAGCGAAAAGTAGACCAGACTATAAATGAATAGCGGTAAGCTGCTGTCTTTATCGGATAACAACGGAGCAATACCTAATTCAAATGATACCGTTGTGGTTCGCGGTGTGGCAAACAGCGGGCCTACGGCTAAATAACATATAGTCGCCAGCAACAACCCCGCTTTATGACCAATTGGAGAACTGAGTGCTTCAATACCTCCCCCCACTCTGGCCAGTGCAATGACTGTCACCACCGGTAAACCCACGGCGGTTAGCAGAAAGCCTAATGACGCAATCCAAACGTTTTCACCAGACTGCAATCCTACCATTGGAGGGAAAATAATATTGCCGGCGCCAACAAACAGGGCAAACGTCATAAAGCCCAGGGCGATAATATCTTTAGAACTCAGTTGTTTCATATTAAACCATTACATATTTATCAAAAAATCCACTCATAACATTGTTTTTCCTGCATCGTAAATGCGTTGCAATACGGCAGCTTAACAGCACAGATCCCTGCCTGAATGGCAATTTAACAACATTAAACTGGATAATTTGTATACTAAAAAGGATGATTTTATGGCGACTTCACCAATAACGGCGCTAAGTAAACACAATAATAGCCATAGAAAACAAGTCTTATTGGCGATCACAGAACAATTATCTAAACAAAGATTAAATAGCAGTCCGAACAGCAGGCATTTTAGCATAAAAATCTATTTATTCACTCATGAGCTGCTCATTTTTTAATCTTAAATAATAACCGTTGCTTAGGTTCATTTTGCTTTCAATAGCATCAGGCAAAATTTTCAGCACAGAAAATATCTAACGGTGTAATTGAGAGGACGAATGGTTTTACCCTGGTCACAATCATTCCCTATGGCATTCCCAATTTTTAATTTATCTGTGAGTTCTGTTATCAGGCTAAAAACAGATAAGATAGTTTAATCAGGCGACAGTATTGAAGGTAAACAATGACAGTCACAACACAAGGTACTGCAATGAAATTCAGGCCATTACGTTGGAGCGATGACTTCATGTATCAGGCAATTCTGAATCACGAGCAGAAATATGATGGCAAATTTCTTACCTGTGTAAAATCAACGGGTATCTACTGCCTGCCCTCTTGTCCTGCCCGCAAGCCTTTATTAAAGAATATTCGCTTTCTGGCAACAGAACAGGAAGCCATTGCCGAAGGTTTTAGAATCTGTAAACGCTGTCGCCCTGACCTTTTTTATCGCGGCGAAAATGTCGATGAGAATCTGTTTATTGAGATGCTGGCACGTATTCGTTCTTGCCCATCATCATTTACCAGCGTCAGCTCACTGGCAAAAAGCTGTGGTATCAGCACCACAAAACTGAATGAATTAATTCGCCTGCATGCTCATCTTTCACCCGCAGATTTACTCAATCGTGAACGAATTAAAGCCGCCTGTTCTGCCCTGATTCATTCTTCACAACGTATTCTGGATATTGGTCTGGCCGTTGGTTTTGAAAGCGAGGCCAGCTTTCACCGGCAGTTTTCTGCCCATATGGCAATGACGCCCAGTGCATGGCGCTTATTGAGTAACAGCAATGCGTTTTTGTTAAAACTGCCTGATGATTTCAACGCGGATTATGCCTGGCGCTACCATTTGCGTGATAAAGAGAGCCTCTCTGAACATCTTGATGAGACTAGTTTTACTAAAGCCTTATGGATTAATGGCTATCCGGTGGTTATTCATCTGCATATCAACGGTTCAACAGCCACTTGCCGCTGGACGCTACCGGAAAACTTCCTCCCCCATAGCGAGCAGCCCGCAGGTGTGGAAATTCATCGTCAGGTACTACGGTTATTAGGTTTAAATACGGATGTTCAGGGTTTTCGCAGCAGTGCCAGACAAAATAAACATATGGCCCGATTAATTGAATCCTCTGCGGCCATCTATGTGCCTATGACAGCGAATTCCTTTGAATCACTGGTATGGGCAATCATTGGCCAGCAAATCAACCTGACCTTTGCCGCAACATTGCGGCAGGCGCTGATTAAGTTAGCCGGTCCGGTAATAGGACAAGATGGGTTTCGTATTCACCCCTCAGCCAAAGAGATTGCCGCACTGGAACCCCATCAGCTTACTGATATTCGATTTTCTCATTCAAAGTCTCAATATCTTATCGGGGTGGCAAAAGCAATTGTCAGCGGAGCGCTTGATTTGGATGAGCTGGAACAGGGCTCTGCCGTTGTGGCAGAAAGAAAACTTTGTGAATTAAAAGGAATTGGCCCCTGGACCGCGCGCTATACGCTGATACGCGGTATGGGGTTCGCCGACTGCGTTCCCGTGGGGGACAGCGGGCTTTATGCCGCTCTACAACAGTTCTACCAGTTGAGTAGCCGCCCCAGCGCCGCAGAAACCGAGCAGTTAATGAAACCATTTAGCCCATTCCGCACGCAGGCCACCACCTGCTTATGGGAAAGCCTGAGGAAAAAATCATGAGGCCAATGAGCAAAAACCTGATAAATGCCACAACAATTGGCATTTTTGACAGTCAGTTTGGTTCGCTGTCTGCCTGGCTGGATGAGTCGGATAAACTCATTCGTCTGTCATTTCATATTCAACAGGATCTGGAATATGCCAAACGACTGGAAGTCACCCGTGACGATAATAAAGTCGAGTTTGTTGCCCGACAGATTCGTGAATATCAGCAAGGCAAAAGAGTTGATTTTGATTTACCCATTCATCTGTACGGCACCGCATTTCAGATCAAAGTCTGGAATGAACTGCTTAAAATCCCGTTTGGTGAAACCATAAGCTACCAAACATTAGCGACCCGCATTGGAAATCCCAAAGCTTCCAGAGCCGTGGGGGCGGCTAATGGTAACAACCCGGTTAGCCTGATTATTCCTTGTCATCGGGTTATTGGGTCTAATGGTTCATTAACGGGTTATGAAGGTGGATTACCAATTAAAGAGAAGCTATTAGCCTTTGAGAAGGTAAAGACTAACCCGTAATGTCCAAAGTCGCTCAACAGGACTCCGCCATTGCATCATGATAGTATCGATAAATGAGTTTTTATGTCCGGAGCATTTACGACATTTTATGGTTAAAACCCTGCTGTTATTTATTGCGACTGCATTAGCGGAAATTATTGGCTGCTTTTTTCCCTATTTGTGGTTAAGAAAATCAGCCTCCATTTGGATATTATTGCCCGCTGCCGGTAGTCTGGCGCTGTTTGTCTGGCTGTTAAGCCTGCATCCTGCCGCCAGCGGCCGGGTATACGCAGCCTACGGCGGTATCTATATCGCTACTGCACTGGTTTGGTTAAGGCTGGTGGATGGTATCAGGTTGTCTATGTATGACTGGCTGGGCGCGACGGTAGTTTTGGCCGGTGTATTAATTTTAGTTTCTGGTTGGAAAGCTTAATGCCTCTTGCCTGGCTGCTGCCAGGCAAGAGGCATTATCATTTGCGGGCGAAACCATTCTCAATACTAAATCGGATTCTTTTAGCGCAATCGCTTCACCATCAATACCTCACATGCATGATGGCCGCTCGCTCCAACTCTTTCGTCCACATACTCAAACCCCACGGATTCATACAGTTTCAGCGACTCTTTTAGCGTTGCGGTACTTTCCAGATAGCAGTGGTCGTAGCCCTGCTGACGGGCAAATTCCAGCGCGGTAACCACCATGCGGCGGGCAATCCCCATGCCTCTGACAGAGGGCAAAAAATAGAGCTTCTGTAATTCACAATATCCCTCTTCCATCGGAGCAATACCAACACCGCCAGATACAATACCGTCCAGTTCAACGACCCAATAAGCACTGCCCTTCTGGTTATAAACTTCCGACAGTTGATGAAGTATCGGATCGGAAAAGCTAAACCCCTCTCGACCCAACAAACCATATTCACCAAAGACAGCCATTATAATTTCGGCAATCGCCGCATTATCCCGGGCTTCAATGGGACGAATAGTAATAATTCTGGAAGATTGTCTGGCTACGCTCTGTATAGCCGAGACATATTTCTTCATTGAGGACATCAAAGTTTGGTACTCATCGGAACCTAACTGCTGAAGGATTCTGGCATTATAGGCATTAGCCTGACTATTCAGCGCTTCCAGTTGCTTGCGACCGGCTTCAGTTAACTGATTCAGAGTACTGCGGCCATCAACCGGATTAGGGTATATTTCTATCAGCCCCTGCTGTTTTAATCCCTGCAAAATACGACTCACGCTGGACTTATCCACTTTAAGCACGGTCGCCAGTTCAAGACCAGATAAGGAGTGATTATCAAGTTCAATCAAACTATGGGCCTGTAAAGGAGAAAGTTGAGTTCCACTTACCCACTTATCCATTACACCCAGCTCTCTTACTAAAATTCTCGATAAATATCGTAACGATGTTGGTTCCATGTTTCACTCAAATATAGTAATTAACATCAACTTAATTTAGTTGATATGCGCAACCAGATCAATATCCAACAATAAAGAAATTAAATCAGCGTAATAACAAATCAGTGATTGATTGTTGTTGAAAAAATCAGCTATAACAGAAGTGTTGTCATCCCATTACGCCAACTCATTGACCAGAAGGTATAGCTTATGCCTGATACATCGCAGATTATTGCATTTTCAATTTTGTCTTTGGGCATGGCATTAACTCCCGGTCCAAATATGTTATATCTGGTTTCCCGTTCTATTTCTCAGGGACGGGTTGCCGGGCTGATATCATTAACCGGTGTTGCTTTAGGCTTTGTGCTGTATATGCTATGCGCCGCTTTTGGTATCACTACCCTTATGCTGGTCGTCCCTTATGCCTATGAAGCCCTCTGTTTTGGCGGAATGATCTATTTGCTGTATCTGGCATGGCAGGCCGTTAAACCCGGTGGTCACTCTCCATTTCAGGTTAAAAGCTTACCCAAAGACAGTCCGAAAAAACTGTTCACCATGGGGTTTATCACTAACCTGCTTAATCCCAAGATTGCCATTATGTATTTGTCCCTGCTACCGCAATTTATTACGCCTGACCACGGTAGTGTATTAACTCAATCGCTGGTTCTGGGTTCAATTCAAATTGTTACCAGCGTCACCATCAACGCGCTGATCGCTATTATGGCCGGTTCAATTGCCGGTTTTCTGACGGAAAGGCCCGCATGGATGCTGGTTCAACGCTGGCTGATGGGAACTGTTTTAGCCGGGCTCGCCATAAGAATAGCATTTGAGGCGCGCAGATAATGTTCCGTTATTCATTATCCACATAATAAATATTGTTTATCTTTATAATTTCACTTATAAATTATTCCGTTACCAAAACTAGTCTATATTTATTCAGGTGTGGATTATCAACTTATTAATGGAGTGATTATGGGTAAGGTATTAATTGTCTCATTGCTATCTCTGTTTGTGCTGGCCGGTTGTAACAGCGCACCAGAAGTAGGTAACTGGTCAAAAGCAGGTGCATCAGCACAAACTGCCGATGCAGACAGAGTCCAGTGTGAGAAAGAGAGCAGATCGTCTGCCAACAACAGCTATCATCCAGATCCACTCAATGAAACTGGCTCCGATGAAACCGTGAATAAAATTCTGGTGAAAGAACAGCAGCAAATTGATCTGGTTGGTGAATGTATGCGCGAAAAAGGTTATACCAACTTTTAAGCTAACGTTACCGCAAACAAAAAAACCGCTGTTAGCGGTTTTTTTGTTTTAAATGAATATAACCATTAGCGGCGAATCAGGTCATCACCAAAACCAATCCACTTATAAGTGGTTAATGCCTCCAGCCCCATCGGGCCACGCGCATGAAGCTTCTGGGTACTCACAGCAACTTCAGCACCCAAACCAAACTGTCCACCATCGGTGAAACGCGTACTGGCATTAACGTATACCGCCGCAGAATCTACTTCATTAACAAAGCGATCGGCATTGATTAACGAACGAGTCAAAATTGCATCCGAGTGAGCACTACCGTGTAGCCGAATATGCTCAATCGCCTCATCTAACCCTTCAACGACGGTGACGTTCAGATCCAGCGATAACCATTCATTGTCATACTCTTCATCATTTACCTGTACAACTTTCACCTCTCCACCGCTGAGGTACATCATTGCTTCCGGTGAGGCATGGAGCGTTACACCACAGGAATGCATCTTCTCCGCCAGTTTGGGTAAAAATGTTGAGGCAATGGCACGATGTACCAGCAACGTTTCCAGAGTATTACAAGTACTTGGTCGCTGGGTTTTAGCATTCTCAATAATCATCAGTGCCTTATCAAAATCGGCACTCTCATCAACCAGCGTATGGCAAATACCAATACCACCAATAATCACCGGGATAGTAGAGTTCTCTTTACATAACTTATGCAGCGCCGCACCGCCACGAGGAATAATCATATCAACATAGCGATCGAGTTTAAGCAGCTCATTGATCAGTGCGCGATCCGGATTATCAATAGATTGCACCGCGGCCGCCGGTAAACCACATTTTTTAAGGGCCAGTTGAATCACTTCAACCATCGCCTGATTAGTATTTACCGTCTCTTTTCCACCGCGCAGAATTACCGCGTTGCCGGTTTTCAAGCATAGCGAGGCCACATCAATCGTAACATTAGGACGGGATTCGTAAATCATGCCTACCACACCAAGTGGTACCCGGCGACGTTGCAATTGCAGACCACTATCCATTAATGAACCATCAATAATATGACCAACGGGATCGGTTAAGCGGTATACATGACGCACATCATTGGCAATGGATGCCAGTCGGGATGGCGTTAACATCAGGCGATCGATCATCGCTTCGCTCAGGCCAGCCTGTTGTGCATTGGCGATATCTTTTTCATTGGCCGCCAGGATAGTATCGCTGTTAGCTTCCAGCGTGTCGGCTATCACGGCCAGTGCCTGATTCTTTTTTGCCGAACTCAGTACCGCTAATTGATAAGATGCCTTTTTGGCAGCCATCCCCATTTGCTCTAACATGGCTAATACTCCTAGTTGATGATCATGTCGTCGCGATGAACGGCGACTGAACCATATTCATAACCTAATATTTCATCAATTTTCTGAGAATGGTGCCCCGCAATCATACGTAATGCATCACTGTTATAACGCGCGACACCGTGGGCTAAATCGCGTCCGGACAAATCACGAATGCGAATAACCTCACCGCGAGAAAAATCGCCTTTTACCTGTTTAATTCCTTTAGGTAACAGAGAACTTCCACGTTCCAGCATGGCCTGAACCGCACCATCATCAATCGTAATTTCACCCGCAGGCGGCGCACCAAAAATCCAGCGCTTGCGGTTTTCAAGCGGTGATGTCTGAGCATGGAAACGTGTACCGACGGAGACATCATTAATCACATCACCAATCACTCCCGGTTTACTGCCTGCGGCTATCACCACTTCAATACCTGCTCTGCCAGCCACATCGGCAGCCTGCAGTTTTGTTGCCATGCCTCCGGTTCCCAGCCCGGAGATGCTGTCACCCGCAATGGCACGTAATGCATTATCGATACCGTTCACTTCACGAATTAATTCTGCATCCGGATTATGGCGTGGATCGGCAGTAAATAAACCCGGTTGGTCGGTCAGCAGCAACAGTTTATCGGCGCCTCCCAGAATAGCGGCCAGCGCAGACAAGTTATCATTATCGCCAACTTTAATTTCTGCCGTAGCAACGGCATCGTTCTCATTAATCACCGGAACAATCTGGTTATCTAACAGTGCCTGCATCATGTCACGTGCATTTAAAAAGCGCTCACGATCTTCCAGATCGGCACGAGTCAGCAACATTTGGCCTATATTAATGCCATAAATCGAGAACAGTTGTTCCCAAAGCTGAATCAATCGACTTTGCCCTACCGCCGCCAGCAACTGTTTAGACGCTATGGTTGCCGGTAACTCAGGATAGCCCAGATGCTCACGTCCGGCGGCAATCGCCCCTGAAGTCACAATAATAATACGATGGCCCAGTGCATGCTGCTGCGCGCACTGACGCACTAACTCAACAATATGGGCACGGTTTAAACGCAGTGACCCGCCTGTAAGGACGCTGGTTCCCAGTTTCACCACCAGCGTTTGGCTGCTATTCATAATGTTCTGCCGTTGAATATCAAGAAAGGATGCAAGGAAACCTTTTTATCAGGTGTGACGCGTTATGCCAACAGGCATAACGCGAAATAGGTGAGATTTAGAGAAAAAATTGATCAGACTGAAAGTTTAGCCGGACTTTTTACTCCTTCAGTATGAACAGGCCGTATACTTAGCTTAATTGATGTCAGGTAATCCTGAAGTTTTTGCTGAAAAGACCGCAAGTTTTGTTCAACTTCCTGCTGAATCTCTTCATCCTTAATGGTTTTTATCTGCCACTCACCGAGCTTATCAAACAGCCCGATTTGGTACTGATAAGTGAATCCCTGTTCATCCGCTTCGATATCCATCCACCACCCCCAGAACTCTCTCTTTTCCGGGGCTGGCTTGTTGCTAACGCAGACAGCCAGACAATCAAAAAAATAGCGATTCCCTTTACATTGAGACTCCCTGATATACGGTCCCAGACTGATAAATTCTTTAATCAACTTGTTTCTTGAATGACCATTTGCTAATAGCATGATGTAGCCCCAGTAATTTATAATTTAACAACCAGTTAACAGCCGTCGGGGATATTAGCACAATTTTTGATTAATCCACTCGCTTAATTGTGTCAGTCCACTATTTAAATTATTGAGTAATGGGGTCGATGCAACGCTGATTAATTTACCGTCACCGGTAGAGGAAACAATCAGTTTTGACTCTGATAGTGGACTGAAAACATCCTTCTCGAAACTCACGGAACACATAGGGATTGGGCAGCGCCGCCCCAACAGCCCCTGAGTTTTCAGTGAGTAACGACTTAGTTCCGTATGCAATAAATTATCGGTGGCTGAATCCATCTTCAGACGGCTGGCAATCATATCCCGATAGACGATTGGCGTCCGAAGCTGGCTCTCTTTATTCACAAATAGATCGTGAACAATCGGTCCCAGACAGGCAACACCACGCAAACGGCGTGATTCTAAATAGCCCAGGCGAACCGCCACGTTAGCACCAAATCGAATACCCAACGCCACAACGCGTTGATGATCGATCCAGGGTACCTGATCCAGCTGATTAAGTACCTGTTGATGAAGCAGACTGGTATCTTCAGTAAGCGTCCAGCGTGATGAAAAACCAAGGGAAGGTAAATCAATGCACAGCATCGCAATACCTTTTGGTGCCAGATAATTCACAAACAGAGGATAATAATCGTTTTGCAGGTTATCCAATCCTCCGCACAATAAAACCGTAGGATGCGGCCCTTTTCCCTCAGACGGAATATGCAAAAAGCCCGTCAGGTTGCCGCCCTCAACTTTAAAATCGATAGATTTCAATTCAAAAGGCAGATAGTTTGCAGCTTCTTTATAAGCCCGATCGGCTAATAGCTCCGCCTGCTCTGCCAGTTGATCGCCCCGTAGATGTGGATAACTGGCAACGCTATAAAAGTGGGAGGCTTTCAGCCAATAATTTCCGGCTGTCAGAGGGTCTTCACAGGCCAAATCTAATGCCTTTTTCTGCCAGATCATCCCCTCTTTCGCCCACTCGTAAATCCAGTTCCCCCCCCGATAACCAACCACCGTATCTAACAGACCTTCATCCGTTCGTTCATTAGGGGAAGCTGCAATACGTGCCAGTACTTCTTCTGCTTCGATAGGGTCAATACCACGCCAGGACCAGATAGCCCGGTTAATCATACGATACCAGTTGGACTGAGTCTCACCTTCCAACGACGATTGGATACTGGCATTCGTTTGTTCTATACGTTTAACCAGCGTTGAGGTTTCCGGGTGTTTAAAAGAGGGTTTAAACAACACTTCTGAAAGATTAGCTTTTTGCATGATAGTGCAACACTCTCCGGTACAGGCTTACGTTTATCACTCTGCCTGAATAACATGATTTCATCAGTGTACCCAATAAATGGTAGCAGATGAAGTCAACAACTGGATAATTACACAGCCTTACTTTTTGCTGCGGCTACCTGAGAATATTCTTCAGTTTGTCATGGCATATTAAAACGCAATAGGCTATGTTTCCGGTGATGTTTTTTCATACAAGGAAAAATAAAGATGGGTAGCCACAATCACATCACCAAAGTCGCCGATCTGTGTGATGCCTTTAGCGACCGCGTTCGGGTATTTGCACCACTTTTCACTGACTTTGGTGGAAAAACTGAATTTCATGGCCCCGTAGCCACGGTAACATGTTTTGAAGATAACTCTCTGGTAAAAAGCCTCAGTTTAACGCCGGGTAACGGCAGAATTATGGTGGTAGACGGAGGAGGAAGCGCCCGCTGCGCTCTGTTGGGAGATAATCTGGCAGCAAATCTGATTAACAATGGCTGGCAGGGCGCAATTATTTACGGCTATATCCGTGATAAAGCCGAACTGGCTCAAATACTCATTGGGATTAAAGCGCTTGGGACCATCCCATTACGTTCCGCTCAGAAATCAGCAGGCACTACGGGAGAGCCCGTCGAATTCGCCGGTCAGATAATCAGAGAAGGCGACTATATCTATGCTGACGACGACGGTATCATCATTCTTAATCCAGCCTGACAGTCATAGCCATAAAATAACAAAGCCCGGTATTAACCGGGCTTTGTATCAGAACAGACGTATCAGCAATCGCCAATCGGCTTCACAAATTCCACGCCCATATCCCACGGCTGCTCAATCCAGGTGTCCTGTGGAATATCAACCACATAGTCATCTACCAGTGGCTTACCCGCAGGTTTAGCGAAAATAGTCACAAAGTGAGCTTTTGGGTACATATCGCGAATAGCTTTAGCAGTACTACCGGTATCCACTAAATCGTCAATCACAATAAAGCCTTCACCATCACCTTCAGCACACTTCAGTATTTTCATTTCACGCTGATTATCATGGTCATAGCTGGAGATACAAACGGTATCCACATAACGAATGCTTAATTCGCGTGCCAGTAACGCTGCGGGTACTAAACCTCCGCGACTGACCGCAATGATACCTTTCCATTGTTCTTTCGGCAGTAAGCGACGGGCAAGCTTACGGGCTTCAATTTGCAACATATCCCAAGTGACGACGTATTTTTCGCTCATATAAATCGAATCCCAGCCAGTAAATAATGGCTTCTATAATAATCAGGGGGAAAAAAGTTGCAGCAGATTATAAAGAGACGCGTCGATAAAAACCAGCGGTTATATCAGAGAAAAATAAACTAATTGTCTCAAATGCACATTGGTTCGGTCAGATTAACCCGTTGCGGAACTCGCCAGTATTTGGGTTATTTTCTCTTCCAGTGCCAGTGGTTTTGTCACAGGAGCAAAGCGTTCTATCTTATGCCCTTCGTCACTAATCAGAAATTTAGTAAAGTTCCATTTAATCGCCTGATGTCCCAGTAATCCCGGAGCCTGTGACTTGAGATAACAAAACAGAGGGTGTGCATCAGAACCGTTGACTTCAATTTTGGCAAACATGGGAAAACTGACACCATAGTTAAGCTGACAAAAGGCTTCAATATCCTGATTGCTGCCTTTCTCCTGCTGCCCAAACTGATTACAGGGAAATCCCAGTATCATCAATCCCTGAGACTTATGGCGCTGCCACAACTGTTCCAACTCCTCATACTGTGGTGTAAAACCACATTCACTGGCTGTATTAACCACCAAAATAGCTTTAGTGGCAAAATCTCCCATGTTTTTTGTTTCACCATGAATATTAACCAGCGGAATGGAAAATAATGGATTCAGCACAGAACGCTCCGGTAAGTCAGTTGATTAACACCTATTATAGTGAATAACTGCGTATTCTGTTGTGTCATGTTAAACAGCCATTGTTGCACTCTGGTAACGGCTAATATTCTACCCGTCTTCCCATAAGCAGAGAGAAAAAGAGTAAAATATAGACAAACGACACGATATATACGTCAAATTCTACACTTTCGATGTTATTCTGTTGCAGAAGAAATTAAAAAAACCATGTTATTGTTACCCTAATCTTATTGATAACAGCCCCGGCACTCCTCGCCGCTGACCAGAAGATTGTTACAGGAGACTTATCGTGTCTGATTTAGCTCAACTTTCGCCACATCATCTATGGCAACACTTCGCAAAGATTTGCTCAATTCCCCATCCCTCTAAACATGAAGAAGCCTTAGCGCAATACATTGTTAATTGGGCGAAAGAAAAAAAATTACACGCTGAACGCGATGCTGTCGGCAATATATTGATCCGCAAACCAGCCACTCCGGGTATGGAAAATAGTAAGTCTGTGGTTTTACAGGCTCACCTGGATATGGTTCCACAAAAGAATAATGACACCGAGCACGATTTCGAAAAAGACCCGATCCAACCTTACGTAGATGGTCAATGGCTAAAAGCCCGTGGTACTACGCTGGGAGCAGACAATGGTATTGGTATGGCTTCTGCTCTGGCAGTGTTATCTGATGACACCTTAACTCACGGTCCAATTGAAGTCCTGTTAACCATGACCGAAGAAACCGGTATGGATGGCGCTTTCGGCCTGCAACCAAACTGGTTACAAAGTGAAATTCTGATTAACACCGACTCCGAAACGGAAGGTGAAATCTATATGGGCTGCGCCGGTGGCGTGGACTGTATTACAAGATTACCGCTTACACGCGAAGCAGTATCTGCCGGTAACCAGCTGTTTAAACTCTCCTTAAAAGGGTTAAAAGGCGGTCACTCTGGCGGTGATATCCATCTGGGTTTAGGCAATGCTAACAAGCTGATGGCTCGTTTTCTGACAACCCATGCTAAAGCACTACAAATTCGCCTGCTCTCTTTTAATGGTGGAACCTTGCGTAATGCCATTCCACGTGAAGCCACCGCGGTATTAAGCCTGCCAGCAGCAAATGTAGAAGCACTGAAAAAAGCCGGGGCCGATTATCTGGCACTGCTGAATCATGAACTGGCTACCGTTGAGAAAAATATGGTATTGCTGGTTGAACCAACAGAATGCGGTTTACAAGCTCTGACACTGGATAGCCAGTCACGTCTGATCGGTTTAATTAATGCCAGCCCTAACGGTGTGGTTCGCATGAGTGATTCCGTTAAAGGTGTGGTAGAAACTTCTCTGAATGTTGGTGTGGTGAGTACCGAGCAGGATCATGCTCAGGTTCTTTATCTGATTCGTTCATTAATCGACAGTGGTAAAGAGTATGTCGTTGAAGTGCTAACCTCTCTGGGCGAATTAGCCGGTGCTGACGTTAACGCTAAAGGCGGTTACCCTGGCTGGCAGCCAGACCCTGCTTCACCCGTTATGAATTTAGTGCGTGAAAGCTATAAGAAGCTGTTCGACACTACGCCTCATATTATGGTTATCCACGCCGGTCTGGAATGTGGCCTGTTTAAGCGCCCTTACCCTGAAATGGATATGGTTTCTATTGGACCAACCATCACCGGTGCGCATTCACCCGACGAGCAAGTCCATATTGCCAGCGTTGGCCGTTACTGGCAGTTGCTGACTCAGGTATTGAAATCAATTCCGGAACGCAATTAATTTTCATCATGTAAAAATAACGGCGGAATATCCGCCGTTATTTTTTGACTGAAGAACAGTAAAACCGCTCAACCAGCGCCACTCATTTGAACCATTACGAGAAAAGCGCCAATTGTTTTTCTATCTGGGGGTCCACCAACGTTACATGTAAGCCTACCAGCCGGACACCCCGATTCTGGCGTCGTTCCTGCCAGACCTGCTCTGCCACGGTTAACAGATCGCTTCTGTCGAGCTTTTGCCAGACATGCTCCTGAGTGGTTTGCTGAAAATCATTAAATTTCAGCTTTACTCCCTGCCGGGCAATACGCAAATCGGGCCTTACATGACCCAAACGACGCTCCAGTTCCGGATACAGACGCTCAATAACATTCAGGCAGCTTTGCCAATCATGAATGTCTTCCGATAGCGTCGTTTCCACGCCAATTGATTTACGTTGCCGATCGCTACAAACTTCACGGGGATCGATACCATTGCAGCGTTCATATAAAATCCGCCCGAACTTGCCAAACCGATTGAGTAAGGTAGCTAAATCAAACTTCTGAACATCTTTGCAGGTATGTAAACCTAAATCAGCCAGCTTTTTACCGGTTACGGAACCAACACCAGAGATCTTCGTCAACGGCAGAGTTGATAAAAACTCCCCTATCTTATTGGGCGCAATAACAAACTGACCGTTGGGTTTATTAATATCCGAGGCTATTTTTGCCAAAAACTTAATGGATGCTACCCCGGCTGATGCCGTTAATTTTAGCTCCTGATAAATAGCGGCTCGAATATCCTGAGCAATTAAGGTGGCGGAACCGTTGAACATTGGGCAATCAGTCACATCCAGATAGGCTTCATCCAGAGAGAGTGGCTCAATAACAGAGGTGTAGCGTTGAAATATGCACTGAATTTGTCTGGAGATATCTTTATATACCTCCATTCGCCCGGGTAATACCTTAAGATTAGGGCATAATTTTAGTGCCTGAGCGACCGGCATGGCGCTATGAACACCATAGCGGCGGGCAATATAGTTAGCCGTGCTAATAACTCCACGCTGCTCCCTGCGGCCACCAACAGCCATAGGGATATTGACCAACGAAGGGTCGTCGCGCATTTCTACGGCTGCATAAAAGCAATCCATATCAATATGTATGATTTTACGCACGTCATACTCCCACCACAAAATACTGTATAAATATACATAATCAGGTGCTATCTCTCAAGCAAAATGAGCATTGGAGAATCAAGGAGTTATTATTTTTTGCTTAAATGTCTCTGAATAGTGTTCAGTAAATCCCGAATCTGACTGGGTGATGATCATCACCGCTAGTTGCTGCTGATTCGCCAGTTCCATTCCCTTCTTCAGTCCTAACACGCCAATAGCCGTTGAGAATCCATCAGCCGTCATACAGGAGGGACTGAGCACCGTCACCGAAACTATGTCATTAGAAACTGGCCAGCCGGTCCGCGGATCAATGGTGTGGGAGTAACGAACACCGTTTACTTCAAAGTAATTGCGGTAATTTCCCGAAGTTGCAACAGACATATCTCCCGGTGCAATCACCTCCTGTGCCGTTTGCTCAATACCTGCGGCTGGCTTTTCAATGGCAATACGCCATGGCTGTTGACGGTCGTTCACCCCTTTGGTTCGTACTTCGCCACCAATATCCACCAGATAGTTATTAATTCCTATCGACTCCAGATACTCCGCCACCACATCCACACCATAACCTTTCGCAATGGCAGAAAGATCGAGATAGAGTTCAGGAATCATCTTAATCAGACCATTAGCTTCTACTTTTAACTTATCCATACCTACCCAGGTTTTACGCTGTTGTAGTTCTGCATTTGAGGGAAGCTGGTCTTTATGCTTTTCTGGTCCAAATCCCCAAAGATTAACCAAAGGCCCAACGCTAATATCTAAAGCGCCCTGAGTGAGCTGATTTATTCGCCTTGCTTCATTGATCACTTTTATTGTTGCTGTTGAAACAGAAACGACCTGATTAATATTACGATATTGATTAAATCGACTTAATTCAGACTCTGGCCGGTAAGTAGACATCTGGTTATTGACATTTTCTAATAAGATGTCAATTTGTTTTTGTAATTCAGCACGTTCAGGTGATTTTGAGTTTTCAATATATTTTATTGAATAATAAGTCCCCATCGTTTTTCCATTAATAGAAAACTGTTGTGGTTCACATCCTGAAATATAAAACACTGTTATAAAAACCAATAATCGCATCAATAGATTAGAGACAACATTCAAAATAAACACCTTAATATGTATATTATAAAAAACAAAAAATAACACATTGTCATATAAAAATATTATTTATCCCGGCTCATTCCAATTACACTAACCGGAAATAAATTGATTAAAACAGCATCAATTTATATTTCATTAACAGGTAAGTTTATATAATTAACAGCAGGGACACAAATGAGCAAATTCTTATTTCTGCTCAGCGTATTGTTATTGTCATCAGTATCCTTTTATTCAACCGCAGAATCACAGGCTATACCAGTAACCAAGCGCACTATCACAGCATCAGAAAAACAGAGATTATTAGGCCTTCCGGTATATATACGTATCATTAAAGAAGAGCATAAACTTGGGTCGTGACGCAGATTTAGTGGTAATGATTGATCGTCAGATACCATCCGATGATCTTATCGTGCATTTCTTCTGACTTTGAGAAGCAGATAGTCTTGCGGGTCAACCGTTTAAGATGGGTTCGCAAA
>NZ_JAJNAG010000019.1 GCF_021010575.1 Limnobaculum eriocheiris | reverse complement strand
AAAAACTTCTGACATACTTGGTAAACAGGCATAGAGGTGATCTCATTGAATTGATAGCACAATCAGTAGATCACAAAACTCTATGCCTGTCTTTTTTTACCTGCTCATTACTGGGGATTCCTCAGCGGAGATCGGGGTTTTTAACGCATATGACAAACCTGATATTAGGCCGCCGGTGTCATCGGCTGCTGGCCTGTTGATTTGGTGCCAGGTTGAGCTTTAGCATGTTGTTTATGCTGCTTCGCCTTGCTACTCGCTTTATGTGCAGTAGAGGTAACCTGCTGAGCATCTTTTACCGGTTGAGTATTACTACCAGCCGCAAAGGCTGTGCCAGACAGAACAAATAAAGCGACTGTGGCCATTGAGAGTAATTTTTTCATTTGGTATACCCTGGTATCCGTTATCAGTGCTAATTACTTAGCTGCTGGTTCTTGAGTTGATTGGCCAGCTTCCGCTTTTTTAGCATGTTTTTTATGCTGTTTGTTTTTATCTGCAGTTTTGTGATGAGCAGTAGCAGTCTGTGCAGAATTAGTTGGGGTAGTTGCAGCAGTATCAGCAGCAAATACAGAACCAGACAGAACAAACATAGTAGCAACGGCTAAAGGTAATAATTTTTTCATTTGATAATTCCTCAGGTATTGTTAATTTAATTGCGTTTGATAATTTAGCAGGCGGAAACGAACCGGATGCTTATTGGTGATTTAGCTTCATATCTCGTTAAATCTGAAATAAATATAATCCTTATTTTGTCAGTGAGAGTAAGAGCTAAGTAATTGCAATGTAAATTAAATGTAACCAGCTAGTGCAACTTATTGTTAACATAAGCGAAGGGTGAAATTCATTTAAAATCAATAAGAAAAGATATTTTTGTTAACTCTTTTTGTTATAAAATATCAGGTCAAACCAGAGAAGAAAACTGCACATTCAGTAAATTACTTCATTAGAGGTATAGCTATTATCCTTTGATTATCAAGAGAAAAATAAAATTACAATAATAGCGTTAAAGTGTAACCGTATTAATAATTTGTCGATATATTAAATTTATTTTCCCGTTGCGAAAAATAGAAAAAAGGTATTCAACATAATTAATCTCTTAATAAATAATATAATATATAAGACGGTGATATATTTTTCCCCGCTTATACATTTATATTTAAACCTGAGCTTCTAATTCAGTCGCCGCCAGTTGCAACTGGTGCATCTGATAATAACGCCCTTTTTGCATCAGTAATTGATGATGTGTGCCACGTTCAACAATTTGGCCGCGGTTGAGTACCACTATTTGATCTGCTTCCACAATGGTTGAAAGACGGTGGGCAATGACTATCAGCGTGGTTTTATGTCGAATAGCACTTAATGCACGGTGAATAGCCTGCTCGGTACCTGAATCAATATTTGCCGTAGCCTCATCCAGAATCAGAATTTCTGGTGTTTGTACCAGCACTCTGGCTAAGGCCAACAGCTGTTTTTGCCCTACTGAAAGATTGTTACCCTGTTCACCCAACAGGGTATTAATTCCGCAAGGCATAGCTTTAACCAGCGTTTCCAATTGGGAAATACGTAACGCTTCCCATACCTGTTCTTCACTGATAGCTCGTCCCAGAGCGATATTGGCATAAACCGTATCTGCCAGTACTACAGGATCCTGTTGCACCATCGCCACCCCGGTACGCAGCACCTGATGGCTTAACGTTTGTAAAGGACGATCGTCAAGGCAAATCTCCCCTTTAGACAGCGGATAGTAACCCATCAGCAGATTAGCTAATGTGCTTTTACCACTACCGGTATGACCAACCAGAGCAATAAAACCACGAGATGCGACAGATAAATTAATATCGTTTAGTACCGATTTATTTCGGTTATAGGAAAAGCTAAGGTTGCGAATATCAATTTTCCCCGAGCGCAAGGGCTGATTATCCTCACCGTATTTCTGCTGTTCGCCGTCCATAAGCTCAAAAATACGTTCACCGGCAACGACAGCCTGTTGCATCATTGCCTGCTGAGAAGCCAGTTCAATCAGCGGTTCATTCAACCGCGATAAATAATTAATGAAGGCATACAGCACGCCTACGCCGATAGATCCTTCCGGACTAAAGCCAAACAACATCAGCAACCCGCATAAAACCAGTGCAGAAATTAAGCTTAATAGCGGGCGCAGCAGCAAGCTTTCCAGACGCAGGGTTTTCAAACGCATCATGTAGTGAGCGCGGTTAGTTTCTCCCAATCGTTCACCAAAGCGAACCTGTTGACGGAATTGCTGCAATACCACCATACCGCTGATCGCTTCATTAAATCGATTATTGATATCTGCCAGCAGGCTACGTACCTGACGTATAATCGGTGTGCTATAACGCTGATAGATACTCATCAAAACGATAACTACCGGAAAGATTGCCATAGCCACCAGCGCCATGCGCCAGTCCAGGCTAAACATGGCAATCAACATGGCGCTGATTAATGCGGCACTGCGTAATACCGTTGCTACCACGGTGACATACAGATCTTTAACCACTTCAGTATCGTTAGTCACTTTTGAAATTAACTGACCAACCGGCTGGGTATCGAAAATAGCCACTGGCTGTTTTAACGCGGCGTCCATCACATCACTACGGATCGTTTGTACAACGCCAACGGCCGCGCGGTTAAACAGTAAAGCCTGATTGTAGCGCAGGGTTGCCGCCAGTATCTGTAACAGCAAAAATGCGACCGCCAGCGCCATGACTTTGCCCGGTGGCATAATATTTTTTGCCACCATATTGTCAATAAAATAGCTGATCAATACCGGGCCACACACTTCCGCTCCTGCGGCCAGCCACAGTAATAGAGCGGCGAGGCTTAAGGGTTTACGGTAAGGCGCACCATAAGCTAACAGGCGTTTTAACGTTGGCCATAATTGACGAAATTTTTGATTTTTGCCGGTCGTCATATTACTCATCCAATGCTGCTTCCAGTTGCTGATAACGATACATATTGCGATACCATCCTGTCTGTTCCACCAGCGCTGAATGAGAACCCCGTTGGACTACCCGACCATCCTGCAGTACCAGAATTTCATTGGCATACAGCAATCCGGAAAGTCGATGTGCACTGATAATTAAAGTGCGATCTTTCCCCCACTGACGTAGATTTTGCAGGATCTGATACTCGGTACGACCATCTACCGCAGAAAGGGCATCATCAAGAATCAATATTTCACTTTCCATCAATAACGCTCTGGCAATGGCTATTCGCTGTTTCTGTCCGCCGGATAACATCACTCCGCGCTCACCAACTTCGGTTTGATATCCCTGCGACAGGTTCAAAATATCTTCATGTACACAGGCCAACGCAGCAGCATGTTCAATCTCATCCTGCGTAGCCTGCGGGTAACCCAGCGCAATATTTTCAGCGATGGTGGCGGAAAACAGAAACGGCATCTGGCTTACCACAGATAAACGGGCACGCCATTCATCCAGCTTTACCTGCCGTAGCGGTAATGAGTGATAGCAAATATCCCCTTCGGTAACGTCAAACTGACGTTGAATCAGCGCCAGCAGCGAACTTTTACCGGAACCGGTAGGACCACATAGCCCCAGGGTTTTCCCCGGCTCCAGGCGGGCATGGATATCTTCCAGTGAAGCTTTTTCCGTCAGCGGATAATGAAAACGTTGAATGTTAATATCCAGTACGCCGCGCTCCAGAGGTAAATTCAGCTCACCATCGACCACTTCCGGTTGCTCTTCCAGCAGACCGGAAATACGCCCGTAAGCCGCACTTCCCCGTTCAACAATATTAAACATCCAGGCCAGCGCCAGCATCGGCCAAATCATCAGACCCAAATACATCACAAAACTGGTTAGCTGCCCCAGCGTCATTTGATTATTAATCACCATCCAGCTACCGCCGCCAATCGCCAGCATATTCGCGCAGGCAACCGCCAGATAGATGGTCGGGTCAAAGCGGGCATCAACTCTCGCCACCCGCATATTTTTATAGCCCGCATCGGTAGCAACCTCAGAAAACAGCTTTGACTGGTAATTTTCCAGACCAAATGACTTGATCATTCTGATGCTGGTCAGGCTCTCCTGAGTACGGTCATTTAATGATGAAAAAGCAGCCTGCGCCACCCGAAAGCGATTATGCAGCTCATCACCATAACGTTTAATAAAAATGGCCATAATTGGCATTGGCAATAGAGAGAGTAGCGTTAATTGCCAGCTAATTTGAACGCTCATCACCACCAGCACCGCACAGCCCATCACCAGCGAATCCACCAGAGTTAATACCCCTTCTCCGGCAGCAAACACCACCCGATCCACATCATTGGTTGCTCTGGCAATTAAGTCACCGGTACGGTGGCGCAAATAAAAATTGGGATGCTGGCGGCTCAATTGGCGATAAAAATTATTGCGTAGTTCAACCGCCAGTAGATAAGAAGCACCAAATAGCAGTACACGCCATACGTAGCGCAGCAAGTAGATAACAACGGCAGTACCGACAATCAGACCAACCCACATCATTAGGGTATAACCATCCATCTGACGATGGGTAATGCCGTCAACGATGGTACCCACCAGCTTAGGAGGCAACAGCTGCATCAGGGCAATAGTGATAAGAAGTGTCACTGCACCTAAATAGCGTTTCCACTGTAAAACAAAAAACCAGCGCAGTTGAGAGAACAGTTTCACTATATTAATCCGGTCATCAGGCAATCATCGGGTGACTGCATTCGTTTAAATTCAATAAAATCAGCGGCGAAAGAATACCATTTTCAGCCTGCCCAAATGCAACTATTTCTCATTTGGTTGCTAAAAATTATCCTGTTCCGCAATAGGTAAGCAGGTGGTGAGCTTAATTTCTTCCATCGCAAAGCTGGAAGTCACATCGCTGAGTCCACTTACGCTATTGACCAGCCGTTTATAAAAGTTATCAAAACTCTTCATATCAGCAACCTGAACGCGCATCAGATAGTCATACTCACCGGCCATGCGGTAAAAAGCCATTACTTCAGGCATATCTTCTACACTATCGACAAAGCTTTGATACCAGTCACGGCTGTGACACTGCGTTTTTATCAGTACAAACGCAGTCAGGCTCAACCCCAGCTTTTCTGCATCCAGCAGTGCCACTTTATGACGAATATACCCCTCGTCTTCCAGTCTTTTCAGGCGTTTCCAGCAGGGTGTGGAAGTCAGGCTGACCTCATCCGCCAGCGTCTGAAGCGACAAAGTGCAATCCTTTTGTAACAGAGTCAGTATTTTTCGGTCAATTTTATCTAACACATCGGCCCCGGAGAGAAATATTTTCTATCATATGATTATTATACAGTAAAAATAGCAATAATTTTTTCTGTCAACGCGGTTAATCTATCAGTATAGAATCAAAACCTGCCTGGCAGGTTATTAACAGATTATCAGAGGAAAAGAATATGAATCGCCAATGGGTAAAACAGGCTATCAGTGAGATAGAAGCCGATTTTCAACGCTCCGCCGATACGCACTTGATCCGTATGCAGTTACCACAGTTTCCCGGCATTCATCTCTATCTGAAAGACGAAAGCACCCATCCTACCGGTAGCCTGAAACATCGTCTGGCTCGTTCACTATTTTTATACGGCCTGTCTAACGGTTGGATCAAACAGGATACTACCATTATTGAGGCTTCATCGGGCAGTACTGCGGTATCTGAAGCCTATTTTGCACGCTTACTGGGCCTGCCGTTTATTGCCGTTATGCCAGACTGCACCGCCAAACGTAAAATAGAGTTAATTGAGTTTTACGGTGGTCGCTGCCATTTTGTGAAACACCCATCAGAAATTTACGAAGCTTCAGAACGTTTGGCAAAAGAGCTTAACGGCCACTATATGGACCAGTTTACCTATGCCGAACGGGCAACCGACTGGCGCGGTAATAATAATATCGCTGACAGTATCTTCCGTCAGATGCAGCGCGAGCCTCGTACCATTCCTGACTATATCGTGATGAGCGCCGGTACCGGAGGTACCTCTGCAACGCTGGGGCGTTATATTCGTTATCAGGGACACGATACCCGATTGGTGGTGGTCGATCCGGAAAACTCGGTGTTTTATAACTATTACCAAACGGGTGACCGTACACCATCTGCCCACTGTGGCAGTCGCATTGAAGGTATTGGCCGACCGCGCGTGGAACCTTCATTTATTCCACAAGTCATTGACGAAATGATACAGGTTCCTGATGCCGCCAGTATTGCTACCATTCTCTGGCTGGAAAAGATCCTCGGTCGTAAAACCGGCGCCTCTACCGGCACCAATGTATGGGGAGCTTTACAGTTGATGAAACGGATGCGCGATAAAGGTGAGAGCGGCGCAATAGTGACACTACTGTGTGACAGTGGCGAACGGTATTTGGATACTTATTATAATCCTGAGTGGGTGAAGCAGAATCTGGGGGATTTGGGTGAGTATCAGAATCTCTTGCGGGATTTATAATTTTAGCGGTAGCCCGGCCAACAATCTGTTGGCCGTAGCGTGGAAATACAAGCGCTGCCCGTTTGCCGCACAGTAGCAAAGCAAAACACCGTACTATTTGCAGACGAAATAAACTCTCTTTTTTATCTCTTAAGCAACACTACTTTTCTCTATGTCTACCGTCTCCAGCTTCGCCTTGCGCTTGATCGTCAACGAAGCCCCCATCGAAGCAACAATCACCGCAAATAGCCCCATCCATTGCATCCAGGAGAGAGTTTCATTAAGGAAGATCAGACCAGAGAGCGCCCCAATCGCCGGTTCCAGACTGGTCAGGGTTCCAAAGGTTTGAACCGGTAACCGGGTCAGAGCCACCATTTCCAGTGAGTAAGGCAGTGCAGTGGAGAGAATCGCCACGCCAATCGCAACCGGCAACAGTGATAAAGCAAACAGATCGCTACCCGCATGAGCAACGCCGATAGGTACAGCTATTATCGTGGCCACTAACGCGCCTAACGCCACAGAGCGGGTTCCATAATTGGCCCCTGCGCGTTGGCCAAAAACTATATACAGCGCCCAAAAAAAGCCAGCACCTAAGGCATAACATGCACCTACCGGATCGATACCGTTTACCGACTGACGTAACGGCAGCAGTAAGCCCAGACCAACAATAACCAAACCAATCCACAGAAAGTCCACCAGCCTGCGGGAAGAGCTCATTGCCACCGCCAGCGGACCAATAAACTCTAATGCCACAGCAATGCCCAGGGGCACGGTTCGCAGAGACATATAAAACAGCAGATTCATTCCACCCAGAGACAGACCATAGGCCACCAGCCACCAACGGGCTCCGGGTGCAGGTGTACGGGTTGTCTGTTTACGCCATGGGCGTAAAAAAATCATCAGAATGATAGTCCCTAAAAACAGGCGATAAGCCGTTACCCCCTGAGCGCCAACCGCAGGGAAAAGCGTTTTCGCCAGCGATGCTCCGCCCTGAATAGATAACATGGCAATAAGCAGTAAAATAATGGGAACTAATACAGATGATTTTTTATCTTTCAAAGACATAAGGATACTTAACCATCCTTCGGTAATTCAATTAACCGAAAGAACTTTTATTAACTAAGGGTGGCTGGGCCAGAATGGCCTCTATAATACCTGAATAACGTCGCGGGTTTTACCCCGTTCGAAAAAATAAAAAACCGCCAGTGATTATCTCACCGACGGTTTTTTACCAATAATCTGTATGACTTATTTGCTGTATTTACGCATTACCAGAGTGGCGTTAGTACCACCAAAGCCGAAGCTATTAGACATCGCAGTAGTTAATTCACGACGCGTAGTTTTGGTAACGATATTCATACCGGCAGCCTGTTCATCCAGGTTTTCAATATTGATACTTGGCGCAATAAAGCCATGTTCTACCATCAGTAAAGTATAGATAGCTTCATGAACACCAGCAGCACCTAATGCGTGACCGGTCATGGCCTTAGTCGAAGAGATTGCCGGTGTATTATCACCAAACACTTCACGAATGGCACCCAACTCTTTCACGTCACCAACCGGTGTGGAAGTACCGTGAACGTTAAGATAGTCAATTGGGGTATCAACGCCCTGCATTGCCATTCTCATACAGCGAACCGCACCTTCACCTGATGGAGCCACCATATCTGCACCATCAGACGTTGCACCATAACCTACGATTTCAGCATAGATATGTGCACCGCGCGCCAGAGCATGTTCCAGCTCTTCCACCACCACCATACCGCCACCACCGGAAATGACAAAGCCATCGCGGGCTGCATCATAAGTACGTGACGCTTTTTCTGGCGTCTCATTGTACTGAGTAGAAAGTGCGCCCATGGCGTCAAACTCACAGGAAAGCTCCCAGCACAGCTCTTCACCGCCGCCAGCAAACACTACATCCTGTTTGCCCAGTTGAATCAGTTCAACCGCATGACCAATACAGTGTGCAGATGTTGCACAGGCTGAACTGATTGAGTAGTTAACCCCACGAATTTTAAATGGCGTTGCCAGACAGGCAGAAACACCCGAGGCCATGGCTTTAGTCACCATATAAGGGCCAACACCACGTAAACCGCGAGAACGCATACCATCAGCGCCAGCAACCTGACTGCGTGGAGAACCACCGCCAGAGCCAACCACTAAACCGGTACGCTCATTAGAAACCTGATTGTCCGCTAATCCTGAATCCTGAATGGCTTCCTGCATAGAAAGATAGGCATAAATTGAAGCATCACTCATAAAACGAGCAACTTTACGGTCAATTAACCCAGCGGTATCCAGCTTAATATTACCCCAGACATGGCTACGCATGCCGGCATCTTGCAGTTCCTGAGCATGGGTAATACCAGAGCGTCCTAACTCCAAAGACTCAAGGACCTCTTGTTTGTTATTACCAATACTAGAAATAACACCTAAACCGGTGATAACTGCACGTTTCATCTATTACCTCTGTTTTTACTTTATATTGCATGGCGGAATTTGCATAACAGATTAGCTTACACTTGTAAGCTGAACAAGTCCGATCAGCAAAAAAGATGCAACAAAAGATGTTAATTTCCTGACGAGTCGTCCATCATTAAGCTCTCGCTAGCACTTGAACAGACGGTCTTTTAACGTGAATAACACCCCGATCCAACATGCTGACCTCAACTGGAACGAACAGGGTACACCTGTTTCCCGAGAATTTGATGACGTCTATTTTTCTAACCAGAATGGTCAGGAAGAGACAAAATATGTTTTTCTAACGGGCAACCATATTCCTGAAAGATTCGCTGTGCACACAAAGCGTAGTTTTATCGTGGCTGAAACCGGATTTGGCACCGGACTAAATTTTCTTACTTTATGGCATGCTTTTCACCAGTTCAGTGCCAACTCTCCGGAAACTCAACTAAAACATCTGCACTTTATCAGTTTTGAAAAATTTCCTTTGCGACGTGAAGACTTACAACAGGTTCATCAGGGATGGCCACAATTTTCATCATTGTGTGAACAACTACAACAGCAATGGCCTCCTGCCCTACCCGGCTGTCATCGGCTACTGCTGGACAATGGACGGGTAACGCTGGACCTGTGGTTTGGTGACGTGAATACGCTGCTACCTCAGCTTGACGACAGTGTGAATGGCAAGGTAGATGCCTGGTTTCTTGACGGTTTTGCTCCCTCAAAGAACCCGGAAATGTGGACACCTCTGCTGTTTCAACAAATGGTCAGACTTGCAACCGAAAACGGCACTTTTGCCACCTTCACAGCCGCCGGTTTTGTTCGTCGGGGCTTACAGGAGGCAGGCTTTGAGGTTTCACGCATTAAGGGGTTTGGTCAAAAACGAGAGATGTTGGTGGGCGTTCGCCAGCCCGGACTGCCTCCTCCATCACCGTCAAATGTGCCCTGGTATACCAGCCCATGTACCCGACAACCCATGGATGTGGCGATTATTGGTGGCGGTATCGCCAGCGCGATGACGGCACTGGCTTTGCTGCGTCGCGGGGCGACTGTCACTCTCTATTGTGCTGATGAGTTACCAGCACAGGGTGCATCAGGAAACTATCAGGGCGCGCTCTATCCACTGTCAGGCCGTGAAAATGCCATGACTCGCTTCTTCAGTCATGCCTTTACTTTTGCCCGCCAGCGTTATGATAGCCTGTTAAGAGAAGGTATCACCTTCGATCATCAATGGTGTGGTGTCATTCAACTGGGCTATAACGATAAGAGCCGTAAGAAAAATGACGTTATTCTGGCATCGAATCCTTTACCAGAGATTGTCCACCCTTTGTCACAGCAACAGACTGAAAGTCTGTGTGGGTTAGCTACCGGCTGTGGCGGTATTCACTACCCTTCAGGCGGTTGGCTCTCCCCCCGCCAGTTAACCGCCAATGCCTTAAACCATGCTCAAACCCAGGGGATGAAAACCTGTTACCAGCACTCCCTTATTGAGCTAAAAGCGGCACAGCAAGGGTGGGAATTAACCTTCAGCCATGGAAAAAGCACCCAACACGCTACCGTTATTTTAGCCAACGGCCATCAGATAACCGAGTTTGAACAAACTCATCAACTGTCTCTAACACCGGTACGCGGACAGGTATCACAGGTTCCAACCAGTTCAGAACTGAGCCAGCTAAAGCAGGTACTCTGCTACGATGGGTATATGACACCGGTAGATACCAACCATCAATACCACTGTATTGGTGCCAGCTATGGTCGGGGAGATAGCCAAACGGACTATCGTCAGGCGGAACAGCAAGAAAACCGCCAGCGCCTGCTGGACTGTTTACCAGATATCGACTGGCCACGGCATATTGATATTAGCGATGGATTAGCGAGATGTAGCGTTCGTAGTGTCATTCGTGACCATTTACCCATGATGGGAGCCGTCGCTAATTACCCACAACTACGAGAATCTTATCGGCATCTTGATCGCAAACTAAAACGTCGCGAGAAGGTGGAGCTGGCACCGGTATGGCCGGGGCTGTATATGCTGAGTGGATTAGGATCCCGCGGTCTTTGTTCAGCGCCTCTGCTGGCAGAGACGCTGGCGGGGCAAATCTTTAATGAGCCGTTACCGCTGCCTGCGGATATTTTGGCCGCGCTAAATCCGAATCGCCTTTGGGTAAGAAAACTACTGAAAGGAACGCCGCTGTAAATCACTTCGGGTTTGGATACATAATTTCCGCTGTCCGAACCCGAAAAAAGTGAAACGGATTATTGTACTTTCTGCTGTAGACTCTTCCATAAATTAAAAACCAATACCTGGTCCGGTGGTGAAAGCTCACCGGCTTTAATGGCTTTATCCAGACTCTGTTCAATCAGTTGTGAATAATCATTCAGGCTGCTAAGGCCCTGTTCTTCAGCCAGAGCCGCAGCCAGCGTGATATGACCACGCAAATAACCGCCGGCAAACAGTTCATCATCACTGGCGTGTTCAACGTTACTATCAATCAAAGCCAGTATGCGGTTCTCTAATTCTGCAATCATGCGGTTTCTCTATTTGGTTAATCGTTCATCAGGCTGCGAAGCCTCTTCAAATTTAAGACCAGAATAAATTAATGACACCAGCCCGTAGGATATTCCGGATAGGGGAAATCATCCGCCGTTAATGGACTGGTCTGGTAAAATTTTTGCAGCGCCTGAATAAAGCGTGCTGGTCGCTCTGGTATACCATTTTGCAGATAGTCCATGACCTGAGAATGAACCTTACGCTGAAATGCGATACGGTCCGGCTGAAAATCCCCTTCCAGATTGTCACAGCTAACATTAAACGGATAACCTGATGCCACACAAAATAACCAATCAAAAGCCTGCGGTTTTATCTCCACCACTTCAAACTCAGACTGCTTATCGGCACTGCGGCCATCCGGGCAATACCAGTAACCGTAGTCAACCTGCTGGCGGCGTTGCTCTCCGGCAATGCACCAGTGAGAAATTTCATGAAACGCGCTGGCGTAAAATCCATGTGCAAAAACGACCTGATGATAAGGCGTTTTATCGTCCGCAGGCAGATAGATAGGTTCATCATCGCCCTGAATCAATTTAGTCTGATAGTCCACGCCAAAAGTTTGCTCAAACAGATCGATAAGATCCTGAGGATTATGTTGTCTGGTCAATTAACGTCACTCTGTTTTAAGAGGGTGTATCCCTACTGTGTTATTAGAAAAAACCTGCAATCCACTGATGAATCTCAGCGCTATGGTTATCATAAATTAGCTTACAGCTCATCACGAACGATACCGTAATCAGCATTGGACGTATCAATTTTTGCCCTTTGGTCAGCACCATACGCGCACCGGTACGGGCCCCAATAACCTGACCGCACAACATCACTAAACCAACACTCCATACCACCTTTCCCCCCAGAATAAAAAACAGCAGGGAAGCCAGGTTCGAAGTGAAATTCAACACTTTGGCATGCGCCGTGGATTTAGTCAGATTGAAGCCACGCAGTGTAACATAGGCTAAGGCAAAGAAAGAACCGGCGCCGGGCCCAAAAAATCCATCATAAAAACCCACGCAAAACCCGGCAACGAAAGCAAAAGGCCAGGTGGTTAAACGTTTCTGGCGATCCGCTTCCCCTACTTTGGGGCTGAAAACAAAATAGAGACCGATGGCAATAATTAACAGCGGCAGAATAGAACGTAAAATATCTGCCTCAATATGCTGAATAAGAATGGCGCCAAACATAGCGCCAATAAATGTCAGCAAAATAGTCCATCGCTGGTCTTTTAAATCCACCGCTTTCTGGCGGATAAAATAGAGGCTGGCAGAAAACGATCCGCCAATGGACTGTAACTTATTGGTGGCAAGCGCCTGAGCAGGTGGTATACCGACTGACATGAGTGCCGGCAGGCTTATCAGCCCACCGCCACCCGCAATGGAGTCAATAAATCCGGCCAGCATTGCAACAAAAAATAGAATCAGATAAATCTCAACGCCGAGCGGAAGCCACTCCATTTATTATTCTGCCTTAAAATTATTCACTATTAATGCTTTACATGCCGCCGGTGGTTCCGGAATAACCGGATCTTTTGGTTTAGCATTTGGTAATTTAGCTGGCGCTTCCAGCCAACTGGTCAGTTCTGCACCACAGCCATCGCCCACAGGAATAGCCGCCTGCTCTTCACACTCCCGACTATCCGCCGGACAGCGTAAACGTACATGCATATGAGCGCGATGACCAAACCATGGGCGAACTTTACGCAACCAGGTACGGTCAGTTCCGGCGGTTTGGCACAGCTTCTGTTTGATGGCAGGATTAACAAAGATACGCGTTACATCACGATCGCTGGCGGCCAGTTTAATCAGCTCGCCAACTTGTGGCTGCCACAGGCTCTCAACCACTCGCTTACCATCATCGGAAACTAAATCAATTGCTTTCGGATTTTTTAACTGAGTGTCGCTCCAACGAGAATTGGGTAACTGTAACCAAATATCTACATCTAAGCCGCTCTGATGGCTGGCATGTCCGGTAGCAAAACGGCCACCGGCAGGCATTCCCATATCCCCCACCAGCACATTACCTAAACCATTAGCCTGAGTTTCAGTGGTTAAACGGTCAATAAACGACAGCAGGTCCGGGTGACCAAAATAGCGTAACTGTTGGCTACGCATCACCTGATACCCTTCCCCTTGTAGTTCCAGAGGTTGAGCGCCAATAATACAGCCATTAGAGAAACCGCCAATAGATTGAGGAGCCCCCGGCACAGGTTCCTTCACTTTCTGCCATGGGGTTGCTGCCGTTACGGATGCGCTAAAGGCTAACGCCGCCGCAACTAAATACCATTTTTTCATTACCAATTTCCTTACCAACGTGGAACGTCTGATTTCACGTCATTGCACTGTGCACGGTTGCGCATCAAGTGATCCATTAAAACAATTGCCATCATCGCTTCCGCGATCGGCACCGCACGAATACCGACACAAGGGTCATGACGCCCCCGGGTAATCATCTCTACTGCTTCGCCCTGCTTATTGATCGTTCGCCCAGGAATAGTAATGCTGGACGTTGGTTTCAGCGCAATATTGGCAACAATTTGCTGCCCGCTGCTAATACCACCGAGAATACCGCCAGCGTGGTTGCTCAGGAACCCTTCTGGTGTAATCTCGTCACGATTCTCGCTACCGCGTTTATTCACCACGGCAAAACCATCGCCAATCTCAACCCCTTTGACAGCATTAATGCTCATCAAAGCATGGGCCAGATCGGCATCTAAACGGTCAAAAACCGGTTCGCCTAATCCAACGGGTACGGCATCCACTACCACCGTCACTTTGGCTCCAATAGAATCACCCGCTTTTCTTAATTCACGCATCAGTTCATCCAGCGCTTCCAGACGTTCAACATCCGGACAGAAAAATGGATTCTGTTCCACCTGATCCCAATCTTTTAATTCGCAGCTAATATCACCCATTTGTGACAGATAACCGCGAACCTGAATGCCAAACTGCTGTTGCAGATACTTTTTAGCAATGGCACCGGCCGCTACGCGCATCGCCGTTTCACGGGCAGAAGAACGACCGCCGCCCCGATAGTCGCGCAGGCCATATTTTTGCTGATAGGTGTAATCAGCATGACCCGGACGAAACAGATCTTTAATTTCGCCATAGTCTTGTGAGCGCTGATCCGTATTCTCTATCAGCAAACCAATAGAAGTACCGGTAGTTACCCCTTCAAACACGCCGGATAAGATACGCACGCTGTCAGGTTCACGACGTTGGGTGGTATAGCGGGAAGTACCCGGACGGCGACGATCCAGATCGTGCTGCAAATCAGCTTCAGTTAATGGAATTCCGGGTGGTACACCATCAACAATACATCCCAACGCCACACCATGGGACTCACCAAAGGTCGTCACACGGAATAATTCTCCAATACTGTTCCCTGCCATCACAGCTCCTTAGCTGTTATTTATCATCAGAGCGTTCAATAGCCCGGTAAAAGTGATTGTCGCAACAGGTTAGTCGCGATAAATACGAAAATGTTCGCTGCATGCCAGCAGTTGGTCCCGCGTTAGCATAAACACGCCATCGCCGCCAAACTCAAACTCCAGCCAGGTAAATGGAATATCCGGATATTCATCCATCAGATGCACCATGCTGTTACCCACTTCACAAATCAGTACGCCATCTTCATTCAGATAATCCGGCGCACAGGCCAAAATACGGCGCACTAATTTCAGACCATCGCTACCTGCCGCCAGCCCCAGCTCCGGTTCATAGCGGAACTCTTTTGGCAGATCGGACATATCTTCCGCATCCACATAAGGCGGATTGGTTACGATCAGATCGTATTTTACCGGCGGCATATCGCGGAACAGATCGGAACGAATTGGCGTAACCCGGTGCTCCATACGATGAGCTTCAATATTTTGTTCAGTTACCGCCAGCGCATCAACGGAAATATCAACCGCATCAACTTCAGCTTCCGGGAAGGCATAGGCACAGGCAATGGCAATACAACCGCTGCCGGTACACATATCCAGAATTACCTGAGGTTCCTGAGTCATCAGTGATTCAAAACGATTGTTAATCAGTTCGCCAATGGGAGAGCGAGGAACTAATACCCGCTCATCAACAAAGAACTCATGACCGGCAAACCAGGCTTTATTCGTTAAATAGGCCACTGGCAAACGTTCGTTTACCCGGCGAATAACTCGCTCAACAATACGCTGGCGCTCACTGAGCGTCAGACGAGAGAAATACATTTCCGGAGGAATATCCAGCGGCAGGAACAGGGTTGGCAGCACCAGTTGAACCGCCTCATCCCATGGATTATCCGTTCCATGACCATAATAAATACTTGCCGCATTAAAACGACTGACGGACCAACGCAGCATATCCTGAATGGTATGCATGTCGTTAACCACTTCATCTACAAAGATTTTGTCCAATGAGCCCTCCGGCAAGAAATAGAATTCGCAAATAACCCCCTAGTTTGCCACGAAGCCGGTAACAAATCAGCTGCAATCAAGCGTAATTCTGCTATTCGTTTAACACCAATTTGCCACTCATTTTAGATCTGACGTAGACAGAACGCTCGATAGGGTTACACTAAGCGTTATCTTTTATCATATTTAGTCAATTTTGAACTCTTGAAGAAAAATAAATTTACCCTATCAGATGAAGAGCATGCACTGTTTCGGGAGTCCGTGCGTGGAGTAAAGCCTCTGCCTCAGGATAAGGCGCTGCATCGCATAAAACCTAAAATTAAAAAGCGTCCGGTAGAGCGTCTGCTTCAGGAGCAAATAGATGCCAGCTTCTATTTTTCTGATGAGTTTCAACCACTGCTGAGTGAAGATAGCCCCATTCGTTATGTGCGTCCCGGCGCGAATAGCTATGAAGTAAAAAAACTCCGGCGTGGCGATTATTCACCCGAGCTATTTCTTGACCTGCACGGGTTAACACAAGCGGAGGCGAAACAAGAGCTGGGTGCGTTAATTGCCGCCTGCCGCCGGGAACATATTCACTGCGCCTGTATTATGCATGGCTACGGTACATATGTATTGAAACAGCAGACACCGCTATGGCTGGCCCAGCATCCGGATGTTATGGCCTTTCATCAGGCACCAAAAGAGTTTGGTGGCGATGCGTCAATACTGGTGCTAATTGCACAGGAAATCACTGAAGACCCCTCCCCATTTTGACTTCACGCCATTTTCACATAGGTCAGTTAAGCTGTCGGGGAATCTGATGAGCCCTACCGCAGAGCAGGTATGGCGTCGCCATCCTGACTTTTCGGTTAAATCTGCCGGAACCAGTCGCAATGCCCGTAAGCCATTAACCATCACACTGTTTAAGATACAAATATTCACGCAAGCGAATCGGAAAAAGCGTTAACCGTTAACGCAATGAACCCGGTGTTTGCTGCCAGTCAAGATTACCTCGCCCGGTTTCAGCATCCAGCGTAATTGCCGCTACGGCTGAAGTGCTAAACATAGGTGGATATATACCACCGCAAAGTTCAGAGACCAGATAACCCACCAGCGGTAAATGAGAGACTACCAATACAGAACTCACACCATCCTGCGCCAGAGTCATCAAATAATCGGCAGACAGCATCGCATCGCCACCCGGCGTCAGGGCTGAGAAAGTTTCGATAGTAGAGGAAGATAACAGAGGAAATTCGTTTTTGACTACATCCAGCGTTTGCTGCGCCCGAACGTAAGGGCTGACCAATACCCAGTCAATCTCAGCGATTTTTTGCCGTAGCCAGAGCGTCATTTGAGCCGTTTCCTTACGCCCGCGCTCTGTTAAGTTGCGGGCCGGATCGCTGTCAGCATGATAACTGGCCTCGCCATGCCGCATAATTAGCACCTGCATGTTTTGCTCCGTCCATTTATGGCTAACGCCGGTATTCCGGCGTTAGCATTATTCTAAACTATAAAAAACTGGCGGCGATTAGCGCAGGCCCAGTTGGAAAATCATGGTTTCGGCCTGGCACGAGAATGTGAAATCAACGTTCAGTTCAACACCACCCGCCACGTCGGTTAAACGGCTTTCAATCAGGCAAGGCTCGGACTCTGTAGCCCGCGCTTTTTCCGTTAACATCTTCAACATTTGCTCCGCTTCACCACGATTAGCAAACACATTTTGATAGGACGCAGTACAATCCGTGTTGTCCATCACGGTACCAACATCAACGCAACAACAAGCAGCGGTTTCTTGTGCATTACATTTTAATGAATCAGACATCGTACTCTTCTCCTGTGAATAAAACGGTGAATGGTCGTTTTATTTAAAACCTGAATGAGATCTAGCTCAAAATTCAATAATCTTTCCTATACTACTCTTCCTGCCCCATTTACGCATGAATTTTGTTAATTTCAGGCTAATCACCTGCACAACAATTAATCACCCCACCTAAAAACCGCTTATAACAATCTGATTATTATTGCCTTTATAATTTTGTAATTGAATACACATCAAATGTAACCAATCCTGTATGTAAAAACTGTTTACTTTTAAACAAAATATTAAGCCTTAATCCCGCTCAACCCCAGTTATTGCGCTCAACTGGTCTAATCTGTAGCTAACATCTTACTCCCTACAATGCCGCCTCAATTATTACAATCCGTAATAATTTTTATCACTTTTGAGATTTTGGTATGCACCACAAAAATATTTTAAGAAAGTCAGCATTGGCAATGGTTATCGCAGCGGTATCTTCTAATCTTTATGCGTCAGGCTTCCAGCTTCAGGAATCATCGGCAGCAGGGTTAGGCCGTGCATTTTCCGGTGAAGGCGCTATTGCTGATAATGCAGCATCAGGTAGCCGTAATCCTGCATCAATGACGATGTTTGACCGCCCTACTTTTTCTGGTGGTGCCATTTACGTCCAGCCTACGGTAAAAATTAGCGGCACTTCACCGGCTGGTACCGATATGTCTGCGAGTGACATCACGCCAAACGAGTGGGTTCCTAACCTTCACTTCATTTACCCGATTAATGATAGTTGGGCTGTTGGTGGTTCAGTAACCAGCAACTATGGCCTTTCTACTGAATTCTCCGATGATTATGCGGCGGGTCCTTTAGCAGGTAAAACATCATTAAAAACCGGTAACCTTAATTTTAGTGCCGCTTACCGCATCAATGAATATTTCAGCTTTGGTGCCGGTTTTAACGCCATTTACGCTAAAGCAGAAATCAACCGCTATGCGGGTGAAAATAGAAACGGTATGCCAAAAGATACCGAAGTGGTTCATATGAAAGGCGATGAGTGGGGCTACGGCTGGAACGCTGGTCTGCTGTATGAAATCGATAAAGAGAACCGCATCGGTCTGAGCTATCGTTCACAGGTAGATATTGATTTTAGCGGCGACTACAGCAGTGAACTGCCATCGAAATATAACGCCATGCAGGCTGCTACCGGAATGTCATGGGGAACCAATGGTCAAACCATGAATGGCGATCTGACCCTGTCTTTACCAGAAATATGGGAGCTGTCCGGATACCATAAAGTTGCACCAAAATGGGCTATGCATTACGGTTTAAGCTACACCAGTTGGAGCGAGTTTAAAGAGCTAAATGCGACCGGTTCCGATGGACAGACACTATTTTATAAGAAAGAAAACTTCCGTGATGCTTATCGCCTTGCGTTAGGTACTACTTACTATCATGACGAAAGCTGGACATGGCGCGCAGGTATTGCATTTGACGACAGCGCGGTTCCTGCAAGTACGCGTTCTATCTCGATTCCCGATCAAGACCGTTTATGGTTAAGTCTGGGCTCAACCTACAACTTCACTAAAGATGCTTCAGTTGACCTTGGCGTGTCTTATATGCACGGACAGAAAGTGAAGATTGAAGAAAAACTGAACAACGCAGCCAATAGCCCAACCTATACTTTCCATTCAGAAGGAAAGGCATGGTTATACGGTATCAACCTGAACTACACCTTCTGATTCAGGTCTGTTGTTTGATATCTGACGCCACTCTGCAATGAGTGGCGTTTTTGTATATAAAAAACCTCCGATAACAGGCGCTGTCAGTCGGAGGCTTCAGATTTTTAATCAATGGCGTTAATGATTAATCGATATCATTCAGTTGACCTTTCAATGCGTCTGCATTTGGATTCTTTTCAGCATCAACCTTACCATCGTTTGCCAGGAAGTCATGATGCTGGAAGTAAGCTTCACGAACAAAGATATATGGATCGGGTGAGTTAGTCAGCATCTGATCCTGATCGAGGAATTGGGCACGACTCTCAATACCCTCAATAGCCCATTTGCCCGCGGAACCCCAGAAGGTTATCCAGCTCAGTACCGGATATACGTAATCAACATACCTTCCCCCCTCATCACGCAGGGTTGCAGAACCATAGCCAGGCAATACGGCATATGGGCCATAAGGAACATCATAATGGCCTAATACCTGACCAAACTCTTTGTTATAGCCCTTTTTCAGCTTGTCATTGGACATACCGGCAACATCAATAAAGCCGCCCATCCCCAACAGGGTATTCACGAAAAAGCGGTTAAAATGGCGGAAGCCATCATACAGGTTCCCCTGCAGGAAGTAGTTCACCATGCTGGCCGGCTCACCCAGGTTGCTGGTGAAATTGCTTAAGCCATTACGCGCAGGCTGAGGCATGTAATCACGCCACACCACCGCAATAGGACGAACAACATAGGGATCCATGTACTTATAGTTAAAGTTAAACATGGAACGGTTAAACCCTTCCAGCGGATCCTGACGAGTTCCATCTTCGTTCATGCTCCCGCTGTTGGCACATCCGGTTAACATCATCCCGGCCAGTGCCATACTGATAAGACGGCGCTTCATTTTTTCTCCCTAATATGCAGGCATACAGCACTTACTGTTTAATCTGCTTAATTGTCACATCAACCGTTTCTTTACCGCTAAATGGGTGAATATCACTTTCACCAACCAGATGTTGAGTATCTGCCCGACCGTCGCTGGTAATGGTAGCCTTCACTTTCACCTGCTTAAGGCTGGAAAGTAAACGTGCTGGCATCATCGAATCACTGTCATCTAATATCAATTCTAACGGAAATTTATCTAACGGTAATTGTTTAACGGCTACCGGTATGGGTGATTCACCATCCAACACGGCTATCATCACTTTTCCCTGCGCGGGCAAATGTGATGCCATCTCCGGCGATAGCGCCAGTTTAACCGCTAACCGATAGCCGTTAGAGGTCACCTGAGCTTTCGCATAGGCGAGGCTACTTCTGATAACATCAAGGCCTTTAGCATCAGCAGGCAACAGAGTTAAAACCTTCTCCCAGGCCATAATTGCTTCATTAAAATTACCCTGACCAAAAGCATTCATCGCTAATGCCGATAAAGCGTCAGTATTGTCAGGCTCCGTTTTTAGAATATTCTTCAGAATATCACTGGCTTGCTGGATATCGTTCGGGTTATTAGAACGCGTCAGCAATTTAGCGTAGATAATTTGAATATAGCTATCTTTTGGCGACAACTGGTAAGCTTTTTCATAAGCCTGTAATGCCATTTCGCCATCACCAAGTTTTAGCCCCGCTAATCCCAGCATCGTCCAGTCACGCACATTACCGGGATCGGAAAGCAACTCAGTGCGCAAACCCAGTCCAAAACGGGCAATATCTTCCGTCGTCACCAACTGGCCGCTATCCGCTTTCTGACGCAGCTCTGGCAACATCTTCACAATCTGCTGCCACTGCATCACCTGCGTCAAACCGCCAGTATGAAAATAGAGCCCCAGCGATACCACCACCAGCAGTAATACGCCCGGTATTAGCGCCGTTTTGCCAAGCGGAGCCTGTTTTGCCGCCCGCTCACTTTCCGGAATATCTTCCAGCAGATTATGTTGCAGTTCGGCGATCATAGTGTCACGTTCACCAATAACACCCTGCTCTTCATCCGCGCTCAGCTCGGTCAGGCGCTGCTGATAATATGCTTTGTTAATTGCATCGCGATCGGTGTCTGCATTCGGATCGGGTCTACCCAGAGTTGGTATAATCAGCAATGCCGCAGCAATAACCAGTAATACAATAATTGTCAGCCAAAATGCGATCATGATTTCTTCCTGCCTTTAGCGCCCGTTTTATCGCTGAGAAGTTGCTGTAATCGTGCTTTTTCTTGCTCGGACAAAGTCTCTGACTCTACTCCTGAAGCACTGACTTTACGACGACGCGAAAGCATCACAGTGGCGGCAGCACCAATCACTACACAAAGTGCAGGAATCAGCCATAAGAAAATAGTGGCTGGTGTCATCGGTGGCTCATAAGTAACAAAGTTGCCATAACGATCAACCATATAGTTAATGATATCCTGCCGTGACTGCCCCTGTTCCATCAGTTCATACACTTTTTCTCGCATGTCTGTTGCTATAGGAGCATTTGAATCAGCAATACTGTTATTCTGGCACTTAGGGCAACGCAACTGCCCCGTCAACTCACGAAACTGCTGTTCCTCTTCTACTGACTTAAAGTTATAAGTATCAATAGCGGCATGAGCAACGAAAGTCATCATCAGGCCGAACAAAATAAATGAAATACGCTTAAGCATTATGAGCCGCTCCCCTGATATTTAATCCAAAGGGGTTTAATTTCTTCTTCCCAGATGCGATCGTTAAGGTCGCCCGCATGGCGATAACGCACGATGCCATCACCATCGATCAGGAATGTCTCCGGAGCGCCGTAAACGCCAAGATCCAGCCCCAACATGCCGTTGTTATCATATAAACTTAACGCATAAGGATTGCCCAAATCGTTCAGCCATTTGATGGCTTTATTTCGCTCATCTTTATAATTCAGGCCAACGACGCGGATCCCCTGTGCTGACAGTTTATTTAAGAACTGATGTTCCGCATAACAGGTTGGACACCATGTTGCCCATACGTTTAACAGCATTGGTTTACCATCATGCAATACTGCCTGATCGTAAACTTTTCCCGGGATATCCAGCGACTCCAGCTTAAATTTTGGTACAGGTTTACCAATCAGTGCCGATTCCAGTGAAGTTGGATCGTCACCCTGAGCATTACGCTGTAGCTGAACCATAAACGCGATCACCAGCCCCAGAAAAACAATTAATGGAATGAACAGTAGCTTCTTATTCATACTGTCTCCTCACGGACTAATGATTTTTTAATCCGATAGCGCGGGTCCAGAATACACAACAGACCACCAAACGCCATAAATAGACCACCGAACCAAATCCAGCGAATAAACGGCTTATAATAGATGCGCACGGCCCAGGCTCCGTCATTCAACTGCTCGCCTAATGCGGCATACAGATCGCGCGTAATGCCACCATCAATGGCGGCTTCGGTCATCATACTGCCGGCAGCTTTGTAGTAACGTTTTTCGGCGTGTAGCGTTACTTCAGGCTTGCCTTTGCGAGTAATTTCCAGCTCACCGGCACCACCGGTATAGTTTGGCCCGGATATTTCGCGAACATCACGGAAAGTGAACTTATACTCATAAATCATGATGCTATCGCCATCCTTCATGCGGACATCACGCTCTACGCTATAGTTCTGGCTAAAAGCAATACCAAATACCGTAACGGCCATGCCCAGATGGGCAAGCACCATTCCCCAATGACTACGGGAAAGCTGGGTTAATCCTTTAAAGAAACCATGACGGTGTGTCGCACGTTCATGCAGTTCCATCAGTGTCAGTACCACGACCCAAATAGACATCATCAGGCCCAATACTGTCATGGCAATGATCTTATCCTGCAACAACCAGGGTAAAGCAAATGAAGCTGCCAGCGTCACAACCAGAGCAACAATCAGCCGTTTTAACAGCTTTGAGGGCTCATCACGACGCCAGCGAACCAATGGTGCAACACCTAATAACAGGGAGAATGGCACCATCAGCCAGATAAACATAGAGTCAAAGAAGGGTGCGCCAACAGAAATTGAACCTAACCCCAACTGCTTATGCACCAACGGTAACAGCGTGCCGAGAAGAACCACCAGCATTGCTGCCATCAGTAGAATATTGTTACCCAACAGGAAAGATTCCCGGGAGAAGAACTCATGACGAGCCTTGGTCTTACTGACTCGCGCTCCGTTTACTGCATACAGCAGTAGCGATCCACCAATCACCACCACCAAAAACGCCAGAATAAACATACCGCGCGCCGGGTCCGAGGCGAAAGAGTGAACGGAAACCAGAATGCCTGAACGCACCAGGAAAGTGCCTAACAAACACAGGGAGAACGAAACAATCGCCAGCAATACGGTCCAGGCTTTGAAAGTTCCTCGTTTTTCCGTTACGGCCAGAGAGTGTATTAAAGCTGTACCGGTAATCCATGGCATTAATGATGCATTCTCTACCGGATCCCAGAACCACCAGCCGCCCCAGCCCAGCTCGTAATAAGCCCAGTAAGAGCCCAATGCAATACCCAGCGTCAGAAAAATCCATGCGGCAGTGGTCCACGGGCGAGACCAGCGGGCCCAGGCGGTATCCAAACGCCCAACCATCAAAGAAGAGATAGCAAACGCAAAGGCGACAGAGAAACCAACATACCCCATATATAACAATGGCGGATGGAAAATCAGGCCTACGTCCTGCAACAGTGGATTCAGGTCGCGTCCGTCAATCGGGAACATCGGTAAAGTACGGGTAAAGGGGTTAGAAGTCAGAATAACAAACAGCAGGAAACCAACGTTAATCATACCCAGCACTGACAGCACTCTGGCTACGGCATCCAGCGGCATTTTGCTGCTGAAGAGCGCAACGGCACTGGTCCACAATGAAAGCAGAACGATCCATAACAGCAGCGAACCCTCATGGGCACCCCAAACGGCCGCCATACGGAAATAAACCGGAAGCTGGCTGTTAGAGTTAGTCGCGACATAGATAACGCTGAAATCATTAATAATAAAGGCATACACCAGACAGCCAAAAGCCAGCATGGTCGTAGCCAGTAACCCATAAGTTAATGGCCGGGAAACGGTCATCATTCGGGCATCCTGCTTATAAGCACCCAACAGCGGATAAATACTTAACAGCAACGCCAGTGCGGTTGCCAGCGCCAGCGCAAAATTTCCAATCTCAGGTATCATTGAGCATTCCCCTGAGCCGCTGGTTTATCTTTATAGTCGGCCTCAGGGCGTTGATGATTCTCTTTCATCGCCTCTTCTACTTCTGGCGGCATATAGTTTTCGTCATGCTTGGCTAATACTTCTTTAGCATTAATCACATTGTTCTCTTCAAATACGCCCTGAGCAACCACGCTTTGTTCTTCACGGAACAGGTCTGGCAGAATGCCTTCATAGTGAACATCGATTGCAGCACGGACATCATAAACTTTAAAGCTGACTTTCAGAGATTCGGGATCGCGTTTTACCGATCCTGTCATCACCATGCCACCAATACGTAACCGCTGCCCCGGTTCAGGTTTAATTTTATCTTCACCTTTACCGTAGACGATTTCACCCGGAGTGTAAAACAGGTCGATATTAGAACGCAGAGCGTATAACACCAGCGAAATAGTCACTGCCATCCCGACTAATACGGCAAGCGCCAGATACATTCGGTTCTTACGGCGTGGATTCATAAGCTTGCCTCCTGCTTATTCTTTGCATTTTCGATTCGGGCTTCGCGAGATTTACGGCGCTGAATTTCGGTTAATAATCGTTTCCGTTGCCATCGGGTGTGACAAACCAGAGCCAGTAACGGGATCAGCGTTGCCGCTACGGCCAGCCAGACAAAAAAGCCATAGCCGCCCATTGCAAAGAATTCCTGCCATGAAGAAAATGCCGGTGTCATTTGCCTGTCCCCTTGCTAACCAGTGACTCGACCCAGGGTTTCTGGCGGTCATGAATAAGAATCAAATTACGTAACCGCATCAGGGTTAAGGTAATAAAGAAGAAGAGATAACCAAAAATAGAGAGTCTCAGTGGTGTTCTCATGCTCGGATCAACAGTTTGCTGCATATTCGTTGACCCCTGATGCAGCGTATTCCACCACTCCACCGAGAAATGAATAATAGGCAAATTGACTACACCAACCAGTACCAGAATGCCTGCGGCCCTTCCGGCCAGACGTCGATCGTCAAAGGCGTTATACAGAGCGATAGCCCCCAGATACAGGAACAGTAGCACCAGTTCTGAGGTCAGGCGAGCATCCCATACCCACCATGTGCCCCACATGGGTTTTCCCCAAGCCGAGCCGGTAGCTAATGCGATAAAGGTAAACACGGCCCCCACCGGCGCCATGGCGGAAGCCACCATATCTGCCGACTTCATTTGCCATATCAGACCAATAAAAGCGGCGATAGCCATAGAACCGTATATCCCCATCGACCAGATAGCGGCCGGTACATGAATATAGATAATCCGGAAGCTGTCGCCCTGCTGGTAGTCGGACGGAGCAAACCCAAATCCCCATATCCAACCGGCAGATAAACTGATAATACCGGCGATTGCCAGCCAGGGAATAAACTTACCGCAGAGACGATATAGCGTCTCTGGTTTCGCGAGGGAATGTAGCCACTTCCACATAGTCGTTTATGCTCACACTTGGTTGTAATTAAAATAATCAGTTAATAACTATTATGTTTGTTATTGCACACTTACCCGTAAAGCAGCTGAAGCGGCAAAAGGCGCTAACGTCGCGGTTCCTGCTAAAATAGCGCCTAAAATAGCCAGATAGCCATTAATTGGCAGCGACATCGATGCCGCATCAATCGCCGAAGTCGCAAAAATCAATACCGGAATATATAACGGTAATATGAGTAAACTCAGTAAAACCCCGCCCTTGCGCAGGCCAACAGTTAACGATACACCAATTGCACCAATAAAGCTTAAGGTCGGTGTTCCTAACAATAGGGTCAGTACCACTGCCTTCCAGGTCACATAATCAAATGACAGTAACAGCGCCATTAGTGGCGATAAAATCAATAATGGTAAACCGGTTAGCAACCAGTGAGCGCATACTTTTGCCAGAATAGTCAGCGGCAGAGGCACCGGGAGCAACATCAGTTGTTCCAGCGAACCATCCAGAAAATCATCCCTCAGTAATCTTTCCAGCGACAGTAACGAAGCTAATAACGCCGCCACCCAGACTACTCCCGGAGCAATACGGGATAATAGCTGCGGCTCCGGCCCAATACTTAATGGAAATAGCGTCACCACAATCAAAAAGAACCACAGTGGATTAATAATTTCAGAGCCCCTGCGAAAGGCAATTTTCAACTCACGCTGTAAAATAGAGATAAACATCAGCGCCACACCCCACCATCCAGCTTAATTTTACGAATGGGGCCACGGGTACTCATCATATCCTGATGGGTAGTCAGTATCACAATACCGCCCTTCTCTGTATGCTGTTCAAACAGGCGAGTCAGATGCTCAACGCCCTGTTTATCAATGGCGGTTAATGGTTCATCCAGAATCCACAATGGCGCCTCGCTCAACCACAGGCGTGCCAGCGCAACCCGACGATGCTGACCAGCAGAAAGCTGTGCTACCGGCACATCTTCATACCCCACCAGACCAACTTGTGACAATGCGCTCCAGATAGTATCAGGATCTTTTTTGCCGGAGGATTTTTGGAAAAAGGAAAGGTTTTCAAACGGAGTCAATACGGCTTTAACACCGGCATAATGACCAATATAGAGAAGCGAGTGGTTATAACGATCGCGGTTGCGGCGTGTTGATTCACCCTGCCAGAGAATATCACCACCATCACTGCTGGCTAACCCTGCAAGAATGCGTAACAGGCTGGTTTTTCCTGCACCGTTAGGCCCTTCAATCTGGACCAGCTCTCCGGGATGAATAGCAAAACTCAGCCCGGTAAACAGAGCTCTTTCATCACGAATACAATTCAGTCCTTGCGCTTCCAGCATCGTATTACATATAACTCTCAATTGGTAAAAGTTGGCTTTATCATATCACAGCCTTTTAGTGGCTCGTAGCTTCGCACCGAGCGGTTATGTACCTAATTATGGGTAAAATGCGGCCTCAGATCAAACACTGACTGGGAAACTCGGAAGAATGTGAACTATCTCTAAAAACTACCAATCACAGAAATCGGAGAATAAAATACTAAAAAGCAATTTCAGCCTGACCGAAACGAAAATACGCTTAACCTGTCACTAATTGACCAAACGCACTTAACAGTGCTGAATCTCTGAATAAAAATAGGTATACTGCTGCTCTTACGCAAGTCCCCGTAGTTAAATGGATATAACGAGCCCCTCCTAAGGGCTAGTTACAGGTTCGATTCCTGTCGGGGATGCCATTTTGATGTCAACCTACATCACCTCACCTCAATAAACCCTTTTAAAATGCGGCTTGCATTGAATCAATAGTCAATCATTGGCAACCAAAATCTATTGGTTACAATGATCTTTTGAGGATGCCTGCTGCAATGATCGGCGTTTTACTGATATACAGCTTACAACGAGCGACTTTGGAGTAGGTAACAATAAACGTTTGTTGGTAAATTCGCCCAACGCCTTTCTGGTTACCTAAATATTGAGAATAATCCCATCTCTGGCGACCCGCTCTTCAAGCGATTTTAAACGCTTACTGAAGTTCTCCAGGTTATGTCTGAGCCAAACAGAACGCCCCCCACTACCGGAAATAAAGATGCTTTTTTACGAAGCTCATTACTGGTTCTGTGCTGACCATGAGCGGAAAGCACTATGGCATACTCAGTAACAACAAGTTCTGTAGCTTCGTCAGTTCTATTTTTTAGATTGGGAACACGTTTACTTTGATTGATGAGCTAATCAATACCACCATCTTCAACGAGTTCTTGATACCGATAAAACGCATCTCGTGAAACGCCCATGATTTTACAGGCTCTGGAAACATTCTTAAATTCTTCAGCCAAATTTAATAAACCGGCTTTGTGTTTAATGATGAGATTGTTAGTATGCAACATGAGAATTACCTTGATGTGTTTTGAATAAGGATTCGACACCCATATCAAAACCGGTAACTCTTACTATTTCAAGGTACTGTGTCAGATTAGATCGAGACTAATACACATAATTACAAATGTTTCTGTAACCACCACTTTACTCGCTCCATATTGAAAGCCCGCAAACCATATTCTTGTGCCAAGAGAGTTTCAGGTAAATATTCATCATACTTCTCAAGGCATTTCTCTACGATGCTTGTAGCCAGCTCTGATTCCGAAGGTAAACCTTCCTGAAGTATGTTAACTAAAGATTGCTTAACTTCCATCACCGTGGTTTTTTCAACTTCAATAACACCGGCAAATGAACCCGCTTTAAAGCCGTACTGGATAAGTAATGCTGATAGAGTATTTACAGTTTGATCGCCCAACCAAGGGAGGATATAAACATGCTGTCCCTGTTGAATAAAATGTTCAGAAGCCAAATTATTATTGCGAAAACAGTACACCCCTTCATCAAACAGGTTTCTGGCAGCCCTGTCGGCAAAATTAGCCTTATGATCACCAACAGTGATGCGATAGTCGCTTTCCCGATAAATAGTAAACATTTCCTGGCGGACAACATCATGAATGGACATTCCTTGTCCGCCAAATATAGGTGGCTGCCCGCCCTTTGTCGCCTCGACATAGATAACTCTTTTATCACTATCAATATCAGTCACTTTCCAGCGTCGTCCGCCGAAAATAATATGTTGGTCAGGCATCAGTGGAGAATCAACAGGGATAGAACCCAACGTATTGTTCCCCGTAACAATACGAAACTCTTCCGGAGTACTGAATACGGCATAGAAGGTATATTGATTTACCTGTCTCTCACCCTCCACACCTAGTGTCAGTTCACCGCTTGATAGTTGAGTAAGAAATTGATGCTCTCCCATATGTTTCAACAACGCTTTGAAGTCATCAATTTTAACTTTCTGAAATGGTCCTTGTTGACATAGCTGCGACCAGATTTGATCTGCACGCACGCCTCCCCATTGTGCAACAATCGCCAGGATCTGATGAAAAAGGGTGGAATAGTGCATCTGCCGAGTATCAGCTGGCTCAAACCATTTGCTGCTGATAAGTAAGCGTATCATTGCTAATGATTGTACAAGCTGTAACCTGAGCTGATCGATAATACCTGATGTTGGTGTCAGTTCACGTTCATCAATTAGCATTCTCAGTACGGCAGGAGAGTCACGTCTGCCGGAACGCCCCATACGTTGACGTAGGCTGGCTACTGAATGAGGTGCGGTAACTTGCACGACGGAACTAACTTTGCCTATATCGATACCTAGTTCCAGCGTCATTGTACAGATCGCAGTAGTTGGTAGGTTGCCTTTTTGCAGTCTTTGTTCAAGCGTTTCACGCAGCTCTCTGGATAGAGATCCATGGTGGGGAAAGAATTCGTTGGGAACGATGTTCATTTCACTAAGATCGCTAAGCGTAGCAGCAATACTTTCAGTCCGTTTGCGGCTATTAGCAAACACCAAATTGGAGTCACCACGACAAAAGCGAAAGATATCGTGGCAGATTTGCGTCTCAGCTGAAGGTGGCGGCTCTTGTCCAGAGATGACTTGTGGTTCCAGATAACCTTTTACCTGTACTTTTAGGGTGGTGTGAATCTGACTGTCGGTAATAATGTCACAGGACAGACGTTGATTTGGTCGCAAGGATAACGGCACCTCTTCCAACTCTCCCAGCGTTGCGCTTAGTGCAACCCTAGGTACTGGGTTGCTAACTCTTCCCAGAAGGTGATCGACCCGGTTTAGCAGAGAAAGGAGTTGCATACCTCGCTCAGAACCAATAAAGGCATGGAATTCATCAATAACAATATAAGCCAGTGGCACAAAAGCCTGCTTTAGCCAACCAGCCTTACGGATCAGCATCGCTTCCAGCGACTCAGGGGTAATAAGCAAAATACCAGAAGGGTTTTTCTTCGCTTTTAGTTTTTTACTCTGCGCAATATCCCCGTGCCAAGGTGTGACCATCATATCCAGTACATCACCCAGGCTTTCCAACCGTCGATATTGGTCGTTAATCAGAGCCTTAAGTGGGCTAATGTATAAAATACCAAAACCTTCCTGAACATCTGCGATAGCAGAGCAAGCGGGCAGGAAAAAAGCTTCTGTTTTACCAGCAGCTGTTGCGGCACTAATCAGTACATCCCGATCGCCCGCTAATATTGATGGAATGGCTTTTTTTTGCAGTTCCCTAAGATCTGTCCATCCTTGCTGGTATATCCACTTTTGTATGCGGGAATCCAGTCGCTGGTATTCATTCATCATAATCTAAAGTCAGCTAGCTCATCCCCAGAGATATCTTCTGTCGAAATAATATCATCCATATCGCTGGGCCTTTCTTCTGCAATAGCAACACTGGCAATCAACTGCGACCACTGAATAGACGGATTTTGTTCCAACACAGCAAGCATATCCAGAAAGGCCTTAATCGTATTTCTCGGCGTACGAAAATAGGCGTCGCCGATGGTATTGCTGCAATGGCTTAAAAATGCCGTTAACGCATCATCAGGAACCAAGTAGCTATCCACATCACCGCTGGAATAAACGTGACGAAGATTTTTCAACAGGATATAGAGCTCTTCCGGTGTTAGGCTGGCTAAATGCAGGGAAGGAGATGAATAATCAATCACACCGGCTCGCTGAGCAAAGCTGTTTTCTGCCAGCCTTGATTGAAGCGCTTCATAGCTATACAACCCCTTACGCGGATCAAACAAGAACTCCGGCGTTCCACCGAGCAAAAAGCCAATATGTTCAGCTGTTCCTTGCAGGCAGTCATTCAGAATACGTAATATCTGTTCATAATTGGCAATCCGAGCTTGCGTATTGCTCAGCTTGTATAAATTGACCATTTCGTCAAGATTCACCAACAGACCGGCATAACCTGCCTGACGAACAAACAAACTCATCAGCTTTAACGAATCGTAGAAAGAAGCATCAGAGATAATGGTACGCACGCCCAGATCGTTACGAGCATCAGTTTTCGTTGTATATTCACCTCTCAACCAACGGATAGCATTCCATTTTAATGTCTCGTTATCCTGCTCATGCCCCTGCCAGTAACATTCAATAACTTTAGCGAAATCATAGCCACCAACCATGTCAGACAAAGCAGCAAGCTTTTGTTGAATAACAGCCGGAACTAGCGTGTTTGTACTCTCGGCTTCTTTTCTGGCCTCCGTGATAAAGCGCTCTACCACGCTTAATAAAGCATTTCCATCTGGCTTATTTCGGGTAGATAAATTTTTCATCAATTCAGAATAGAGGTTTCTCGCTTGTCCGCCAGTCGCATGAATACGGCGATCTGGAGATAAATCAGCATTGATTGTCACCAGCTTTTTCTCTAACGCAATTGAGCGAACAACGCTTAAAAAGAACGTCTTACCTGAACCATACTCCCCGATAATTAGTCGAAATCCAGATCCACCATCGGCGATACGTTCAATATCCTTATACAGTGCTTTTATCTCGTTGCCCCGGCCAACCTGAATATGCTGAATACCGATTTTAGGCGTAACGCCTGACTTAAGTGACTGAATAATAGCGTCTCTTTCTTTAAGACGAATGCGAATGCCAGACATAAATTATCCTTTGAGTTCTTGTGCTATTTCCAGGTCAACATAAATATCATCGTCGTCGTCAAGAATCGGTGCGTCAACCTGTTCGAAAGACCAGTCATTAATTGCTTCAATTGCACCACTCACCATCAAATTAAACTGCTGGCATAGCGCAGTAACTTCGCTTCGTGACCAACGTTCTTTTTCCAGCAAACATTGATAGAGCTGGTAATGAGCTTCATCAAGACCTGTGCCAGGATGCGATGGAGTATCTATTGATAGTTCTTCGATAGATTCATCTTCAGAAAAGATAGTGTTCAGTAACTGACGAACGTCCGTTGTGTCAGATTCATGACGGGCAAGGATCCGTTCATCGAGAGAAAATGTGCGGCGCGTCTCTGATGTGGTCGGCAAAGTAGCCGGTGCTACTTTTTCTGCTGTTGACAATCGGTGGAGATCACTTGTAACTGTGCTACTGTCCAGACCAAGGCTGGCATAGATTTTTTCTAATTGCTTAATTTCAGCCGAATCTATTCTTCCATCTGCACAAGCAACGCTGATAATAACATTGCTAATAACCGATTTTTCTTTATCCTGAAGTAGCCCAATTCTGGCCTTTAAACCAGCCATACTGGCAGGTGTATTTAGTCTCCAGATCAGGTAAGCGTATAACGATCGTTTTTCCGTTGGTGATAATCTATCATTATGGTCAATCACCTTTTCTAGTGCAGCCTGCTCAGAAATATCAATGACCTTATCTATCTGTGCAACCATTGCTCCTAAACGAATAGCCACAGACATTGACTGGAATTCTGACGAAGGCGTAAAAAATTCACCGTGTCCTTCCGAAAATAAAACAATGTTACCGTCTGATTCTGGTTTGGCGTGGTGATAACGGGTATCCGGTGCAATACCGTAACCTACACGTTGGACAAAATTTTGCATCAATTCGGCTTCTTTCTTATTCATCTTAGCAGGGACAGACATATCCAGTCTGGCCCAGAAATCAGTAACCGTTACCAACCCTGAATTCTCACGAATCCTTTCATCTGCCCAGTTTTTAAATCCTGCGAACATATGCTCTGCCTCTTCGCTCAGGATTTCATTAGGAAGAAGCATAATGGCAGCGATATCACTTCTTTCTGCTTCTTTTTTACCGAGGTAACGGCTATAGGCATCCAGGGCGCCGGTACAGGATTCCGCAATTTGTATCAGTTTTTGTACAGGTGCTCTTAATACGCTGGGATCAGGAAGATCAGGATGTTCAATACCAATTCCTCGAAGCGTACTGCTTGCCGGTAAATAAGTTAGTTTCAAGCTGGTCTTGTTTGGTTTAACTACAAGGCCACCACTGAATTTATTAACATAACGTAGTTTAAACAAAGCAGCAAACTCGTCTGCACAACGTCTCGCCGGAGTCCGTAGGGTATATTCAGGATAATATTTTACCCATGCCAGAGCCAGATCTGCCGAAAGTGGTTTTCCCTGTGCAACCGTAGTAGCCAGACGAAATTGAAATAGCAACGAACTTCCCGAAACAAAGCATTCTTTTTCATTCTCGAATTGAATAACGCCAGGTCGGAGAAGCAACATGACCTCTATTAATTGAGTCGAATAATGACGAAAAGAGTTGTTTGCCAGGAATACCGCTCTCAAGCGCAAAACTTCTTCAAATAATGATTTGAATTCATCATCAGAAATTGTTTCCTGCGTACCATCCACTAATATGCGGCGTTCGAGACCATAAAAATAGATAAAAACATAACCAACAGGACAGCTTGAATCGCTGCGATCGCTTGCCAGCCAGTCCAGATATGCACCCCGACAGCGAGGAGAAAGTGTTGAAAAGCTGGGCCAGTATCCCAACGACTCATCCTGATAGTGTTTTGAAATATGCTGGATAGGTAAAGCATCGTTAACCAAAGAGGCATCAGTACCATCGTTATAATGATGGCCATATTCTCCTGATGAATATATTTTTAACTGTCCGCCGAAATAAAAATTACCATGGCTAATGACGGTATCTTGAATTGTGATAATCTCTCCCGGTTTGACCCATCTCGCTGGCATTGTATTGCACCGGGTTGCAATTTCTCGTGACTGTTGTTCACGGCTGATTCGGTATTCAACCGTCTGTCCATTAATGACAGTAAAGGTTGCCAGTTCATCATCATCAGATGTCTGAGAATGCATACTCGCCACGCTATTGATTGACTTATTGGAAGATTTCTGTCTGAACGTATTATTCATTTTGGTGATGTTTTTGCTGTTTGTTCTCTGAACAGTTGATTTTTTCTTTTTGAAAAACAAAAACCAGATAACAACCAGTGCAAAAATAAATATCCAGAAATCCATTCCCGTTCCCTTAATCGATAATAATGCTTCTCCGACATTGTTTCACGGACAACAAAAGCGGCGAGCGTAACGCTGCAAAATAGAACATAAAATAATACCGAGGCGATGAAGGAGCACAAACACAAAAATTACAATCTTAATTTGTGTCTCTCCGACAGCATGATGGCAAAAAAATTGAGATAAAATTTTTACTTATATCACCAGAATAAGAAACAGATGTCTAGCTGGTAGAAATAACAGGGATAGAATTATTATTTTATAAACAATATGTTAAGCTGAATTATTTTGCTAAATTGAATTATTGTCTTTATTTAACCTCATTAGATTATTTTTTATTCCAGTTGTCTAATCTCTCTTTCGGCGTTTTCCACTTCAACAACCGCTCAACCGCCGTATCCTCCGACAGGAATTGACGAACCAGTTGCAGGCATTCCATAACCTGTACCTTCTGCTGCTCATCAAGCGTTACCGCATCTGACTCTGCTTGGTGAAAAAACTGTTCCAGTCGTTTATCTTCCGTCCACTGAGCCATAATAGATTTCAGCTCGGTACGGCTGGCACTGCACGCCTCCTTTTCCCGATCTATTCGCTTCTTTTCCAGATATATAGCGTGTTCCAGCTCCCGTTGGATGCGCCACTCCTCAGCTTTGATTCTTGCCTCTTCTAACTGCTTTGAAATTAGCGGAACAGCCTCCTGCATAGACGAAATCATCTTAGGGATCTGACTAATCAATCCACACTGTTTTGTCTGCCGGAACTGGAGTAACCATTTTGCGGAAGAATAAGGCGAGTAAAGCTGCAACAGAAATCGTCCAGTAGGCAGAGTATGTTTCGATACATAAAGAAAAAGCTCGCTATTTCCCCCTCATATCCACCGCCCCATCTGTTCATCACGAACATAGCGATTTTTAACTTTTTTCGCTGGAACATATTCCATCATTTCAGCAAGATTAAACGCAAAATACATATCCCCGACACAAATAATACTTGGCGTATGAGGCCGCCATAAATTATCCCCTTTTTCCCAAAGCATCAAAGAATCGACTCAGGAACCCTATTGCACTATCAAATCCCGTATCTGAAACGTTGAGATCCAGTAATTTCTTTTTCACAAGCTTGTAATAGCCATCTTCTGTAACCGAGGAGATTGGCAGATACGTTTTGAGATCATTTATTAATCTATATCCATTTCCCGTAACAAGAGCTTGCTTCCGGGTTACTGAAGACGCTGACTTTGGTGCCATAATAATGGAGGGTCGCACTGATGTAGTGGTTGTAGTGGTTGTAGTGGTTGTAGTGGTTGTAGTGGTTGTAGTGGTCCACTAATGCCCGTTCATATCAATCCTTTCATCAAATGAATAATGCTACCCGACTCACCAATATTGAATGTCTTTCTTATATAACTCACTTATTTCTATAGTATTAAACGTACCGCTATTGTTGCTAAACCTTAGAGAAATTGACGTTCGTCAGGAGTCGCCGGTGAGTTTTTATTCATTTGAAGGATTAATACCTGTTGTTCACCCTGGTGCATATGTTCACCCTAGCGCTGTTCTTATTGGGGATGTCATTGTAGGTGATGGTGTCTATATTGGCCCTCATGCCTCCCTGCGGGGAGATTATGGTCGACTGATTCTGGAGGATGGTTCTAATCTTCAGGATAGCTGCATTATGCACGGCTATTGCGACAGAGATACCATTGTTCATTCATGCGGCCATATTGGACATGGTGCTATATTGCACGGTTGTATCATTGGTCGTGATGCGCTGGTAGGGATGAACAGCGTCATTATGGATGGCGCAATCATCGGCGAAGAGAGTATTGTTGGTGCCATGAGCTTTGTTAAAGCAGGGTTCATTGGTACGCGCAGGCAATTATTAATGGGAATTCCGGCAAAATATGTACGTGATGTTTCAGATGATGAACTCTACTGGAAGCGTCTGAATACGTTAGAATATCAGGACCTTGTTTCCCGCTCTCAGTTATCACTGCGCGAAGTGACACCTTTAGAACAGATGGAGCCTAATCGTCCCCGGCTGAAAGGGACTACGGAGGTTAAGCCTAAAGGGGAGATGATATAACACAATAAAGTTAGCATCATTACTGCAAATTTTACTCAATTCTTTATTTTCTCAGGCTATGCCATTATTTAGAGAGCGTTCCTTCTGACTGTATGGCAATCAGCAACCGTCGCGCCTGATGGAAACCCATCTGTTTCCACAGCTACTCCAGCAGGAAATCATTCAGTATGCCAACCGGCTACAAACAGAGTCCATAGTCTGATTTAACGGTCTGGCAGGAACAACTAAACCTGCACCTGAAAAAGAAATAGCGTCTGAACTGGCACTAACATTTGTGCCATGAGCCTGAATTTGTCCATCCGGCAAGGCTTTTCCACTGCCTGTCAGAGTTACCAGTTTTCTATATCGATTCGAATTAGTTAAAGTAGCAAAAAGCTGAGAGGAGGGGATTTTCTTTTATATATTCAATATATTAACGCAATTATTTTTATCACAATCTTTTATCGTTTTATCAATAACAGACGATAAAAAGGCCATTCTGCTCTTCCGCAAAATGACCTCTTTAGTAGCACCATAAAACTATCAATATTTACCAGACATAACGCACGCCAATCGCACCTTCCAGCTTCTGATAGTGGTCAAAATCGTCGGTTCCGCTAACATTTACCCAACCCTGCCAGCGTTGATTAAAGTTACCCTGAAGACCCAATTTCAGCTCACCGCGATCTTTTGGTACGTTTTCTTCAATATGCATACTATCAAGCGTTACCGTCGAGCTCTGGTTATGGTGCCACCAGTTAAGTTCTGCATAGGGTTGTACCCCATAAGCATCATCCAGAATATCATCGGACAGACGAACACCTAAACGGGTACTGTAAGCCCCATTATTCTGACCGCTTACCCGGGTATTACTGGAATCAGTGAACGTATCGGCAGTATAACGGCTATAGATAACCTGAGCCTGTGGCGTCAGACCCAATAAATGTTTCTCATTTTGTGGACTCAGCATCAGGCTATAACCTACCTCCAGCGATGAACTCCACAGATTAGAGTCATAGCTATCAGAGCGCTGGCCTTCACCCTTCACCTCATTATCGTACCAACCGTACTGCGTCCAGCTATCAACATAGAGTCCACTCTTACGTTGCGCATCGGCAAACCAGGTGGCATAGGCCCCCAGGTTAAAGCCATTAACCGAGCCGCTGGCGGAATGATGAACGCCATTCAAATCACTATTCCCGGTAGAGTCAGTATCTGCATTCCCCCAACTGCCCATTAGCCCAATTTGCAGACGTTGATTCTCTTGCTGGTAAGCGGCTATATCTGTACCAAACTGCACCAGACTGTAGTCGCCGCTCATATCCACATGGCCGTCAGCCGCTTTACTTTGGGTATGACCGCCGATAATACGCCCCCATGAGCTACCATCATTTTGGGTATATTGCGCCCCCTGACGGTCAAACAGCGTATGAATCTGCATCAGTGATGCCATTGACTGGTTGCCTAAATAGGCGCCACTCTCCGGTCGCCACTGTGGTGTATCGTTCCCTTCATCACTTATAGAGCGCAGATACCAGTTACCATCCGCCTGAGTTGGTAACCCCTGATTCAGGCTATATTCATAAGCACCGGCAACAACCCGATTGGCCAGGGTAAACTGTCCATTTGACTGTCCGCCAACGCGAATAATTTCAATACCGTTAACCGTAGCAGCGCCGTTTCCACCCGAGTTATTCACCACAACTCGGGTAGAACCGGATGTGTCTCCCTGCACCACCAGCTTATCGGTTGCTGAATTATCATCACCCAATACGGTGCTCAAAGTTAACAGACCGTTATTCCCCACATAGTTACCTTTCACCAGCAACTGACTGGCAGGTAATGGGCTGGCCATACGTAACTCACCGCTGTTAACCAACTGGCCGCCAACGGTAAACACACCCGCCGGGCTATTACTCATACCGGGTAATGCATCCGCAATTGCCAACAGACCGTGGTTCACCACATCTCCGGCAACGCTGCCGTAGCCACCCAATATGGCTCCTTCGGCAACAGAAACGGATGGCGTATTCGCCAGTGAGGCATTGTTCATCAGTACCAGACTACCGGCATTAACATTAGTTACACCACTATAGGTCTGATTTTGGTTAAAGATCAGTTGCCCCGGGCCTTGTTGTGTCACTATTCCGCTACCGCTAATAACGCCAGCGTAGCTGTAATCATCACTATGGTTAAATGTCAGTTGAGCATTATCAATAATGGTTCCCGCCACCCGACCGGTGGTACCACCATTGCCAAGCTGTAAGGTGCCTTCACTGATAGTCGTACTGCCGGTAAACGCATTATCACCGGTAAGTACCAACGTACCGCTGCCGGTTTTACTCAGGCTACCAAAACCATCAATAGCACCGCTGAATGTGCTATCCATACTGTTATTAGCAATAAGTTGAGCATTGCCCAGCGCCACATGACCTGAACCGGTCAGGTTATTCACATGCTGGTCAAAACTGTTCAGATCGAAGGTGGCCCCTTCACCGACATTTAGCTGTGAACTTTGAGCAATAATGTCAGTATGTCCCGCCAACAGTGTTCCGCCATTAATCAGGGTCGCACCGGTATAGAGGTTGGATTTAGACAGTTCCAGGGTTCCTGCTCCCGCCTTCGTCAGAGATTTACCATCCCATCCGGTAGCCGCATTAGCCACTTCATCCATGAGTAAGGCATCTAAATCAAAGTACTCATTCTGACCGGTAAGCGTAAAGTTTCCTATTGCTTTGGCCGGTAATCCGGTATGTGCCGCATACCAGCTTAATGCCAGACCAATATCAAAATGATAACCATCATTAATCGATGTAATAGACAGGTAATCAACCGGGCTTGTTGCACCGCCCGCGGTTCCGCTGGCAAAGCGCCCGGTTAAATTTCCCGGTGCCGATGTCTGAATAATGGTAAACAGACTATTGGCTAACTGGCTGGCGGTGGTAGTTTCCGGTGCGCTGTAACCCGCCACATTTATCACCGCAGCACTGCCAATATTGGCCGTACCGGCAGTAATTAGCGGAGGATTACCTCTGGCAACCACATCCAGTACGCCATCAATATTAAACTGGTTGCTGACATTCAGGGTGGCATTGGTGGCCAGTGAAGTGGTCGCCCCTGCTGCCGAATCGTAATTAACCGCGTTAAATGCGCCTTCCTGAGTCAGGTGTAATACCCCCTGATTCACAGACACATTTCCCTGACTGGAGTCATTGTGAGTTAACACGGCAATACCGCTACCGCTTTTAATCAGGCTACCGCTTCCGGTGAGTTGATTATTCAGTATGCTGGTTTGGGCAAAAGCCAGTTCCAGTTCAGCATTGTTCGTTATTGCATTCACCCCCAGTGCATTGCCCTGAGTACCAATCAGCCGTCCCTGTGTAATGGTAGTTCCCCCCGAATAGAAATTCATTCCACTCAGGATCAGGGATTCACTACCGGTTTTAATTAAACTACCATAGCCATTTATTGAACCGCCAAAGATGCTGGAGGCGTTACTGTTAGCCGTCAGGTCAGCATTCCCCAATACGATATTACCGGTACCCGACAGGTTATTAGTCTGTTGATCAAAACTATTCAGGTTAAGCGTGCCGTTATTACCGATAACCACATTGCTGCTATTAGCAAAGGCATTGGCTGCATCGGTACGTAACTGACCATTGTTAATCACTGTACTACCGGTATAGAAGTTTGCCGCAGAGAGAATCAGGGTACCTACCCCCTCTTTGGTCAGGCTTTTACCATCCCAGCCTGTTGCGGATGCAACGCTATTGGCTAATCCAATATCAATATTGAACGTGTCATTCTGATTAACCAGCGTAAAGGTACCATTCCCCAAATCGGCACCGGCTAACCAGGTTAAGCCAAAACCAACATTATAATCATTGTTATTCAGACTCTTCGCTGCATTAACGATTAGATAATCCGCAGAGCTGCTCGCACCATTCAGATCGATACTGTCAAAATCGCCGGTAATACCACCGGTAGTATGAATAATGGTAAACAGGCCGTTGGGTATTTCTGAGGCTTTATCAGGAATGCCGCTGGTATCAATCCCCACCACTTTCAAAGTTCCGCTTAGTGCCGCCGTTGATGCGGTAATCAACGGTTCGACAGAACCTAATCTGACGCCCAGAGTAGCATTACTCTGTTGTGTTAATGCACCGCTCAGATTCAGTGAAGCATTCGTCGCCAATTCCAGAGCGCTACCGCTGGTCGTGATCAGACTGCCAGCATTAAAGACATCACTTTGCCCCAGAGTTAAGGTACCGGCATTAATATTTACCGATCCCTGAGAAGAGCCCAGCGCGTTTAAAGTGGCATTTCCTGCCCCGGATTTCACCAGATTGCCGCCACCGCTGAGTACATTTGCCAGCGTACTGTCACCGGCAAAATCCAGCTGTAATATGCTATTGTTGGTCAGGGTACCCGTACCTAACGCGCCACCCTGAGTGACTTTCAGGGTACCCGCAGTAATAGTACTTCCACCGCTATAGCCACTCTGTCCACTCAGGGTCAGCTCGCCGGTACCGGTTTTAATCAAACTACCCGCGCCATTGATATCGCCGCTAAACAAAGTATTGCTACTGTTATTGGCCGTCAGGGCTGCACTGCCCAAATTGATATGACCGGTTCCACTCAGATTATTCGCCTGTTGAGCAAAACCATTCAATGCCAGTGTGCCGTTACTGGCGATATTCACATTGCTACTGGTCGCAAATGCATCAGCAATACCGGTCTGTAAGGTACCATTATTAATCAGGGTACTACCGGTATAAGTGTTGAGTGAAGAGAGTTGTAACGTACCCAGCCCTTCTTTAGTCAGGCTGTGACCATCCCATCCGCTGCTAAAAATACCGCTCTGGTCTGCCAGTACTACATCCACATTAAAGCGGTCTGAATCATTGGTCAGTGTGAAGGTACCGTTACCTAAGCTATCACCAGCCTCCCAGGTCAGGCTAAAACCTACGTTGTAATCAAGACCGTTAACGACTTGGCTTGCCAGTTGTAAATAATCTGCGCTATTGGTCGCACCACCCAGGCTCACATGACTGAAATCACCGGTGATACCGCCAGTAGTATGGATAATCGTAAACTGCGTATTGACCAGCTCGCTGGCATTAGTTGGCGCACTGGTGGTAAAGCCACTAATATTCAGCGTACCATCCAATAGCGCGGTATTGGCTGTAATCGTCGGTGGTGTGATTCCCAGAGCTACATCAAGGGTTGCACCACTATTTTGAGTTAAGGCCCCGCTGATATTAATCCGAGTGTTATTCGTTATTGCTGTGGTTGCTCCGGTTGCCGTATTCAGGCTACCGGCAGCAAAAGTATCGCCTTGTGCCAGGGTTAAGGTTCCGCCATCCACATTAACGGAGCCCTGAGAAGAGCCTGCACCACTCAGCGTTGCATTACCGCTACCCACTTTTACCAGATTACCACTGCCTGCCAGACTGTTAGCCAGTGTACTATTCGCCAGAAAATCGAGTAGAAGTATGCTGTTATTCGTAACGGTACCACTACCTAACACACCCCCTGACATGGCTTTCAATGTGCCTGCGCTGACAGTACTGCCGCCGCTATAACTACTCAGTCCATCCAGAGTTAATATCCCTATCCCGGTTTTAATTAAACTTCCGGTACCACCAATATCTCCGCTAAAAGTGGTATTGGTGCTGTTACTGGCGGTGAGGGCTGCACTACCTAACTTAATATGGCCGGTTCCGCTCAGGTTATTGGCCTGTTGAGCAAAGTTATTCAGATCCAGCGTGGCGCCACCGGCGACCGTCACATCGCTGCTGGTGGCAAAAGCATTGGCGATCCCTGCCTGTAAGGTGCCGCCATTAATCAACGTACTGCCGGTGTAGGTGTTCACCGAGGAGAGTTGTAATGTGCCCAGCCCGGCTTTGGTCAGGCTCTTGCCGTCCCAGTTGCTGGTAAATGGCCCGGTTTGATCCGCCAGCACCACATCCACATTAAACAGGTCACCGGCACTGGCTAAGGTAAAGGTACCGTTACCCAGCGCAGTACCCGCCAGCCAGGTCAGGCCAAAGCCCACATTATAGTCGGCGTTATTCACCACCCGACCTGCCAGAGTCAGATAGTCCACACTGCTGGCGGCGCCGCCCAGACTCACGGAGCTGAAGTCGCCGGTGATGCCGCCCGTTCCGGTGGTATGGATAACGGTAAATTCCGTATTGGCTAAGGCGCTGGCACTGGTTGGTGCCGTGGTGGTAAAGCCGGTGATATTCAGGGCTCCGTCTAAGGTTGCCGTATCGGCAACGATCACCGGCTGAACGCTGCCCACCGCCACATTCAGCGTGGCATTGGCATTCTGAGTTAGTGCGCCGCTCAGGTTTAGCGAGGAATCGGCGGCCACGGAAGTAATTGCAGCATCCGCGGTAGTTAAACTACTGCCGTTAAACACTCCGCTTTGGGCAAAGTTCAGCGTGCCCTGATTAACGTTAACCGCTCCCTGCGTTGACCCTGTTCCGGTCAGCGTCGCAACCCCGGCGCCAGTTTTGGTCAGGCTGCCGCTGCCGCTTAACACATTGCTTAAGGTGCTATTGGTGACTAAGTTCAGTTCCAGCGTAGCCCCATTATCAACGGTACCGGTTCCCAGTGCGTTGCCCTGTGTGGCCACCAGCGTACCGCTACTGATGGTGGTTCCCCCCAGATAGGTATTGGCACCGCTTAAGATCAGGGTACCGCTTCCGGATTTAGTCAGGCTACCGGTACCATCAATCACCCCACTAAAGATGGTATTGGCACTGTTACTGGCGGTAAGGGCTGCGCTGCCCAGCAGAATACTGCCCCCGCCGGACAAGTTATTGGCCTGTTGAGCAAAGTCGTTCAGATCCAGCGTTGCGCCACCGGCGACCGTCACATCGCTGCTGGTGGCAAAGGCATTGGCAATACCCGCCTGTAAGGTGCCGCCATTAATCAACGTACTGCCGGTGTAGGTGTTCACCGAGGAGAGTTGTAACGTGCCCAGTCCGGCTTTGGTCAGGCTCTTGCCGTCCCAGTTGCTGGTAAATGGCCCGGTTTGATCCGCCAGCACCACATCCACATTAAACAGGTCACCGGCATTGGTCAGGGTAAAGGTACCGTTACCCAGTGCAGTACCCGCCAGCCAGGTCAGGCCAAAGCCCACATTATAGTCGGCGTTATTCACCACCCGACCGGCCAGAGTCAGGTAGTCCACACTGCTGGCGGCGCCGCCCAGACTCACGGAGCTAAAGTCGCCGGTGATGCCGCCCGTTCCGGTGGTATGGATAACGGTAAATTCCGTATTGGTTAAGGCGCTGGCACTGGTTGGTACCGTGGTGGTAAAGCCGGTGATATTCAGGGCTCCGTCTAAGGCTGCCGTATCCGCAACGATCACCGGCTGAACGCTGCCCACCGCCACATTCAGCGTGGCATTGGCATTTTGGGTTAACGCCCCGCTCAGATTCAGTGAAGCATCGGCGGCCACGGAGGTGATGGCATTATTGGCAGTAATCAGATTGCTGCCGTTAAACACCCCGTTCTGGGCAAAGTTCAGCGTGCCCTGATTAACGTTAATTGCCCCCTGCGTTGACCCTGTTCCGGTCAGCGTCGCAACCCCGGCGCCAGTTTTGGTCAGGCTGCCGCTGCCGCTTAATACATTGCTTAAGGTGCTATTGGTGGCAAAGTTCAGTTCCAGCGCTGCACTATTATCAACGGTACCGCTTCCCAGTGCATTGCCCTGTGTGGCCACCAGCGTACCGCTGCTGATGGTACTGCCGCCCTGATAGGTATTAGCACCGCTTAAGGTCAGCGTACCAGTACCGGATTTAGTCAGGCTACCGGTACCATCAATCACCCCACTAAAGATGGTATTGGCACTGTTACTGGCGGTAAGGGCTGCGCTGCCCAGCAGAATACTGCCCCCGCCGGACAAGTTATTGGCCTGTTGAGCAAAGTCGTTCAGATCCAGCGTTGCGCCACCGGCGACCGTCACATCGCTGCTGGTGGCAAAGGCATTGGCGATACCCGCCTGTAAGGTGCCGCCATTAATCAACGTACTGCCGGTGTAGGTGTTCACCGAGGAGAGTTGTAACGTGCCTAGTCCGGCTTTGGTCAGGCTCTTGCCGTCCCAGTTGCTGGTAAATGGCCCGGTTTGATCCGCCAGCACCACATCCACATTAAACAGGTCACCGGCATTGGTCAGGGTAAAGGTACCGTTACCCAGAGCGCTGCCCGCCAGCCAGGTCAGGCCAAAGCCCACATTATAGTCGGCGTTATTCACCACCCTACCGGCTAACGTCAGATAGTCTACGCTGCTGGTGGCGCCGCCCAGACTCACGGAGCTAAAGTCGCCGGTGATGCCGCCCGTTCCGGTGGTATGGATAACGGTAAATTCAGTATTGGTTAACGCGCTGGCACTGGTTGGTGCCGTGGTGGTAAAGCCGGTGATATTCAGGGCTCCGTCTAAGGCTGCCGTATCCGCAGCGATCACCGGCTGAACGCTGCCCACCGCCACATTCAAGGTGGCGGTGGCATTTTGGGTTAACGCCCCGCTCAGATTCAGTGAAGCATCGGCAGCAATGGAGGTGATGGCATTGTTGGCAGTAATCAGGTTGCTGCCGTTAAACACCCCGTTCTGGACAAAGTTCAGCGTGCCCTGATTAACGTTAATTGCCCCCTGCGTTGAACCCGTGCCGGTCAGCGTCGCAACCCCGGTACCGGTTTTGGTCAGGCTGCCGCTACCGCTTAATACATTGCTTAAGGTGCTATTGGTGGCAAAGTTCAGTTCCAGCGCTGCACTATTATCAACGGTACCGGTTCCCAGTGCATTGCCCTGTGTGGCCACCAGCGTACCGCTGCTGATGGTACTGCCGCCCTGATAGGTATTGGCACCGTTTAAGGTCAGCGTACCAGTACCGGTTTTCATCAGGCTACCGGTACCATCAATCACCCCACTAAAGATGGTATTGGCGCTGTTACTGGCGGTAAGGGCTGCACTGCCCAGCAGAATGCTTCCCCCGCCGGACAAGTTATTGGCCTGTTGAGCAAAGTCGTTCAGATCCAGCGTTGCGCCACCGGCGACCGTCACATCGCTGCTGGTGGCAAAAGCATTGGCGATACCGGTTTGCAAGGTGCCTGCATTAATCTGCGTGCTGCCGGTATAGGTATTTGCAGAAGAGAGCAGTAAAGTTCCTAGCCCTTCTTTCGTCAGGCTCTTACCATCCCAACCGCTACTGAAGGTGCCGGTTTGATCTGCCAGCACCACATCCACATTGAAATTGTCTGAAGCATTAGTCAGGGTAAAAATGCCATTGCCTGAAGCATCACCGGCTTCCCAGGTCAGGCCAAAGCCAACGTTATAATCAAGGCCATTCACTACTTTTGCCGCCAGTGTCAGATAATCCACGTTACTGGTCGCGCCGCCCAGATTAAGGCCGCTAAAGTCACCGCTGATACCGCCGGTAGTATGAATAATCGTAAACTGAGTACCGGCCAGTTCACTGGCGCTGGTGAGCGTGCCGGTGGTAAAGCCGGTGATGTTCAGTGTTCCGTCCAGCGCCGCACTATCGGCGCTAATAATTGGATCGGTGCTATCGCCCAGTGCCACATTTAACGACGCACCGCTGTTTTGAGTTAAAGCACCACTCAGTTCTACCGTTGTCCCTTCAGCGACATCGATTACTGCACCATCAGCCGTACTCAAATCACCGGCAGAGAACACATCGCCCAGTGCCAGCGTTAACGTTCCTTCGTTAACATCAACCTCATTTTGTGAGGAGCCCGCCCCCGTCAGCGTCGCTTTACCGCTGCCAGATTTCACCAGATTACCGGTACCGCTCAGAATATTAGATACCACACTGTCGCTGGCAAAATTCAGTTCAAGAGTCGCATTATTGGTGATACCACTGCTGCCCAGCGCGTCACCCTGGGTGGCTTTTAACCGCCCGGCGCTGATGGTAGTACCATTGCTGTAACTATTTGTGCCACTTAGAGTAAAGGTACCGATTCCTGATTTAATCAGGCTGCCGCTGCCATCGATATTGCCACCAAAGGTAGTATCTGCACTGTTATTTGCAGTTAATGCGGCGGTACCCAAAATAATATGACCGGTTCCGCTTAAGTTATTTGCCTGTTGTGCAAAGTTGTTGAGGTTCAATGTTGCGCCATTAGCAACATTGATATCACTACTGTCAGCAAAGGCATTTACCACACCGGCCAATAAGATGCCTTGATTAATTAATGTGCTGCCGGTGTAGGTATTCACTGAAGAGAGTTGCAGAGTTCCCAGCCCCTCTTTGGTCAGGGTTTTACCATCCCAACCGCTGGTAAATGGCCCGGTTTGATCGGCAAGAATCACATCAACATTGAAATTGTCGTCGCTTTCCGCCAGCGTAAAGACACCATTACCCAGTGAAGTTCCCTCCAGCCAGGTCAGACCAAAGCCCACACTATAATCCACTCCATTGACAATATGCCCGGCCAGAGTGAGGTAGTCCACTGAACTGCTGGCACCGCCCAAACTCACCGTGCTGAAATCACCGGTAATACCATTGGTGGTATGAATAACATTCCATTTCACCGTTTCCAGTTCACTGGCCTGAGCCGGAACATCAACAGTGTCTAATCCCGCAACATTTAATGCACCATCTAATGCTGCGCTATCTGCGGTAATGAGCGGGTTGACGGTACCTAATGTGACATTCAGCGTTGCATCGCTATTTTGAGTCAGTGCTCCGGAAAGATTAAGAGAGGAATTCAGCCCCAGTTCAGTAGTTGCATCGGTATCCGTTGTCAAACTGGTGGCGGTAAACGCCCCATTTTGCGCCAGCGTTAAACTCCCTTCATTAACGCTTACCGCGCCCTGAGAAGAACCTACGCCGGTCAAAGTGGCATTACCGGTGCCGGTTTTAACTAAACTACCGCTGCCGCTAAGAATATTAGACAAGGCGTTATCAGCGGTAAAGTTTAACTCCAGAGTACCACTATTGGCGATACTGCCTGTACCCAACGCTCCGCCCTGAGTGTTTTTCAAAGTACCACTACTGATGGTAGTACCGCCGCTATACTGGCTTAACCCACTTAATGTTAGTTGATTGGCGCCTGATTTAATCAGGCTTCCGCTACCGTTGATATCACCGCTAAAAACCGTATCTACACTGCTGTTTACCGTTAATGCACCAGACCCCAGAGTAATGTGACCACTACCGGCCAGATTATTCGCCTGCTGGGCAAGGCCATTCAGATCCAGCGTGGCATTACCGGCGATATTCACATTACTACTGGTGGCAAAAGCATTAGCAATGCCTGTCTGCAAAGTGCCCCCATTAATCAGGGTGCTGCCGGTATAGGTATTCGCAGAGGAGAGTTGTAGGGTTCCCAACCCCTCTTTAGTCAGGGAGTTACCATCCCAGCCGCTGGTGAATGGCCCGGTTTGATCGGCCAGTACCACATCCACATTAAACAGATCGCTGGCATCGGTCAGCGTAAAGGTACCATTACCCAGCGCGCCACCGGCCAACCAGGCCAACTGGAGAGCAACATTATAATCCACGCCATTAACCACCCGGCCTGCCAGCGTCAGGTAATCCACATTGCTGGTCGCACCGTTCAAATCAACAGAGGAAAAGTCGCCGGTAATACCGTTAGCCGTGTGGATAATGGTAAACTCCGTATCCGACAGTGCGCTGGCACTGCCTGGGGCGCTGGCGTTGATGCCGCTAACTAGCAACGGCAGAGCTGCCAATTGAACCGGCATTAGTTAAACGCAATACCCCCGTGGAAACTTTGGTACCACCGGTATGCGTACTTGTCCCCGTTAGGGTAAAAGTACCGGCCCCTGTTTTAGTCAGTAAACCAATGCCGCTAAACGCATTGTCGGTAGCAATATCAAAACCATTAGAATCAACGGTTCCGCCGCCGCTCAACAAGGCTAATCCTGTTGCACCAAAGCCGCTGATAAACGCATTATTACTGGCGGTTGCTTTTAGTATTCCACCATCGAAATTGACCTGACCTGAACCGGTACCCGAAAGTGTATTGGTTAACAGCGTACCGGAACTGCTAACATTCAGTATCCCGGTTCCTGCTGTTCCCACACTGGTTGCCACACGAGATTTTAACGTTGAGCCAGAACCGCTCACCGTTAACGCGCTGCCATTACTGATTTGCGCGCTGGAACTTTCGACGGTATTGCCACCATTAATCAATAGTGAACCACCGGTGACCTGAATATTTGAGCTGACATCTCCGGTAAGATTGACATTACCCGCCAGGGTTAAGGTTCCGCTATTTTGCTTCAGCAGAGAGCCTGTGCCGGTAATGGTGCCTGAGTAAACGCCGTTAGCCGTATTGTTTACCGTTAACGTGGTGCTGTTATTAGCACCCATGGTTATCGCACCCGCTGCGTTACCGTTAAGATTTTTCAGCGTCTGGTTTAAGCCATTCAGATCAAAAAAACCACCATTAACCTGCAAGCCGCTGCTGCTGGCAATCATATTGATAATACCGGCCTGCAATGTGCCGCTATTGATAGTAGTACCGCCGGTAACGGTCTGTGCTTTTGTCAGGGTCGTGGTTCCTGAACCTGACTGTGCTAATGCTCCGGTACCACTGACAACACCGGTATAGGCACTATTATCGCTGCGATTAAACACCACGGTGCCGCTATTCGTGATGTTACTGCCGATGTTTCCTCCGGTGCCGCTACCGTTGTCCCCAATCTGAAGTATGCCGCTGCTGTTTGATACGTTGACCAGACCGGTATAGCTCCCCTGCCCGGTAACCGTTAATGTACCGCCATTATTCTTCACCAGGCTGGTATTGGTGCCAGCAAGTACTGAGCCAGAGTCTACAATCAACGAGTTCTGCCCCGTTCCATCAAACTGAATAGCGGTAGTGCCATTACCACTGGCATTCAGCGTTCCGGTAAGTTGCAGAGAGACATTATTATTGGTGGTGTTTTTGATATTACCGTTAAGCTGCGCGCCGCTGCCAATGGCCAGCAGACCACCACTTAGCGTCCAGTTTTGTGTACCGGTATTGGTCAGCGTCCAACTGCTGTTTTCCTGTTTATCAAACAGCACAAAGTGACGATATTGCGTTGAGTTACCAATCAGAGAGAGATTAAAACTGTCGGAGCCGGTGTCTCCTCCTAATGCCAGCAGATCGTTTCCACCACCTGCATCAACAAATCCGGTAATCACTGAGCCTGGCTCTAAAATCAGCGTATCGGCCGTATTCGACCAGAACATCGCCCCCAAACCGGAGGTATTTTGAATAGTACCGGCATTACGCACGGTAATTGCCGCATTAGAGTTGATTGCCCAGTCAGAACCACTTGCTGCTGTGGAAATCAATCCCCGGTTAATAATATTGGCTGTGCCATACAGCTGCATGGTGCGCGAAGTAGAACTGATGGTACCGCCCACTTCGTTAGTAATATTAATGGTGCCAGCGTTGTTCCAGATAGCGTAATTATTACCGGTGGATATTGTGCCGTAGTTATCGATAGTGGTGTTGTTTCCGGAAATGTTTAACGGAATACCACTGGTTGAAGAAATGGTAGCACCGACACTATTATTAATAATATAAGTACTTGTTTCGGTTAAATTTAGCGTTTCACTATTGATTGAACTAATGGTGCCTGCATTATTCAGTATTAAGTTCGTGTTATTAACACTGCTTTCTATGGTATTGGCTGAACCATTGGTTGAATTATTGACCAGTACACCATTATTAGTAATTAAATAGTTTCCACTGGTTCTCAACCCAATTAAGTCTACAGAGCCTACTCCCGCAGGAACGGAAGCATTTCCCGCATTGGTTAATGACCAACTGGTATTGCTGGGCGCGGTGGCCTGAATACCGGTGAAGGTTGCACCGGAATAGACAAAACTGCCGCCAGAGTTAATCACTAATGCAGTGTTATTTCCGGTATAGGTCAGTAAGCCTGTAAAACTGCTGTCCAGGGTTAAGGTGCTTCCGTCAGTACTGATCGTACAGTTGCCCGTTTCTGGCGTAGTCACTGAGCCACCCGTGGCACCGCAGGAAGCATTAGCTCCGTTTGAAATCAGCCCCATAACTAATAATGGAAAAGCTCTGTATAAACTAACAACTAACGGAGAAAGTTTATATTCAGGATGCCCACTCTTTTTATTTATAAATAACGGTGCCATACCATATTATTCCACTGAACTATTTTATATTCATAAGTATTGTTCAGTTCTTGAAAAATTAAATATCCACACACAAAATTAAGTTTTTTTATTTAGCAACAAAAGGTTAAAAATCATTTCATGTTGATAAATATAGACTTAATAAATCAGAAAACAAAAAATATAATTTACTCAAAGCATTAAAAGGAAAAGGCTCACATAAAAAAACAATAAAATCACATAAAAAACAAGTATTCATTAAATAAAATAGTGAAATAAATATTAAAACAAAATAAATTAGCCAATTAAAACAACAACATCAAAAATAACCAATTAAATAAAAATTTCAATAACACTTTTGACTGGTATTATAAATAATATTTTTAATCAACAAAAAATAAAAAAACCATCAAACACATATAAAAAAATAAGGCCGCTCAACTCATCATTGATCGGCCTTTTGACTAAAATATCTGTTTAGTTATGTATTATAACCCATCATTTCCAACAGCTGTTGAGCCTGCTGTATCGCTTCCTGACGATGGGTAACACCAATTTTTTGATATAAATTACGAATATGGGTTTTGATCGTCGTTGAGGCCACACCCAACTCACCGGCTATTTGATCGTTGCTATAACCAGAATAGATTAGCCCCAAAACCTGCCACTCGCGATGGGTTAACTGACTGGTACGGATCAGTTCTGGGGTTTGTGCATTATTCAACAGTTGATGAACAAAGTTCTCATCAAAATGGGCAAACTTATGCCGATAGTGCTGGTTAAGCTCGCGCAGAATACGTTGCGCATGATGCTGGTTATGTTCAGACAACGTATTCAGCTGCAACAGCTGGCGCAATTGCTGCGCCATCACTTCGCCTTCAATAACAAAGTTACTGATAATGCCTGTACGATAGGCCAGCGTCAGAGCCTCAATCAACATCTGCTGTGCCTCACTCTTCTGTCCTTTATGCCAGTAAAGCATATTGCAAAGTATCAGATTACGGCCCAGTTCACTGACCAGCTGTAGTTGACGAGCACTTTTAATAATATCCAGCAGGATAACTTCAGCTTCATCATAAAAACCTAGCAGAAGCTGGACCCGTATGATATTGCGCCACTGCCCATGTTGAAAATGATTGTAGGCACCGGTTGGTCTCTGGGTGCGATGCAACCAGTTGGCCGCGGCCCCCCGATCGTCGGTCATTTGCCAGTAAATCACTCGCGGTTTATCGGCGTTAGTTTTCCAGTCACTGTGATATTGAGCATTACTTAACAGGTTTTCGCAACGGTAGAGATAATGGCGGGCATTATCCAGGTTGCCACGGGCCAAAAAGCATTTTGCCAACAGCGCCAGACACTGTAACTGTTGCTGCCCATTGCCTAAAATTTCCATACCTTTACGGGTAGCCAGTTCAGCCTCATCAAGACGAGACCACTGCCATAGCAGTTGAGCACGTAAGCGCAACAGAAACTCATGCATTGGTAACTGTTGCAAATTGAACTCTTCCACCAGCACAAAGGCTTTATCCTGTACTTCATAAGCCGCCTGCACAAAACCCTGAGCCAGCAAAATTTCGCTTTGCTGTAACAGCGCCCATAAAGCGTAGTGGTATATTTCAAAGTGACGGGCCATCTGTTCGGTTTGCTGCATCATACTGAGGGCTTCGGTCAGATTTCCCTTACAGTGCATCACTTCACCAATCACGGAAGTGGCAACAATTCTTCCGTAGTAACTGTCCGGCGCCAGGTTTTCAATCGCCGTCATCGCCAGCATTTCCGCCTCATCCGGCGCTTCAGAGTTAATGGCGATTTGTGCACGCAAAACGTCAAACTCGGCATACAGCCAGGGCTCTATTTCAATCTGTTTTGCCGCTATCTCTTTTTCTGCTTTGGTCAGTAACAGGTTTACTTCTGCATGACGGTGCTGACTCTGAGCTAACCAGGCCTGTAACAAAATCAGTTTAGGTTTCTGAATCAGATAATCGTAAGGCAGCGCATTAATACACTCTTCCAGTAACTCCAGCTCACCATGATTAAATAACGACCAGGCATGCTGTAACAAAATATCCCGCAGCAGCTCAAGATTATTGGCGCTCAATGCGTGATAAATGGCTTCACCGGAATACCCCATATTCAGCCATCCTTGCGCTGCCGCTTTATGGATTTCCGGAAGTTCCTGCGCTAATTCATTCTGGCTGCGCTGACGTAAAAAACTGGCGAACAGAGGGTGAAAGCTGAACCACTCTCCCCGATCGTCCATACGTTGAATAAACAGCCCCTGACGTTCGGTCTCCTCCAGCCGAGCCTGGCTCCGGTCTTCACCGGTGATGCAGGTAATCAGCTCCGCATTCATCGAACGCAGTACCGAGCAGCGCAACAAAAATGAACGCGTTACCGCATCGGTAAGGTCAAGAACCTCATCAACTAAATAATCATACAGGTAGCGAATATTAAGCCCTGAAAGGCGCTGTGCTGACTGCTTAACCGTATTTCCAGACTGATGGGTTGAGAGCGCCACCAGCTGCAACGCCGTCGCCCAGCCCGCCACTTCATCACACAGCCGATGGGACTCTTCCGCCGATACCGGTGCCTCAAGGCGACGATCGAAGAAATCTTTCGCTTCATCATGGGTAAATGCCAGATGCTGGCTATCGATCTCCAGCAGTTGACCATGCACCCGTAATCTGGCGACTCCCAGTGAAGGAAGATTGCGCGACAAAATCACCAGCGTGAGATTTTCTGGCTGATGCTGTAAAAAGAAACGCATACCTTCATGAATGACATCATTAGTAATCAGATGATAGTCATCAATCACCAGATAAAGCGGTTGCTGCCACTCAGACAACTCAACAAATAGCTGGGAAAATAGTGCCGTAATACTGGTGTACTGATGCTTTTGCGTTAAGGTTTCACTTTTTTCGCAAAGCCCATTAGTTGCCTGTTGTACCGCGGAAACTAAATAGCTGGCAAAGCGTTGAGGTTGATTATCGCTTTCATCCAACGAGTACCATCCTAAATGAGGTATCTCGGTAGCCCATTGGGTTACCATGGTGGTTTTTCCATAACCAGCCGGACTCGTTACCAGTATTAAACGATAGTCAAATGCATTGGACAATTTATTAAGTAAACGATCTCGTACCACCACATGGGATTGTCTAACCGGACGACTGAGCTTTGATGGAATTAGCATATAATCAGACTCGAATCTTAATTAAGATATGTAAATACAATTAGTTATAGCACAAACAATCGACTTTGCACGCCCGGTCCGATAAATCAAACAGTACCACAATATAACCCTAACCCATGGTTAGCTGAAAAGGCCCTGCGTCACAATTTGCAACATTCTGTTTTGATGCTTGTCTGATATTAGTCGCATACTCTGTTTTTATCCGCCCCCAAATAGATAATTTTGACCTCCGGAGAATAAAAATCATCTTATGAATAGGGTCCGACTACGCCCCGCTCCTCCTCCCTAACTAATCCCCCACGGGATGATGTTCTCCACCTGCATCAATGACAGCATGAGCACTACTATATAATTAACAAAATCAGAGGCCCTACCTACTATGCAAACATTTAATACCGCGCAGTTTCATGACAGTCTGGCCCGTCAGTGGCGAAGCTTTGGTCTGCAATCCGCGCAACAGATGACTCAACACCAATGGTGGCAAGCGCTCAGCCGTACATTAAACGAATTACTACCGTTGCAGGCTACCGCTCCCAATACGCAGCAACGGCAAGTTAACTATATCTCGATGGAATTTTTGATCGGTCGTCTGACGGGTAATAACCTGCTCAACCTCGGACTGTATCAGCAGGTAAAAACCGCACTGGCGGACTATGAAGTTGACCTCACCGATCTGTTAGAGCAGGAAGTGGATCCGGCGCTGGGTAACGGTGGGCTGGGCCGTCTGGCGGCCTGTTTTCTCGACTCAATGGCAACCATTGGTCAATCGGCTATTAGCTATGGCTTGAACTATCAATATGGTCTGTTCCGTCAGTCATTCAAACAAGGACATCAGCATGAGTCCCCGGATAACTGGTTGCGCGAACACTACCCATGGTTTAGCCGCAATGAAACGCTGAACGTACATGTTAACTTTGGCGGCAAACTGGTTAAAAATGCAAAAGGCGTTGAGCGCTGGGAACCCGCTTTAACTCTGGTTGGTGAAGCCTGGGATCTGCCGGTAGTTGGCTATCAAAATGGTGTGGTTCAAACCCTGAGATTATGGCAATCCACCCACAGTGAACCCTTTGATCTGACGCTGTTTAATGATGGTAAATTCCTTCAGTCCGAGCGTCCTGGTATTGAAGCGGCGAAGCTGACTAAAGTTCTCTATCCAAATGATAACCATACTGCAGGTAAACGTCTGCGTCTGATGCAGCAATATTTCCAGTGCGCCTGTTCTGTGGCAGATATTCTGCGTCGCCACTATCTGGCTGGTCATAAAATTGAGCAGTTGGCGGACTATCAGGTTATCCAGTTAAATGATACTCACCCAACTATTGCCATTCCTGAACTGATGCGTATTCTGCTGGACGAACATCAGATGAGCTGGGATAAAGCCTGGGCTATCGTTAATAAAACCTTTGCTTATACCAACCATACCCTGATGCCAGAAGCCCTTGAGTGCTGGAGCGCTTCACTGATGCAGAGCCTTCTGCCGCGCCACTTTGCCATCATTAAGCAAATTGATGCTCACTTTAAGCCGCTGGTAGAAAAAAACTGGCCCAAAGATAAAGCGGTTTGGGAAAAACTCTGCATCATTCATAACCGTCAGGTGCGGATGGGCAACATGTGTGTTATCAGTGGGTTTGCTGTAAATGGCGTCGCTGCCCTGCACTCAGATTTGGTAGTAAAAGATCTGTTCCCGGAATATAACCAACTATGGCCAAACAAATTCCATAACGTCACCAACGGTATTACTCCGCGCCGCTGGTTAAAGCAGTGTAACCCGGCGCTGGCATCACTGATCGATGATTCCATTGGTACCGGTTGGGTAACAGATTTGGATCAGTTGAAAAAGCTGGAACCTTTTATCGGTGATGCCGCTTTCCGTCAGCGCTATCAGCAAATAAAGGATGATAACAAGCTGCATTTAGCTCGCTATGTAAAACAGGTTACCGGTCTGGTAATTAATCCTGAAGCTATATTTGACGTACAGATAAAGCGGCTGCATGAATATAAACGCCAGCATCTTAACCTGTTGCATATTCTTTCGCTTTATCGTCAGTTACGTGATAACCCTTCACTGGATATTCCACCACGGGTATTTTTGTTTGCCGCCAAGGCGGCTCCGGGTTATTACCTGGCAAAAAATATTATTTATGCCATTAATTGTGTGGCAGAGAAAATCAATAACGATCCGTTAGTTAACCAAAAGCTACAAGTGGTATTTATTCCTGACTATAAAGTCTCGGTGGCTGAGTTAATTATTCCTGCCGCTGATGTATCTGAACAAATCTCTACTGCGGGTAAAGAAGCATCAGGTACCGGTAATATGAAGCTGGCGCTGAACGGTGCTCTGACCATTGGTACACTGGATGGCGCTAACGTCGAAATTGCTCAGGAGGTGGGGAATGAAAATATCTTTATTTTCGGTCATACCGTTGAGCAGGTTAATGCCTTAAAAGCCTCCGGTTACGATCCGTTGAAATGGCGTAAAAAAGATAAGCATCTGGATACCATTTTGAAAGAACTTTCCAGCGGTGTTTTCACTCAGGGTAATAAACATGCCTTCGATCTGATGTTAAACAGCCTGGGTAGCGGTGGCGATCCGTATCTGGTACTGGCTGACTTTGCAGATTATTGTGAAGCGCAAAAACGTATGGGTGAACACTTTGTCGATCGCGATCTCTGGACAAGAACCACCATTCTGAATACCGCCCGCGTTGGTATGTTCAGTTCTGACCGTTCAATCCGTGATTATCAGCAGCGTATCTGGCAGCGCAAAGCATAAGCAGGTGGGTATGAAGAAAAAAGCGTCACTCTTAGAGCAAACGGCAGCGGCCGCAGGCATCTCAGCCAGTTATCTGAATGCCTATGGTCAGCCTGAAATCATCAGCGATGAGGTGAAACAGCAATTGCTATCGGCAATGCAGTTCACCCTGCCAGATAATAAGGAGGGGGGACCGCTTCCCCCAGTTATTGTGCTGGCACAAAATAGTGCCTTCTCTTTGCCACTGACTTCTGAAGCGCAGTGGCAGCTCACTCTGGAGCAGGGAGAATTACAGCAGGGGAAAGTCGCTAAAGGTAAGCCGTTAAAGTTACCGACAGACCTTCCCTGTGGATATCATCAGTTAACCCTGACGCAAGGCTCACAGCAGTGGAGCTGTCGGATTATTGTGACGCCAGAACGTTGTTATGAACCAGCCCCGCTTCATCATCACCAAAAGTTGTGGGGAACCTGCGTTCAGATGTATACCCTGCGTTCCGATCGTAACTGGGGGATTGGTGATTTTGGCGATGTTCAACAGCTGTTAAAAAGTATCGCTAAACGAGGCGGTACTTTTGTTGGGCTCAACCCTATTCATGCGCTCTATCCGGCTAATCCTGAGTTTTGCAGCCCTTACAGTCCCTCCTCTCGCCGTTGGTTGAATATTATCTATATTGATATTAATCAGGTAGATGATTTTCAGCACAGCGCTGAGGCGCAGAAATGGTGGCAGAAAGCCGCCACTCAGAAAAAACTGGCCGAGTTGCGTAAGGTCGAATGGGTTGATTATACCGGCGTGATGTCATTAAAACTGGCGGCGCTAAAACTCGCTTATCAGCAGTTTATCACCCGTCCGGAAAGAGATAAGTCGCAGCGTGAATTCAGCGAGTTTGTGGCTCATGGAGGCGATGATCTACGCTATCATGCCATTTTTGATGCGCTGTCGGTTCATCTGGTACAGTCCGGTCACTCCTGGCAATGGTATCAGTGGCCGGTTGCTTATCAGGATAGCCAGAACCCGGAGGTTAGCCAGTTTGCACAAAAGCATGCCTTTGAAGTTGAATTTTATCTGTGGCTGCAATGGCTGGCTCACCATCAGTTAAGTGCATGCTATCGCCTGTCGCGTAAGCTGAAGATGTCGATTGGTTTATATCGCGATCTGGCAGTCGGCGTTGCTCAGGAGAGCGCCGATGCCTGGAAAGACCGTTCTCTGTATTGCTTTAATGCTTCTGTCGGCGCTCCGCCGGATATTCTTGGTCCACTGGGGCAAAACTGGGCGCTGCCACCGATGAGTCCCCATGTAATGGTGGAACGCGCCTATCAGCCGTTTATTGATCTATTGCGCGGCAATATGACTCAGTGCGGAGCATTACGTATCGATCATGTCATGTCATTACTGCGACTGTGGTGGATCCCTCAGGGAGAAAGCGCTAAAAACGGCGCTTATGTACATTATCCGGTGGATGATTTATTGGCGATTCTGGCGCTGGAAAGTCAACGCCATCACTGTATGGTCATCGGTGAAGATTTGGGTATTGTACCTAAGGATATCGTCAGTAAATTGAGCACCAGCGGCGTTTACTCTTATAAAATTCTGTTTTTTGAGCAAGATGATAAAAATCAGCTAACGCCTCCGGAGAACTATCTGCCACAGGCAATGGCTACGGCCACCACCCATGATATGCCAACGCTTAAAGGTTACTGGCAGTGCGGTGATTTAGTGTTAGGCAAGCAGTTAGGTCTCTACCCTAACCCGCTGGCTTTGGCACAAATCTATCAGGAACGCGAGCTCACCAAACAGGGTATTCTGAATAGTTTGCATCGATATAACTGCGTGCCTAAAAGTCTGCGTAAAACGGTGAAAGATATGCCAATGTCACCGGCGCTTAATCGTGGCCTGTTACGCTATTTGGCACTGACGGAAAGCGCGCTGGTGGGTATTCAGTTGGAAGATTTGCTGGATATGTCAGAACCGGTGAACATACCGGGTACTTATAAGGAATATCCAAACTGGCGTCGTAAGTTAACCGACTCATTAGAAAATATGTTTGCTGATTCATCGATACGCCGTTTGTTGAGTGATTTGAATAGCAAGAGGCTCTTGGCGGCTAGCCGTAAGCCGAAACGGAAATAGCGGTTAGGTTAGTCGTAAACATAAGGGGCCATCATTTGATGGCCCCTTATGTTTAATTTGCTTTTGGGAATGTTCCGGCCATAAAAGCGATGTTGCGTATATCACCTTTACGCTCGGCCGGAAGACCATCAGTACTTTATTTTTTATATTTTGCCCTTCAGGTTAAAGCATCCGAATGTTGCCTCAGCCAATAAAAAAGTAGCACGACCAACATGAATGTTGGTCGAGGCGCAGCGACGTCGGACAAAATTGCAGGAGCAATTTTGAACAGCACAAAGCGCTGGCCCAAAGGGCCGAGCCTCATGGATGAGGCGAGTACTCCGGCTCTGCGCCGGTGCGTCGGCTTTTTTATTGGCTGAGGTTGCCGCCGCAACGCGGCGGTCAACAGTCGGCTGCGCAGGCGCGGGGAGTGCAGAGGGGCGTTCGCCCCAACGCCCCTTTGCTCGACGCAAACACCGCTGGCAAGATAAACACGGAACTAAAGGCGGCGAAACCTATGTCAGGCCCACCTGGATTTGTGTGCTAAGTCGTGGAGGTGCAGTAGTCTGGTAAAACACCGTTCTATTTGCGGGCGAAACTGACTCAACGTTTAATCATGCCCGACTACTAGATGGTAGCCGAGCAAGCGACACATTATTTACGAGTGAAACCTTCTATGAATCTAATTCAAATTACTTCTTACCCTTAACACTCCCAACAAAGGTCTCTCTCGCCGTTGTTGAACCTAATCTTTCCGCTTCATCCAGCAGCTTCAGCGCTTTATCAATATCCCCCTGCTTCACCGCAGCGCGAATGCTTTGATTAAAGTAATCTTCAGTATCCGTCAGCACTTTTTCCGGTGCAGCATGCGCTTTCGCTACCGGTGCTGCTGGCGCTGGCGCAGGAATAACTGCCGTTGCTGCAACATCAGATGAAGAAGCTGGCATCAACTGGCCAATCATTACGTTACCGTTCTGCTGGTCAGATTTCACAACAACTTTCAGCGTACCCTGTTCACTGTGTTGAGCAATTGGGTCCGGAATATCCGGTACTGCGTTCCCCACGCCCTTGGCATAGGCTTTGGCTGGGGCAGTTAATTTGGTAGTCTGTTGCAGATCTTTATTAGTGGTGTACACCAGCATATAGATCTGCTGTTGGCCTAAGGCCGGAGTCAGACGTAGGGTGCCTTGCAGGCGGTCGCTATCCATGACTTCAGGACCCGCGTAAGCAAATCGTTCGCTGGGATAATACGCAGCCGGACGCATTTGCTCATCCAACACTAAGACGTTAGGTGCATAAACACTTTTATTGTCCACCAGGCTGGATAAGGTTATTTCTAACGTACCGCGGTTAGCCGGCAGTGCAATAGTGGCAACCGCACTGCGAATATCACCCTGAGACAGTTGAGGTGATGCCGCATCCAGTTTGATGGTTTGAGTGGTAGGTGGAACCAGCGGCTGCCAGGGCAACTGCTGTAGCTTACTGCCAGAAAGTACAGGAGCGGTTGTCACGCTCTCCGGGGCCTGAACGTTATCACTGAACAGCGATACCGCCTGAGCCTGACTGACCATACCGCCGCCAAGTGTCAGCGCTAAACATAAGGCCAGATATTTGTTATTCATTATTTTTTCCCTCTGAAAGTAGCAAAATACTCATACAGCAGAAAAATGACAGGCGTTGAACAGTCAATCATCCACGCCTGTCATTGGAACATCAGATGTTATTACCACCAGGCTTCGAATTGAACGCCAAAGGAGAATTCATCATTATTTCCGCGGCTATAGGTTTTAGTCGAGGTATCACTGGTTGCAACACCGTTGTTATATCCCCACTTCTCATCCCAGTTTGCATAGGTACCAAATACACGAATGGCAGGACGAGACCAAATGCTGTTACCTGCTTGCCATTGTTGTGCCAGGGTAATTTTATACTGACTGTTGCGATCGCCAGTATTCTGAGACTTCACATTATCATAACCAGCTTCCAGCAATGTACTCATGATTGGTGTCCATTTGTACATTGGACGCACACCAACGGTGTACCAGGTTGAGCCATTGTTGTTATCAAGATCGGTATCCTGATACATAGCGACATACATCAGATCCCAATCCTGTGCCAGAGAAATAGCACCGTGATCCAATACGCGGACCATACTACCATTGTTATTCACACTGGCACCCTGTGAGTGGCCGGTGTTCCAGGAAGTCATTGAATCGGTTGCATATTGAACCACAAACTTGTTAAAACCACTTAACATGCTCTGAGTATGCTCTGCGGTATACATCGCTCCATCTTTTGAGGCATCATCAGCTAAAGAGTAACCATCACGTGCGTTAGCACGTCCATAGTCCACACCCAGCTCAAGTACGCCGTCCGGGTTAGTATTCAGGTTAGCTAAACGAATATCAAATACGTCGTTAGAGGTTGGAATTTCATCTGCCTGACCATCAATCCAGCCATGAGAACCACCCGCTTCGGTATCACGGGTAACCGCCATTGACAGCTTACCAAAGCCCAGATCGATATTTTCAAGCCCTGCTCCCGGACCTGAAATATCCCAGTAGTAAAAGTCAATCATGTGGACATCGTGACGCTGATAGAAACGCTTACCGGCCCACATGGTTGCACCTGGCAGCCAATCGATCAGGTTTTCACCTTTTACGTTAATTTCACGGAAGGCCGGGTCAGTTGCTTCCCAGTCGTTGGCCTGATCGATTGAATAGGCAACGTTGGTGTCCAGATAAAACTTCTTATCGCCTTCTTGCCATAATTGTTGCCCTAACTTTAATTCTGCATAGGTTTCACATTCGTTACCTAAACGGTACTTACTCTGAGCACCCGTTGCCTGGAAGCATTGTTGATCGCCACCATCCCCTGACCAACCAATACCGGAACGCGCATAACCATGAAAATCAACAGCCAGTGCCTGAGTTGCAAAAACACCTGCTGCAACGGCTAAAGAAAGTTGTAACTTGCGGGACACAACCATCGTAGTTCTCCTATGATGCCACCATGTGGCGATATGTTAATTTAAACGCCAGGCTCTCTGTGTAACCGTTGACAGGCCCGACCATCGCTGTGAAACAGATGACAGCGTTGTGGCGGTAAACCAATGGCAAAAGTGGAGCCTTCTTTTACCAGAACAACGTCGTTCTGACGGTAAATCAGGTTTTGTCCGATCGACGGAATCTGAATATGGATCTGTGTTTCATTGCCTAACTGCTCTACTACCTGTACTTCTCCCTCCAGCGTGACATCTGCCATCTCACTGGTTGTTAAATGCTCAGGCCGGATCCCCAGAGACATATTGGTCCCCACCTGAACTCCATGACTGTCTACCGGCAGCCAAACCAGCTGCCCGTTTGGTAATGCGATTTGTACTTGCTCAATGGCGGTGGCGGTCACTTTCACCGGTAAGAAATTCATTTTTGGCGAACCAATAAAACCAGCCACGAAGCGATTTGCCGGATAGTGATACAGCTCCAGCGGTTTACCCACCTGAGCAATACGACCGGCATCCAGTACCACGATTTTGTCCGCCAGCGTCATGGCCTCTACCTGATCGTGAGTAACGTAAATCATGGTGCGCTTCAGGCGATTATGCAGACGGGAAATTTCGATACGCATCTGAACCCGCAGTGCGGCATCCAGATTAGAAAGCGGTTCATCCAGCAGAAAAACTTCTGGCTCAGCCACCAGAGTACGGCCAATAGCCACACGCTGACGCTGTCCGCCTGAGAGCTCTTTTGGTCGGCGATCCAGCATATGGCCCAGTTGCAGCATCTCTGCGACCTGAGCAACACGGTGTTTAATTTCACTTTTCGGGGCTTTAGCCAGCTTCAGGCCAAATGACATGTTGTCTGCCACAGACAGATGGGGATAAAGCGCATAGGACTGAAAAACCATCCCTATTCCACGCTGTGCCGGTGGTACTTCATTCATTCTTTTACCGTTGATGGTCAGTTCGCCGGAGGTAATATCTTCCAGACCGGCAATCATACGTAGCAGTGTAGATTTGCCGCAGCCCGATGGGCCTACGAATACGACGAACTCACCATCATCGATTTCAAGATTAATGTCCCTGGAAATGACAACATCACCAAACGCCTTACTTACATTGCTTAGTGTGACATTGGCCATAATTAACTCCTCTCTGTGTTTGTCGGCTGCGGTGGTCATACCCAATCAACCGATAAATTTGTATGGCTGTGATATTGCATAAAAAATCGCAAGCACAAATCATCCACCGAAAGGTTTTTTATGGGGGGAGGAGGTGGGAGGATGAGATAAACCGGGGGGAGATGAATCCCCCTCCGCTGAACGAAAGATTGTGAATTTACTCACAAATTAATCACAAGCTTTATGTGATATCGCGCACAAAATGCGTTGTAATTGCAACGCACATCACACAAAGGTATCAGAGGGCATAGAAAAGAGGAGGATGCGTTCTATTCACTTGCGGCGGCAACATAGTCACTGTGTAAATGTCTTTGCCCTGGCAACCGAGTATCGATTGCCATCCGGACTACCTGACTAAATTGAAAGAAGGATAATTATGATGTTCCGTATACTAAACGCTGCACGTCGTCATACCCAACGTCCACTGGCGGTTTCTAAGGTGGCTACCATTTCTGCCCTGGTCGCTGTGTGCCTCTCCAGTTCGGCGATGGCCAAAATTGAGCAAGGCAAGCTGGTTATCTGGATCAATGGCGATAAAGGATACAACGGTCTGGCTGAAGTTGGGAAGAAATTTGAAAAGGATACCGGCATCAGCGTGACCGTTGAGCACCCGGATAAGATGGAAGAGAAATATCCTCAGGTTGCGGCAACAGGCGATGGCCCGGATATTATTTTCTGGGCCCATGACCGTTTTGGTGGTTATGCTGAATCAGGCCTGCTGTCAGAAGTGACGCCATCTAAAGCCCTACAGGATAAAATTGCCCCTTTCACCTGGGATGCGCTGCGCTATAAAGGCAAACTGATTGGTTACCCAATCGCCGTAGAATCTTTATCGCTAATTTATAACAAAGATCTGTTACCAGAGCCGCCAAAAACCTGGGAAGAAGTAACCGCACTGGATACCAAACTGCGTGCCAAAGGTAAAAGCGCCATTATGTGGAACCTGCAAGAACCCTACTTCACCTGGCCACTTATTGCTGCCGATGGCGGTTATGCCTTCAAATTTGAAAACGGCCACTATAACGTGAAAAACGTTGGTGTAAATAATGCCGGAGCACAGGCTGGTCTGCAATTCCTGGTGGATTTAGTCAAAAACAAACACATCAATCCTGATACCGATTATTCCGTCGCTGAAGCGGGCTTTATTAAGGGCGAAACCGCGATGACCATTAACGGTCCGTGGTCATGGGGCAATCTGGATAAAGCTAAAATCAACTATGGCGTCACTATGCTGCCAAGTTTTAAAGGCAAACCGTCTAAACCCTTTGTTGGCGTACTTTCTGCCGGAATTAACACCGCCAGTCCAAACAAAGATCTGGCTAAAGAGTTCCTGGAAAACTACCTGCTGACGGATGAAGGATTAACAATGGTGAATAACGATAAGATGCTGGGTGCGGTGGCGCTGAAATCTTATCAGGAAAAACTGGAAAAAGATCCGCGTATTGCCGCCACCATGAACAATGCGCAAAAAGGTGAAATCATGCCAAACATCCCGCAAATGAGCGGATTCTGGTATGCCGAGCGCAGCGCCATTCTGAACGCTATTCATGGTCGTCAGACGGTTCCTGCCGCATTAAAAGATGTTGAAACGCGTATCACTAAGTAAATCAGTAACACAGCGGCGCAGATGACTGCGCCGCTGCTAACCACCGGATTTTCGCATTATCCCGGGCCACCTAAAGGAGTTCGTCATGTCTGTTATTCAAACCGAATTACCACAAGGAAACAGAGGGTTTAGCCTGGGTAACGGCCTTAAATGGCTGGTCATTACACTTTTCGCGTTGTTTGCCTGCTATCTGGTGGTGCTGATGTATGCGCAAGGTGAATATCTGTTTGCCATTCTGACTCTAATACTGGTGGGTTTAGGTCTGTATGTGTTTGCTAACCCACGCGCTTATGCCTGGCGCTATGTCTATCCAGGTATGGCGGGGATGGGGCTATTTGTGTTGTTCCCCTTAGCCTGTACTATCGCTATTGCATTTACTAACTACAGCAGCGTTAACCAGTTAACCTTTGAACGTGCCCAGTCCGTGCTGCTGCAAAATCAGTTTACCTCCGGACATGCCTATAACTTCTCGCTTTACCCTGAAGGTCAAAAATGGCGCCTGTTTCTGGATGATACCCAAAATGAGATGTTGCTCTCTGAACCTTTCGATCCTGGCAACCCTCCTCCGACCCTGAAAGTAGAAAAAACCACGGCGGCACCGACGGAAGAAGCGGCACCTTTACGTGTTGTTATCCAAAATAATAAACAGCTTGGTACTCTGTCAGTTCAACTGCCAGAGGAAAAAGTATTGCGCATGAGTTCACTGCGCCAGTTTTCCGAAATCCAGCCGTTATATGTATTGGCAGAAGACCAAAAGACCCTGCTAAATCAGCAAACCGGCGTTCGCTATCTGCCTAATAAAGAAACCGGTTTTTATCAGGCGGTCAACGCTCAAGGGCAGTGGCAAAGCGAAGTGCTGAGCCCCGGTTTTACCGTTACCGTTGGCTGGAAAAACTTCCTGACGGTCATGTTTGATGAAGGCATCCAAAAACCCTTTATCTCTATTTTTATCTGGACCATCGCCTTCTCGCTGCTCACAGTGATATTTACCGTGGCGGTGGGCATGGTATTAGCCTGTATTGTTCAGTGGGAATCGTTAAAGGGTCGGGCCATTTATCGGGTGCTATTAATACTGCCTTACGCCGTTCCTTCTTTTATCTCTATCCTGATTTTTAAAGGACTGTTCAACCAAAGCTTTGGTGAAATCAATATGATGCTGGAGGCACTGTTTGGCATCAAACCAGCCTGGTTTAACGATCCAACTATGGCCCGCAGTATGATTGTGATCGTCAATATCTGGCTGGGTTATCCCTATATGATGATTCTGTGTATGGGATTACTGAAAACCATTCCTGACGATTTATATGAAGCCTCAGCGATGGATGGTGCAAACCTGTTTCAGAACTTCTTTCGAATCACCTTCCCGTTATTAATTAAACCGCTAACGCCGCTAATGATTGCCAGCTTTGCGTTTAACTTTAATAACTTTGTACTGATTCAATTACTCACCAATGGCGGCCCTGACCGAATCGGTACCACTACGCCAGCGGGTTATACCGACCTATTGGTTAGTTTCACTTACCGTATGGCATTTGAAGGTAGCGGTGGGCAAAACTTTGGTCTGGCGGCGGCTATCGCCACCCTGATTTTCTTACTGGTAGGCGCTCTGGCGATTATCAATTTGAAAGCATCACGTATGAACTTTGATTAAGGAGAGAGAATAATATGGCAATGGTTCAACCTAAATCTCAGCGACTACGTATCGGTCTTACCCATCTGCTGATGCTGTGTTTTATTGCGCTGATTATGTTTCCGCTACTGATGGTCATCGCCATTTCCCTGCGCTCCGGTAACTTTGCTACCGGTAGTTTGATCCCTGAACAGATCTCCTGGGAACACTGGAAACTGGCACTGGGATTTAGCGTAACTGACGCTAACGGCAAAGTGACACCGCCGCCCTTCCCGGTTTTACTGTGGCTATGGAACTCCGTCAAAATTGCGGTGATTACATCAATTGGTATTGTGACGCTATCAACGACCTGTGCTTACGCTTTTGCCCGTATGCGTTTTCGCGGTAAGAGCACCCTGTTAAAAAGCATGCTGATCTTTCAAATGTTTCCAGCCGTGCTCTCTTTAGTGGCGTTATATGCGTTGTTTGACCGTCTGGGACAATATGTTCCTGTGCTGGGGCTGAACACCCATGGAGGCGTAATATTTGCCTATCTGGGTGGGATCGCCCTGCACGTCTGGACCATTAAAGGCTATTTCGAAACTATTGATGGCAGTCTGGAAGAAGCAGCAGCCTTAGATGGCGCCACGCCATGGCAAGCCTTCCGTCTGGTTCTGTTGCCGCTGTCGGTGCCAATTCTGGCAGTGGTATTTATCTTATCGTTTATTGCTGCCATCACTGAAGTACCGGTAGCGTCGTTGTTACTCCGCGATGTCAACAGCTATACGCTGGCAGTAGGTATGCAGCAGTATCTCAATCCGCAAAACTATCTGTGGGGAGATTTTGCCGCCGCCGCCGTGTTGTCCGCTATCCCTATTACCCTTGTCTTCCTGCTGGCCCAGCGTTGGTTGGTTAGTGGCCTGACGGCAGGCGGCGTAAAAGGATAGTGTTTTTAAGCCCCATCCCTGGTCGTGACGCATATTTAGTGTTGTGGTATTCTTCGCCCTTTGGATGATTGATGGCAAAGATTGATGTAGTTTGTCCCCGCTGTTCTGAAACGAGTGATGTGATCCGAAACGGTCATTCCACCTCC
>NZ_JAJNAG010000018.1 GCF_021010575.1 Limnobaculum eriocheiris | reverse complement strand
GAGGTGGAATGACCGTTTCGGATCACATCACTCGTTTCAGAACAGCGGGGACAAACTACATCAATCTTTGCCATCAATCATCCAAAGGGCGAAGAATACCACAACACTAAATATGCGTCACGACCAGAATGGGTCGTTAAATTAACTAAAAAGGAGTTTAGAATGCGTCGAATTCTGGTTGCCTTAACCGTCACGGTCTCTGCCAATGCATTAGCCGCAGGCTGTGCAGCGCCGCGTAATGCCTTCGATCAGGTTTATTGTAGTAGTACTGAATTTTCTCAGCTAGACCGCGATTTAAACCAACAGTATTCTCGTGTGGTGAAACTGGTGAGTGCAGAGCAAAAGGCTATTTTGAAAAAGAGTCAGCTAAATTGGATCAAGCAACGGGATGATAACTGTAGCGAAGAGAAGAGCAGTGGATACTTTGTAAATTTAACCTGTGCTAACAATATGATGAATGAACGTATCGCTTTCCTGAAAGAGCGTGAGCGTGAATGTAGCAGTACCGGTTGTGTATCCTCTAAACTGGCTAACTAAGCAGGTAGTGATTTAAAACCTCGCATGATGTGATTTTTTAGAACCGCTACTTTCTGAAAAACAGACAATAAATAAGCGCCATAACGGCGCTTATTTATTGGTCATCTTCTGATTGAAATATTAGAGCGGGTTGTTATAGAAGAAGCGTCTTTTTGGTTTAACAAATTGAGCAATAATAACCAGAGTAACAATTACTAAATTAATTGCAAAAATAATCAGTAACCACTGTGGCATTTCTAATGAAAGAAATGACCACTGTTTTTCACTGCAATCACCATTAGCGACGAATACAGCAGGTAACCACTTATCTAACGGTAACCAGGCCGGGAAATTAACAAAAATATCGCAAGTATTTGCCGGAGAAGGATAAAGTTGGATCATGGTATGTTTCCATGTCAACAAGAGTCCCTCGATAGTGCTGTATAGCCAGACGAGAATAGCTAAAAAACGTATCAGCGTAGAGGAAGGTGCCAACATACCAATCAGAGCTGCGCCTAAAATGCCAAACAACGCACAACGCTCGTAAATGCAGAGTACACAAGGTCTCAATAACATCACATGTTGGAAATAGAGGGCAATTAACTCAAGAGCAATAACAATCAGAGCCAGAAGGAACCAGGCACTTCTTCCTTTAGAACAGCTATTTAAATAACATAACATGATTAATTCACTTTAATATGTATGAGCGGTCGCCGATAGCGGTAGTTTAAACTAGTTTTATTTCTATGCCATCTTTCAAATGACATTATGATTAAGATTTTCCGCGTTAGCCAAACATTTCTTATAACCGGATTGATTTTAAGTCACTAAGTAACCCCTTATGCTGAAATTAACCTAGTTTTGCAAGCCAAACCACAGTTTACTCTATTAGACATTTTAGGGTGCTATATCCGGCTGTAGGCTTCTGGTATGATGCAACAAATCGTTTTTATTTGTATCTTAATGGAATGGCACTTCTATGGTGATCAAAGCGCAGAGCCCGGCAGGATTTGCGGAAGAGTATTTAATCGAGAGCATTTGGAACAATCGGTTTCCTCCGGGAACGATTCTGCCCGCAGAGCGTGAGCTTTCCGAACTTATTGGTGTAACTCGTACTACATTACGTGAAGTATTACAGCGTTTAGCCAGAGATGGTTGGTTAACTATTCAGCATGGTAAACCGACTAAAGTAAACAACTTTTGGGAAACGTCCAGCCTGAGTCTGCTGGAAACCTTGGTACGTTTAGATCACGATAGTGTTCCTCAGTTAATTGATAATCTGCTGGCTGTCAGAACCAATATTGCCGCAATCTTTATTCGGGCAGCAGTGCGTCAAAATCCGGAAAAGGCTCAGGAAGTTTTAGCGCAGGCTAACAGCCCGGAAACACGTCCGGAGCTGTTTACCGAGTTAGATTATAATATTTTCCGCGGATTAGCCTTTGCTTCCGGAAATCCGATTTATGGTCTGATTCTTAATGGTATCAAGGGGTTATACATTCGCGTTGGTCGTTACTACTTCTCTAATCCGGAAGCGCGTCAGCTGGCATTAAACTTTTATCAGCACCTTTCTGAATTATGCCGCGATAGGCTACATGATAAGGTGATGGAGTCTGTACGCCAGTATGGTAAAGCCAGCGGAGTTATCTGGCATAACATGCAGGGCAATATGCCAAAGGATTTGGTTGAAGCTAATTAACATTAGTTGTTAACCGGAAATTTATTTAAGGGGCGCAATAAGCGCCCCTTATTCTTGCCTTTAAATTAATAACGGGCAATTTTGGGGATATGTCACTGAATAGTGGCGGGTACCACCTCAATGCTAAATTCATTGCCTTTTAATGGCTTACCATCAAGGTTAAGAATCATTTTATGGCTGGAGGTCAGGGTCAGGCTACTTAAGGTTTTCTCAATAATGTGCTCGCTGTTTTTACCACCGAGCAAACTGGAGAGCAGTGCCGGTAATGATTCATCCGCCATCAGGATAGTCAGCCGTAGTTGACCATCATTTATTTTAGCATCAGGGCACAGAGGATGGCTGCCGCCTGCCTGTGCACCGGATGATGTAGTCATTACACGTCCTGAAGGTGATAAAAACAGTATAACGATTCAACAACCGGTGATAATGTTTTTACCAATTGTTTACATTAAAATCATTGGCGTTTTAAGCAGTATAAGGAAATAAACATGATTGCAGTTATCTTTGAAGTACAGATAAAACAGGGGTATAAACAAGCCTATCTGGATTTAGCAACGGAGCTAAAGCCTTTATTGAGCGAGATTGAAGGGTTTATCTCCATTGAGCGATTTGAAAGTTTGTCTGAACCGGGCAAGATTTTGTCCCTTTCATTCTGGCGAGATGAAGAGGCCGTTCAGCATTGGCGGAAATTAGAGTTGCATCGACAGGCACAGGCTAAAGGGCGGGCAATGATTTTTAATGATTACAGACTGAAAATTGCCGGAATTATTCGGGATTATGGTATGAGCGACAGGGCTCAGGCACCGGATGACAGCCGTACTGTGCATGGCTAAATCAGCAAAAAGTTAATGTAAAAAATTTAGCAGGCCATAAAAAAAAGAAACCAGTCCAAGGGAGATTGGACTGGTAAGGAGGTGGTTTCTATTAAAGAGATAATAGGAACACAACTAGTTATTAATCTTTAGGATTGAGATAGTAGTCCATTTATTTAGAAATAGATGTGATCTATTTCTAATAATTTGCAATAAAGAGTGTGATTTTCAATATCGCAAGTAGAAAAAGAAGATTTTTATACACTGTGCGGATTTCGGGTGTTATTACTTCCGGCTAAATTGCGCATTAACAGTGCGAACGTCAGATTAACATCTTCAGGAACCGGCAGATAAACCACATGCCCATTACCCGGGGCAACGTCAGTTGGCTGACCTTTATTGGTTTCCATTGATTCAATGGTGAAATGGATGTTGCCCTGTGGGGTCATCATCTCTACGCTGTCACCCACGGAGAACTTATTTTTTACATCAACAGCCGCCAGGCCATTACGGCGCTCGCCGGTAAATTCCCCAACAAACTGTTGGCTGTCAGAAATGGAGTAACCATAATCATAATTCTGATGTTCATCATGGACATGACGACGCAAAAAGCCTTCGGTATATCCACGATGCGCCAGTGATTCCAGTGTTGTCATCAATGATTCATCAAATGGTTTACCGGCAACGGCATCATCAATGGCCCGGCGATAAACCTGCGCGGTACGAGCACAGTAGTAGAAAGATTTGGTTCGGCCTTCAATTTTTAATGAATGAACACCTAACTGCGTCAAACGTTCCACATGTTGAACCGCACGCAGATCTTTAGAGTTCATAATATAAGTGCCATGTTCATCTTCAAAGGCACTCATATATTCGCCAAGGCGCAGGGCTTCTTCAATCATAAACACTTTATCGGTAGGGGCACCGGCACCCAGCGTTGGTTCTACATTTTTTACCGGGATAGGTTCATGAATATGCACAATGTTGCCAGTGTCATCTTCTTTACCTTCTTCTACTTTATATTCCCAGCGGCAGGCATTAGTACAAGTGCCCTGATTAGGATCGCGCTTATTGATATAACCAGAAAGCAGACAACGACCAGAATAGGCCATACATAAAGCACCGTGCACAAAGGTTTCCAGCTCAATGTCGGGTACCTGTTGGCGAATTTCTTCAATCTCTTCCAGCGATAATTCACGAGAAAGAATAACCCGGGTTAGTCCCATCTGTTTCCAGAATTTCACCGTTGCCCAGTTTACCGCGTTAGCCTGTACCGACAGATGAATATCAATATCAGGAAATGCTTCACGAACCATCATAATCAGCCCCGGATCGGACATGATTAAGGCATCCGGACCCATTTCAACGACGGGAGCCAGATCTCGAATAAAGGTTTTTAGCTTGGAGTTATGGGGGGCGATATTCACCACCACATAAAACTTTTTGCCAAGAGAATGGGCTTCATTAATACCTAAAGCCAGATTTTGGTGATTGAATTCGTTGTTACGCACTCTCAGGCTGTAACGAGGCTGACCGGCATAAACTGCGTCTGCGCCATAGGCGAAGGCGTAACGCATATTTTTTAGCGTACCGGCCGGAGAAAGTAATTCCGGTTTAAACATGTTGTTGGTCTCTTAGTCTGATCACAAGTCAGAGCCGCACCCAATGGGTACAGCCTTGGGAAAATCCCAGGGGCGGAATTGTAGACCTGGTTGAAAGGAATGGCAACGGCAGGGATGAAACAAGTGGTGTTATAAGCTTTTCATAACAAAATACAGATGGTCTTCCGGCCGGACAGATGGCGATATGTTTAACATTGTCTTTGTGGCCGGAATATTCATTACTGCAGGTTTATTGATCACCAATAGGTATAAGTTGATCGCAATACCGTCGTTCGATCTACGATATAAGCGGGAAACATTTCCAGCTCTTTGCTGACAGATCTAGTGCAGTCGTTGCGCTCATTCCATTCCAGGCAATCGGTTTTTTTACTGCCAAGATAGTAGGGGGATACGGTAATTTCTATCATTCCGCTGGCCCGCTGCTGTTCATCATACAGGTAGCTGATGCTCATGGTCGGACTGATTAAGGCAAAAGGTTTATTATCCGGTTGATAGAAGAAACGGTATTCACCATTTACCGACTCATCGGTACCGCTTAACAGGCTGTAAGCCATACGGAATTTATCATCGGTTTTATAGATGCCACTGGTAATGCCGTTTTCTGCTTTCTTCTCATCGCTAGCGGAAATGTAATTATCCGTTGAGTTGACAATCAACCCGTTATCATCGGCATGGTATGAGATAGCGCCTTCCCGGGCATAAAACAGCTTATTCATACCAAAAAGAGTGACGTTGTAACTATTTTTCCAGCCCTGTTGATTTTTACTAATATCATAGCTGGAATCAATGCGAAAACGCAGTTCATTGCGGGTTATTTGAGCATACATATCTGTTAATTGCCCGCAGCGATCGTAGTTGAATTTATAATAAAAGGCCGAGCGGGTGTTGTCGCTCTCAGTCACGGTTTCTACTTCACGAGCATGATTAAACTCAGGTATGCTTAACAGCGTCAGATGATTATTAATAATAATATCTTTATTTACTTCACAGTTCTCAATGGTATCTGCATAGGCAACGGAAACCAGCGAAGCTGGAATAACCAAAGCTAAAAGGGAACGCTTAATAACTAAACTCATTAACCTGACAACTCCTGTTGTGTTATTCCATGACGGCTGAGAAATAAATACCTGTTTATTTACTCTTCCCAACGGTAGCCGAGTCCATAGACCGAGCGGATAAAGGCCTTCTCTGGTGCTAAGGTTTCCAGTTTACGACGTAAATTTTTAATATGACTGTCCACGGTTCGATCGGTTACCACACGATAGTCATCATAAAGGTTATCCAATAGTGATTCTCTGGTTAATACTTGACCAGGATGTGCCGACAACGTTTTTAGCAACCTAAATTCGGCGGCGGTTAAATTAAGGCTGCTATTGTTATAACGAACCTGAAATTGTGATTCATCTAACTGCAATCCCGGCGCCATTGAAGGTAACTCTCTGGCGGGCAGATAGCAGCGTCTTAAAATGGTTTTAACCCGCGCCACGACTTCCCGGGGGCTATAGGGTTTACAGATATAATCATCAGCGCCAATTTCCAGCCCGGACAGGCGATCTATCTCTTCCGTTTTTGCCGTTACCATCACGACCGGAATAGCAGAAAACGCACGAATTTCACGACATAATGTGATGCCATCAACGCCCGGTAGCATTAAATCTAGCAGGATCAGCGAAGGTGAGTGCTGCTTCACCCAGCTAATCACCTCCTGACCCTGGGTAATTAAATGCGTGTGATACCCAGCCGCCTGAAGATAATCAATTAACAGCTGACCCAGCTTAGGCTCATCTTCCACAATCAACACTGGCGGCAGGTCATTGCCGTGCAATAGGGCGCTTTCTGTCATAGTTATGGCGATACCATCTCTGTTACCAGCGGTAAGAGTAACTTAATTTCCAGTCCGCCTAAAGCAGAATGGCTGGCGCTAATTTCTCCTCCATGGGCATCCACAATATTCCAGCATATGGAAAGACCCAGACCGGAGCCACCGCTGGCCCGATTGCGGGACACTTCGGTACGATAAAAACGCTCAAAAATCTGGCTTAACTGTTCGTCGGTAACGCCGGGAGCAGAATCCTGCCAGTGTAACAGTATTGATTGTTTACTGACGGTGGCGGAGATATATAGTCGCCCCTGAATACCTTCGCTGAAGGCGTCAGTGTAACGCAGGCTGTTTTCTAACAAATTATGAAACAGCTGCGACAGCCGATCCGGATCGCCAAACACCATTGTACTTTGCGGTAATTCAGTTTTAATGGCTAATCCTTTATGGTTGAAGCGACTGTGATAAGCGGCGATAGCCTGTTCCAGTAAGGCTATCAAATTAAGATTGTTCTTTTTGTAGGTTAATGCGCCTAAATCGGATAGCGAAAGCTGATGCAAATCATTAACTAACTTAGTCAGAGATTGTACCTCAGCCTGAAGTGAATGTAATGAGGTTGGGGTTAACTGGCGTACACCATCTTCCAGTGCCTCTAATTCTCCCTGCAATACGGCCAACGGTGTGCGCAACTCATGAGAGACATCGGCAATAAATGCCCGTCGCATACTCTCGTTCTTTTCCAGTGTGTTGGCCAGTTGGTTAAAGTCATTGGCCAGCATACTGAGTTCATCTTTGCTGGTAACCGGAACCCGGGCGGAAAAGTCTCCGGCCGCCAGTTGATGAGTACCGATAACCAGACGTTTTACTCGGGATAACAGGCTGCGGGAAACCAGCAGTGTGGCGAGCGCCGCTAACAGGGTTGAAAGGGCGATTAATATCCAACTGGTACGATTTTGCTGTTTAGCAAAGTTTATGTCGGCGCTGCGGGTCAACTTTTCGCTGGGCATACCCACAATCCAGCCGATGGTTTTTCCATCCAGCATAATTGCTTTGCGGGTAGCCTGACGGGGAACCGGATGAGAAGATCCTGCCAGCATATGGTTTTGAGTATCGAAAATCCAGAAGGGAACGCGCCATCCCTGAGGCGGGAGTGTCGGTTCATTACTTTCATCATTATTTTGTTCTACCGAACGTAAAAACTGATAGATGACTTTTTCGTTGCGTTGTAGAAATTGCCAGTTCCCCTCATGGCGATAGCGTTCTGCCAGAGCGTTGCCCAGCAGGGTTAAACGCTGCTCATTACTGGAGCGAATATAATCGGTAAAACCACGTTCAAAACTCAGACGAACACCCCAGTGCATGGTAATAAGTACCAGCATACAGGTGGCTAAAATGGCAAAGAACAGTTTTCCGGTGATCCCCATTTTCATTTGATTAGGTTTCCGCTAGTTATCGGACTTCTCCCGGCGGTTACCTGAACCCAGCAAGACGTTTTGGGCACTGTCTTTGGGAACTCTGGCAAAAATCGCCGTCGGAATTAACATAATTAAACCAATACACAGATAGGTATATAAGAAAGCCTGTTGCACTTCAGGGCTGCCTATTGCGACATGATGCATTGAGAATACACCGAGTAAAATCCCGGCGGTGCTGACGCCCAGGCTCATAGACAGTTGCATCACCATCGACAGCAGGCTGTTACCGCTGCTGGCAAATTCATCGGGCAGATCTTTCAGCGTCAGGGTATTCATGGTAGAAAAGCGCACGGCGTTAGTGACACCAAGCATAAATAACAGGAATGGAATCGCTATATACCATCCCAACATACCTGCGATGGGGATCATTAGCGTAATGGCAGGTAAGGCTAAAGTCGCCAGGCTCAGAACAACGCGATAGCCATAGCGGTTAACAATTTGTACCACCAGGCGTTTAATACTCATGCTGCCAATGATCATCGGAATCATCATCAGACCGGCGTGAAATGGCGAAAATCCCAGTCCGACTTGTAAAAATAATGGCGTCATAAAAGGCAACATTCCGCTGCCGATACGGGCAAATAGACTACCGGTCAGCCCCAAAGAGAAGGTTGGGATTTTAAACATGGCTAAATTGAACAGCGGTGCTTTTGCCCGACGGGCGTGCAACCAGTAAAGCCCGAGGGCAGCAACGCCGCTAGAGCACAGCAGTAGAATAGTTGCCGGTGCCAACCCTAAACCCGAGTGACCATCCAGCGAAAGGGTAATGGTGGCCATACCAATTGCCAGCAAAATAAAACCGATTACATCAAAGGGACGCGGCGGCATTTTGTAGTTAGGCATAATCATCAGGGTTGCCAGGACGCCAATAATACCAACCGGAATATTAATCAGAAAAATCCAGTGCCAACTGGCGTACTCCACTAAAAAACCGCCCAGCGCAGGCCCCATTAACGGACCAACCTGACCGGGTAAGGTAACAAAGGTCATGGCCGCCATATACTGTTCGCGGGGAACAATTTTCATTACCGTCAATCGACCAACGGGTACCATCATAGCGCCGCCAATCCCCTGAATTACCCGGGCGCGGACTAGCTCCTGTAAACTTCCTGACTGAGCACAAAGCAGAGAGCCTAAAGTGAAAAGTACGATGGCTGACAGAAATACTGGTTTAACACCGATACGATCCGCCAACCAGCCGCTGGCGGGAAGTCCTACGGCAACGGTAAGAATATAAGCAACGATCACGGACTGCATCTGTAGTGGACTTTCATTCAGGCTAACGGCCATAGAGGGCAAGGCAGTATTCAGAATAGTGGTGTCCAGCGACTGCATAAAGAAACCCAGAGCCACAATCCACAGTTGCCAACGTACACTAGCGGCACTACTTTTCATTTTGTGTTGGCTCCTTTGACCTGACTCATATGATTAATGGGTTATCAGTGACCGGTTGTTTCACTTGCCAGTGTTGATGCCGATGATGGCCGACGGTTTTTATACCAAAGTCTTAAGCGGTCGAAGTAGAGATAGATCACCGGTGTTGTATATAGCGTTAATAACTGGCTCATTACCAGCCCGCCAACAATAGTGATACCCAGAGGCTGGCGTAACTCAGCGCCATCGCCGCTACCCAGAACCAGCGGAACTGCACCAAAAATAGCCGCCAGTGTGGTCATCATAATGGGTCTGAAACGTAACAGGCAGGCCTGAAATATCGCTTCACGAGGTGCCAGATTGCCCTGTCTTTCTGCGGTGAGGGCAAAATCCACCATCATAATGGCATTTTTTTTCACCAAACCAATTAACAGCATTACGCCGATAAGGGCTATCAGGCTGAATGGCGTATCAAACAGCTCTAAAGCCAGTATAGCCCCAACCCCTGCGGATGGCAGGGTGGATAAAATCGTTAGTGGATGAATATAGCTTTCATACAGTACACCCAGCACAATATAGACAGTAATAATCGCTGCAATAATCAGGAAAATCTGTGATTGCAACATCTCCTGAAATACCTGAGCGGTACCGGCAAAAGAGCCTCTGACCGTATTGGGAACCCCTAATGCCGTCATGGTTCGTTCGATGGCAGAAGTTGCTTCAGATAACGAATAACCATCCGCCAGATTAAAGGAAACGGTAGAGGCGGCGGAAAGCCCCTGATGGTTGACGGATAACGGCGCATTGGCAGGCACCCACTGGGCAAAGTAGGAAAGGGGAATAGGCTTACCATCCTGATTGATGACAAACATCTTATCCAGTGCGCTCTGGTCTTGAGCAAACTCGGGCGCGACTTCCATTACCACTTTGTACTGATTTAGCGGTTGATAGATGGTAGAAATTTGCCGCTGTCCAAAGGCATTATTCAGCAGGGCATTGGCAGCAGAGACATTAATCCCTAATCGTGACATCGTTTCACGGTTATAGGTGATGGCTATTTCGGCCCCTTTGTCCTGCTGATCGGAGTTAACGTCTGCCAGTTCAGGCAGGGTGGCAAAGGCGGTTCGAATTTTTGGCTCCCACTGACGAAGGGTACTGAGGTCGTCAGACAGTAAAGCATATTGATAACCGGCGTTAGACTGACGCCCTCCGGCTCTGACATCCTGTACCGCCATCAGATACAGACTGGCACCCGGCTCCTGAGACAATTTACCCCTCAGACGGCTTATCACCTGTTGGGCGCTGTCTTTACGTTCAGTAAGTGGTTTTAATGAAATAAACATTGAACCACTATTGGTACGCGAACCACCGGTAAAACCGGTGACGTTATCCACATCTTTATCGCTACTGACGATTTTCATCAGCACTTCCATTTTCTTTTTCATCGATTGAAAAGAGATACTCTGGTCTGCCTGTACAAACCCCATCAATCGGCCGGTGTCCTGCTCAGGAAAAAAGGTCTTGGGAACATTCATATACAGCCAAACGTTAAGGGCAATGGTACTCAGAAAAACCACGAATATTAATCGGGAATGGTCCAGCGTCCAGCTAAGGCTGCGGGCATAGCCTTGTTGCAGTGCCAGAATAATGCGACCAAATCCTTGTGATGAACTTGGGTGCTCCTGTTTTCCGGCGCGTAACAAGCGGGCGCACATCATTGGTGTTAGGGTAAGTGAAACAACCAGTGAAATCCCAATGGCCACCGACAGTGAAATAGCAAACTCGCTGAACAGACGACCGGGCAGTCCACTCATAAACAGCAGCGGAATAAAAACCGCCACCAGAGAAAAGCTCATAGACAGTACCGTAAAACCCACCTCGCTTACCCCTTTCAGAGCAGCATCGAAAGGTTTCATCCCTGCTTCAATATGGCGGGCAATATTTTCCAACACCACAATGGCATCATCGACCACAAATCCGGTAGCAATGGTTAAGGCCATCAGCGACAGATTATTCAGGCTAAAGCCGAGCATATACATAGCGGCGCAGGTACCAATCAGTGAAACCGGTACGGCAACGGCCGGAATAATCGTAGCCCGGCCCGAACGCAGAAACAGAAATACCACCAGAATCACCAGCGCAACGGCAATGGTTAACGCGCGTTCAACTTCAAGCAGTGAAGCGCGAATAGTGGGGGAACGATCCTGAGCAATGGCCAGATTAATCGAGGCTGGAATATAGGATTGCAGTTCAGGCATCTCGGCGCGAATGCGGTCTACCGTATCGATAATATTGGCATCAGCGGAGCGTCGAATCATGATTAAAATAGCCGGAACCCCGTTTGCCATACCGGCGTTACGAATGTCCTGTACCGAGTCGGTGATGGTGGCCACATCCTCCAGCCTGACCGCAGACTGATTATTGTAGTGAATAATAATCGGCTTATATTGGTCTGCGGTTTTAATCTCGTCATTGGTTTGAACTTGCCAGTTTTGTTCATCGGCTTTAAGAAAACCCTGGGGTTTACGAACGTTGGCCTGACTAATGGCGGTTCTGACATCGTCTAATGAAACGCCCTGATTAAATAGTGCCTGAGGATTTAGCTGTACGCGGACGGCGGGCAGGGAACTACCGCCAACGGAAACATCACCTACCCCCTCCAGTTGAGAGATCTTCTGTGCCAGTTGGGTAGATGCATAGTCGTAGAGTTCCCCCTGACTGTAAACGTCAGAGGTTAGCGTCAGAATCATGATCGGGGCGTCGGAAGGGTTAGCTTTCCGATAGGTCGGTCTCGAAGGCATACCGCTGGGCAACAAATTGTGCGCAGCGTTAATGGCGGCCTGTACGTCACGGGCGGCGCCATTAATGTCCCGGTTCATATCAAATTGCAGAATAATACGCGTACTGCCCAGTGAACTGGTGGAGGTCATCTCATTAACACCGGCAATAGCACCTAGTGAACGTTCCAGCGGGGTGGCAATGGATGAGGCCATCGTCTCTGGCGAGGCCCCCGGTAGTGATGCACTGACGGAAATAACCGGAAAATCAATTTTAGGTAAAGGCGATACCGGTAATAACCTGAAACCCAGAATACCGCTGAGGATAATGCCCAACGTCAGCAAAATGGTGGCTACCGGACGGTTAATAAACAGGGCATAGAACTTCATATCACACCCCGTTCCGGGTAGTTTCAACGGGCTGTGCGGCAATTAGCTTATGGCTGCTTAAACGGCCAAACATCAAATAGATAACCGGGGTGGTAAACAGGGTGAGTACCTGACTGACCAGCAAACCGCCCACCATACAGATACCCAGCGGATGGCGCAGTTCTGCACCAATACCGGTACTGAGCATTAATGGCAACGCGCCCAGCAGAGCCGCCATGGTGGTCATCAGAATAGGGCGAAAACGCAGCAGGCAGGCCTGATAAATCGCATCATAAGGCGTTTTTCCTTGTTCACGCTCTGCTGCCAGCGCAAAGTCGATCATCATGATGGCATTTTTCTTCACAATGCCAATAAGCAAGATAATGCCGATAATGGCAATAATATCCAGCTCCTGACCGGAAAGCATGAGTGCCAGTAGGGCACCTACACCGGCACTGGGTAAAGTGGAGAGGATAGTCACCGGATGAATAAAGCTCTCATACAGTACACCCAGTACAATATACATGGTGATAATTGCCGCCAGAATTAACCATAATGTACTGCTCAACGAGGCTTGAAAGGCCAGGGTTGCACCCTGGAATTGAGTGGTAATATCACTCGGGAAATTCAACTCCTGCTCCGCCTGAGTGATGGCTTTAGTGGCTTCTCCCAGCGATATACCAGCCGGTAAGTTAAATGAAACGGTGGACGAAGGAAACTGAGCAATACGGTTAACCGACAGTGGCCCAAATCGTTGCTCAATAGTCGCAATATTGGTTAAGCGAATTGACTGGCCGCTGCCATTTTTCAGGTAGATATTATCAAAAGCGTTTAACACTTGTTGTTTATCAACCTGCTGTTCCAGCACCACCCGATACTGGTTAGCCTGAGTGTAGATAGTGGAGATCAGCCGCTGACCAAAGGCGTTATACAGCGCATTATCAATGCTGCTCATATTAATCCCTAAACGGCTGGCTTCATCGCGATTAACATTAACATAAGCCACTAATCCCTGATCCTGCCAGTCGCTGCTTACATCGGTTAGTTCAGGCAATTGTTTCAGGCGATCCAGTAATTTAGGTACCCACAGTGTGAGTTGATCCAGCGACATGGTTTGCAGTGTGAACTGATACTGAGTGAGACTGACCCGATCTTCAATGGTTAAGTCTTGTACCGGTTGCAGGTAGAGGGTAATTCCCGGAACGGCTTGTAGGCTATGTTGCAGACGCTCAATAATTTTAGGGGCGCGGTCGTCACGTTGGCTTAATGGTTTCAGGTTAATTTGCAGCCGCCCGTTATTCAATGTGGCATTACTGCCATCAACGCCAATAAACGAAGAGACGCTTTCTACCGCCGGGTCCTGTAACAGGATTTTGGTGACCGCCTGTTGGCGCTCAGACATCGCTGAAAATGAGATGGATTGCGGAGCCACCAGCGTTCCCTGAATCAGTCCATTGTCCTGTAATGGAAAGAAACCCTTTGGAATAAACAGATAGAGTAAAATCGTCAGCCCTAATGTTCCTGCCGCTACAGCCAGTGTGGTCCACTGATGTTTTAATACCACAGTCAGGTAGTGACCATAACCGGCAATAACCCGTTCAAAAAAACGTTCGCAAGTCAGAGAGAAGCGGTTCTGTTTACGCAGGGATTCATGATTCAGCAAGCGGGCACACATCATTGGTGTGAGGGTCAGAGAAACCACGCCAGAAATCAGAATAGCAATTGTCAGCGTCAGGGCAAATTCGTGGAATAAACGACCAACCACATCCCCCATAAACAGTAGCGGAATTAATACCGCGACCAGCGAGATGGTCAGCGAGATAATGGTGAAACCTATTTCTCCTGCCCCTTTTAGTGCCGCGTTTAGCGGTTTTTCCCCCTGCTCGATATAGCGGGAGATATTCTCTATCACCACGATTGCGTCATCGACGACAAACCCGGCAGCGATAATCATCGCCATTAACGTCAGGTTATTGATGGAGAAACCGAGAAAATACATAGCGGCAAAGGTGCCAGTCAGTGACAACGGCACCGCTACGCTGGGAATAATGGTTGCAGGAACATTCCGCAGGAACAGATAGATCACCATGACTACCAGTATTACCGCCAGCAGCAGTTCAAATTGTACATCGTTAATTGAGGTACGAATGGTAACGGTGCGATCGGTGAGTATCTGTACTTTTACCGAGGCGGGCAGGCTCTCGGTTAATTGGGGAAGAACGTTGCGAATCTCATCGGCGGTGGTAATAACATTGGCACCGGGCTGACGTTGAATATTTAAAATAATTGCCTGTTTCTGATTGGCCCAGGCGGCTAATTGGGTATTTTCCGCTCCTTCTTCAATGTTCGCGATATCTTGCAGACGAACCGGAGAACCATCTTTATAGAACACAATTAACTGGCGGTAATCTTGCAGTGATTTCATCTGGTCGTTTGCTGACAGGGTTGCAGAACGCGTCGGGCCGTCAAGATTACCTTTAGCGGTGTTGACGTTGGCGCCGGTAATAGCTGTGCGCACAGTTTCACTATCCAGACCGTAGGCGGCTACCGCCTGCGGATTAAGAATAATGCGTACAGCAGGGCGCTCACCTCCGGATAAGCTAACCAAACCAACGCCGGAAACCTGAGAAATTTTCTGGGCCACGCGGGTTTCTATCATGTCCCGCACCTGGCTCATCGGCAGGCCATCAGAGGTGACTGCCAGCGTCAAAATAGGGGCATCAGCCGGATTAACCTTACTGTAAATCGGCGGATAGGGTAAATCGTTAGGCAGCAGGTTAGTGGCGGCGTTAATGGCCGCCTGAACTTCTTGTTCGGCTACATCTAAATCCAGATCGAGCTGGAACTGTAAGGTAATAACGGAAGCGCCACCGGAACTTTGGGAAGACATTTGCTTCAGGCCCGACATTTGCCCCAGTTGCTGCTCCAGCGGTGCGGTAATTGCTGAGGTGGTGACATCCGGGCTGGCACCGGGGTAGAGGGTAACTACCTGAATAGTTGGGTAGTCCACTTCTGGCAGTGCGGAAACCGGCAGAGATTTATAGCCCAGTATTCCCGCTAACAGCAGGGCAATCATTAGTAACGTTGTCGCAACCGGACGCAGGATAAACTGGCGGGATGGACCACCGCCTGAAATTATCTGGTTAGCGAGTTCAGGATGCTCACTCATTTTGCATCCTGCGGCTGACGAGAGTTTGTAGCTTTGGTTGCTGACAGGGATTGTGGTGTGACTACTTCAACCTGCGTATCTTGCTTCAGGCGATCAACACCATCGGTAACCACTTTTTGACCAGCCGCTATGCCCTGAGTAACCACCACGCTTTCACCGTTACGTAATCCAACCTTGACAGATTGTTTACTCACTTTGTTTTCGTTATTAATCATCCAGACAAAGTTTTCATTATTACCGGTTTGAATGGCGGCGGCAGGAACCACAATGGCATTATTTAGTGTATCAACTTTGATTCTGGCGTTAACAAACTGGTTTGGAAATAGCAGATTATCCTGATTGGTAAAGCGAGCTTTTAGCTTGATGGTACCCGTGGTGGTATCAATCTGGTTATCCAGGCTGAGCAGTGTACCTGTAGTTATCAGCTGCCTATTTCCCCGATCCCAGGCTTCAACCGACAGGCTTTTGCCCTGATGATAAGCGGGCAAAATAGCACTCAGGTCGGTTTCCGGTAAAGCAAACAGTACATCGATAGGGTGAGTTTGGGTAATGACCACCAATCCTGTGTTGTCACCGCTGGAGACATAGTTACCCACATCAACCAGCTTCAGGCCAACCCGGCCGGATATTGGCGCAGCCACTTTGCTGTAGGTCAGTTGCAGATTAGCACTGTCAACGACACCCTGAGCGGCTTTCAAGCTGCCTTCACTTTGTTTAACCAGCGCCTGCTGCGTATCTAACTGTTGTTGTGAAACCATGTTGGTTTTAATCAGCTTTTGATAACGGGCTAAATCGCGCCTGGCATTACTTAAGGTAGCCTGCATGTTCAGCAGTTGACCTTCAGCCTGGGTTAGCTGTACTTGATAGGGGCGTGGATCGATTTCAACCAACAGATCTCCCGCCTTGACTTCCTGACCTTCGGTAAAGTGGATGACCATGATTTGACCATCTACCCGGTTGCGTATGGTTACCGTATTAGCGGCAGTTACCGTACCTAATCCACTTAAATAGCGAGGGATATTTTGTATATCCGCAGTGGCAATCTGCACCGGAGGTAGTGGCATATTACGTCGCCCACCGCTGGCAGACTGGGATGACTTCGTCACGCCGGGGGCCTGAGCCGTATTGTTGTTATGCCAAAACAGCCAGGTTCCGATAGCGATAATAGCAATGGCGATGAGCGGCAGTGGGCGTAATAAACGCTTAAATTGCAGTGTCATAGTTAGAGGCTCACTTAAACAGCTCAATGGTGGAGCTATTACTCTGAAATAGTTAAGAATACTGTGATTTTATCAGTATAACCGCTTCAGAGAAAAAAATGATGAAGGAAATATGGAAGTTCGGTAATGAAGCGTAAGCCGGATGTCTGTTTTATGTAATGAAAATAAAGACAGAATCCAGCTATTTGGTTATTGAGGGCATTATTCACATAAGAAGTAGGGTAAGGTTCCACTGGAGAACAGGCGTTTTCCACTGTTCATCAGAATAATAACCAAATGTGTTGATTCATTTTGCTCAGTACTAAAACGGTAGAGATAACGTTCTCCTAAAGCTTTAGGTAAGTTATCGTTATTTTCTAAAGAGACTTGAGTGGTGCTAAGAACATAATTATTCGTTTTGTTGTGTGTGTAATTAAATTGTACTTTGCGGTTGATAGTATAATTGTTTCCATCTATCAGTAAATTTCCCATAATAAGGTTATAACCTTTGCCATCATCCTCAAAATGGAATCTCATTTCAGAGGTTAATACCGCTTCTTTTTCCCTATCGGTTTTTTCAAACAGATAGGTGGTGTTTGCCGAACAGGAAAATTTATTGCTGCTGCTGGTATAAAACAGGTATAAACCGACTGCCAGTAAAGCTGTCACTATCAATGTAGTAATCACAGAAAGCTTAATATTGTTCATTTCACTTTTACCACATAGAAATTAAAGCAAGAGGCATCATATCTATCCGGATCGCTGTCGCAGACCTGTATTGACTCCCGACGATCATCGGCAGGAATACTAAAATAGACATTTTTAGGTTTATCGCAGGCGATAGAGAGCTCATCTAACCGCATTTTCAAATTAGCCAGGTCAGTTGGTATTTGGTTGTGAATGAAAATGTCACACTGCTGGTATTTTTCCTGATGGTGGTAATCGGCAAAATAGCCCGGCTTACTGGTGAACATATTTAAAGCAAAATAAAAAATAAAAATAAACAGGGCTGCAACCAGCATAATTCGGGTGTAGTACCAGACAAAACGACTTTTAGGTCGCAGCGTGGAAGAGGAACTATTATTACCATTGGCCGTGGCGGAATTGATCAATGATTTTTTGGCGATATAAGGTTTTTCTTTGCTGTCATCACTAAAAGTTCGGTAACTGGTGATAACTTTTAATTCCACATCAGTGGAGAGCTGTACGCCATAAGAATAGATGGTAAGAATAGGTTCAAATTCACCTAATTGATGGAAAGTCTTAGTAATATTGCTTAGTTCAGAGATAACCGCTTTAGCCGTATTTGAGACATCTTCCTTTTCTTCAATTTCGTTAGTGAGTTGTTCAAAGGGAACAATCTGATAACCACTGTCAATCAGGTGCAGAAATAGTCGTTTAGCATTACTACTGAGCGTATTTAATTTCCGTGGGTCGTCCAGACGACTTAACCCACCGGTAAAAGTGTTAAACATCACTCGGTCATTAATAATATAGTTATGCAAACAGTCCCTCCGATCACCTGTTTTTTGATGGTGCTTTATCTGTGATTTTGCGCATTTTACACATTAACTCACCATATTACAGAGAAATAATAGTATTACGTAAAGTACGGCTATTATTCCAAAACAGCTAATTGTTATTTATCATACTAATAGAGGTGCTCATTTGTCTCTATTAGCATTATCTTTTGTTTTTTAAAATATTATTCGCTATGTTCTCCGCCCAATGCTGCAATCAACTCCTGAATTAGTTGAGCAACTTCACCGGTCATTAGAGTGAAATCAGCATCGAAGCGAGCAGAATAATCTTCTTTATCGATATCCTGATTTTGATCGCGAATAGTTTCAGTAAATTTAATGCGTTTCAGACTGCCATCGTCAGCAATGACAAATTGAATGCGTTCACGCCATTCCAGCGCCAGTTTGGTAACCAGCTTACCTGCTTCAATATGTACGGCAATTTCATCACTGACCAGCTCCTGCGCCTTGCAACGAATGACGCCGCCACCTTCAAGAATAGCTTTTAATTCGGCTTCATCTTGCAATACAAAACCTGTCGGAGCATTACCGGAGCGAACCCATTCGGTAAGCGTCAGTTCAATAGGACTCTCCAGGGTTAAGGGTACTACCGGTAATGAACCCAGACTTTTACGCAACAGGGCCAGCGTATCTTCAGCACGTTTGGCGCTGGCGGCATCAACAATAATCAGGCCATTAACCGTGTCAATCCACAGGCTGGTTTGATTAAAGCGGCTAAATGCACGGGGTAGCAGACTGTGCAGAACTTCATCTTTTAGCGCATCTTTCTCAGTTTTTTTCAGTTTTCTATGTTGTTCGGCTTCCAGCTGTTCAATTTTGGTCTGTAAAGCCTGTTTAATCACCGGAGAGGGTAGAATTTTCTCTTCCTTACGGGCCACGATCAGGATTTGATTGCCTGAAGCATGAGTTAAGGCATCACTGTGTGACCCCAGTGGAGAAACCCAACCTGTTTTTGCCATATCCTGGCTGCCACAAGGGGTAAATGTTAATGGCTTCAGCTGCTTTTCTATCTCATCGGCAGTCAGATGGGTTTCGCGGCTGAGGCGATAAATCATTAAATTCTTAAACCACAACATAGTTATTTCCATTAAAAAGAGCAGAGCTCTGTATAAACATAGTTTCCATCATAACCAATCGCAAAGCGTCGTGCTGTGATTTTAGCTAACGAAAGTTATGAAATAATTGAGTAATACTATTTTTTGAACCGATCATCCAATTTACTGATGCCTAATCCATTCACTTTGCGAACCCGAATTTGTACCGGGATTCGTTCTTTCATGGCATCAATATGGCTGATAACGCCAATGATTTTGCCGCTGGCGTTCAGGTTATCCAGAGCGTCCAGTGCGATATCCAGTGTTTCAGCGTCCAGAGTGCCGAAACCTTCATCCAGAAACAGGGAGTCGATGCTGGTTTTGTGACTGACCAGATCGGAGAGCGCCAGTGCCAGCGCCAGACTCACCAGAAAACTTTCTCCTCCTGACAGGGTTTGGGTATCCCGCAGGTTATCCGCCTGCCAGGTATCGACCACCTGTAGTTCAAGATCACCATGCTCTTTACGCTGTAGCAGATAACGGCCATGTAATCGGTTTAACTGCTGGTTAGCCAGATAGACTAAATGCTCCAGCGTAAGGCCCTGAGCAAATTTACGGAATTTTGTACCATCGCTGGAACCGATCAGATTATTCAGATAAGCCCAATCGTCAACTCGCTGTTGATATTGCGTAATACGCTCCACTAACGACTGTTGGCTGGAACGATTTAGTCGGTCGTTTTCCAACTGCTGGCGAATTTCTCCCTGACGAATACCGTTAGCTTTACTCTCTTGCGTTAGTTGAGCGAGCTGTAAGCTGATATCGGCAATATTGCTCTCTTCCGTCAGGGTTTCCGGGAATAAAGCCAGGTGCTGTTGTCGCTGCTTATTGGCTTCATTAAACAGGGTTTGTGCCTGATGCAGTGCATGGGTGAGCGTCTCTTTAAGCTCAGTGAGTTGCTGATGTAATTCCGGAGATAACAGGGCATCCAGAAAATCAGCCTGATGACTGAAAGGGCTCTGCTGTAATGCGGAGTTAAATTCATGTTCAGCACTATCGGTTTTTTGTCGAAGCAGCTGTTGTTGAGATAGCAGGGTGGAACATTGTCCACTCAGTGCCGTCAGTCGATCGTTAAGCTGCTGCCAGACGTTTCTGTTGTCGGCTACCGCCAGTTCAAGGGCTTGTTGCTGCTGTTGAAGCTGCAACATTGCTGGATCCGTTTGCCGATCGCCAAATAGTTGATGACGCTGTTGTCTGAGCTGTTCTAATTCATGTTGGCAGGCGGCAAGTTGAGTCTGGTGTTCTGTCGTTTGAGTATTCAGGCTTTCCAGTCGGGTTGCCTGTGTGGCAATCCGGGTATTCAGCGTGATTAACTGTTGCTCCAGCATTTTTTGGTCGTTGAGGTAGCTTTGCCACTGCCGCCATTCAGTTTTACGTGCGCTATACCAACTGTCGTACTGCTCTGGTTGCGGTAGTCTGAGTTCATATTGAGCCAGCGAAGTGTGTAGCTGTTCTGACAGCCTTTGGTGATCCTGCTGTAATAGTCGCCGGGCCTGTTCAGATTGTTGCTGTTGTTGAGTTTTATTTAATACATCCTGAGCCAGTAATGTTACGCGTTGTTGAGCTTCCTGAGTCGCGCTGTGTTGCTTATTCAGCAGATCTTTTTCGTACTGCCACTGTTGCTCCGCCTGTTCAAACAGGCTTATCTGCTGTTGTAATTGTTGCTCTTGTTGCCGCACGTTTTCCAGATAAGCTTCAAACTGTTCTGTATCAGTAAGGGATAGCCTGATATTCAGCTGTTCGCAGTGTTGGTGCCACTGTTGGTTGATATCATCCAGCTCCAGATTCAGATCATTTAACTCTTTTGTCAGTTGGTTTTGCCGATCGCTCTGTAGTGCAATCTTACTTTTCAGCTCGATTTTGGCATCGTGCAACTGCTGAAACTCACTTTTTAATTGGGTCAGGCGCTGTTGGGTATTTGATGTTTTTAATGCACTATTTTCACCCACTAATGGATGCAAGGTGGAACCGCATAACGGGCAGGGTGAACCTGATTGCAACAACGCTCTTTCCTGCTCAAAACGGTTGATTATCAGCTCTTGCGCTGCCAGTTTCTCGATATCGGCCAGATGGATTTTTTTATCAGCATACTGCTGACGTTTGATTAACAAGTCTTCATCAAGCTGTTTAATGGTCGTGATGAGTTCATTTAGCTGATTTGTGCGGGTTTGATGTTGTCTGATCACCTGCTGATAACGTTGAAACAGCAGGGAGAGCGACTGCTGTCGTTCTCTGGTCTGGACAAGATGGCGTTGCTGCTGTTTTAATTCGTTCAGATTGTGCTGTGTTCGTAGCTGCTGGAAAGCGGCATCATTTTTGTCGAAGCCCAGCTGTAATTGTTGCAGCTGTGATTGATGCTGCTTCTGTGACAAAGTCACTTCAATCAACTGTTGGTTGAGTTTATCAATCTCTTTTTGCTTAAGTTCTGCTGATTGCTGTGTATTGTGTAACTCATTATTTATACGAGTAAGTTGGTTTAGTTGCTGTTGCCACAGTGGCAGGTTTTCCCCCCAATGCTGATGGTATGAATGACGTTGAAAATATTCACTCAGTACCTGCTGGCGACTAAGTAATTGACGCTGTTGTAGCTGGTCTGCGTCATATTCCTTTTGTTGTTGTTGTAACCGTTGAGCAAGGCTGGCTCGCGCTGACTCCAACTGAGCTAGCTGGCTGGCTTTATGTTTTGCCTGTAAATCCAGCGGTATGACCCGGGTGTTAATCAGGGTACGTGTTAACTCATGCTGTTTGAGTTGTGATTCATACTGTTGCTCAGCCTGCTCACGTGCCTTCAGGGCAACGGCAATCTGTTGTTTTAGTTCGGTTTCTGTTTGAGCAATTTGGGTTATTTCCCGCACATTGTCTTGCTGCTCCTGACGTAAACGCATCAGATTAGTATGCAGAGGGCGCAGTTTTTCCGCCGGTTCGCTACGCTGTAATTTTTCCAGTTGAGGCTGTTGCAGTTGCCAATTCTGTTGCGCCTGAGTTAACTGCTGCTGGCACTGTAATTCCTGACGCTGGTACTCATCCCGTTTTTCCAGCCATTGTTTATCCGCCAGCAGGCGTTCGGTTTGTCGGGCCAGCAATGCTTCCTGTGATTGCAGTTGTTGAGTCTGTTGGTTTAACGCCAGAGTCTGTTCTTCCGACAGTAACTGTACGCTTCCCAACAAGGTGTGCAGGGTATCCAGTTGGTTTCTGGCCTCTTTATGAGATAAGAAAACTTGCTCAGAAATATGACCATAGATCTCTGTGCCGGTAAGCTCCTCCAGCAGTTCTGCGCGCTCTTTAGGTTCCGCATTAAGAAAAGCGGCAAACTCCCCCTGCGACAGCATCATGGACTTGGTGAAGCGGCTAAAGTCTAATCCGGTGATGTGCGCAGTCAGGTCGAGTTTATCCCGAATTTTATCGGTGATGATTTTGCCATCGCGAATATAGGCCAGCTCAACTTTAGGGGGTTGCAGGTTACCATCAGGGCTGCCTTTTGCCCGGCGCTGGCTCCAGAATGCGCGGTAGCCAACGCCCTGAACTTCAAACTCCACTTCAGCCAGCGATTCCGCAGTATGCTGGGTCATCAGTTCATTTTGAGTGGGCGTTACGTTCAGACGTGGCGTTTTATGGTAAAGCGCCAGACAAATAGCATCCAGTAGGGTGGTTTTACCGGCACCGGTGGCACCGGTAATAGCAAACAGCGCGTTATCGCAAAAAGGTTCCTGAGTGAAATCGATTCTCCACTCGTCTTTTAGCGAGTTAATGTTTTTAAGCCGCAGGCTAAGAATGCGCATCAGACCGCCCTCCATCAACAGGCTGCTCAGTTTGTTCGGCCATTTCCTCTACCAACTGATGAAACAGCTGGCGCACCCGCTGATGTTGTTGATGAGTGGCCTGATTATCGTCGTCATCCAATACCAGCCTGCGCTTAAAGACTTCATTAACCGTCAATTCGGACAGCGTCTCTTTTTCCTGACGCTGAATGGCCTGTTGAATGAGAGCTTTACTGCGGCGCAGCAAAATAACTTCCACTGGCAATGTCTCGGTCATTTGCTGAATTTGTCGCTGAATGTCATTCAGGTAAAGGCGTGAATCCACTTCAATATCCAGCCAGATAGTTTTCTGTTCTTGCTGATGGCGGAAGTCTTCCAGTGCAATTTTTATCGCTTCAATATCCCCTTTAATTAAGCGCATAGGTTGAAACTGCGGCACAGTAAGTAAGGTAATTTGCGGCTCTGTCTGCGGAGAGAACTCCACCAGCACCACACTTTTTTCCTGGCCGCTTTCATCAAAGCTTAAGGGGATGGGAGAACCGGAATAGCGAATATAGTCTGATTTGGCCACTTTTTGCGGCCGGTGAATATGACCTAACGCAATATAGTCGGCAGGGGGAAATGCCTGAGCGGGAAAGGCATCCAGTGTGCCGATGTAAATATCACGAACGGAGTCGGATGTGGATGCTCCAACGGTGGTTAAATGTCCGGTAACAATAATTGGCAAATGTTTGACGTACTGTTGCTGCTTTTTTTTTGCTAACAGGTATATCTGCTGATAGTGCTGGCTGATTGCCTCCAGCAAAGCCTGCTGTTTTTCTCCGCCGGACTGGCCTGCCTGACTGGATAATACATCTCTGGCACGAATAAATGGAATGGCACACACCAGGGCACCGGGTTCTCCCCGGGCATTATTCAGAACGATCAGTTGTTGTTCTGGCTGCTGCGTAACGCTGGCGATGACCTGAGTGTTGAGGTAAGTCAACAGTTCGCGGGATTCATTAAGCATCGCAACGGAGTCATGATTTCCACCCAGTACAACCAACTGACAGCCGGTTGGTTGCAACCCCACAATAAACTGATTGTACAATTCACGGGCATAGCTGGGGGGCGAGGTCGTATCAAAAACATCACCCGCCACAATAATGGCATCAACCTGATGTTCAGTGACTTTTTCAGTTAACCAGCGCAAAAATTCTGCATGTTCAGCCGCACGGCTTTTGGTAAAGAAGTATTGTCCAAGATGCCAGTCAGATGTGTGAATAATGCGCATGAATCCTCTCTGTCAAAAAATAACCATATGGTGCGCTATGGTTAGCGGGGATTATACGCAGTAGAGATGGTCAGGACTACCTTAGTGGACGTTTCATTAACAGAAAACGTTGTTAACGTAATAAAAGTGTCATATATCTGTAGCATAATGCCAAGGCACTGTAATCCGTAGTACTTTAAGTTGCAGATGGATTGATGATGTTACGGTTGTTTCTGCAACGCAAATTATTAGGGTATATAATCATTCAACTCGCATTGTGTTGAGAGAAAACAACAAAGAGCAGAGCACGTATGATAAAACGCATACTGGTGGTTGAGGATGAGGCACCTATTCGGGAAATGATTTCTCTCGTTCTTGAGCAACATGGCTATCAGGCTATCGAAGCAGCGGATTTTACCGCAGCTCAATCTTTACTTATCGAACCTTTCCCCGATCTGATCCTGCTGGACTGGATGTTACCGGGAGGGTCTGGCATTCAACTGATCAAATATTTAAAGCGCGATCCTCTGATGAAAGCGATTCCGGTAGTGATGTTAACTGCCCGCGGAGAAGAGGAGGATCGGGTTCAGGGGCTTGAGTCCGGTGCTGATGATTATGTGACCAAGCCTTTTTCCCCTAAAGAACTTTTAGCGCGTATTAAAGCAGTGATGCGCCGAACTTCCCCAATGACCGAACATGAAGCCTTGGTATTTAATGGGTTAACTTTGGATCCATCGTCTCATCGAGTCATGGTGGATGATAAACCGTTGGATATGGGACCTACGGAATACAGGCTGCTGCATTTTTTTATGAGCCATCCTGAACGTGTTTATAGCCGCGAACAGCTACTTAATCAGGTATGGGGAACCAATGTGTATGTTGAAGATCGTACCGTTGACGTATTTATTCGTCGCTTACGCAAGACCCTGGAGGGCAGTGGGTATGACAAGATGCTGCAAACCGTTCGCGGTTCAGGTTATCGTTTTTCAACTCGCTTTTAAGTTAACTGGTTAGGGACTCGCTTGTGCTAGAACGCCTGTCGTGGAAGAAAATTGTTATTGAGCTGTTGCTGTTTTGCCTTCCGGCATTGCTGTTGAGCATTTTTATTGGTCATTTGACGCTGTTATTGTTGATTTCGGTGCTTTGTGCCTTACTGTGGCATTTCTATAATCTGCTAAAGCTGTCGCACTGGTTATGGTTGGATCGCAGCATTATGCCTCCGCCAGGCAGGGGAAGTTGGGAACCGTTATTCTATGGTCTGTATCAAATGCAGCATCGTAATCGTCAGCGTCGTCGCGAGTTGGCTTCGCTGATTAAACGCTTTCGTAGCGGTGCCGAATCGTTACCGGATGCCGTGGTATTAAGTACCGAAAGTGGACATATCTTTTGGTGTAACAAACTGGCTCAACAAATGCTGGGTTTTCGCTGGCCGGAAGATAACGGCCAACATATTCTCAATCTGATTCGCTATCCACAATTTGCCGAATTTATTAAGCGTAAGCAGTTTCATGAGCCATTAACCCTACAGTTTAATAAAGGCAGCTATATTGAGTTTCGGGTGATGCCTTATGATGAAGGACATATGTTGATCTCTGCCCGTGATGTATCACAAATCAGGCAGTTGGAAGAGGTACGTCGTAAATTCTTCACCAATGTGAGCCATGAGCTGAAAACCCCGCTGACAGTTTTGCAAGGCTATATTGAAATGTTGGGGGATGATGATACCCGACCAGAGATTCGTCATAAGGCTTTGACTAGCATGAAAGGCCAGACCGAGCGTATGAGCAGTCTGGTTAATCAATTACTGATGCTATCACGTATTGAAGCCGCTCCTCGCTATGCATTAAATGAAAAAATTAATGTTCCGGTTTTGTTGGAGGGGCTTGCGCGTGAAGCCAATATTCTGAGCAACGGCGAACACCAGCTTCACTTTGATATTGATGCCAAATTGCAGGTGTTGGGCAATCAGGAGCAGCTTTACAGCGCAATGTCTAATTTGGTGTATAACGCGATCAACCATACTCCATCAGGAACTGATGTTTATGTGAGCTGGACATTAACGCCTCGTGGGCCGCAGTTTAGCGTAAAAGATAATGGCCCGGGTATTGAACAACAGCATATTGCTCATCTGACGGAGCGTTTTTATCGTGTGGATCCATCACGCTCCAGCCAGACCGGGGGTAGCGGTTTAGGGCTGGCAATCGTTAAGCATGTGTTGAATCATCATAATTCCCAGTTGAATATTGAAAGTCGATTGGGGGGCGGGAGTGAGTTCAGGTTTGTGTTGCCGGTAAGGTTGGTGGCGGAGAACTAAATTTTGTTACTTTCTATCAGTAACAATAACGAAGCAGGCCCGCTAAATAAGCGGGCCTGTTATAAGATATAACACACTGATTAGCGTTTCGTCGCTGCCTTCATTCCTTTAACAAACTCCGCCAGTTTTTCCAGCATGATTTTCGGCTGTTGGTGGCTTTGCTCGATAATCTTCACAATGGCTGAACCGGAGATGGCACCAGCGGCTCCGCTGGTTAGGGCGGCTTTTACCTGTGAAGGTTCTGAGATGCCAAAGCCCTGGATAAGCGGTGCGGCATTATACTCTTTCAGTTTGGCAACCAGATGCTCAAGAGGTAGATGTGCTTTGTTCTCTGTACCGGTGACGCCAGCACGGGAGAGCAGGTAGGTGTATCCACGGCCATGAGTCGCGATTTGACGTAACAGTTCGTCATCTGCATTAGGTGGACAAATAAAGATTGGCGCAATGTTATAACGTTGAGCCGCCAGACGGAATGGTTGTGACTCTTCCAGTGGAACATCGGCCACCAGAACGGAATCGACGCCTACTTTTGCACACTGTGCATAAAACTCATCAATACCACGGCTAAACACCTGATTGGCGTACATCAGTAAACCAATGGGAATATCAGGATGTTTTGCCCGGACTTTGCCTAATAATTCAAAACAAAGTGACGGCGTCACTCCTGAGGCGAAAGCACGCAGGGTGGCGCTTTGAATGGTTGGGCCGTCTGCCAGTGGATCGGAGAACGGAATACCCAGCTCCAGCGCATCAGCGCCTGCGGCAACTAAAGTATCAATAATTTCCAGAGAGAGCTCCGGGTTTGGATCCCCCAAAGTCACAAAAGGAACAAAAGCGCCCTGATTGTCGGCATTCAGGCGTTCAAATAGTTGTTGATAACGATCCATCAGATTTCTCCCCGCGCTTTTAAAATATCATGAACTGTAAAAATGTCTTTATCACCACGACCAGACAGATTGACCACCAGAATTTGTTCCTTTTCCGGTTCTGCAGCAATCATTTTTAAGGCGTAAGCCAGGGCATGAGAAGACTCCAGTGCAGGGATAATACCCTCATGGCGGGATAGTTGCTTAAAGGCATCCAGCGCTTCATCATCCGTAATAGAAACATATTCAGCGCGACCAATACTATTCAGGTGAGCATGTTGTGGTCCAACAGAAGGGAAATCAAGGCCGGCAGAAATAGAGTAAGACTCTTCAATCTGACCTTCGCTGGTTTGCATCATTGGTGATTTCATACCAAAGTAGATACCAACGCGACCATGTTTTAATGGTGCCCCGTGCTGGCCTGATTCTATGCCTAATCCGGCGGGTTCTACGCCAATCAAACGCACGCTGGATTCTTCAATGAAATCGGCAAACATACCAATAGCATTAGAGCCACCACCAATACAGGCAATAACTGCGTCCGGCAGGCAATTTTCACGATCTTTCATTTGTTCTTTGGTTTCTTCACCAATCATACGCTGGAACTCACGTACAATCGTTGGGAATGGATGTGGGCCTGCCGCCGTACCTAACAGATAGTGAGCGGTATCATAATTACCAGACCAGTCACGCAGCGCCTCATTACAGGCATCTTTTAGGGTGGAAGAACCGCTGTGAACAGGAATAACTTCAGCGCCCATCAGACGCATTCTGAAAACGTTAGGTGACTGACGCTCAACGTCTTTAGCCCCCATATAAATCCGGCATTTTAAACCCAGTAACGCACTGGCTAATGCGGCTGCAACCCCATGCTGACCAGCCCCGGTTTCTGCGATGATTTCGGTTTTACCCATGCGTTTTGCTAACAGCGCCTGACCTAACACCTGGTTAGTTTTATGGGCACCACCGTGCAGTAAATCTTCGCGTTTCAGATACAGCTTGGTTTTGCTTCCCGCCGTCAGATTGCGGCATAAGGTTAACGGCGTTGGACGACCCGCATAGTTTCTCAATAAATCCTGAAATTCAGCATGAAATGCCGGATCCCGTTGAGCACTGACGAAAGCCTCTTCCAGTTGCTGTAATGCGGGCATCAGGATTTGAGGTACATACATCCCGCCAAACTCGCCGAAATAGGGGTTAAGTAATGTCATGTTATATCCCTTAGTCTTCCACTTTTGTCATTATTAATAGTTGCGTAGTATGCTAAATACCGCGTTGATTTTGGTAATGTCTTTATGACCTGGCTGGCTTTCCACTCCGGAGTTAAAATCCAGCCCCTGACAGCCCAGTTCGGCCGCTGCTGCGGTATTACCCGGGTTTAATCCTCCGGCTACCATTACATTGCCCAGTTCATGCCCCTGTAATACTTGCCAGTCAAAAGTCTGTCCGGTACCACCCGCACCGTTATCCAACAGATAGCAATCAACCTGAGGGTGATTCAGTTCAGGTAACTGACCATCAACTGATTGAGCTTTCCAGATCAGGCAATTTGCCGGCAGGCGAGAGCGTAAGTTATGAATATAATCGCTATCTTCGCTGCCGTGCAGTTGAACCGCAGAGAGATTAAGCCGTTCAGCCGCCAGACAAATGGTATCGGCTTTGGCATTACTGAATACACCAACCCAGTTTAACGGGGCAGCGGCAGTGACTTTTTGAGCCTGAGCCAAATCAATATAGCGTGGTGATTTACCAACAAAAATCAGGCCGCCGTATACGGCACCGGCGCGATAAGCGGCGGCGGCATCTTCTGGTTGGGTCAATCCACATACCTTGTTGGCACCGAAAAGAACGCGGCGAATAGCCAGATCCAGATTCTCTTCGGACATCAGTGCGCTACCAATAAGGAAACCATTAGCGTATTGACTAAGTTCACGTACCTGCTGGTAGTTATGAATACCGGATTCACTGATAACAATGGTGGATTCAGGCAATTGTGGTGCCATGGTACGGGTACGATTCAGATCGATAGAGAGGTCACGTAAATCCCGATTATTAATACCAACGACCCGGGCCTGTAATGCAATGGCCCGTTGTAGCTCGCTTTCATTACTGGCTTCTGTCAGCACGCCCATGTTGAGGGCGTGAGCAACGGCGGCCAGTGCGATATATTGTTCATCATCCAGCACTGAAAGCATCAGCAGAACAGCATCCGCATGGTAGAAACGGGCCAGATAGATCTGATATTCATCAATAATAAAATCTTTACACAACACCGGTTGATGAACCTGATGGCTAACCAGCGTCAGATAATCAAAGTTGCCCTGAAAGTATTTCTCATCGGTTAATACAGAAATCACTGAGGCAAAATCACGATAACTTTCGGCAATAGCTCGTGGATCAAAATGTTGACGAATCACCCCCTTTGATGGGGATGCCTTTTTACATTCCAGAATAAATACGCTGTGATCACGGGTTAATGCCTGATAGAAGTTACGTTCGCTGGGGATTACTTTATGACGAAAGCTTTCCAGCGGCTGTTTTTGACGACGTTCTGCGACCCAAACTTGCTTATCACGAACAATGCGCGTTAATACGGTTTCTTGCATCATTTATCCTCTTGCCGCCAGTGCCTGCACTCTATCGAAGGCGATACCACTAGAAATCACATCCATTGCCTGTTGCGCATTAGTACGCAGATTTTCCTGCCCAAATAATCTCATTAGTAATGCTACATTTGCAGCTACAGCAGACGCATGGGCAATTTCACCTTTACCTTGTAACAAGAGGGACAAAATGTCACGGTTTTCTTCCGGTGTACCGCCTTCAAGGTCGGACAGTTGATACTGGTTAAGACCAAAATCCTGATTGGTTAACTGATAACATACGATTTCACCGTCACGCAGCTCGGCAACCTGAGTTGGAGCATGGATGGCGACTTCATCCATACCGCCGCCGTGAACTACCGCAGCCTGTTGGTAACCCAGAACTTTTAGCGTTTCGGCGATAGGGCGTACCAGCTCAGGGCTATAAACACCAATCAGGGCTTTTTTCGGGCGAGCCGGGTTAATTAACGGGCCTAATACGTTAAACAGAGTACGGGTTTTTAACTGCTGACGAACCGGCATGGCGTGGCGAAAGCCGGAATGATATTGAGGTGCAAACAGAAAACAGACGCCCACTTCATCTAACGCCTGACGGGAAATATCAGCGGGTAAGTCAAGCTTAATACCCATAGCTGCCAGCAGGTCAGACGATCCTGAACGGCTGGAGACGCTGCGGTTACCATGCTTGGCAATTTTAATACCGCAAGCGGCGGCAACAAATGCACTGGCGGTCGAAATATTGATGCTGTTAGTGCCATCACCACCGGTACCTACGATATCGGCAAAATCGTAATCCGGACGTGGGAAGGGCATGGCATCAGCTAAGAACGCGTTTGCCGCACCGGCGATTTCATCAGGCGTCTCCCCGCGAATTTTCATGCTGATAAGTACCGCAGCCAGTTGTGAAGGCTCTAATTCTCCATGTGCAATGCCGCTAAAAAGCGTTTGGCTTTCCTGCTGAGTTAATGATTCGGCACGAAATAATTTATTTAGAATTGATTGCATCATGTCTTGTGTTTGCATTTTCGTGTTCGCCGTTTTTATGAGATTTTGTTGCTTTGCCAGGATGCTTATCGGTTGGTGAAAAGCGTCCATAAAAAAACCCGCATTTTGCGGGCTTTGGCTATTTGCTTTATCAGATGACAAATTGGTGCAAGTAAACCGCCCGCTAAGGGAGGAGTCGCCACCAACGATTTACTAAAATATTTAATGTCATCATGATATTACCTTTATGTCGTTATGTTTGTTATTATTGTATCTATGTACTAGTAAACTAGTTTTGTGTGTCACTGTCAATATCTTTAGTATAGAAAAATAGAAATATTTTTGTTTTTTTAGCCGCTTAATTTTTTTGACAAGCAATAAAATTAAATTCATCTATTTATCATTAAGTTAATCACTATCAGGACAAGGCCCATTCCAGTGTCTGGTTTAACAGACGCGCTCCCTGAGTGGTTAAAATAGATTCAGGATGGAACTGGAAGCCACATACACGGTGGCGATCGTGGCGGACGGCCATCACCATTTGATTAAAATGAGCATTCACCGTGAGTTCTGAAGGAATCTCAGTACCCACCAGAGAGTGATAACGGGCAACGGGCAGTGGGGATGGTAATCCCTCAAACATGGCCATTCCATCATGGGTTACTGGTGATGATTTACCATGCAGAATCTCACCGGCCTGACCAACAACACCGCCATAGGCCTCAACGATAGCCTGATGTCCCAGACAGATACCAATAATCGGCAGCTTGCCAAGCAGTGCAGAAAGTAATTCCGGCATACAGCCCGCTTCTGATGGTTTACCCGGTCCCGGTGATAGCATCAGTACCGGATTATCCATCCGTTCAATTTGTTGAATAATCATACTGGCAGGCAGTTGATTGCGATAAATGGTGACCTGATGACCGTTGGCACGCAGTTGGTCCACCAGGTTATAGGTAAAGGAGTCAATGTTGTCGAGCAATAGGATATCTGCCATTAGAAAATCTCCTTAACCTGATGGGCACTGGCAATAGCTCGCAGAACGGCTCTGGCTTTATTGCGGGTTTCATCTGCTTCTGATTGTGGATTGGAGTCCAACACAACACCGGCTCCTGCCTGAATAGTTGCAATACCGTCCTCAACATAGGCGGAACGAATAACAATACAAGTATCCAGATCGCCATGGGCGGTTAAATAACCAACGGCGCCACCATAGCTGCCGCGACGAACCCCTTCATATTGAGCAATCAGTTGCATTGCGCGCACTTTAGGTGCGCCGCTTAAGGTTCCCATATTCATACAGGCTTGATAGGCGTGCAGGGCATCGAGATCCTTTCTTAGTTTGCCCACTACTCGCGAAACCAAATGCATTACAAAAGAATAGCGGTCGACCTGAGTTAAATCGGCGACGTAACGGCTACCGGCTTCACATATACGAGCCAGGTCGTTACGCGCTAAATCGACCAACATAATATGTTCAGCCAGTTCTTTATGATCGGTACGCATATCCAGTTCTATTCGACTATCCAGATCTTTATCCAGCGAACCGTCAGCCCTGCGTCCACGCGGGCGTGTACCGGCAATGGGATAGATTTCAATTTGACGGCTATCGGCGTCATATTTCAGCGCACTCTCCGGGGAAGCACCAAACAGAGAGAACTCTTCATCCTGCATAAAGAACATATAAGGGCTGGGGTTGCTCTCTTTCAGGGTTTGGTAAGCGGCCAGTGGAGAAGGGCAAGGTAAAGTGAAACGACGTGAAGGTACTACCTGAAAAATATCACCGCAGCGAATAGATTGTTGTAACTCGCGGACAATGTTGCCGTACTCTTCATCACTGCGATCGCAATTCAATTGCATACTACCAAGAGCCGGTGCCGTTACCGGAGATGCAGGGGCTCGTAACTGCTGCTGAATTTCAATCAGCCGTAATTTTAGTCGTTGTTGTTCAGCATAGTCCGGCGTAAACAGGCTGGCCTGAAGGCGGGAAACACCATTCTGATGATCGAGAATCAGTAAGGTTTCAGCCAGATAAAAACAGAAATCAGGACAACGACGATCGCTTTCCAGCGCAGGAAGATTTTCAAAACCGGCTACCAGATCGTAAGCAAACAGGCCGCCTAAGAACATGGCTTCTCGCTGGTCCTGAGGAACATTAACCAGATTCAGTAACTGGCGTAATGAGTCAAAAACCGAGATGGACTTTAACCGGGCATCTTCGTCCTGTACTGCATCAATAACAGGATAGATCAGTTCGCGCTGTCCGGAACCGATACGGTTCTCCACCTCTTTTGGTAACTGCTGATCCAATAGGGTTAACAGCGCATTACCATTTTCTGTCAATGCCCGAAACGTAACCCGGCGGCCTTCAGCCGTAATCCGCAGTGCGCTATCAATCACCAACAGGCTTTTTAGATTTTGCTTACTGTCAACTTCAGCAGATTCAAGCAGCAAGGTTGACGGGCGATGATTACAGAACTGGGTAAAAATAGCCGTAGGATCGTCACGGTATGGCGTCTCTGCGGTTAATAATTGCATTGTTGGTTTCTGTGTTTGCATGTTGTACGCCAGTATTAGTTAGTTTCTGTTGGTTATCTTTTGATGCTCAGGCAATAAAAAAGCCCGCAGTTTGCGGGCTCCTGGCTATTTGCTCTATCAGATAACAATATGGTGCAAGTAGGCCGCCCGCTAAGGGAAGTCTCGCCACCAGCCTGTCAGTACAATAGGATATGTCATCATGATAGTTGCCTGTATAAATTCGTTGGTCTTGCGTACTAGTAAACTGGATTTAATAAAAGCTGTCAACTGCTTTACAGAGAAAAATGAAAATTATTCTGAATGATTTAAAAGAGGTTGGTTATCGGAGGATAATTTAATGTGTTTTATTAAGGCAAGTTATAAGCATCAATAAGACAAAAAATCTGATAATATCAGCCTCTCGTCTGGTCTGAACCAGTCCGTTCACTTTCTGCTAAAGAGTTTCCTGTGAGTACAACATTATCCTTTTCTGAATTGCCGCTGGATAAAGCGCTAATTGATAACCTGCATGAGCAGGGTTATGCCCAAATGACTTCAATTCAAGCCGCAGCATTGCCTGTTATTCTGCAAGGAAAGGATGTAGTAGCACAGGCAAAAACCGGTAGCGGAAAGACTGCTGCGTTTGGTATCGGGCTGCTGTCCGCCATTCAGGTTGATGCTTATCGCACTCAGGCACTAATACTTTGCCCCACCAGAGAACTGGCGGATCAGGTAAGTAAAGAGCTTCGACGTCTGGCGCGCGCTATTGCTAATATCAAAGTGCTGACGTTGTGCGGTGGTCAACCAATGGGAGCACAGGTCGATTCGTTAGCGCACCCGGCCCATATTATTGTGGGTACTCCGGGACGAATTCAGGACCATTTACGCAAAGGAAATCTGACCCTGAACGACCTGAATATTCTGGTGCTGGATGAAGCTGACAGAATGCTGGATATGGGCTTTTCTGACGAAGTGAATGATATTATCAGCCATACGCCATCTCAGCGTCAGACCTTGTTGTTTTCTGCAACCTATCCTACCGATATTGAAAAGATGAGTGAACGGGTTCAGCGTTCCCCTCAGCGAATTATTATTGAATCGGCAGATGACCGGATTCATATTGAACAGCAGTTTATTGAAGTTACTGCACAACAGCGAATTAGCCTGTTGCAGAAAATTCTCTCGGGCAGCCAGCCTGAATCCTGTGTGGTTTTTACCAACACTAAACGAGACTGTCAGGAGATAGCTGAAACGCTAAGTGCTTCCGGTAGTAGCGTGCTGGCGTTGCATGGTGATTTAGAACAGCGTGATAGGGAACGAGTACTGGTTCAATTTGCCAATCAAAGTTGTCGGGTACTGGTGGCAACGGATGTGGCAGCCAGAGGGCTGGATATTAAGGATCTTCCATTAGTGGTTAACTTTGAGTTACCTTTTGATCCTGAAGTCTATGTTCACCGCATTGGCCGAACAGGTAGAGCCGGTGCTCAGGGAATGGCCATTAGTTTTTGTACGCTTAATGAGTTACAGCGCGCCCATGCTATTGAAGACTATCTCTCGGAACAGTTAGAGTGGAAACAGGCGGAGCGTTTTAATCATAGCGATATTCAACCGGTAGTGTCGAATATGCTGACGTTAAGCATTGATGGCGGGCGTAAAGCCAAAGTTCGCCCTGGAGATATTCTTGGTGCATTGACCGGTGATGCGGGCTTAACTGCTGCTGATGTTGGTAAGATTGCTATCTTTGATACCCAGGCTTATGTGGCTATTCGCCGCCAACGTGCCAGATTTGCCCTTGAACAATTGCGTAATGGAAAAATTAAAGGCAAAAATTGTCGGGTGTGGTTAATCAAATAATTTTATTGTTATGACATGAAAAGGCTAAGGATCTTAAATGAGCGAAATAACTATTGTTGCAACACTGACTATTAAAGCGGATTTTCAGGCTCCTTTAATGGATGCACTAAAAAAACTGGTCGATAGCAGCAGAGCTGAAGAGGGATGTCTGCAATATGATTTGCATCAGGACAATCAAAATCCACTGGTTTATGTGTTTATAGAACGTTGGGCATCGCAAGAAATACTGGATATTCATAGTAAATCGCCTCATTTTGTATCTTTTGGTCAATTCGCTAAAGGCAAAATCGAATCACTGACGATTAATTTGATGTCAAAAGTTTATTAATTTCTTCGTAGTAACAAAAAACCCGCATTATGGATTGACCTCATTATGCGGGTTTTTTGTTTTTGCTATATCACCATTGATTAATCATCAATTGGAGCCGGTCGTGCCGCAGGCGCACTGGCATAGTTAGTGGCAGCATGACCACCGGCAGAAGGCTTGGTAGCAGCCTCTGCTTTAGCGACTACTGGCGCTTCTTCAGGTTTAGCCTGTGGAACCGCAGGCGCTTTTTCTGCTTCAGCGGTTTCTAATTCTGGCATCACAGGTTTAAAGGCTGGAGAGCTGGCAACGCTGGTCGCTTTCTTTTCTACCGATTCAGTATTGATGGTTTCAACCACTGGTGCTTCAACTTCAACGACCGTCTGAATCACTTCTGCCACCATCACTTCAGGTTCAGCCCGGAATGTCGGAGAAGCTGCCGGTGCAGATGAACTGCCACCAGAAATCGCTTCAGGTACCGGTACTGATTTACTCTTCCGTGTTTTTGGTGTTTCAATCGGTGCTATCTCAAGAGGCGCAGGCGTTGCAACATGCCATACGGTTTCTACTGATGGAGTAACAACCAGTTCGGTTTCAGGAACAGATTGATCGTCGCTTTCAGCAATATAGTTTACCGCAATCACTGGCTCACCGGCAGGTTCAACAACAGGTGCTGACGCAACGATTTGAGATTCTACTACTGTCTCAACCATGGCTACCGGCGCTTCAACAGCCGCAGTAACGACTTCTGTTGGCTGGTTATTAGCGGCTTCCAGTGCTTCAACTGGCTCAAACACTTTGGTTTGTTCTGCGGCCAGCGCTGCATAATTAATGCAAACTTTACCAGAAGCCATTTCCGGTGAAGCGACCGCCAGCGTTAATGGCATTGGAGAGACTGCTGGATATTTCTCGTCGCGATAACGACGACGACGTTGACCGCTCACGCGCAGATGGCGAGGGGAGCGGCGGGAACGACGCGGCATACCATTACTGTCGGTTGCGTTGTTATAACCGTTTTTCTCTCCATCGGTTTCATCAGCCGTTGGCGCCACAAAGTTTTCACTGATAGCGACTGGCAGAGGCAGTAACTTAATTTCTTCTACCGGAGCAACAGCTGTTTTGACCACAGCAACGGGGGCAACGTTCTCAGCCGTTTGATCGTTTTGCACCGCAACACGAACCTTTTGATTCATTTGGCGACGCTGGCGACGCTGGGCAGGTGCCTGAGCCGGTTTTTCTTCCTCTGCGGAAACTTCAGCTTCTACAATGGATTCAACTTGCTCTGCCTGTACAGCTTGCTGCTGCTGTTGACGCTTGTCTTCGTTACGACGACGTTGGCGTTCAGCACGAGTTTCACGACGATTTTCATCACGGGCAGGGGTAGTCGCCGCTGCTTCCTGAGTTGTATCTTGTGATACTGCGTTTGCCTGACGATTATTACGACGTGATTCCTGATTGTTATCGCGGTTTTGACGATCGCTATTACGTTCATTTCGCTCACTACGGTCGCTGTTACGATCGTTATTACGATCATTGTTGCGGTCGTTATTGCGATCTTTACGATTGTTGTTACGGCGATTATTGCGACGATCCTGTTGGTTGCCGGATGATTTTTCAGCCGGTGTTTTTTCAACCGGAGCGGCAACGGTTTCTGCCGGTGCTAACAGATTTTTTAATCCGCTAACAAAACGGGAGAACAGACCTGGTCCGGCAGGTTGGCTGGCTACAGGTGCAGCAGCAACCGGTGCTTTTTTCTCTTCAACCGGTGCGGACTCTGTTGGCATAGAGAAACTGGTTAATGCTGGTTGTTCCGGCATTTTACGTTCGTGAACTGTCTCTTCTTCAGATTCAGTTTCGGTTTCATGCAACTGCGGCAGCATGTAACTCAACACATTACTCTCTTCGCCCGGTTTTTTACGGATAACTTCGTAATGTGGTGTTTCCATACGATCGTTTGGAACAACCACTACGCGAACTTTGCCACCGGAACGGCGTTCAATCGCATTAACTGATTCACGTTTTTCGTTTAACAGATAAGAGGCAATTTGCACCGGAACAATAGCATCAACTTCTTTGGTGTTGTCTTTCAGCGCTTCTTCTTCAATCAGGCGCAGAATGGACAGAGACAATGACTCGTTATCACGCACGGTACCGGTACCGTTACAGCGCGGACAGACGTGATGGCTGGACTCACCCAGAGAAGGGCTCAGGCGCTGACGGGACATTTCCAGCAGGCCAAAACGGGAGATACGGCCAATCTGAATACGGGCGCGGTCCTGACGAACGGCATCGCGTAAACGGTTTTCGACTTCGCGCTGATGGCGAATTGGGGTCATATCGATAAAGTCGATAACAATTAAACCACCCAGGTCGCGCAGACGTAACTGACGGGCAATTTCATCTGCGGCTTCCAGATTGGTATTAAAGGCGGTTTCTTCAATATCGCCACCGCGGGTAGAACGGGCGGAGTTGATATCGATAGCGGTTAACGCTTCAGTAGTATCAATAACAATTGAACCACCGGACGGAAGGCGTACTTCACGCTGGAATGCAGATTCAATCTGCGATTCAATTTGATAATGGCTAAACAGCGGGATTTCACCCGTGTAAGGCTTAATCTTGCTGCTGAAATCCGGGCGACCTAACGCGGCAATATGTTCTTTAGCCAGATCGAGGATTTTGATGTTGTCGATCAAAATCTCACCGATATCCGGACGTAAATAGTCACGGAAGGCGCGAACAATAACGTTACTCTCCTGATGAATCAGGAATGGAGCAGGGCGACTTTCTGCCGCTTTTTTAATCGCTTCCCAGTGTTTTAGGCGGAAAGAGAGGTCCCACTGTAAGGCTTCGGCTGATTTACCTACACCGGCAGTACGGACAATTAAGCCCATGCCGTTAGGGATCTCTAATGAATCCAGCGCTTCTTTTAACTCCTGACGGTCATCCCCCTCAATGCGGCGAGAAATACCACCGGCGCGTGGGTTATTGGGCATCAGAACTAAATAACTACCGGCCAGGCTGATAAACGTTGTCAGCGCTGCGCCTTTATTGCCACGTTCTTCTTTATCGACCTGAACAATCACTTCCTGACCGACGTGTAGTACATCCTTAATGTTAGGACGACCCTGAGAAGCAGAATTAGATGAAAAATACTCGCGGGAAATTTCTTTGAAAGGGAGGAAACCGTGTCTTTCTGCACCGTAGTCGACAAATGCCGCTTCAAGACTTTGTTCAACGCGGGTGATCTTACCTTTATAGATGTTTGCTTTCTTTTGCTCGTGTCCTGGACTTTCAATATCCAGATCGTATAGACGTTGCCCGTCAACTAAGGCTACACGCAACTCTTCCTGTTGAGTTGCGTTAATCAACATTCTTTTCATTAAACAGTACTCATTTTTTACATTGTCAATTGAGTCTACGCATAGAGGAACTGATGGACAGCGTTAACCGACGGCCCCGAGTCTTATCGCAAAATCGTCAACCTCACGGTTGTCGCCTGCACAGGGGCGCATTATCTCGGTAAGCCTGTATTTCTTTGTGAAATACAGCGCTTTTTATCGGGGAAAACCGTTCCTGAAATCTGTGGAAATCGGGTCCCTTTATACTATCCAGGCCACTACCCGTAGCTCGCTAATTGCCTGATACTCAATGCGTCTTACGCCATTGCTGCACTACTTGAGCTATCTGCAAATTTCATTTTTTCCCTGTTATTTCACTTTAAAGTGAGTCAGGGTAGAAAATCAGCCACATTATCAACTGCCAACCGCATTATGGCAAGGTGACTTTTACTCAGATACGTAATAATGTAAAAAATGTGTTAAAGTTAACGCCGACAGAGGCTTACATGCCTGAATACCACAGCATATTGGCAACACGTATCTTATTTATTTTTCAGCTCAAATAGCACTATTGATAAGTGTAGTCATTAAAACAGAGTAATAAGGCATATTTAGCAAAAAATGATCGTGCTAGAATCAGCGTTATGAAAACAAATCAACCAACTGTACAAACTGTCACCATTACTGCTGATACGGCAGGGCAACGCATTGATAACTTTTTGCGCACTATGCTGAAAGGCGTGCCGAAAAGCATGATTTATCGAGTGTTGCGTAAAGGTGAAGTTCGCGTAAATAAAAAGCGTATTAAACCGGAATATAAGCTGGAAGACGGCGATATCATCCGAATTCCTCCGGTTAGAGTGGCCGAGCGGGAAGAATCCGTCGTTTCAGCCAAATTGGATAAAGTTGCCGTACTGGAACACTGTATTCTGTATGAAGACGACCATATTCTGGTGATGAATAAGCCTTCAGGAACAGCGGTTCACGGTGGAAGCGGCCTGAGCTTTGGTGTCATTGAAGGTTTAAGAGCACTTCGGCCAGAGGCTAAATTTCTTGAACTGGTACACCGCTTAGATCGTGAAACTTCCGGTATTTTGATGGTAGCCAAAAAACGTTCGGCTTTACGTTCGCTGCATGAGCAGTTACGTTTGAAAACCATGCAAAAAGATTACCTGGCGCTGGTTCGCGGCCAGTGGCAATCCCATTGCAAAGTGGTGCAGGCACCTTTGCTAAAGAACGTATTGCAGAGTGGTGAACGAATAGTGCGGGTTGATGGAGAAGGAAAACCGTCAGAAACGCGCTTTAAAGTAGAAGAGCGATTTGAATTTTCTACGTTGGTTAAGGCCAGTCCGGTAACTGGAAGAACTCACCAGATTCGCGTTCATACTCTGCATGCGGGCCATCCTATTGCTTTTGACGATCGCTATGGCGATCAGGAATTTGATCGGCAGCTTGAACATACCGGTTTAAATCGTCTGTTTTTGCATGCAGCCAGCCTGCGGTTTGAACATCCGTCAACCGGGGAAACCATGCGGGTTGAAGCGCCGATGGACAAAACGTTGCATCGCTGTTTAATCGTATTACGGGCTCAAAAATCTTAAGTTTCCTGGTTATTTGCACTTTTGTCTGAACCGCAAAAGTGCAAATAACCAGGTTGTAGTAATCAATGATAGTGACGTTGTCACTACTTATTTAATGAAATGAGCCTTTTAACTTCCGCTTAATGGGTTCATCCCGTTTTTTATCAGCATATGGTTAAGTGCAATTAACGGAAGCCCAATCAGACTATTCGGGTCCCGTCCCTCCAGGCGTTCAAACAGCGTAATGCCTAAACCTTCAGATTTAAAACTTCCTGCGCAATACCATGGCTGCTCTTTATCAATATAAGCTTCGATCTCTACCTGACTGAGATGGCGAAAAAAAACGGTAAAAGGTTCACATATGGCCTCTGCTTTTCGGCTGTGGCTGTTATATAAGCAAAGACCGGTATAGAAGGTAACAGATTGTCCACTGGCTTGAGTTAACTGAGCAATAGCATTTTCTCTGCTAAGGGGTTTTCCGGTAATTTGCTGATTTAAAACGCACACCTGATCGGAACCAATAATTAAACTGTCTGGATTATTTTTAGCCACGGCTTTAGCTTTGCTGGTTGCCAGTCGGAGAACCAGCGCTTCGGCAGATTCGTTTACCTGGGGTGTTTCATCCACTTCAGGTGCAATGCAGATAAAAGGAAGTTCCAGCTTTTCCAATAGCGCCTGACGGTAGGGTGACGTTGAGGCCAAAATGAGTGTTGTCATATTTTTTATCGTATAAACGCATTGACGTGTTGAAGCAACATAATAAAGGTAATTCTTCCCTTAGTCATAATCGGATAGGGAGAACATTTATTTTTTAATGAAATATGATGGTTAATTAATCACTATGCGATGGTTATTAAAATAATTAAAGCGTCTGACAAAGCTTATCAATTTATTACATGGTGATAATTAAGTCTGTTTTTCTTTTATAAATTAATAAGTAACTTCATTTTTCAGATATATTTAATTTTTATTAAAACAATAGCGAAACCGCTCCGGCTGCTTTAAACTATGCCCACTCGAAAAAGCTGAGATCGTTAAAAGCACGTTATTTGCGTGCATTTCCTTTGACTATCAGCCATGACAACGATAATATGCGCGCCCTATGCAAAAGGTAAAATTACCCTTAACTATTGATCCGCTCCGTACGGCTCAGAAAAGTCTGGATTACTCAGGTATCTATTCAGGCTCTCAGGCCCAGCGATTAGCAGAGTCAGTAGTAAGTGTGGATGGTGATGTTGAAGCTGAATTATCATTTAATATCGATAATCAGCGATTGGTTGTGATTACAGGGCAGGCCAGGGTTCCGGTAACTTTGATGTGTCAGCGTTGTAATGGCAATTTTTCTTACACTATTCACGCAACCTATTGTTTCAGCCCGGTCAAGAATGATGAGCAGGCAGAAGCATTACCGGCAGACTACGAGCCGATTGAAGTCGATGAGTTTGGCGAAATCAATCTGCTGGCAGTCATTGAAGATGAACTTATTCTTTCATTGCCAATAGCGCCGGTCCATGAATATGAACACTGTGAAGTGTCCGAAGCGGACATGATTTTTGGTGAACTACCGCCAGAGGCGGAAAAACCAAATCCATTTGCCGTATTAGCCAGTTTAAAGCAAAAGTAACCGAGGAGTAAGGTCGATGGCCGTACAACAGAACAAAAGTACCCGTTCAAGACGTGGCATGCGTCGTTCACATGATGCATTGACTACAGCTGCAGTATCTGTGGATAAAGTCTCAGGTGAAACTCACCTGCGTCACCACATCACCGCTGACGGTTACTACCGTGGCCGCAAGGTTATCACTAAATAATCACTGGTGATGCCTTGTCTCGTCTAACCATTGCGTTAGATGCTATGGGCGGGGACTTCGGTCCCTGTGTAACAGTGCCTGCAGCCTTGCAGGCATTGGCTTCTAATCCCGCACTCAATATTAAGCTTGTTGGTAATCCATCCGATATTCAGCCACATCTTAATCAATGTGATTCGGCTGTTCTTGAACGGCTTCAACTTATCCCCGCAGAACTGATGGTGGCAAATGATGCCAAACCTTCTCAGGCTATTCGTAATAGCCGTGGCACCTCGATGCGTATTGCGCTGGAGCTGTTAAAAGAGGGGGAAGCTCAGGCCTGCGTTAGCGCCGGCAATACCGGGGCGTTGATGGGATTAGCCAAAATGATGCTTAAACCTCTGGATGGTATCGAACGCCCGGCACTGGTCACTGCCTTGCCAAACCAGAAAGGGGGTAAAACGTTGTTACTGGATTTAGGTGCCAACGTTGAGTGCGATAGTGATATGCTGGTTCAGTTCGCCGTGATGGGGGCAGTAATGGCAGAAGAGATTCTGCAAATTAACAACCCTCGTGTGGCGCTGTTGAATATCGGTGAAGAGGAGACCAAAGGCCTTGATAATATTCAGGCTGCTGCGGCTATACTCAGGAATGTTCAACAGATAAACTATATCGGTTATCTTGAAGGTAACGATCTTCTGACTGGCGAAACGGATGTGTTAGTATGCGACGGTTTTGTCGGTAACGTTACGCTAAAGACACTGGAAGGCGTAGTCAGAGTATTCCTTTCATTACTGTCATCAGGGAAGCGGAAGCGTTTGTGGTGGATGAAATTAATCAGTTACTGGTTTAAAAAGAGTCTTTCCAAACGTTTCGGCCATTTAAATCCTGATCGATATAATGGTGCCTGTCTGTTAGGATTACGCAGTTCCGTGATTAAAAGTCATGGAGCAGCAAACCAACAGGCTTTCACCGTAGCCATTGAACAGGCAGTGCAGGCCGTGGAACGTCAGGTTCCTACGCAAATTGCAGCTCGCCTTCAGGCTGTATTACCTAAGAGTGAATGATCGTCCATGTATACAAAAATTCTCGGTACAGGCAGCTACCTGCCTGTACAAGTGCGTACCAATGCCGATCTAGAGCAGATGGTAGATACAACAGATGAGTGGATTGTCTCCCGTACAGGGATTCGTCAACGTCATATCGCCGCACCGGATGAAACCGTTGCTACCATGGCATGCCATGCCGCTGATAAAGCGATTGAAATGGCGGGGATCAATAAAGATGATATTGGGTTGATTATTGTTGCAACCACATCATCAAGTAATGCTTTCCCCAGCGCTGCCTGTGAAGTTCAAAACTATTTAGGCATTAAAGATGCCGCTGCATTTGATATTGCGGCCGCCTGTGCTGGTTTTGCCTATGCCATTAGCGTAGCGGATCAGTATGTTAAAACTGGCTTTGTTAAAACCGCTCTGGTTATCGGTTCTGATGCGTTAAGCCGCACGCTGGATCCGCAAGATCGCGGTACCATTATTCTGTTTGGTGATGGTGCAGGTGCGATTGTGGTAGGGGCTTCTGATGAACCAGGGATCATTTCTACCCATTTACATGCTGACGGGCGTTATGGTGAATTATTAACGTTACCTAATCACAACCGTGTCGATCCTTCCAAGCCTGATTATCTGACGATGCAGGGTAACGATGTGTTTAAAGTGGCCGTGACTGAACTGGCCCACATTGTTGATGAAACCCTCGAAGCCAATAATATCGATAAATCTGAGCTGGACTGGCTGGTACCGCATCAGGCTAACTTCCGAATTATTTCCGCTACTGCGAAAAAGCTGGGTATGGAAATGGATAAAGTGGTTATTACCCTCGATCGTCATGGTAATACCTCGGCGGCTTCAGTGCCTGCGGCATTGGATGAAGCAGTTCGGGATGGGCGCATTCAGCGTGGTCATCTGATTATACTTGAGGCCTTTGGTGGCGGTTTCACCTGGGGTTCAGCACTAATTCGTTTTTAAGTCAGGATCTGGAAGAATCAATATGAGTCAATTTGCAATCGTATTTCCGGGACAGGGTTCACAAACCGTTGGTATGTTAGCCACGCTTGCTGAGACGTTTCCGGTAGTACAGGAGACATTTGCTCAGGCTTCTGAAGCGCTGGGTTACGATCTTTGGTCACTGGTACAGCAGGGGCCGGAAACTGAATTAAATAAAACATGGCAGACTCAACCTGCGCTGTTGGCTGCCTCTGTCGCTATCTGGTGCGTTTGGCAACAGCAGGGTGGCAAACAGCCAGCGGTATTAGCCGGTCACAGTTTGGGTGAATATTCAGCGCTGGTTTGTGCTGGCGTTCTGGACTTTAAAGACGCCATTAAACTGGTTGAATTGCGCGGTAAACTGATGCAGGACGCAGTACCTGAAGGTACTGGTGCAATGTATGCCATTATTGGTCTGGATAATGACGCTATCGCAAAAGCTTGTGAAGAGTCAGCCCAGGGAGAGGTGGTTTCTCCGGTTAACTTCAATTCACCGGGTCAGGTCGTGATTGCCGGTAATAAAGACGCCGTTGAACGTGCCGGAGCAGCCTGTAAGGCTGCCGGTGCAAAACGTGCGTTGCCATTACCTGTCAGCGTACCGTCCCACTGTGCATTGATGAAGCCGGCAGCAGATAAACTGGCTGAAGCATTGAAATCAGTTAACTTCAACGCACCACAACTTGCTGTTATTAATAATGTTGATGTTAAAGCTGAAACCGATGGCGAAGCGATTCGCAACGCATTGGTTCGTCAATTGTATAGCCCGGTTCGCTGGACCGAGACCGTTGAGCAAATGGCGACAGAACAGGTGACATTCCTGTTGGAAATGGGCCCTGGAAAAGTTTTAACCGGATTAACCAAGCGCATTGTAGATACGATGTCAGCCGCTGCGGTTAACGATCCAGCCAGCTTACAAAGTGCTTTGGAACTGTAAGCCGGAACCGAGTTTATCCTAAAGGGGAAATGCATGAAGTTAGACGGAAAAATTGCACTGGTCACTGGCGCAAGCCGGGGTATCGGCAAAGCTATCGCTGAAAAACTGGTTTCTGAAGGGGCTCGTGTTATTGGTACGGCAACGACAGAAAAAGGGGCAGAAGCGATTAGTGAATATCTGGGCACTCATGGAAAAGGATTAGCGCTAAATGTGACTGATTCCGCATCTATTGAATCTGTGCTTGAGACTATTCGTGCTGAATTTGGTGAAATCGACATTCTGATCAATAATGCGGGTATTACCCGTGATAACCTGTTAATGCGTATGAAAGATGACGAGTGGCAAGATATTATTGACACTAATCTGACGTCCGTTTTCAGATTATCAAAAGCAGTTATGCGTGCGATGATGAAAAAACGTTATGGTCGGATAATTACTATTGGCTCAGTTGTTGGTACAATGGGTAATGCAGGGCAGACAAACTACGCTGCGGCTAAAGCTGGTATTATTGGTTTTAGTAAGTCGCTGGCGCGTGAAGTTGCCTCAAGAGGCATTACTGTCAATGTTATTGCACCAGGTTTTATTGAAACTGATATGACGCGTGCATTGACAGATGAACAACGGTCAGGCATTTTGTCACAAGTCCCAGCTAACCGCTTGGGCGAAGCAAAAGAGATAGCCAGCGCTGCTGCATTTTTGGCCTCTGATGAAGCTGGATATATTACGGGTGAAACCTTACATGTGAATGGTGGCATGTATATGCTTTAAGGATCGCATTTTTTTTAAGCAATTTGCGCTAAATTTAGCTAAATAGTTTAAAATTGTGGTTCGACCAGCCGATATTTGGTTGCATCTTTTTCAACATTGAATAAACTACGAAAACCATCGCGTTAGCGAGTTTTGATAGGAAATTTAAGAGTATGAGCACTATCGAAGAACGTGTTAAGAAAATCATTATTGAACAACTGGGTGTTAAAGAAGAAGAAGTCAAAAACGCAGCTTCTTTCGTAGAAGACCTGGGTGCTGATTCTCTTGACACCGTAGAGCTGGTTATGGCTCTGGAAGAAGAGTTTGATACTGAGATTCCAGACGAAGAAGCAGAGAAGATTACTACTGTTCAGGCAGCGATTGATTATATCACTGCTGCTAACGCGTAATCAGACATATCTAGGCGGTCATTCGACCGCCTAAGTTTTTCTCATTTCCATATACAAATCATTCCCCCTCTGGAGGATTCAACGTGTCTAAGCGTCGAGTTGTAGTGACTGGAATGGGCATGTTATCCCCTGTCGGCAACACTGTAGAGACTACATGGAAGGCTCTCCTTGCCGGGCAGAGTGGTATCAGCCTAATAGACCATTTCGATACTAGCGCCTACGCAACGCGTTTTGCTGGTTTAGTCAAAGGTTTTGACTGTGAAGAGTACATTTCTCGCAAAGATGCCAGAAAAATGGACCCTTTTATTCAATATGGTATTGCTGCTGGCATTCAAGCCATGAAAGATTCCGGTATTGAAGTCACAGCAGAAAATGCACCACGTATTGGTGCTGCTATCGGTTCAGGTATCGGTGGCCTTGGCTTAATTGAAGAGAACCACAGCGCATTAATGTCAGGTGGTCCACGTAAAGTAAGTCCATTCTTTGTACCTTCAACCATTGTGAATATGATTGCTGGTCATCTGTCCATTATTTATGGATTAAGAGGCCCAAGCATTTCTATCGCAACGGCATGTACATCTGGCGTGCATAACATTGGTCATGCGGCGAGAATTATCGCGCATAACGATGCTGATGTAATGCTGGCCGGTGGCGGTGAAAAAGCCAGTACTCCTCTGGGAGTGGGTGGTTTTGGCGCGGCTCGTGCATTATCTACCCGTAACGATAATCCTCAGGCAGCAAGTCGCCCGTGGGACAGAGACCGTGATGGTTTCGTTCTGGGTGATGGTGCCGGTATTATGGTGCTGGAAGAGTATGAGCATGCCAAAAAGCGTGGCGCAAAAATTTATGCTGAGATCGTAGGTTTTGGCATGAGCAGCGATGCTTATCATATGACATCTCCACCGGAAGATGGTGCAGGAGCAGCCTTAGCGATGGAAAATGCGCTACGTGATGCTAATGTGACGCCGTCACAGGTTGGTTATGTTAATGCACACGGAACATCCACTAACGCAGGCGATAAAGCTGAAGCGCAGGCGGTGAAAACCATTTTCAAACAAGATGCGAAGCGTGTACTGGTGAGCTCAACTAAATCGATGACAGGCCACCTGTTGGGTGCTGCCGGTGCAGTCGAATCAATTTTCTCTATCCTTGCTTTACGCGATCAGGCGATTCCGCCAACCATCAATCTGGATAACCCGGATGAAGGTTGTGATTTGGATTTCGTTCCTCATGAAGCGCGTCAGGTAAAAGGAATGGAGTACGTATTATGTAACTCATTTGGTTTTGGTGGTACAAACGGTTCAGTACTGTTCCGTAAAGTGTAATGCCAGAATAAATAAGTTTTGTAATGAGTAAATAGACGGCCTGGTATATTCACCGGGCCGTTTTGCTTATAAAATCAGGATAATTTCGTTAAACGACCAAAACGTTTCAGAAACACGTTTGAAGGGAATGGCAGGGCAATGAAGAAAAAAATTTTAGGGATTTTTGCAATACTGATACTGGCCGGCGTTGCCGCTATATTTGCCGGATATCAATGGCTACAGAAATATGCAGAGTCGCCGCTGAATATTGAGCAGGAAACCTATTTTACACTGCCAGCCGGAACCGGACGGGTTGGGCTGGCTCAGTTGCTGGTTGATAAAAAACTGATCGATGAGATTAAGCCTTTCCCGTGGTTACTGCGAGTACAACCTGAACTGGGTGGATTTAAGGCCGGTACCTATCAGATTACACCCGGAATGACGTTAAAACAGCTATTGCTGCTGTTGCGCTCCGGTCGTGAAGCCCAGTTCTCCATTCGCTTTATTGAAGGTACCCGGATGAAGGACTGGATGCCTCAGCTAGCCGACGCTAATTTTTTACAGCACACGTTGAACGGTTTAACTAATAAAGAGATTGCGGAAAAATTGGGAATTCAGGATCCCGATCATCCGGAAGGTTGGCTCTATCCTGACACTTACAACTACACGGCGGAAACCAGCGATCTGGCGGTGTTGAAACGTGCTTATTCACGAATGAAAACCGCGCTTGATGAGGCTTGGGCAGGTAGAGAAGAGAATCTTCCCTATAAGACACCCTATGAAATGCTGATTATGGCATCGATCATTGAGAAAGAGACGGCGCTGGACTCAGAAAGAGATAAGGTTGCATCAGTATTTATCAACCGGATGCGCATTGGCATGAAGTTACAAACTGACCCAACGGTTATTTATGGTATGGGCGACCAGTATAACGGCAATATTACCCGTAAAGACCTGACTACGGCGACCGAGTATAACACCTATGTGATTGATCGTTTACCACCAACGCCAATTGCTATGCCGGGATTAGCTTCCCTAAAAGCGGCGGCCCACCCGGCAAAAACGCCATATCTCTATTTTGTCGCAGATGGTAAAGGCGGACATACCTTTACCACTAATCTGGTCAGCCATAATCAGGCTGTACAGGTTTATCTCAAGACGCTACGAGCAGGAAAATAGGCATGACCAAAGGTAAATTCATTGCTATTGAAGGGCTGGAAGGCGCAGGTAAAACGACCGCCCGGGATACCGTAGTTAAAGCGCTGCGCGACAGCGGTATTCAGAATATTGTTTTTACCCGTGAGCCAGGCGGAACACCGCTGGCAGAAAAATTACGTGAACTGGTAAAGCAGGGTGTCGGTGACGAAGTTCTGACGGATAAGGCAGAGCTTTTGATGATGTATACCTCACGCGTTCAACTGGTTGAAAATGTGATTAAACCGGCGTTAAGTCGCGGAGATTGGGTGGTCGGCGATCGCCACGATCTCTCTTCTCAAGCCTATCAGGGTGGAGGCCGGGGAATCGATAATCAATTGATGACAACCCTGAGAGATACCGTACTGGGAGACTTTCGTCCTGACCTGACGCTGTATCTGGATATTCCCCCGGAAGCCGGATTAAAACGCGCCAGAGCTCGCGGTGAGTTGGATCGTATTGAGAAAGAGTCGCTGGCATTTTTTGAACGAACCCGCCAACGCTACCTTGAACTGGCGCAAGGGGATCCGGCTATTGTGACCATTGATGCCTCTCAGCCGTTAGAAAAAGTTACCGCCAGTATTCAAGCGGCGATGCATCACTGGCTGGAGCGCCGTAAGTGATTTGGTACCCTTGGTTAACGCCAGCCTATAAACAATTAGTGGCTCAATATGCTTCCGATCGTAAGCATCATGCACTGTTGCTGCAATCCGTACCGGGATGTGGTGATGAGCTGTTAATTCAGGCTTTGGGGCGTTGGTTGATGTGTCCGTCGCCTCAGGGGGAAAAAACCTGCGGCGTTTGCCATAACTGTAATTTGATGAAAGCCGGCACTCATCCTGACTGGCATGTGGTTGAACCTGAAAAAGGGAAAACAGCCATTGGTGTCGATCAAATACGCCAACTGACAGAAACTCTGTATAACCATGCGCAGCAAGGTGGAGTTAAAGCGGTTTGGTTTACCCAATCTGAACTGCTTAGTGAAGCCGCCGCCAACGCTTTATTAAAAACCCTTGAAGAACCGCCGGAAGGCACCTATTTTTTATTAGCCAGCCATGAAATTTCGCAAATACCGGCAACCATACGTAGCCGTTGTTTACTGTGGACGTTGAGTTGCCCTGGTGAGGCATTTAGCATTGAGTGGTTATCCCGACAAAATGTCGGACAGCCAGATAGTCTGAGAACGGCATTACGACTTAGTCATGGCGCGCCTCTGGCAGCACAGCAATTATTGACCGCAGAGGTCTGGAAACAGAGGGAAGCGGTGTGTCAGGGACTGGAGAGTGCATTTTCTCAACGGGACTTATTATCACTTTTACCACAGCTTAATCATGATAATGCCGATGAGCGGATCCACTGGGCCGTCTCTTTGCTGTTGGATGTTGTTAAATACCAACAGGGAGCGGCAAATTTTGTGGTTAACCAGGACGGTATGCCGTTAATTCAACGACTGGCGGCAATGGGTTCAACCTCAGTGTTTAATCAACTGGCGCATGATTGGTTAAGCTGTCGATATGAGCTGTTAAGCGTTGCCGGTGTAAATAAAGAGTTGTTACTGACCAATATGCTCAATCAGGCAGATAGTTTACTGGCCTGATTGTCTATTCTAATGAGTTAATATTCCTATGTATTTAGTTGATTCACATTGCCATCTTGATGGTCTGGATTATGCCGGATTACACACAGACCTTGCCAGCGTACTTCAACAGGCCAGAATGCGTGATGTTAAAGCCTGTCTGGCGGTGTCTACCACGCTGCCCGGGTTTAAAAAGTTGAAACAAATGGTGGCCGGGCACGATGAAGTGTTTTTATCCTGCGGCGTTCACCCATTAAATCTGGATGAAGTTTACCAACAGGAGGAGTTACTGGCATTGGCTGACGATCCTCGGGTGATCGCGCTGGGAGAGACAGGGCTGGATTATTATTATCAAAAAGATAATATTCCGCTACAACAAAACTGTTTTCGCCAGCACATCCAGGTAGGACGGGAATTGAATAAGCCGGTCATTGTTCATACGCGTGATGCACGTACCGATACGCTGGCTATTTTAAAAGAAGAGAAGGTGGATGAGTGCGGCGGTGTTTTACACTGTTTCACCGAAGATTGTGATACCGCTAAAAAACTACTGGATATCGGCTTCTATATTTCATTCTCAGGCATTGTTACTTTCCGTAATGCCGATGCTTTGCGTGAAGCCGCACGCTATGTTCCTCTGGACAGAATGCTGGTTGAAACTGACTCGCCTTATCTGGCGCCGGTACCACACCGAGGCAAAGAGAACCAACCGGCGTATGTGCGTGATGTGGCGGAGTATCTGGCCGTGTTGAAGCGGGTTGAGCTGGAAACGTTTGCTGAAATCACGACGAAGAATTTTAGTCAATTATTTAAAGTTACATTGTAACTTACAAAGGATTGCCGGATAACGGTTAAAGCGCTGTCCGGTAGCTATTTTTCATTCAAAAAATAATATTTATGCTCTTATATATGTATAATCTATTGATATATATGGTTTTTTGTGTATTATTTTAAGCTGTTATTACGTTTGAACCCACAGTAAAACCCACATATGAAAATCTGCCTGTCTATAAAATGGAAAAATATATGTAATATTTAGTTACATTTTTGCTTATGTATCACCCATTAAAGACAGGCGGTTGATATGTTACCCCCACCTGTGTACCTGTTTTACCTGTGGAAAGTAGCTGTCTTTTGTAACGGTCGGAAAAGTCGTGATATCTGTTTACGCAGACAGGCTCGGGCTATATAGTATCTCGGATGAAAATCTTAGAAGGGAATACTCTATGAACACTGCGAAGTTGATTTGCGCCCTTGCTGTTACTGCTGCGATTTCGGGATGTGCAGGAACCTATAAAGCTCCTGTAACGAAGCCCGTCGTTGTATCCCGAGCAACAAATCTTTCTCAGGACGCCATTATCAAAGCGTCAAAATCAGCTCTTATCTCCGACGGCTACCAGATATCGAGCTATGACGATAAGACCGGCTTTGTTTCTACCGCACCGCGAGATTTGCGCCTTTCAGCTGCGCAAGCAGATTGTGGAAAAACGATGGGCCTTGATTACCTTAAAGATAAGAGAACGAAAACAAGAGTTTCATACGGGGTGATTTACGAGGCGGGGTTGGTTACTGTTAAAGCGAATATAGAAGGTGAATATAAGCCTGGGTCTGTTACTCAGGACATAACCCTTACCTGTGTTTCACATGGAACGTTAGAAAACGAATTGCTTGATAAAGTAATATCTACAGCTAGTCGATATTAATTCAATGTTTTGAATTGCATATCGCGTCATTAAATAACGAAATTAGATTCGGGGTGTTTTGAATGAGAATTATGACTGCATTAGTTATTGTTAGCTGTATGTATATTGGTTCAGTGGAGGCTGCTGGGCGATGTGAAGCTATCGCTTCGTCATTGATACGAGCTGCTATGATTACTCCTGGCGCTGCTTATGATTTCCGTCCGGTGACAAAACAGCTTGTCTCTATGTGCGAGATTGGGAGTGAGGCCGCAGCTAAAGGTGAGAACATAAATGATGCCATTATTGCTAATCTTAAATATCGAAATGAAATAGCTGATAAAATTCCCAGAGAAAATAAGGAGGCGCTGGATTTGGCTGCTATTTCATTTCAGTTGGGGTTCGATACTTATAATAAGAAATAGCAATTAAGAAATATAAGTCATTTACCTGTTGCGTCAATTGATACAAATAGCCCGGTTTACCGGGCTGTCGGGGGCAGGTTTATTCCCAGAAACGAGCAACGCTAATCGCCTTCAGAACTTGAATACAGTCTTTAGTGATACCGTTGGAAGCTTCTTCTATCTCCCTCATTGCACGGCGTTCTAAGCCTTTAGTTTCATATATACCGTCAAAGAAAGCGTCTGTTAGCCCGTCCTGCGCCTTAATATGATGATTCAGCAGCCACTCAACTGTGCGGGCCTGTTCTTCTGTGAGGGTAATGGTTACGCTGTAATCTAACATATTCTGTCTCCTAATTAATTAAAGGCCTGGCTGGTCAGGCCTTGTTGGGTTGGTTACTCGCTTACGGATGGTTCGATGCCGGAGGAGCGTTCAAGACGGGCCAGTTCGGCATTTTGCTCTGCCATTGTTTTTGGCGCTGGGGATACTTCGAGCTTATTCTCGTCAAAACGGCTCTCCAGTGCTTTCAAATCCACATCGTAGCCAATTTCTCGGGTGGTGTTTTCAACGTTATTACGTAAGGATTCATACGCTCTGAAGTCGGAGGCCATCTCATCAGTTGCCGCTTTAATATCAGGATAGTGGGCGTCGATTAACGTCTTAAACGCCTGGTCTTTGCTAAAACCAGATAATGCGCTAGGTACAATGGCCATTGCTAAGGCAAGCTCTTTCGATTCTCGCGTGGCGGCAATCATTTCACCGGCGTCCATGCCTTTCATTGCCGAAGTGAGAGAAAGGGCATCGGCCATGCTCATTGAAGATAAAATTTCTGCTTCTTTTTTATCCAGCTCATCTGCGCGTGCGTTGAGGTTGTTAAGAATATTCTGGATGTCGCGCTGGGCCTCTGCTTCCAATTTCTTTTGCAGTTTGGCCAACATTGGCGCTTTCTCCGATTTGGTGCGGGTGCGGTCGGCCAGCAATGCTTTATGCGTTTCGATTGCGTCATTCACCTTTAGCGCTGCGCGATAGTGCATATTCTGAATATGGGAGGAGGTACCGAAACCTTTTAGCATATTTGACGTGTAGTTCATGAGATGATTCCTAATGTGTATTTTAAAACAGGCCCGGTGCGTGTTGATCGCGAAGGGCTTCGAATTCGGCTACAGAGGCCGCGTAAAATGTGGTGCATGGATAAGGTAAATATTCGGTGTTGCGGTACCAAGTTCCTCGCCTTTCATCCTCACTGGTTACGACAGAAACGATATGAAATTCAATATCGATAGGTGTGGTTGCGGTTGTCTTTGCCTCAAGCCGGGTCAGCCTTTCTTTCAGTGTTGGCAAGAGCTAGCCCTCCAGTAAGGTGTAATGCTGCTCAAAATGTTTAACCTTCGCCCGGTAGGCTTCGCGTGTAGCCGTATAAATGACTAACTCGGTAATAGGGCTGTCAGGCAATGCATTGTGTTTGTAGCTTCCGCAAAGCGGGTCTGTTTGCTCGACAGTGATGTGAGTAACCAAGCGGAAATTAGCCAGGATATGCGGTGCATAAGCCCTCTCAAGCCAACGCAGACGGGCAAGCCTGTTGTTACCTGCCATTGCTCGCCTCAAGTGCTGCTAAGCGTTCCTCGAACTCTGAAAGCTCTTTGATTTTCAGCTTGAGCAATTCAGCATCCAGCGTCCCTGTTGGAGTGATGGACTTCAGAGCAGGAAAACTTCTGTCTATAACCATTTTCACCGCCTGAATGTCTCCTTCTTCAACTAACTTAGCCAGGTGCTTTAACGCATTGTCAGTGAGTTGTTTCGGTAGAGGGGCGCGCTTTCTCCCTGCTCCAGCTCTTGCTCCACCGTGTCCGTTTGCCATATGTCACCTTTTGAATGTTCAAGTAATTAAAAGTGACGATAGCGGAGGGCGTAAGTGTGCTCAATATGTGCACAATAACTCGCGTTACACCACGACGTAAAAATACAAAGTGGGTTTGTTTGTGGGCGCTTTGTGCGCATTGATTTTTATGATTGAGTTTAACTAATTGCTATAATTCAAATTTAATTAAAATAGTAGAATAATGTTAAATTATGTCGCCCTCGTTGCGAGGGCGATTTGACTAAATTAGTGGGTTTACGAGGAAGGATACTGAGGGGCGACCTGTTCCATTCTTAGGCGGGGTTATGACTTCGCGGATATGACCTGTCTTAATCAGTTGCTCAATTGCAGACTCACGACCATCTTTGCTCTTCAGGTGTTGCCAGTCTTTTTGCCCTAACGAATTACGAGTAAAAGATGGGCTAAGTTGCGAAAGCCGATCCCTTAGGGTGATTGCCGGAATCATTTCCTTTTCAGCACGGAAGTAAGTGGTAATTCTCGTTGCGTGGCTCTCAAGGTAATGCATCCAGCGAAGAGCGCAGCATAGGGAATCGGTGGAAACCTTCATTGCAGGGCTAAATGCTTCATTTTCATAATCAATGCCGTCTGCTTCGGTCAGTATGTGGTGAACCAAAGCGATTTTTGCGCATAGTGCCGGATATTTACCGAGTATACCCTGCCAGTCTGCCGATGCCGATTGCTCGCGCTTCTTATGACCAGCGGCCCATTCATCCCATATTTTCTGGGCATCCTCGCTAAAGGTATACACGGCAGCAGTATCAATTCCGGCTAATGTTTCGAAAACGGACTTAGCTCGGCTCTCTGCCGCTAAGTCGGGAGCTGTATCCCTATATTCCCCAGATAGGTCAGGGAATACTGACATTTGGATAATGCGTTCAAGAAGACCATCATCGCCATCGCCTGAAGCGCGAGCGGCCAAAATAGGTGCTAGTTTGCCCGGTTGAATCCCGCCAAGTAGACTGACAATCAGCCTATCAATTTTGAGGGGGGCACGGCTTACCCGGGATTGTTTATACGAACCGCAGGAGAACCCTTCCAGATAAAATGCACGGTCGTTAGGGCGCTGTGGACTGTCCAGACTGGCGAGCCAACCGCTCAGCTCATCACGGAATACCATAATTCCCATGGGATTATTGTTCGCCATGATTGCCAGTGATTCAACTGTGGCGTCATTGACCATCAATTCCCGCGATTTAGGTTCATCTGGTTCGGCTTTCAGACTTTCCTGGAGGCGCATTAGCTCAGACACGGCAGCCTCGTAATCTTCATCTTCACCGGCGGATAACGCGCTATTAGCGGCTTGTGTCGCCGCTTCGATTCTGGTTTCAATATCGGCCCGTCTTGCCCCATGAATAGTCTTTTCAGCCTCATAACGGCTCTGGCGTCGCATAAAGTCACGGTCAAGAACCTTCTGCGAATGCGCCAGCAAATCGAGTCCACATTTGAGGCTGGGTGTTTTCATTGCAGAAGGGTAGCCGATGGCACTTCCCCACAGGTTAGGAACCAGTTTCCAGCCTGTATCATTCCGTTTGGGTTGTATTTGAGCCGCACCGCCAATAACTGCACCGGCCGCAATCATTACCGATATTGCCGCATAGTCAGGCGCTGCGTTATCCATGCGGGCCGCGTAATCCATAACATAGGCGCGTACGGCAGTAGGCAATAGACTGGCATCGAACGGGGCAACCGGCACCAGTTTGCTCTTCAATTCTTTTGGTGATGTCCATTCCTGTTCATCAGCTAAATCTTCGTCAAGACAAGCCTGACGATTTTGGCGAATATCACTAAGGAGCTGTGACTTGTCGCCCTCATATTGATATTGGGCTATAAAGTCGAATTTATCATGACTGTGCCCATCGCAAAGCGGATCGCTCCCGTGAGAGGAAATGTAGCGCCCGTCCTTGTTGATTGATATGCCCGGATTGCCGGTGGTGCTTTCCGGGTGAAGCCATTTATTACCCTGCTTTTCAAAGCCGTATTCAAAAAACAAAGCTTCCCATTCAGGTGCTGTACGATTAAGCCATTCAATGTCACTATCTGTACCACTGGCGGAGAGGGGCTTTTCAGGCTGAACAATGTTTGCCTTATGTAGGGTCTCCATCAGCGCTGGCGGTGCTTCAGGCAAGTCGTCAATGTAGGGTAAGGCACCCTCGACAATCTGTTTCCCACGTTTTAGATAGCAGAGTTGGTTACCGGTCTTAATATCGATATGTTTCTGCCACTTGCCGTTGTTGGCTGCTTTATACAGACTACGGTCAACCCCTTGAGGCCAGCGAAACAGAAAATGGAGTGAATCACCGTCATCATTCTTCTGTGTGCAAAACTGCATCAGGTCAGACAGGCCAAGTAAATCTGTCAGTTCACGGATGCTGATAATCTCGCCCTGTGGGGCTTTGTTACCGTCGTAATCCAGGAGAATTACATCATCAAGCCTGAAAGCTACGACATCGCTTTTAACATTGCGCCCCAGCCAGACTGAGTGATTGCGTGGGTATGTCTGCCCCTCGCCATATGACGCAGTGGCGCCATTGGCTAGGCAAGGTATAGCGGCGTAGCCGCTGCGCTCCAGCATACGCACAGTACGTCGAAGCCATGTGTTTGGTTCCGTGCTGTTGTTCTTTGCCTTCAGTTTGAATAATACTTTGCTATTGTTGGCATCAGTTGCCATAATTACGCCATCAGTTGACATATAGTGTCCTGGTTAAGGCCTGCGCCGTCTGGTACACGTTGCAGGCCGGTTGTTTAAGGTTGCGAAGCGCTCAGCTCCGAAAGGTCTGGGCGTTTTCTTTATCTGTTTTGCGCATCTTTATTCTCTTCCATCCATCGAGTAATATCCGACTCGCGCCAGCCAATGGTTCTTCCGTTTCTCATGATTGCGGGAGGCAGGTACCCGGTTTTTTGGTAGACATAGATACGCGTACGGTGGCGGTTAAGTAATTTAGCTAACTGTGGAATGCTTATAAGTCTTTCCATTTATATATCCTCATTTGTATTTTGCCCTTGTGGCACGACTATCATCGCGATGTTGGATGTTGAATGTGGAAGAAAACGAAAAATAGTTTATTTCCCCTTAGCCCATTCTTGTACTTGTTCAAGCAGTGACAGGGCCTCTGTCCATGTTTTGCCTCCAATCATGACTTTGTATATCGCGCAGTGGGTTTTTACCGCAGACGTATTCGAAGCCTCGGCGGCTTCCTTAATTAGCTGACTAACCCGCCTTTGAGATAGGCCGAGGCTGGCGGCTATCTGATGGCGCTCTTTGGGAAACTTTTCGTCAATTTCAGCAACCAAAGCCAGTACATGCTCATCTATTTTTGGTCTGCCAGTATGCGTAGGCCATGGTGTACCGTTTTTTAATTTTTGCTTAGCGCCGTCAGCCATGAAATGCAATAACTCATCTGGAATGGGCTCGCCCGAATCCACCAAAAAGATAAACGCCTCTAAGGCACGTTTGATGAAGTATGGGTCTGTCTTATCTTCTTCCCTACGAAAAAGTTTCATAGCTTCACTCCACTACTTATCCAGAGTTCAAGCGCTTCGCGCTTCTCATTAATTAAATGGCTACGGTTATAAATACCGGCAACGCCTGGAAGAGTGTGGCCCAGCAACGCCTCAATGACGTGATGATGCACACCCATATCAGCAAGACAGGTTGCGAAAGTTCGACGCAGATCGTGGGCTGTCCATGAGTCGTGGCCTAACTTGCGTGAGATGCCTATTATGTAGTTCGACACTGAGCCGACTGTTTTATTCTCGGTTAAAAGTAGGCCACTTTTTCTGTCATTGATGAGTGAGGCCAGTACCGGTGCCAGTGCCGCAGGAATTGGGCGCTGTATTTCTATACCTGTCTTTGTGTGCTGCTTGGGAGCTGTCCACACCATCGCGCTCATATCCCACTCTTTTATGGTTGATAACCGCAGTTCAGACAGACGGCATCCGAAAGTAATCAGTAGCTTCAGCAGCGCCCGATAGTAAAATGGGTTGCGGATGTCATTCGACCACGCCACTGCATCGTTCAGCTCATTCTGTTTAAGCACCCGGTCACGCTTATTGACCGTAGCGCCAACATCGCCGGCGCTGAGGTCATTTAAGACTGTTGTCTTGACCATCTGACGCGCCCGACAGTACTTCATTGCTGTTTTGGTTAAGCCAAAAACGTAAGCGGCAGCATTCGGGGCTGCGCGGTGATAAGTTCCGCGTTTAATATCGCTGAATACTTTCAACCATGCGGCTGTGTCGAGTTGGTCGATAGGCAGATCCCCCAGGTGCGGGAAAATATGCTTCTCGAACTGTTTCCGGTAACTATCTGCCGCCGCTGTTTCACTATCTGTAAGCCAGAAATCAACCGCTTGTCTTACGGTGAGCTGCTCGCGGTTGGCTTGCTTCTCAATTCGGGCCTGCACACGTGGGTCAAATCCATCAGCCAGCCATTTGCGGCACTGTGTGGCCCGTTCACGCGCGGCCTTCAGGCTGAGATTAGGGTATTGGCCCAGCGTGAAATTTTGCTGTTTGGCATTCAACCTGAATCGGAATATGAACGAGATTTGCCCGTTTGGTCTGACAAGCGCAGCAAGTCCATTACTATCCGCAATTTTTTTCGGGCTGGTATTATCGTGGCCGCGAGCTAAGGCCCGGAGCTTTGCATCATTCAGCATCTATAATCCTCAAGTCGTCTTTCCACAGGTAATACAGGCGCACAGGTGGGGGTAACAACTATCGAGACGGAAACCTTGCGCCTGTCTTTGTAAGATTAGAACCCACCAATGAACCCACAATTGCGAGCATATACCTCAAAACATAGTAAGACAACATGAAATCTATCTGATTGAAATAGTATAATATTGTTGTGATTTTAGAGTTGCTTTGGATACGGCGCGAAACGAGGTAAGTAGAATAATTAAATAAATAATATTTATTCATAATCTGTTGATAAATTCATCTTTAGCCTGTTAAGATGCGCCCGCCTTCAAGTTCCACCGCGTTAAAATCCCTCAGTTTTACGCCATATCATCTGCTCATTTGGGTAGGATGAATTCTGCACAACTATTTCAACGAATCTGTTTTAACGAATTATTACTGTTAGTCCGCAACCGCGGAATACCAATGTCGGATAGTCTCGTAATGAAATAATGTGCATCTGAAAAGTGGATTAGCATTATGGATATGCAATCGAGAAAATATGGCAGAACTTACCATTATCCTTTTTCTCCGGGAACTACCAGTGACGATCGTATTAACCACCAATGGTGGTGTGATATTGAGAAGATATCGAAACTGATACATACCGAAAAATTGGATGGTGAAAATAACTGTCTGAATAAATATGGTGTATTTGCCCGTTCTCACGCCGCACCGACACAATCGGCCTGGACCCGGCAAATTCGCCAACGTTGGCAACTGATCAAAGATGATTTAGGCGATATCGAGATTTTTGGTGAAAATCTGTATGCCATTCACTCCATTGAGTATCACAAACTGGAGGATTATTTCTTTGTCTTTGCAGTACGTCATAAAGATATGTGGTTAAGTTGGGAAGAGGTTGGCTTTTATGCCGGGCTGTTTGATTTTCCAAGGATCCCACAATTAGATATTGTTGAAGCAACCAGTGAAGCAGAGTTTAGCCGCCTGATTATTCAGCAAGCCGGGCAGGATAGTCATTTTGAATCCTGGGATACCCATTCACATCAGCGTTGTTCGATGGAGGGCGTTGTTACTCGGAATAGCGATGCTTATCCGGTCGCGGATTTTTCACATAACGTATTTAAATATGTACGAAAAAATCACGTTAAAACCGATCTTCACTGGAAGAGTAACTGGCAACGAGCACCGCTTTATTATGAACGGGATGCAACGGGAGGCCCGAAATGAGTTGGATATTAAGTCGTGACAAATCTTGGCAATTTCTGCAGCAGAATTTCTCATGGGTAGCTGATATGCGCGGTGTATTGCAGGATCCGGTCCATCATGCCGAAGGCGACGTATCTATACATACCCGGGCGTACTGGCAGCGCTGATATCATTACCTGAATATCAGCAACTGTCGGCGTTGCAGCAGGAAATTCTGTGGAGTGCTGCACTGCTTCATGATGTGGAAAAACGCAGCACGACCCGAATCGATGTCGATGGGCGCATTGTTTCACCCGGTCATGCGCGTAAAGGCGAACTGACAGCGCGTCAGATTCTGTTTAAGGATCTGGAGACGCCCTTTGCCATACGAGAGGTGATAGCTGCTCTGGTGCGTTATCACGGATTACCGCTGTGGGTTATGGAGAAGCAGGATCCGCAAAAATCGCTGTTTGCTGCCTCATTACGGCTGGATTGTCATTTGCTGACGCTATTGGCCAAAGCGGATGTACTGGGACGGGAATGTGCAGATGCAGAAGAATTACTAAACCGTATTGAACTGTTTGAGTTGTATTGCCAGGAACAGCACTGCTGGCGACAGGCGCGGGAATTTCCCTCAGTGGAGGCCAGGTATCGTTATTTCTCTACCGATAATGCTCCGCCGGATTACCAGCCTTATGATGATTATCAAAGTCAGGTAATACTGTTATCCGGGTTACCGGGAATGGGGAAAGATAGTTATATTAAGCAACATTGTTCGGGACTCGCTGTTATCAGTCTGGATGATATTCGTCGTCAGCATCGTATTGCTCCCGATGATAAAATGGCGAATGGCTGGGTTGTGCAACAGGCTAAACAACGGGCAAGAGATAAATTACGCCGCGGCGAAGATTTTGTCTGGAATGCGACTAATATTACCCATCAGATGCGTCAACAACTGATTAATCTGTTTGTAAGTTATAAAGCCCGGGTCAGGGTAGTGTATATCGAAGTGCCTTATATGAAATGGAAGCAGCAAAACAGTGCACGAATATATGCCGTACCCGAGATGGTGATGGACCGTATGCTGACTAAGCTGGAGCTACCGGTTCCGGAAGAGGCGCATGAGGTCATTTATTATATTGATGGTCGAATAGAGTCGGCGTTTTTGTAGTACAGTTGCCATGATTTAACTGATTGTTAAATCATGGCATCAGAGGCTATAGTCAGAGGCAAAATTATTCAGGAGTCTGATATGTATTACGGTTTTGATATGGGCGGCACAAAGACGGAACTGGCCGTATTTGATGCAGACTTAAATCAGCTATGGCAGAAGCGGGTTCCAACACCTAAAGATGATTATCAGGCTTTGCTACAGGTATTTATCGATCTGACCAGCGAGGCTGACCAAAGGTTTAATACTAAAGGGCAGGTTGGTGTCGGCATTCCGGGGATTGTTAATGCCAGAGAAGGAACGGTGTTCACCACCAATGTTCTTGCGGCTAAATATAAACCGTTAGTCGCTGATTTAAGCCGTTGCTTACAACGCCCGGTGAAAATTGATAATGATGCCAACTGTTTTGCGCTGTCTGAAGCCTGGGCTCCTGAGTTCCGGCAATATCCAACGGTATTGGGGCTAATTCTGGGTACCGGTGTGGGCGGCGGCTTTGTGGTTAACGGAAAAGTGATCTCCGGTAAGAATGGTATTGCAGGTGAAATAGGGCATTTGAATCTGACAAGTGCCGCCGATAAAGTTCTGACGGGTGCAGTACCTCAGATAGTTTGCGGCTGCGGTAAGATGGGTTGTTTTGAAGGTTATCTGGCCGGTCCGGGTTTTGAACGCATCTACCGTAGTTTTTATCAAAAACCGCTGACCGCAGTGCAAATTATTGAAGATTATTATGCGGGGGATGCATCGGCCAAAGTTCACGTTGAACGCTATCTCACCGTACTATCCATCTATCTGGGCAATATCCTGACGTTGTTTGATCCCCATCTGCTGGTCATTGGTGGGGGATTGTCGCAGTTTGATGAAATCTATCGTTTATTGCCTGAGTATTTGCCACAGTATCTTTATGGTATGGCGACCTTGCCGGCAATTGAAAAGGCCCGTTATGGTGATGCCGGTGGTGCCCGCGGAGCCGCCTGCCTCAATCTGGTGGATTAACAACAACTGAAACTTTAGATAAAAAAATGCCGCAACGATATGCGGCATTTTTATGCAATCAGATAATTATGCCAGATTTTTAGCTACAAATTCCCAATTAACCAGCGCCCAGAAATTTTCTAAATATTTAGGACGGGCATTACGGTAATCAATGTAGTAAGCGTGCTCCCACACGTCTACGGTTAACAGTGGCTTATCACCATCGGTCATTGGGTTAGCTGCGTTAGAGGTATTAACGATAGCTAATTTGCCGTCAGCCTTTTTCACCAGCCAGGTCCAGCCGGAGCCGAAGTTTTTTACAGCTGAATCAGATAATTGCTCTTTAAATGCCGCGAAAGAACCAAAGTTTTTAGCAATAGCATCGGCCAGTGCGCCTGTTGGCTCGCCACCGGCTTTAGGTGCCAGACAGTTCCAGTAGAAGGTATGGTTCCAGACTTGCGCTGCGTTATTGAAGATACCGCCAGAAGATTTCAGAACGATCTCTTCTAAAGATTTACCTTCAAACTCGGTGCCTTTTACTAAGTTATTCAGGTTAACAACGTAAGTGTTGTGGTGTTTACCGTAGTGATATTCCAGAGTTTCGGCGGAGATGTGTGGTTCCAGGGCGTCTTTAGCATAAGGAAGGGCTGGTAATTCAAATGGCATTTTATTGCTCCTCAAGGAAAAAATAGTGCTCATAATTTCATCAACCCTTAATAACGGGTTGTATGAATCATGAGTCATTTGCAAAAAAACTGTTGTTACTTTGTTATAACTTATGATTTTATCAACTTTTTTTTATTATTAAAGGGAAAAAGTGGAAAAGATTGGTACCAGAAAAGCACTTTATCAATGAAGAAGCTGGCATCAAAGGAACCGAAGGAAAATAAAAAAGTGGTTAAGGCGTTATTTTAAGTGTGAAATAAATCAGGTAATTGCATTATAGGCTATACGCCATAGAGTGTTTTCTGTCTGCTATACTATAACCCTATAAAAAGTGGTATTTTTTCCTGCCGCTATAGTCGCTACAATAGTCATACAATGAGCGCAATGTCTGCTTGAGGAAGCAAAACAATGACAACACTAGAAAAGATTCAGCGCCAAATTGCTGAAAACCCGATTTTACTCTATATGAAAGGCTCACCAAAGCTACCTAGTTGTGGTTTTAGTGCTCAGGCAGTTCAGGCGCTGTCGGCTTGTGGCGAGCGTTTTGCATATGTGGATATTTTGCAAAATCCTGATATCCGCGCCGAATTGCCGAAGTATGCTAACTGGCCAACGTTCCCTCAGCTATGGGTGAACGGTGAGCTGATTGGCGGCTGTGATATTATTCTGGAAATGTATCAGCGTGGTGAATTACAGACATTACTGAAAGAAACTGCGGCAAATGCAGGTTCTCAGGACGCTGAATAAGCCATTCACGTTGTTGTAAAAAATATAAAGCCCCGATTTTCGGGGCTTTATCATAATTAGTCTCTTACTTGCTGCTCCGGCGTTACCGGCCAGCCACCAAGTTTTTTCCAGCGGTTAACCAGTTCACAAAACAGTTCAGTGGTTCTTTCCGTGTCATAAAGTGCAGAGTGTGCCTGAGCGCTGTCAAAGGCAATCCCCGCGGTAATACAGGCTTTGGCCAGTACGGTTTGCCCAAGAACTAAGCCACTCAGGGCCGCAGTATCAAAGGTGGCGAATGGATGAAAAGGGTTGCGCTTCAGCCCCGCACGTTCTGCGGCGGCCATCAGGAAACTGTGGTCGAATGTTGCATTGTGTGCCACAACAATAGCCCGGTTACAGTTCTGATCTTTAATGCCTTTACGTACCATTTTGAAAATAGCATGTAATGCATCATGTTCACTGACGGCCCCGCGTAACGGATTGGTTGGATCGATACCGTTGAAAGCTAAAGCATCAGGAGAAAGCACAGAACCTTCAAAAGGCTCAATATGAAAATGCAGAGATTGGTCACGCATTAACCAGCCCTGATCGTTCATTTTTAAAGTAAAGGCAGCTATTTCTAATAACGCGTTAGTTTTTGCGTCAAATCCTGCGGTTTCTACATCAATCACCACGGGGTAAAACCCGCGAAAACGCTCGCTTAAACTGTTTTGAGTATTATTACCAGCCATGTCTACCTGTTCTTTAAAAATTTTCAAGCGTCTATTATGCCAAATTTTACTATCTGATGCTTGGTATAATCGCTATCTTAAATCGGTAGTAGCCTGAAACTAAGGAATAGAATGAGCAGAACATCAAAAACGATAAAATGGGGAGTAAGGATAACTAATTGAGCATACCGAAGCATGCTCAACCATTGGAAAAGAAAATATGAATTAGTGACCTAATGCCTGGCTGGCTTGTTTATTTTCGATCAATTCAATTTTATAGCCGTCAGGGTCTTCGACGAATGCAATAATCGTAGAACCACCTTTTACCGGGCCCGCTTCACGAGTAATATTTCCACCGGCTTTGCGTATTTGTTCACAGGTAGCTGCAACATTATCAACTCCCAGAGCAATATGACCGAATGCGGTTCCCATTTCATAGCTTTCGACACCCCAGTTGTAAGTCAATTCAATAACTGCGCCCTGACTTTCATCACTGTAACCGACAAATGCTAACGAGTATTTATATTCGGTATTTTCGCTACTGCGTAATAAACGCATACCTAATACCTTGGTATAGAACTCAATAGAACGCTGTAAATTACCAACTCGTAGCATGGTATGAAGCAAACGCATGTCGTTATCCTCTTGGTTGTTAAAACTTTCACTCGGCAAATTCAGACAAAATATTCTGCCACCCAGTATACCTGAGACTGAGTGGAAGTGTTTAATGGATTGATTCGGCCAGTATTGAAATGTCTTGTAAGACCACGCAGGTCATTTCTGAATACAATAAATCCCTTGCTTTTTATCATGGTTCAATCTATTACCTATCAATACGAATTATTTTGCCTGCTAAGTAATACTCTGAGTCTGACTATGCCACAGCAACTGGAATTTTTTGATATCCCTTCGCCATGCCGCGGTGTTTGTCAAAGTGACAGCCGGGGATATTGTCTGGGCTGCTTTAGAAGCAGGGATGAACGCTTTAAGTGGATGACATTAAGCGATACCGAAAAACGCGATGTTTTACGGCTTTGTCATCAACGACGTTTAATCAGAAACCGAAAAGCAGCAGCACAAGATGATAACCAGCCGGAACAGCCTTCTTTGTTTTAAATTACCAGCTTCTTTTGGGTGTTAATAAGTTAAAACACATTCAGTTATGAAACATAGCGTGATAACGATCACCAGGTTTGATGTTTACCCTGTAATTGCCTCATCGATAGCACATAATAAAAAGGCTTAGATAATAAGCGATTCATTAAAAGGATAAACAATGAAACGTTATTTAACTGCATTAGCCGTTCTGGTTATTTCTGGTGGAATTCAGGCAGCAACTGTTGAAGTTCCTGTTAATAGTGTTTCCGCTGAAGGAATCGGACAATCAGTAGGCACAGTAACGATTAGTGAAACAGATTATGGATTGCTATTTGCCCCTAACCTGAAGTCATTACCTGCCGGCGTTCATGGATTTCATATTCATGAGAAAGGAAGTTGTGAACCGGGAATGAAAGAGGGTAAATCTGTTGCCGCATTAGCGGCAGGAGGGCATTTCGATCCGGAAAAAACCGGTAAGCATCTGGGGCCTTATGCCAATGGTCATTTAGGTGATTTGCCAGCGATCTATGCGATGGCTGACGGAACGGCAACTTATCCGGTTTTGGCTCCTCGCCTGAAAACCATTGAACAAGTTAAAGGCCTTGCTCTGATGGTTCATGCAGGTGGTGATAATCACAATGACCATCCGGAACCATTGGGTGGTGGCGGTACGAGAGCGGCTTGTGGTGTGATAAAATAAACAATCACACACATTAAAATCTTAATTAATTCGTTTTTTGTATCAATTAACGCCAACGGTTGTTGGCGTTAATTTCAAGTCGTAATTATTTAACATTAATACAATAATTAATTCAAAATTAATTAATATATCAATTTTTGCCACACCTTATTGAAATTAAAGATAAAAATAAATTTATCAGTCAAATTGAATGATTTAAGTATATGTTAATTGTCGTCTGAATCATATTTATTGAAATTAATTGCAGATTAATGTTTTAATTATTAGCAATTGAGTGGTGAAAAAAGGGTCGTGACGCAGATTTAGTGGTAATGATTGATCGTCAGATACCATCCGATGATCTTATCGTGCATTTCTTCTGACTTTGAGAAGCAGATAGTCTTGCGGGTCAACCGTTTAAGATGGGTTC